>CAZXSV010000065.1:0-25224 GCA_964642735.1 uncultured Acidobacteriota bacterium
CGGTCGCGCGCCTTGTATCCATGCCCGTCTGCGCCTCCTCGCTACGAACCTTCATGAATAATGCGGGTTAAGCCTGTTTTCCCAGCAGCCCGGCTTCGCCTCTTCGGATCGCCTCGCGCAGTGTCGCGAGCCCGTCAGGCGAAGCCAAATCGATTTCCGCAAGGATGAAGTCCCGGGATTGAAGTTCAAAAATCTTTTCGTTCACGCAATGGCGGAAACGTATGTTCGCATCCGGCCGCCCGGCCAGCAAAACCATGAGAGTCGTTTCAATATCTCCGAGTGGCGCCCGGTCGATATGGCTGCGTTGAAAGTCGACCCGGATTGAGGTTCCGCTTGCTGGTTTGGAATCGATGGACAGCGATCCGCCGGCCGCTTTTGCGGCCGCAGCAAGAAGCGGCAGCCCCATCCCGACTCGGCGGGTCGTCCGCGTGGTAAAAAAAGGATCCGCCGCTTTTGCGAGCGTTTCGGGATCCATTCCCCTGCCATTGTCCCTGATTTCGATATGCAACCGGTCGGCCGCCGCATCTTCCCGAATTTCGATTTCAATCATTCCGGCGCCGGCTTCCAGGCTGTTTTGTGCGATGTCCAAGATGTGCAATGCCAGGTCTTCCATGGGCCTGCCCCCCCCGAGAATCGCCCTGCCGTCTTTTCCGGCCAGCGCCTTGCGCAATTCCTCCAGGGTGGATGCTTCCATAAACGCAAAGGTGGCGGCCCTGGCGACATCTTTCGGTTCGTGAGCGTCGGAAGCGCATAAAATGGGATGCTCTCCCGCGGGCGCGAATGAAAGTCTCGCCTCGGGCAGCGGAGTCTTTTGCGAAACTTCAATGGCATCCAGATCCAGATCCGGAGGAATGAACCCCAGCTGGCCAATAATCCCAAATCCTTCCCGGTCGACATGGGAAGCGACCGCCAATCCGTCGAATCCATGGATGGCGGCGACCACTTCGGTCAGGTTCATGGTCGTCGCGCCGGAAAGCAGGCGATCGCTGAATCCGAGGACTTCGGCGAACTCGTTCGCGATGACCTGCATGCCGAAAAAATTTTCGTCATTTTGACCCGGCAGCGACCGATACACCTTCGACTGAAGAGCCATGGCGGCTTCGAGATTAGGCAGCAGCCCCAAAACATGCACTTCTTCGGCGCTGGTTATTTCCATTCCCGGGATGACAGCCAGCCCTGCCGCGCAGCCTGCCCGCTGCACCGCTCCTATGTTTTCGGCCGAGTTGTGGTCGCATACGGCGATGGAATCCAGTCCGGCCTGGACTGCCGCGTCCACCAGCGCGGCGGGATGCATGTCGATTTCCGCGCAGGGCGAAAGGCAAGTGTGGATGTGCGTATCGAGCATGAACACTTTCAGGCCGGCCTCCTTCCGCAAATTCCCGAGTTGAAAAGGATCCCGGCTGCGTCAAACGCCCCCAGCGGCGTGGATAGGATCGGCACGCCCATTTCTTCGGCCCTGGCTGTCGTGTCGGGTTCGGGCTTGCGGCTGTTCACCAGGACGATGGCCGCGAGACTGTTCAGTTGGGCTACTGCAACGATGTTCACATGCTTCTGAAGCGTGATCCACAAGTCCCCTTCCCGGCTGTTGGCCATCACATCCGACAAAAGATCCGACGCATAGCCGCCCAGGACTTCACGCCCGGCTGCAGCGGATCCCGCGACCAGCGAGCCTTGAATCAATTGCGCGGCTTCGGCGACATTCATGGCTGCCCCCCCCCGATCGTCTGTCTTTGAGTCCGGACGAGACCCGCAATCTGTTCGATGCGGTCCAAAAGCTCTTTCTGCCAGAAGAAGACGCAAAGCTCCTTTTCCGTCTCGCCGATGACGACATCTTCGGCGAAAGCCCGGCAGGAAGGGGCGCCGCAGGCGCCGCAATCGATCCCGGGCAGTTCGGCGAGGAGGCGATCCCTTTCTTTCATTTTGAGGATGGCTTTGGAAATATCCTCGTCCAGCGGGCGCAAAGGACGGCTGGTGAGGCACTCGTCCATAAGCGATTCTTTCCTGCGATAGGAGGCTTCCACCTCTTTCCGGTCGACAATGCAGCCGGCCGGGAGATTCTGCTGAAGCTTGATGGCCTTTGCGCGCGCCACATAGGGATTTTCGACCGTCAGGCAGCCTCCGACGCACCCTTCCGGGCATGCGTGGCATTCGATGTAGCGATATTTTCGGAGCCGCCCTTTTTCAACGTCGTCCAGGATCCGGATGACGTTCGGCAGACCTGCCACCGACAGGGTGTTTTCAGCCGGCAGCAGGCTGGGGAATTTGCCGAGGAAAGCCCAGCTCAATCCTGACGCCGATTCCACGGAATCGATTCTATACTCCGTCTCCTGGACTTTCGAAACAGCCGCCGCCAGCGTTTGAAAAAGGTCGGAAATCGAAACGGCTGCGTCCAAATAGGATCGCTGCATCCCGGGATGCTCCAGAATTGAGACGATTTTGGCCGGGCATGGAGTGATGTAAATCGCGCCGATCTGGTCTTCCGGAAGCCCTGTCTTTTGGGACAAGCGCGATTTGGCCGCTCGAGCGCAAATTTCTCTGGGCGACAGCACCGGAAGAAGCTGATCGACGAGTTCGGGGTATTTCACCTGCACCAGGCGCACGACTGTCGGGCAAAAGGAAGAAATCAGGGGGTATTGGCCGCGGTACTCGTTAAGGAAAATCTCGGTGGTGATCGATACGGCGTCGCACGCGGGCGAAGCGCTCTCCACATAGTCGAAGCCGCATTGTTTCAGGGCTGAGAAGATCACGCTGGGGAAGACTTCCTGGTCGAATTGAGCGTGAAGAACCGCGGAGGGGATTGCCACTTTTATTTTGAATTTTGTCAGGTCCGCCATCTGGTCGGTCAGCGGAACGATGGCGGAACGCGGGCAAACGCGGATGCATTCGCCGCAATCGATGCATCGGTCCGCCAGTTTCACGGCGTGTCCCTTTCGGATCCGGACTGCATCCGTGGGACAGGCCCGCATGCAGGACATGCACCCGTCGCAGCGGCTGACGTCGAATCTCAACGAATGATGATATTGGGCGACCATCTTTTTCAGCCCTTATATTTGCCTTACCCGGATAAACAACCGGGTGCCGAGGCCGACTTCCGATTCAATATTGAACTCGTCCGCGTTTCTCTGGATATTCGGCAACCCCATGCCCGCGCCGAATCCCATTTCCCTCATTTCGGGCGTGGCGGTCGACCACCCCTCCTGCATCGCCAGCGTCACGTTCGGAATGCCGGGGCCCTCGTCGTGGATTGTCAGAACGACCTCTTCAGGGCTCACGTTCAGCAAAACCTTGCCTCGCGTCGCGTACATGACGACGTTCATCTCCGCCTCATAGGATATGATGGCCACTCGCCGCACCACGGCGAGGTGGACTCCCATACGTTTGAGCGTGTCTTTGATTGCGGTCGACACTTTGCCGGCATTGGTGAAATCCCTTCCCAAAACCTGATAGACGCTTTCGAATTCCTCATGCATGATTCTCTGCGATTGCCTTGTACAGCCGACCGGCCGCCTCAAACATCGTCAGCGGCGTGCCCAGGACGGGAATATTCGATTCTTTGGCCAGCGCGAGGATCTCGGCGCCGGGCTTCTTCCCGCGCACGAAGACCACTCCGCATAGATCCGCCACGACCGCCGTTCGGATCACCTGCGTGCTGACGAGCCCGGTGAGAAGAAGCGATCCGGTTTTGCTCATCGCCAGCACATCGCTCAACAAATCCGCTGCGCCCACATCCATCACCCTGGCGGAAAGGTCGTCGCCGCTCAGTACATCCGCATTGAGAATTTCACGCACATCCACGATCGTCATCGATTTCAAGCTCGTCATTTGAACCATGAACGGTGCTATCCCCTATGATTGCCATTCCGTCCATTGGAATTGGCAATAGCTCCTTTGGTCGCGCCGATGATCAGTTTCCCTTTCCGGATGACGCGCTTCCCGGGGATCATCCTCGCGGGGCACGATTCCCAGCACAGCCCGCAACCCGTGCACTTGCTGTGATCCACATAAGTGGCTTTGCGCCGGATTTTCACCTGGAAATTGCCGACGAATCCCTTGACCTCTTCCACTTCGCTGGAGGTCATCAGCTTGATATTCTTGTGCTTCCCGACCTGGACCATTTTGGGCGTCAGGATGCAGGCGGCGCAATCCAGAGTCGGAAACGTCTTGTCGAAGGTCGCCATGTGCCCGCCGATCGAAGGCTCCTTTTCGACCAGATATACGGTGCGCCCGGAATCGGCGATGTCGAGGGCCGCCTGAATTCCGGCGATTCCCGCTCCGACCACCAGCGTCGCAGGATTCACGGGAACGGTTTTATGCGGCAGGGAAACAAGTCCCCGGGCTTTAGCCACGGCTCCAGCTACCAGAGCTTTGGCCTTTTCCGTTGCGGCGTTCGGATCCACCGTCACCCAGGAACAGTGCTCCCGGATGTTGGCCATCTGGAACATATAGCGGTTTACGTTGGCTCTCTCGCATGCGCCCCGGAACGTGGGTTCATGCATGAGCGGGGAACAGGACGCCACCACAATGCGCTCGAGGCCCAAGTTCTTGATATCTTCTTCGATAAGGATCTGGCCCGGATCGGAGCACATGAATTTATTGTTTCTGGCGATCGCCACATCGGGCAGGGTTTTGGCGAATTCCGTCACCTCATCCACATTCACCTTGCCGGAGATGTTGGTGCCGCAATGACAAACGTAAACGCCGATCTTGGTACCCATGCGGTCTCCTTACGCAAATTCATATTGAGCAATGACTTCCCTTGCCGGGACAATGCAATCGTTCATGGCCAAATCCTTGGAGTCCAGTCCAAAGGCAAGGCCCATCAATTGAGTGAAATACAAGATCGGGAGGTTGAATTTCGTCCCGTAGGTTTTGTTGATTTTGGCTTGATAGGCGTCGAGATTGAGCTGGCATAGCGGGCAGGTCACCGCGATGCACTGGGCGCCGCCCTGCTGAGCGCAGAGAAGCAGGTTCCGGCAAAGCCGCAACGCGACATCTTCGCGCGTTCCCATCAGCGATCCGCCGCAACACCTCGTTTTCAGGGGATAGTAAGTCGGGGTTGCGCCGAGGGCTGAAAGAAGGTCGTCCAGCATCATCGGATTGTCGACGCTTTCTTCAAACGCATAAGGTCGCACAATCTGGCAGCCGTAATAGGGCGCCACTTTCAATCCCGCGAGTGGATGTTTTATATGCGATTTGATGTTTTCGACGCCGATATCTTCCATGACGGCCTGAAGAAAGTGCTTTGTGACTACGCCTCCGTCATAGTGCAGATTCGCCTCGGCAAGCGCTTCGTTCACTTCCTTTTTTAGTTCCGGGAACTGGGCTATGTAAGCTTCGGTTTTGCGAAGATTCGTGTAACAGGCGCTGCACGGTGTGACCAGAGCGTCTCCCGTTTTTTTTGCTTGGCAGAGATTGCGGGCGCTCAAACTGAAGGAGAGAACTTCATTGACGCTCATATAGGCCGTGGCGCCGCAACAATTCCAATCCTCCAGTTCAACCAGTTCCATTCCTAGAACTTTTGCCACTGCCGCCACCGATTCATCATAGGGCTTCCCGGTCGCTTCCAGCGAACATCCCGGAAAATAGGCGTAGCGCATTATTCACCTCCCAATTTTTGGGCTTTAGCCAGGATTTTCCTGAGGCCCTTGATATCCTTCACCCGTTTCCCGAACAAGGGAAGGCGTCCATGCGTAAACAAACTCATTCCAACCGGCGCGGCGCCGACGGAGCCCAGAGGATTTGTCGCGAGCATGTATTTCACCATCAGGGAAGTTTCGTGGTTGCGTCCCTTGCTGTTGACAAGATCGACGAATGTTTTTGAAAGAGCGCCTGCTTTTTTGCTCCTCTTCCGGTTCTCCCGGATCGCCAGCCTTTTGAGAATGTACATTATGTCTGTGATCTTGATTTCCTGCGGGCACTGGTGCACGCACTGATAACAGGAAGCGCAAGTCCAGATTGTAAGGCTGTCCAGGATCCTGTCCCTCATTCCCGCCCGGATCATGGCGAAGATTTGCCGGGGCGTTTCCTCCATCGCCCACGACACGGGGCACGACCCGCTGCATGTGCCGCACTGGATGCAATCCTTGATCTTTTCTCCGCCGGGAATGCTGTAGATCTCGTCAAGGAATTTCAAATCCATGGCTTGTTCGTAGATCACTGTTTGTTGTATGCCATTCATGAAAGGCCTCCAGGGAAGCCGGCGACGCTTCTGACTTCCCGTTTCCTGAACTGCGAGAGTAATTTCAATTGCACCGGACAATCCTCGACTCAGCAATTCCAAACACTGTAAATATCTGTCCGGATTCTCAGATTCTCTATGAAAAATATATGCACATGAGCTTCCAGACCGGCTGGTTTTTGCGAGAAAAATTCTAATATGAATAAGTATTTTTAATATAACCACTTAGGGTTATTAATTTTATTGCGAAGCTACCCAACTGCATAAATTAGGAATACACCCGATGCCGGATTTGGTTGAATACGCCAAAGGAGTGGGTTATTTGACCCAACCGCACATATTTCGTATACAGTAATTTGCAGGCGGGCGAGATGGATGGCAGGGGGCGACTATGGCGATGGCGCTTACTGTTCGCCGGGAAGAATCTGCAATGGGATCGCGAGCATTTTCCATTCGCCGGTCTGCCGGACGCCGCCGGAAGCCTTGAACGTGGCCACGAGCGATATATCCAGCTCGGCAGGGCCCGGCGTAAATTCTGAATCCACCGACGGTCCCGATTCGCTCCATGGCCAGACGGCGAGAGGCAGCGTGCCGGTGAATCCTTTGGACAGATTTTCCACCGGGATTGCGAAAGTTTTAAGGCGCTCGGATTTGCCATTTTCCGATCGCAATTTGACGCGGGCTTCCACCTTATCCGGAGCGGGAGGGGAAGTGTGGTCGCCGGGCATCCTGGCTTCTGTCAAAACCAGGACGAGGCGGATGTCTCGACCGAGGCGAACAGTTTCGGGGAACAGTATCGCCGCTGCACGGCGTTTCAAAGCCTCGCTATAGGATCCATAGAAAGCGGCTTCAATCGGCGCGACCTGTCCGTCGGCGCCGATGCTGCGGAGAGCTCCGGTCGCCTGCAGGCGTTCTTTTAACCGTTGGTTGAATCGAAGTTTTGTCCATCCGGAATAAAACTCGCCGCGGCTGCTTTCGATAATCTGGTACAACGGCGGCCTTGGTGCGCCTGGCCACAATCCGGTTATCAGGAACGGGCTGCAGGGTTTCCAAAAGGACGCCGACGACGGGCTGCCATAGCAGCCTCGATAGATCTCCCCCTCCGAATCGCGGACTATAAGATCTCTCTCAATCCCGGAGGGCGTCGACATCAGGTCGATCGCCCGGCTGCGCGTCAGTTCAAAGAGCTGCCTCTCCCAGTCGAAACGCACGATGTCCAGGTCGGTGAACAGAGTCTTTCCGGTTTCTGCGTCGACCCACCAGACAGAGGCTTTTTCAGAAGCGGCCGGATTGTCTTGCCGCCCGATTGCCAGTGAAGCCGCTGCGGCGGACAAGAAAAAGACTGCCAGAATTCGCTGGATGATAGGCATTCTCAATTGGCTACTCATAGACGCCTCGCTTTGCAGATGAGTTCCCAGTGAAAATCGCCAGTGAAAAAGATCCGGCTTTGTTCAAGCCGATGTGTTTGGCAATTATAATCCTTTTCACCGTTTTGGATGCAACCAAATCACGCGGCGCATATCAGGGGGTTGCCAGCTCTTTCAGATTCAATCCTTGAAGAATAGGCCAACATGCAGCTGTCTGAATCTCAGCGGCTGCATAAAGATTTTTCCGTTCCGGCGGCCGGTCGCATAGAATCGTCGCCGTTCTCCATAATTCCTATGACTTCTTCTATGGCGCACTCTGGTTTTTTTGCTGATGCGTTTCGGTTTTCCGCGGCAGTGTTTGTTCTGTTCGCCGCGAGGGTTTTTGATGATTCCCCATTTACGTTTGAAGTCGGCGCCTGGCATTCCAGCCACAGGTATTTTGCGCTTGCGATATTTGCCGCGATTGTTATTTACGCCTTCCGCGCCTCTCTCGCCGGCCGACCGCTGCGATCGCCCTCCCGCCTCGACCCATGAAGGGCAGGAACGGAAAACCGCCACGGAGAACACAGATAATAGACTCTCTGTGTTCTCCGTGGCCAAAGAAGCATTCAATGCTCCCGGCGGCTCGATTCGGCTTAAGACGCGGATACGGATTGCTTGTTGCGGGTCAGCAGAGAAACAACAACCAAAGTAATGAAGCCCAAAGGAATCGAAATGATGCCCGGATTCTGCAAAGGGATCGGCGCGTCCTGTGGATTCAATCCGTAAATCTCATACAGCGTCGGCGATAGAAGGATGATTCCAAGCGACGTCAGCGTTCCGACCACGATAGCCCAGGAAATCCCGCTGGAAGTCGTTTTCTTCCAGAAAAGCATCATCAGAATGGCGGGCAGGTTGGCGGAGGCTGCAATCGCAAAAGCCAAGCCTACCAGAAAATTAACGTTCTGGTTTTTGAATAGAATCCCCAGAAAGATCGCGATAATGCCAACGGCCACTGCCGCGATTCTTCCCGCTTTGACTTTTCCTTTTTCCGTCATGTCGATTTTCAGGAACTTGTCCATGAAATCATGGGCGACGGCGCCGGAAGCCGCGACGATGAGGCCGCTGACTGTTCCCAAAATAGTCGCAAAGGCGATTGCCGAAACGATGGAAAACAAGGTCATGCCGAAAGTTTTAGCCAACAGCGGAGCGGACATGTTTGAGCTTTCAACATCCAGGCCCCCGTTGATCATCGCCCCCGTGCCCATGTACAGCGTCAGGATGTAAAAAGCCCCGATTGCGAAAATCGCAACGATCGTTGATTTGCGGGCCGCCCTCTGACTGGGAACGGTGTAATATCGAATCAGGATGTGTGGCAAAGCCGAGGTGCCCAAAAAAAGCGCCAGCATCAGCGATATGAAATCCAGTCTGGTCCACGGGGTGGCGCCTTTCTTCAGCTTATAGTATAGCCCCGGCTGCATGATATCCCGCCCGGAGGTTGCATTCTGATAAAAGACCGTCACCTTGTCGTCGCCGAATTGAAAAGCTTTCTGCGTGAAGCGGACGATCTCAGAGTCTTCGAGCGTGCGAAGATATTCCAATGGCCCCAAAGGACCGGTCTCCTGGACTTCGCGTCCGTCAACGACGATCTTTTTGGCATGCCCGACCTGGTAGAACTTGCCAGCTTCCTGGGGTTCGCCGTTGTAGAGCTTGGGGCCCTGCTTGGGCGTAACGATGGAAAGCGCTTCCTCTAAAACCGGCCCATCCTCTTTTGCGCCCAGCTTCCACCAGGACTGGACGCCTGCCTTTTCGAGTTTGACAAAGGCAAGTTCTCCGACGCTGTGCTGGCCGGCAATGGAATAGTCTGCGTCCGAGGTTCCTGTTACCTTCCCTTCCACAACGGTCGCATTCAGAGCAAGGAAAGAATGATAGTTGCTGTCGGGCGTCAGCTTTATGCCTTTGTTGAGCACAAATATTACAATGGCCAGAGAAAAAACGATCAGCAAGCCTCCCTTGATGAATTGCACATAGGTCGTGGACGTCATCCCCGCGGTTGAGACGATGAAGATCACGATGGACCCGACAAGAATGACTCCGACCCAATGGGGAAATCCCAGCAGCGGCGTAACCAGGGCGCCGGCGCCTACCATTTGGGGAATCAAATAGAATATCGACACCACTAAAGTGCTGATGGCTGCCGTCAATTTAATCGCCGAAGAGTCGAATTTGGCGTCCAGCGCGTCGGCAAATGTGTATTTGCCGAGCCTCCTCAGAGGCTCTGCTACCAAAAACAATGCGACAACCCAGCCCGCAAGGTAGCCGATGGAATACAAAAATCCGTCATAGCCATAGAAGGCGATCATGCCGGCGATTCCGAGAAAGGAGGCCGCCGACAAATAATCGCCCGCAAAGGCAATTCCATTGACTCCCCAGTGGATCTGTCCGCCGGCGGCATAATACCCGCTGGCGGATTTGGCTTTCCGGGCGAAATAGAAAGACAATCCCAATACGGCAAGCACAAAAATAATAAAGATCACGATGGCAATTGGCGAAACCTGATAAATCATAATTTCTCCCCGCGGTGCATCTGCTCTTCATACTTCGTGCAGAAATAGTTGTAGAAAAGGCCCATAACGGCGGCTAGAATGATGAGCGCCATTCCATAAACAACAGCCAGATTGAGGTCCGCGAAAATTCGGACGCCCAAAGCGTTGGTAGCAAGCGTCCCAACCACCACGAATCCCGCGTAAATCGCCAGGTAAACTAGAAAGAGAATCACTCCCAGCTTGGTTTTTTTGGGGATGGATAAATCCCGGCCAAGCTCCGTTGCCGGTTGGTGTTGCATTTTTTTCTCCCTGTCGCAATTTTTATTTGAACAACCGCACAGCCCAGCCCTCCGCTCGGAACCATAGCCCGGCTCCGGAAGACGGCCTGCACATGGCGGACAATCCAGGATTTAGATGTGTTATTTATCTCTGGAAAATCTTCAAGGTTCGCACGCAAGCGGAAAAATCAAACCAGCTCGCTGGTTCATCTTGCGCCGATAGATACCAAGTCGCCTTCAAAGCACATCCCAAAGCTCTACTGTATAAAAAACACATGCATCCTGGTGTAAACCCTAATTCTAAAAGCATTTCCTTGGGTTTGTCGACGAGTATCGCAGGAAACTTATTTCAAAGGCAAGGGATTTATCGCCGAATTGATAAATTATATATGCACCCGGATGCCTGTTGAATCAAAGATCAGGCTTGGCCAAGAAAATCGAAGCTGATCTTTTTTCGTATGGTGGCGATTACGGAAAAGGACTCCTTGAGCAGTGTTTCTTCCATGGAGGAGATGGTTTTCAAGTCGAGAAGGTTGTCGGGCTTGCGGCCTTCCGCCAATGCATAGGCTTGATTGCGCAGCCGGAGTTCCATCAGAAAGGAGTAGGCCTGCACGATTTCTTCATAAAAAGCCTTTTTTATGGCCTGCAATTCTAAAAGCCGGCGGAGGCGATCGAGCGTGTTGGTTTCGCTCACGTTATTGCGCAAAGCGTAGAGGCGCGCAAAATTGACTATCGGAAGAGTCGCTTCCTTGAGACTGATGGCATTCGAACTATCTCCTCCGGACTCGCCGACAATTTTTCCGAATAAGCCGATGGGAGGTTTATAGAGCAAAGCGTTTTGCGCAAAGTGAAGCAAAAACGGAGGGTGTTCCGCTATTAAGGACTGTATGGTTCCTCGCAGTTCGCGGGCGAATTCCCACTCGCCCCAAATACAGCGAAAATCAAAGAAGGTATTGAATTCCAATAAATCCTGCGGATTGGCCTGCGTGATCCAATCGCGAAAATAATGTTTCCAATCCTGAATCGGGCGATTCCATTTGGGATTGCGCGCCATGACGTTCCCGACGCAAAAAGCGAAGCCAGCCTGATTGAGTCCGGCCGAAACAATTTCGCCCAGGCGGAGAAAATACTTCTGAAGCGAATCGTTCGCCTCGGCGGCAGGCGAACCATAGATCAAAGCGTTGTCCTGATCGGTGACCAGCGTCTGTTCGCCCCGGCCTTCGCTCCCGAGCGCCATGAAGCACAGCGGCGCCGGCGGCGGGCCCATTTCTTGAATGGAAAGCTCTATCAGGCGCTCGGCGATGGTGTCGCTGATCCGGGTCATGACCCGGCTGACGATGCGCGGGCGGGCGCCGCAGTCCAGCAGTGTTTTGATCAGCCATGGAAGACGCTTCTTTGCATTGAGGATATCCGGGATTGTTCCGGCTTTTTGTATTTCCCCCACGATGACGGCGGCGGTGTACCGGTGGAGGCGCATCAGATCCGAATCGCGGACGATGCTTTGGATTTGACCGTCCAGGCTGCGCAGCGCCAGATGGTGGATGTTGCTTTGCTCCATTTTGAGGATTGCTTCGAAGACCGTAGAGCTCTCCGGTAATGAAATGACAGGCGCGCTCATGATGGAATGGATCGGATGAGACAGATCGACGCCCGCTGCAAGAGCTCGATCTCGCAGGTCCCAATCGGTGAGAACGCCGACCACAGCCTTTGAATCGCCGGATGTTATCCCAAGAATGCTGGTCTTGCCGCGCGACATGATCTCGGTCGCTTTCCGTATCGAGCTATGGATGTCGCACAAGCAAAGATCATGGGCAAATTCCTTCAGCGGTTCGTTCATAAAAAGCAGCTCGCTTTGCAGTTCGCCCAGCAGCGTATCGCGCTCTTCCTCGGACCTCTTCTGAATGGTTTTGTCTTCCACGATTCCATCGTAGTATTTGGGCGTCCCCGTCTCATCCTTGAAAGGCAGCAGCGAAACGGAGACGAATAGAATTCCTCCCTCCTTCCTTGAAATGTCGACGGTTCTGTTTTGTATTTCGAGACCATCCCCGATGGACTCGGCGATTTTTCTCTGTTCCGGGTCGTCGGATATCAGCGGCAGAAACTCTCTGGAATCAAGGTTTTCACTATCGGAAAATCCGAAGATTTTCCGGGCGGCGTGATTGGCTTCCAAAAAAAGCGGATGGAGTTCCGCTGTGATCCGGAAGACGCCGATCTCGATTTTTTCGGCCAGCGCTTTCAACCTTTCTCTGCTGTGGCTTAATTCTCCTTCCAGCACTCTGCTATGGCTGATGTCCCTGGCGACAAGGATGAAGCCGGTCTTCCCGCCGAGCGCGATCCTGGTGAGAGAACAAAGAGCCCGAAAGCGTTCCCCGTTTTTTCTTACAAGATCGCCTTCGAACTGCGTGGGGGGTTGTTTTCCTTCCAACGCCGCGTGAACGACCGCCAGCGCCGGATTGGATTCATCCGTTTCAGGGGGAAAGATATTTCGGAAATCCAATCGGGACAGTTCTTCCTCGGTATAGCCGAGCGTCTCGGCCATCGTGGCATTGGAATAAGCGCAGCGTTCATTCAGGACCATCAGGGTCCCTTCTGTAGTCGCCTCAACAAGAGCGGCATACTTTTCATGCGATTCCTGCAGCTCAGCTTCGCTTTTGCTTCTTCGCTTTTCGATTGCAAGGCTTTCCCGGGTTATATAAGCCAAAAGCAGAACGATGACTCCCGATATCCCCAAACAGAGGCGGACCAGCCAGCTTGTCATGTTTTTGATCTCCTGGTTCACGTCGTCCAGGTAGATTCCCGTGCCGATCACCCAATCCCATGGATCAAACAATTTGACGAAAGATTGCTTGGGTACGACGCGGTCCGGATTGTCTTTCCATTGCCAGTAATATTCGACAAAGCCTTCCTTCTTTTCCTTCGCCACTTTGACGAATTCTACAAACAGCCTGCGGCCGCGCACATCCTTGAAATCCGCCAGATCCGTCCCATTCAGATCTTTCCGGTAGGGATGCATGATCATGGAAGGGCGCATGTCCGTGACCCAGAAATAATCTTTGCGCTCCAATCCATACCGGAGGAATTCGATATGGGAAATGGCCCGCTTCTGCGCTTCCGGGAGGCTGATGAGCCCGGCCTGCACATCCGCCTCGTAATGAGCCAGGATGCTCGACGCGGAATAAACCAATTCGCGGATCATTTCCCGCTTGCGATCCATTAAATTCTTTTCCAGCGCCGGAAGTATCAATCCGAAAATAGTGGCTATGCTCAGGCCGACAGCCAACAGTGTGGGGAAAACAATTCGAAGAATGAACCGGCGCCATTGCAGAGATGGAATTTTCGGACGGATCAATCGTTTTCTGAGAGGCGGGGCTGTCGGTGGCAGCTCCTGATCGTCTTTTAAAGCGAGCCCTTCCTTGGACGCCGGCAACTGGTGCATTCGCCGAAAATGTTTCCAATGCGCCAGCGGCATGTCATAGGCGATCTGATTCAGGCCGGGCTGGTCGAATCCGTGGAAATCGGTTCCGGCGCATAGAAGCAGATCATGGCGTGCAGCCGCGGAAGCCAGTTTCTCGCAAACCGGCTGAGCATAATCGGCATAAAAGGCTTCAATGCCGTCAAGCTGCAGGGCTTTCAGCTCTTCCAGCACTTTCTCGAGTTTTTCCATGTCGGGACAGACCGCGAGAGGATGAGCCAGAAATGCAGTCCCTCCAGCCCGGTGGATGGCCTGGATAATTTCTGCAGCGCCCGTGACAATCGGTTCAGAAGAGGAATCGTTTTGGCTTTTGGCCCATGATTTTATATACGATCCGACTTTATCTATATCTTCGCGCAAACCATTTCGCCGATTCATCCTGTTCCGGCGGAGAATATCGTTCAGTTCGCTGTTCTCAGGATCAAATCCATAGGCGAGGATATGCAGGGAATGCGGGGAATCTTCGACGGTAATTTCCGCGCCGGTGAGGAATCCAATTCCATGGGAAGAAAGCGCCTGATCAAAAGCCATCAATCCATCGATGGAATCGTGGTCGGTTAGAGCGGCAAAGAGAACTCCCGCGGAAGCCAGTTCCGACGCCACCTGCTCGGGACTAAGCGAACCGTCGCTGCAATTCGAATGACAGTGGAAGTTGACCCGGATCGTTTGTGTCAATGTTCCGGGAGAGCGCTGCAATGTCATAGCCGTTGTTGGTATCCTTTCCGCTATTGTACAACACCTTCGATGAATCCGATGAGGGCCAAAAACAACTTCTGATCATGAAGTGAATGCAGAAAATATTCAGGATGAAGAAAATCTTATTGAAAAGAGCCTGTAGAATCCGTAATGTCGCAGAAAGACTCTAACGGAAGGCAGATAATGTATGAAAAGTATCCACCTGCTCCTATGTTCAGGGATTTTATTTTTGTGCTGTATAAAACCGATATACGCTGCGGGCCCGCCCTGGAAATTTTCGACCCAAGAAGGAACTACATCCGTTTCTTTCGGCTTTCTGGCCCAGCCCCAATTCGAGAGCCTCGAAAATGCGGCGGGAACCGACAGCGCCGACAGCCTGTTCTTCAGAAGGCTGCGTTTTATGGCGGGTGGAAAGATCGCTTCGAAACTCTCCTATTTTGTTGAAAGCGACAATCCAAACCTGGGCAAGAAGGGCGCCGACGGGAAGCGGATCAATGACTTTTTCCTGCAGGACGCCTATGTCAGCTACGCTTTCCGCCCTGAATTTCAGCTCGATGGCGGGATGATCCTGACCCCGCTTTCCCGCAATACAGGACAATCGGCGGCGTCTCTGCTGACGGTGGATTATGGGCCGTATTCCTTTTTGGCTTCCGACCCGACGCGATCGAAGGTCGGGCGCGATTACGGGTTGCAGGCGCGAGGCTATATCGATAAGCATTTCGAGTACCGCGTTGGCGTCTATCGCGGCAACCGGAACCACGAGGGTGAATTCCCTTATCGATACCTGGCAAGGTTCGTCTGGTATCCCCTGGAAGCCGACACGGGCTTTTTCTACACCGGAACCACCCATGGCCAAAAGAAAATCATCGGAATCGGGGCCAGTTTTGACCGCCAGGGGAGTTATAGCGCCAATTCGGTGGATTTTTTCCTGGACTATCCGGTACATAATGGCGATGCCGTAACGATTCAGGCGGATTTCATCCGATACGACGGAGGGAAGTCTTTTGCGACTCTTCCGAAACAAAACGACTGGCTCCTGGAAGGCGCCTATTATTTTAAGAAGATCAAGCTCGGACCATTCCTGCAATTCGCATCCAGAGATCTGAGCAATCCAGGCTCGCTTGATGACCGGAAAATTCAAGGCGGATTCTCCTGCTGGATTCAGAAGCACAGGATGAACGTCAAAATGGGGTATGGGAAGCTGCTGAAAGACAATTCTCCCGACCGCACGCAATTCGTCCTTCAAACCCAGTTCTTCTATTATTAATAATGAGGAGCAGGAAACCAAAAGCGAAGCCGCTCGGCGGCGACTCGACAACGGCGTCCTGAATCCCTGAACGCCGCCTTAATGATTCGCTGCAACCGCCGTCCGTGCAGCAATAATATCTCTGTTTTTTACATCCGGGATCCGGCGGGAACCGCTAATTTCGTTCATGCCCAGGCGCCGTTTGTGCGGTATCATGATGTTTGTGCACTCTAAACCTGTTTTCAATGCGAGGCGGAGATTGAATCGGACGATGCGCACGATTTTAAAGGCGGCAGCGGCTTTTCTCCTTCTCAACCTGATCTTTGTCGCAGCCGGCTGGCCGGTTCTTCACTCTTCTCACGCCCAAAATGATTCCATACGCAAGGTAATCCTTTTCTATACCAGCGATGAAGAAGGTTATCTTGAGCCCAGAAGCGACAAGATTAAAACCTACGGCGGCGCCGCCAACGTAATGGCGGCGCTGAGGCAGCGCGGCTACCGTCCGGGCGGCGGCCAGGCCCTTCTGCTGAGCGGCGGAGACATGTGGACCGGCCCTTCCATCTCCACCTGGTTCCAGGGCGCGTCGACCGTCCAGGTCATGAACGCAATGGGCTACGACGCGGCTGCAATCGGCAACCACGAATTTGATTTCGGCCAGGACGCGTTGCGGAAAAACAGGGCTGCCGCAAAATTTCCCTTTCTTTCGGGCAATATCGCGAAGGCCGGCGCGGTCAACCCGCCTGATTTTGTCCGGCCTTACGTTATCCGGAAAGTGAGCGGCGTTCGCGTCGCCATTATCGGCCTCACTACGCGCATGACCCCCGGCATTGTCACTCCTGCTCATGTCGAAGGCCTGAAATTCACGGACTACGCCGAGGCTCTTCGGCGCGTCGTCCGGCAGGCAATCGCGGAAGGCGCCGAGATGTCCGTCGTTATTGCTCATGTATGTCCCAGCGAGCTGCGCGCCCTGGCGCCGGTTGCTTCAGAGCTTTCCATACCCCTGCTGGCGGGCGGCCACTGCCATTCGATCGAAAATATTGAACAGCGGGGAGTCCGCATTCTGGGGGCCGGCGCTCACTGGCAGGCTTTTGCGCGGGTGGAAATCACGTTTGACGCCGCTGCGCGCAAGGTGTTGAGGACGAAAGCGGAGATTGTGCCGGTCGAGCATCCTCTCGGCGCCGGCGCAATCTCGCCTGATCGGGAAATTGCGGCCGTCGTATCGGAATGGTCCAAGAAAGTCGACAAAGCATTGGGAGAAGTCATCGGTTTCAGCAGGATGGGCATAAAAAGAGGCTGGCCGCTTTTCAACCTGTTGATGGATTCCTGGCTGTGGGCGGACCCGAAAGCGGACATTGCGATAAGCAATATCGGCGGTTTCAGGGAGGGAATTCAGCCGGGCGAGGTCACGCGGGCGGACATCATGACGGTATTGCCGTTCAAGAATGAAATCATATCCGTGGAACTGACCGGCAAACAGGTGGCGGAAAACCTGCTTCAATGTGGCGGCGCCGTCGCAGGCCTCACCTACCGGATTACGAAAGGGCGGCTTTCGGCCAGGCTCAAAAATGGCAGAGCCCTGGATCCGAAGGCCACCTATCGCGTTTTGGTGAACAGCTTCATGTATGCGGGCGGAGACAAGTATCTGTTCAAGGCCCAGAATCCAAACGGGTATAGCGCCGGCGTCCAGATGCAGGAGCCGGTCATACGGCATATCCAGTCTTTGAAATCTTCTCCTCGACGTCCGCTGGAGTCTTTTTTGGATAAGACCGAACGCGGCATGCCGCTTTCAGCCCGCGCCAAATAAGGGCCTGGAAATCCTCAAGAAGGCGGAAACCAAAAGCTTTGCGGCATGACGCGGCGCGGGGCGATTTCCCCCCGGGCCGGCGACTATTCCACTGTCACGCTTTTGGCGAGGTTGCGGGGCTGGTCGACGTCGCATCCCCTGAAGATCGCGATGTGATAGGCAAGCAGCTGAAGCGGAACGATCATCAGAATCGGAAGCAAATAATCGGAGGTCTCCGGCACCCGGATGACATGCTCGGCAACCTGCGAAATGTGGTCGTCGTCCTCGCTCGCCACTGCGACGATGATCCCTTCGCGGGCGCGCGCCTCTTCGATGTTGCTGATCATTTTCTCGTAGCGCAATACGGATTTGGGATTGTTTTCATCTTTGGCCGCCAACGCGACCACCGGGAGATTCCGGTCGATCAAAGCGTTCGGGCCATGTTTCATTTCTCCCGCCGGATAGCCCTCCGCGTGGATGTACGAAATCTCCTTCAGTTTGAGGGCGCCTTCCAGGGCGATCGGATAATGGATGCCGCGTCCGAGATACAGAGAATTGTCGTGCCGATAAATAACCTTGGCGATTTCCTTGTAGCAGGATTCCTGGGCCAGGATTTTTTCCAGGCATTGCGGGATCTCCACCAGCGAAGCGAGCAGTGCTTTCATTTGTTCCGGCCGGATTTTTTTCCGGGCCTGCGCCAGGTATAGAGCGACCAGGAGTATGACCGTCAATTGGCAGGTGAAGGCTTTGGTTGAAGCGACGCCAATTTCGGGTCCGCTTCTTATATAGAGAGTGCCGTCGCTTTCCCTGGAAAGCATGGATCCCACGACATTGCAGATCGAGAGAATCCTGGCTTTCTTCATCTTGGCTTCTCTTACGGCGGCAAGCGTGTCGGCAGTCTCGCCGGACTGGCTGATGGCGATCAGCAATGAACCGGGTCCCACTAGAGGGTCGCGATAGCGGAATTCCGATCCATAATCTATTTCCACAGGGATCCGGGCGAGTTCCTCGACCAGGAATTTTCCGACCAGGGCTGCATGCCAGGATGTCCCGCAGGCCACGATATGAATTTTTTCGAGTTTTGCGATGAAATCGTCGGGCAGCCTGGCCTCATCCAAAAGGATCTGTCCCGATTCCTGCGAAATGCGGCCTGAGATTGTGTCCCCAATGCACCGGGGCTGTTCAAAAATTTCCTTCAGCATGAAATGGGGATAGCCGCCCTTCTCAGCCATTTCGGGACTCCAGGTGATTTCCTGCGGAGTGAACTGAATTTCTTTGCCTTTGAAATCCTGAATCCGCGCTCCTTCCGGCGTCAGGACCGCCATTTCGCCGTCCTGCATAAAATACATGCTGGCAGTATGTTCCAAAAGCGCGGGGACGTCGGAGGCGACCAGCAATTCTCCCTTGCCCAGCCCGAGAACCAGGGGAGGTCCGCAGCGCGCAGCAATGATCGTGTCGGGACAATCGGCGGAGAGGATGCATACGGCGTAGCTCCCTCGCAGCTGATCCAGGGCCAGCGCCGAGGCTTCCTGCAGGGACCTTCCCGGCAGAAGCGACTCCACAAGATGGGCGATGACTTCCGTATCGGTTTCGGTAACAAAGCGATGGCCGTTTTCCTGAAGCCGGGCTTTCAGCTGGGAATAGTTTTCGACGATGCCGTTATGAACGACGGCGATTTTTCCTGTGCAATCGCGGTGGGGGTGTGCGTTCCCCTCCGTGGGACGGCCGTGAGTCGCCCAACGGGTGTGGCCGATGCCGTAGTCGCCGGACAAAGGGTCGGCTTCCAGCGACCGGACAAGGTTTACAAGCTTCCCCGGAGTTCGCCGGACCTGAAGCTCATGATTCCGAACCACCGCCAACCCGGCGGAATCATATCCACGGTATTCAAGCTTGCGCAGTCCGTCGATGATCAGCGAAACGACCGGCTTTGAACCCACATATCCCACAATCCCGCACATAGTTTCCCCTTCAGCTTTAACCAGATAGTTAGATCGGAAAATCGGCAGGCGGCAATTAACAATTAGATCGATAAATCGGCAACTGGCGTTTGCACGGATCCAAGTGGCCTGCAGATGTGCTACAATCCTCGCCGGCTGTCTCAAGCCTTGCGGAAAGTATTATAAAATACGCATTCGAATCGAGCAACCAGGATGTGCCGATTGCGAGGTGAACCGTGGAAATTCAATGCATAAGGTTGACGGTTCCTGACGGCTGTAACATCATCGTCGGCCAGAGCCATTTCATTAAAACCATTGAGGATTTGTATGAAGCGGTCGTTACGGGCTGCCCCCACTCCAAATTCGGGATCGCTTTCTGCGAGGCCTCGGGCCCCTGCCTGATCCGGGTGGAGGGCAACGATGCAGAGCTTAAAAAAACCGCTTCGGAAAATGCAATCGTCATGGGCGCAGGCCACACTTTCGTCCTGTTGCTCAAGGACGCTTTCCCCATCAATGTTCTCAATGCCGTGAAGGGGTGTTCCGAAGTCTGCCATGTTTTCTGCGCCACCGCGAATCCATTGGAATTGATCATGGCGGAAACGGATCAGGGAAGAGGAGTGTTGGGAGTCGTCGACGGTTTTTCGCCCAAAGGAATCGAGACCGAAACAGACGCCAAAGCCAGAAAAGAATTTTTGAGAAAAATCGGCTACAAAAGGTGAACTCATTGACGATTGACGAATGGATTTATGAGGATGGTTTAAACCGTCAATCATCAATCGTCAATCGCAAATCAAGTTAATGGGAGAGCTGATGAGCGGGAAATCCCATGAATTGAACGCCGACGTTCTGCGTTGGACCTGCGATCCGGCCGTGTTTTCGTTCGTAACTACGGCGGACATCCCTCCATTGAAAGGCATCGTGGAGCAGGATCGCCCGATCCGGGCTATCCGTTTCGGGCTCGACATTGCTTCTCCGGGTTACAACATCTACGTGAGCGGTTTGACCGGAACCGGCAAGACAACGGTAATAAAGATGTTTCTGGATGAAATCGCCGCGAAAATGCCTTGTCCGGACGACTGGTGCTATGTTCACAACTTCCTGGACGAGAATTGTCCGCTCATCCTGAACCTTCCGGCGGGGCAGGCGAAAAAGCTGAAAGCTGAAATGAACGAACTTGTCCGGCAATTGCGGGCCGAAATCCCCAAGGCGTTCGAATCCAAGGAGTATGAAGAAAGTGTGAACCGCCTGCTGCAGGAAAATCAAGCCGCCCAGCAGGCTATGTACAATGAGCTTTCCGAGAACGCCAAAAAACAAGGTTTTGAAATTGAGATCACTAAAGTGGGCGTCTCGCTGGTCCCGGTTATGGACGGCAAGCCGTTGTCTCCCGAACAATTCGAACTATTAAATCCGCAGGCCAGGCAGGAGATAGAAAAACGGAAGGTTGAGATTGACTCTGACATCCAGGCATTTTTGCGCCGGGTGCGGGAGCTGAACAAGGAAAGCCGCGGCCGGATGGCCGATCTTCGTCGAAAAGTCGGCCTTTATGTGGTTGGCGCGCGCATCGAGGGGATCAAGGAACTGCACGCGGGATTGCCCAAGGTGAATTCCTATCTTGAGGACGTGCAGGATTACATTCTTTCACACCTGGAAGATTTTTTACAGGAAGCTTCAAAACAGGATTCGCCATCGGGTTCGGTCCGGCTGGAGCCGTCTGCGGATCCATACCTCAAATATGATGTGAATGTCGTGATTGACAATACCGATCTCAAAGGGGCGCCGGTCGTCATCGAAACCAATCCCACCTATTACAATCTGTTCGGGCGCGTGGAGCGGCGGGCGCAGTTCGGCACTCTCTCGGCGGACTTCACCCTGATCCGCGCCGGCTCTTACGCCATGGCAAACGGCGGATTCCTGGTTGTCAATGCCCACGACGTCCTGTTGAATCCCGGCGCCTGGGAAACGCTCAAACGCACGATCAAAAACAATGAAGTGAGAATTGAAGATTTGGCGGAGCAGCATGGCGCGCTTTCCGTCGCCGGAATGCGACCCAACGCAATCCCCGCCAAAGTTAAAGTTGTCATGATCGGCCATCAACTCATTTACCACCAGCTCTATGGACTGGATGAAGATTTTAGAAAAATATTCAAGGTCAAAGCCGACTTCGATTCTGAGATGCCCCGGGATTCGGAGGCTTTGAACAATTACGCTTCATTCATAAGCTCCCGGTGCCGCGATGAAGGGCTTCTGCACTTCGACCGTTTTGCGGCGGCCGAGATCGTGGAATACGGCGCCTGGCTTGTCGACGACGGGGCGAAGCTTTCTGCGCGCTTCAGCGATATTGCCGACATCGTGCGCGAGGCGAGCTATTGGGCCCGATACGCGGGCCGGAATGTCGTTTCCGCCGACGACGTGAAGCGTGCGGTCGATGAAAAATGCCGTCGTTCCAGCCTCGTGCAGCAGCAGCTGCAGGACCTGATTGCGGAAGGGACGATTTTAATCGATGTGACGGGCGAGGCAATCGGCCAGGTCAACGGGCTGGCGATCATCGATCTGGGCGATATCCGGTTTGGAAAACCTTCCCGGATAACGGCCAAAACTTTTCTTGGCAAGAGCGGGGTTACCGATATCGAGCGGGAATCCAA
Organism: uncultured Acidobacteriota bacterium; assembly: GCA_964642735.1. GTDB lineage: Bacteria > Acidobacteriota > UBA6911 > UBA6911 > UBA6911 > UBA6911. Next base: position 22,125 of record CAZXSV010000065.1, read on the forward strand.
AATGAGCGGAAAGATCTACGATAAGGGCGTGCTCATTTTAAGCGGCTTTATGGGAGGCCGGTATGCCCAAAAGCAGCCGCTTTCGCTGAGCGCCAGCCTTTGTTTTGAACAATCCTATGAAGGCGTCGACGGCGACAGCGCTTCTTCTGCCGAACTTTATGCTCTGCTTTCAAGCCTTTCAGGTTTGCCAATCAACCAGGGAATTGCGGCGACCGGTTCGGTCGACCAGAACGGAAGAATCCAGCCTATCGGCGGAGTCAACCAGAAGATAGAAGGATTTTACGATCTGTGCAAAGCCCGCGGACTTACGGGACGACAGGGAGCGATGATTCCCGCGCAAAACGCCAGGAACCTGATGCTTCGAAAAGACCTGGTCGAAGCTGTTGCGGCCGGGCTGTTTCACATTTATGCTGTAAGCACAATCGATGAAGGGATGGAAATTTTAACGGGCATCCCGGCGGGCGAAAGGACCGGCGGCGGTTCCTTCCCCGAAGGAACGGTGAATTATCGCGTCGAAGATCGACTGAAGGAGTTTTTGAAAAACATGCGGGAATACGCCGGAGAAGAACCTCTTCGCGCCTCGCCGCATGTCCTGTGACGCGTTTGCGGCGCTCTGTTTCTTTGTTTCGGCGGAGCGGGAGATTTTATGATAAGTGTGGAAGAAGCCTTGGCAATCGTGCTCTCCAATTTGCCCCGGCGCCGGATTGAGACCGTCGCATTCCAATCGGCTATGGGACGGGTTTTGGCGGAAGACCTCGTCGCGACTATGGACGTTCCTCCTTTTTGTCGAGCGGCTGTAGATGGGTATGCCGTGTTGTCGTCCGATGTCCGGAATGCTCCGGTCGAGCTGGAAATTGCAGGGGAAAGCCGGGCGGGTGGAGGCATCCCCGGGAGTCTGCTGCCGGGACAGGCCATGTCGATTATGACCGGCGCTCCGGTGCCGGAAGGCGCCGACGCCGTTCAGCTGGTTGAGCAAAGCCAGCGTTCGCGAGACGGTCGAAAAGCGAAGATTCTTAGCTCGGTCCGGGCGCATGAAAATATCGCCCCGCGCGGGGTGGAAGCCGAAAAAGGAAGGGTTGTCCTTCAAGCCGGCCATTTCATCGGCCCATCGGAAATTGCAGTGCTGGCTGTTTTCGGATACAGTCAAATCAAGGTCTGGAAGAAGCCTGAAATCGCGGTTTTGGCGACCGGAGACGAACTGGTCGAGTACGATCAAGTCCCGAGGCCGGATCAGATTCGCAATTCAAACGCCCATTGCCTTTTGAGCCAATTGAAATTGATGGGCCTCAGCGCCGAATATCTCGGTATTGTTCAGGACGACAGGGAGGATTTACGTCGCAGGATGCTCCTTGGCCTTGAACACGACGTGCTGATCATCACCGGCGGCGTTTCGATGGGCGAATATGATTTTGTGCCGGGCGTTTTCAGGGATCTGGGCCTGGAGATTTTGTTCGGCAAGGTTGCGATCAAGCCGGGAAAACCGACGGTGTTCGCCAGGAAAGGAGAGAAACTGGTTTTCGGCCTGCCGGGGAATCCCATTTCAACTCTCGTGACTTTTGAATGCTTTGTTCGCCCCGCTCTGGGCAGAATATGCGGCTTTGCGCATCCCGACCTGCCGAGGATGAAAGGCGAATTGCTGGCCGACGTAAGGCAGGCTCCGGGAAGGACGGCCTTTTTCCCGTCATGGGCTTTTTGGGATGAGAGCGGCTGGAAAGTGGAGCCGCTCCAATGGAAAAGCTCCGCCGACATCATCGGCTTTACCGGCGCGAATGCCACATTCATCTTCCCGAAAGACCGAGATCATTTGGTTCGCGGCGAAACAGTTGAACTGATGCTTTTGCCGGATTTCTTCCTGCGGCAGAGATGATCGGATCCAACCGGCAAACACAAAAAAAGCCAAATATTTTGTGCATTTTTGGGTTTTGCGCTTATAAAAAGAAGATATACGAGCTTGGGGAATATGACTAAACGAATATTGACTCACATGGATTCGGAGGGCAGGGCCCGGATGGTCGACGTTACGGAAAAGCCGCTCACGTCACGCCGGGCGCTCGCTGAAAGCTATATCCGGCTTTCAAGCGGCACGCTGAAACTGCTTAATAAAGGGCGGCTTCCCAAAGGAAACGCCCTGGAAACGGCCCGTTTGGCGGGGATTCTTGCGGCAAAAAAGACTTCGGACCTCATTCCGCTCTGCCACCCGCTTCTTCTGACCCATGTAGACGTCGAGGCGATCCCTGCGCCGCGCGGAGTGCGATTCCTGGCCAGCGTTTCCTGCGCCGGGACCACCGGAGTCGAGATGGAAGCGTTGACGGCCGCAGCCGTGTCCGCTCTCACTCTTTATGACATGGTCAAAGCCGTGGAAAAGGGAGCTACGATAGAAAGAGTGCGGCTTCTGGAAAAAAGCGGTGGGAAGAGCGGCCTTTACCGGCGCCGCAGCTGCTGAACGGAAGCATTTTAGTCGACATGAATATTCTAAAGGTCCGATAAAGCTTATGCCTATTTACGAATATCAATGCCGAAACTGCAAAAAAAAGATGAGTTTCCTGGTCATGGCCCCATCTTCATTTAAGGCTGTGTGCAAATTTTGTAAAAGCGAAGACATCGAACGGCTTTTCTCCCGTTTTGCGGCGCCGAAGTCCGAAGAAAGCAGACTCGAATCTTTGGCCGATCCGTCGAGTTTTTCGGGTTTGGATGAAAATGATCCCTCCAGCGTCGCGCGGTGGATGAAAAAAATGGGCAAGGAACTTGGAGAAGATTTCGGCGGGGAAGATATCGATCAACTCGCCGAGGAAGCCGCTCAGGAAGCAGCGGGCGGCGGTCCGGCCGGGGATGATCCGGGCGGCGCTTCTTCCGATGAACTGTAGGCTTTAAGCCGAAAAGACGTGCCTCCGCCATGTTCTTCCGGGCTAAGGGCCTGTAAATGAATAAAGGTGCATTTTGCTGCTGGCCCCCAGGCCCGCTGGCCAGGCGCGAGCGACGAGCATGCCGGGTTGCATGTAAGGATCGAGCAACAACGCCAGCGGGCTTCTGGGGCCGCAGCCCGACGGGGCGCGGCGGCGGGCGGGCATCTGCTTCGTTGCCGCTCCTCGACGATGGCGCC
>CAZXSV010000066.1:0-24973 GCA_964642735.1 uncultured Acidobacteriota bacterium
TGTCCGCCCGGCGCTCGCGCCAAAGTGTAAACGTTATTCATTGACAGGCCCTTATTCCCCGGACGCTTTCTTCAACAGATCGTTCACCGTCCTGTTGTCGGGATCCGCGCGCAACACTTCTTTGAAATGGGGGATGGCCTCCTGCGGCCGCCCTTTCTGCATCAAGGCGACCCCGAGGTTGGCGTGCGCGCCGGTATTTTCGGGATTCATTCTTAACACTTCGGTCCATTGAACGATCGCCTCATCGCGCCGCCCCCGCGTCATCAGCGCAATTCCGATATTGTAGCGCGCTTCGGCCATATCCGGCCGGATGCGGATGGCCTCGCGGTATTGAGCGATCGCTTCGTCGATCTGCCGTCGATACAGGAATACGTCTCCCAAATTGCGGCGCGCCTCTGCGTAATCCGGCGCGATCTCAATCGCCTTTTTGTAGTGAACGACGGCTTCCTCCATTTTGCCCTGGCTCGACAGGGCATTCGCCAGGCCATTGTGGGCTTCAGCCATGTCGGGATTGGCGCGAAGCGCTTTTTCAAATTGAGTTATGGCTTCATCGAATTTCCCTGCGACGGCCAGCGCAATCCCCCAATTGTTGTGCGCCTCCGCAAAATCGGGTTTGAGGCGCACGGCTTCCCTGTACTGCCCGATCGCTTCGTCCTGTTTCCCCTGGCTGGACAGGGCGTTGCCTCGCCAGTTGTGGGCCTCCGCAATGCCGGGTTTAAGGCGCAAGGCCTCGGAAAATGAAGCAATCGCCTCGTCATTTTTGCCTTGTTTGAATAGAGCCAATCCGATTTCATAGTGCGCCAATGGATCTTGTGCATTGACGCTTAAAGCCGCGGCGAGGTGGGACGTCGCCTCGTCGATTTCGCCAAGGCCGACCAGCCTTGCGCCCAAATTGCGGCGGGCTTCCGCGTAATTGGGTTTAAGATGAACCGCCAGCCGGAAATGCTTTAGCGCTCCGGCGGCGTCTCCCTGTTTCAGAAGCGCGACGCCGATGGAATTGTGACTTTCTGCGGAATTAGGGCTTAGGCGGAGGGCTTCGCGAAAATGCCGCAACGCGGCCGCTTCATCGCCGCGGTTGAAATATTCATTGCCGAGGTTCAAATGGGCCAAATAGCTCTCGGGATGCGAATCCAGCGCATGCGACCAGAGCACGACGCCATTCTTCCAATAACCGGCTTCGGTGCGGGCGGCGACGGCCAAGGCGCAAACGAGAACGCCGCCGGCGATCGCCAGGGGGACTTTTCCGGAACGCAGACGCTCGAACATTTTTGTAATTCCCCAGGCGGCGACGATAAAAATTCCAATGAGCGGCAAATAGGTGTATCGATCCGCCCTAGCCTGGGAGCCTACCTGGACCAGTCCTATCACCGGAACCAGCGCCGCCAGATACCACATCCACCCGACGAACAGATAAGGATGGCGTCCGGCCAGCCGAATGGCCAGGACGGAGACGCCGGCCAGAGCCAGGAAACATGCAAAAATCCACAACGCGGGCAGGGAGGTGAAGGGATAGAACACGGAAAGATTCGCGGGCCAAATCATGTCGCGCAGATAAGCCACATAGGAAGCCAGCGCGTTGGCGGCGCGACTGCCCCAGGGGCGAGCGTCCATTCCGACAAAAGACCCGCCACGCCATTGGACCAGGAGAGTTGTCGCGCCGGACGCCAGCGCAATCGCTATCCATAAAGCCTTCTCACGAATCAGCCGCAGCCACGCTCTCCATTGGCCCGCTCCAAAACGCAGCCGGCCGAGAGGCCAGAAATCGAGCAGGATCAGGAGAAACGGCAGCGAAACCGCCATCGGCTTGGCCATCAGGGCAAGCGCAAAAAGCGCGGCGGCGGAAAGGCGGAGGAGCGCAGAGGGTTTGCGGACATACGCAAGGTAAGCCCAAATAGACAGCAGCGTAAAAAACATGCACAGGACGTCTTTGCGCTCGGCGGTCCAGGCTATCGATTCCACATGAAGCGGATGCGCGGCGAAAAGTCCGGCGACAAAGGCGCTCCGGCCGACGGCGGCAGTCATTCGGAACAGAATCCAGAACAAAAGAAGCGTATTGGCGATGTGAAAAAAAACGCTGACGGCATGGTGAGCCCCTGGCGTCATGCCAAAAAGCTCCACGTCGAGCATGTGAGAAAGCCATGTCAACGGATGCCAATTCGCCTGATAGCCGGTCGTAAACGCCCACCCGACTCCTTCCCATGTCAGTCCGCGCGCGACTTCGGAATTCTGGCTGACGTAGCCCGGATCGTCCCAATGAATGAACTCATGGCGCCGAACCTGCGCGTAAATAAAAAGGTTTACCGCAATAAGCGCCGCCAAAACCCACGGCAGGCTGCGGAATTTGGAAGCCGCCGGCGAAGGCGGCTGCCGTTGCTGAAAGGATTGGGCTGGGGGACTCTTGCCCGCATCGACTGCGGGCGACTGTTTGGATTTTCTTTCGTGTTTGCGTTTCATTCTCAAATTCGCCGGAAGCCACCGAGAAATGCGGATCCGCTGTCGTCTATAAAAACGCTGTCGCTATTGCACCCTAAACAGAGTCGCGCGCGACTGGCGGCGCTACCAGACTTCGGGAAAAGCCATGCTGGCGTCGATGTCTTCAAGCCGCGTTTTATGGTTTTTTCCATCTTCGCCAGTTCCAGGAACGTCTGCCCTTCATCGGAATCCGATGAAGCCCGGGGAAGCTGCGTGTACATCTTAAGAGCGGAATCCTGGACCTTCTCCGAAACGTTTTTGTAAAAATTGTACGCTTCAATTTCGCCGTCTATCGCGCTGGAAATGATCGAACAAAAATCTTCAGGCCTCACCCGGGTTCTCCTCTGCTCAAGGTTTATTTTATTCTACCGAAACGGGAAGCAATAGCAAACCGATCTATGGATGGAGCACCCGCGACGATTGTTTTTTCATTTTTTTCCTGCTTCGCAACATGCCCAATCTCCATACTCTCCGTGCTCTCCGTGCTCTCCGTGCTCTCCGTTTTTTCCGTGCTTTCCGTGTTTCCCGTGACTCTTCCTCGTTCCTGCATGTCTATAGCGTGTGGGGCTCGATTTGCCGGGAGTTTGCCGCTGGCGTCCGGAAAAAAATTCTTTCTTTGAACTTTGAGCTTCGAACTATATTATCGGGAAAAAATCTTTTCGAAACCCAAGGAGGGCGTAAAAAATGCGCATTCAAAGGCCAAAGACAACGTTTCTGCTGCCTATTTTGATTCTTTGCGTGTTTTACGGCGCCTGCGTCAAGAATCCGGTGACAGGCAAACGGCAACTGGCGCTTATGAGCGAAAGCCAGGAAATTGCCATGGGCCAGGCGTCCCACCCGGAAGTTTTATCTGAATTCGGCATTGTCGAAAACAAGGCTCTTCAGCAATACTGCGCCAGGATAGGAAACGATCTCGCAAAAGCGTCGCATCGGCCGAACCTTCCCTGGCAGTTTGCAGTCGTGGACTCGCCCATAGTCAATGCTTTCGCCGTGCCCGGGGGATTTGTCTACCTCACCCGCGGGATCGTCGAACACATGAACAACGAGGCTGAAATGGCCGCAGTCCTCGGGCACGAAATCGGCCACATAACCGCGCGGCACTCCGTAACCCAGATATCCCAAGGGCAGCTGATCAGTCTCGGACTGGGTCTGGGCAGCATGTTATCCTCAAGATTCCGTCAGGTCGGAGGTCTGGCTGAGATGGGCTTGCAGGTCCTGATGCTGAAATACAGCCGCGATCATGAGCGGGAAAGCGATCAGCTGGGCCTCGAATACATGTCCAGGTGCGGCTATGATCCGGAGCAGATGAGCAGGTTTTTCCAGGTTTTTGCCGGCATGGAAGAAGAAAGCAGCCAGTCCATCCCGAACTGGCTCTCCTCGCACCCTTCTCCTCCCGACCGGATCCGGAAGACTTCCGAAGAAGCCGTTCGCCTGAAATCGGCGTCCGGGCGGCGGGATTTCAAGGTCAATGCCAACGAATTCCTTCCGCAGCTGGACAACCTGGTTTATGGCGAAAATCCGAGGGAGGGTTTTGTAGAAAAGAACCGGTTCATCCACCCGGAATTGCGGTTCCAGATGGACATCCCGCAGAACTGGAAAGTGGAAAACACCAAAAGCGCCGTCATTATTGCCGACCCGGAAGGCGGCGCGGCAGTGCAGCTCACCATGATTCCGCCGGAAACGGTGAAATCCCCGGGAGAGGCGGCCCAGCAAATCGCCGGCCAGGAGGGCATTCAGTTTCTGTACGGCGGCAATGAGCGGATAAACGGGAACCAGGCCTTCCTGGGAGTTTACCGCGTCCAAAGCGACAGCGGCGTTTTAGGCGTATCGGCTGCGTTCATCAGTTTCGGGGGGCGCATCTATCAAGCCGCCGGCCTGACTTCCGGATCCGCGTTTACGCGATATTCTCCAGCCATGAATGCGGCTATCCGAAGCTTCCGGGAGCTGACCGATCCAAGGCTGCTTTCGGTTCAGTCGGATCGGATGAAGATATACCGCGCCCGGAAAGGCGATTCGTTGCGCAGTCTGGCAAAATCCATGGATCCAACACGGGTGAAACTGGAGGACCTCGCGCGGATCAACCGAATAGATCCCGACCAGCCGTTGAGCGCAGGCGCAATGGTCAAGCTGGTGCAGATGGGGAGACGCTAGTCGCCCAACAGGCGGACGGAATCAACGGCCAGGGTGGCGACGCCGAACTCTTCTTCAACAGCTCCGGAAAGCACGTAAGGCCTGGACCTGTTCAAAATATGGCAGAAGCGCGCGTAAGGCTCGGGGAAAAAAGTCGTTTCATACAAAGCGGTGGAGTCCTCAAAGCTTATGAATTCCATCGGTTCGTCCTTTTTGGTCGTAACGACTTTGCCGGTCACCCACCAGCCGACTGTCGTGACCCGCTTCCCGACATGCCTGGAAAGATCCGCTCCCCGGACATACTCGAGTTTTGAAAGCGGCTCTGCGTAAAGCGACAAAGGGTGCCGGCTGATTAGAAAATCGAGGGTTTCCAGTTCGTGCTGCAGCACTGTGCGCGCGCTGTAGTGCGGCACGCGAGGCGGAGCGATTTCAGGCATATCCGCAAAGAGCGAACGCGACACGAAACGGCGGGACTGTCGCGTCTCATGCCACGCCAGGACTTTCCAGATCATTTCCGGCCGAGTCGCCCCGCCGGAAATGCCGTCCAACGCGCCTGCTTTGATCAATATTTTCAAATCAGCCGGGTCCGCATCGACGCGGCGGAGCAAATCCTCAAGCGAATGGAAGGGATTCTTCCCGCGCTCCTCCACAATCGCCTGCAACGCCGATTCGCGCAAACCTTTCAGCTGCATCAATCCCACGCGAATCTCTTTGCCTGCCCCCCAATATTCCCTGCGGCTCTCGTTGACATCCGGCAGCAGGATTTTCAGCCCCATCCGCCGGGCCTCGGATATATAGGCGAACGGGGCGTAGTAGCCCCCCTGGTTGGTGAGCACCGCCGCCATGAACTCGGCCGGATAATGGGCGCGCAGGTAGCAGGATTTGAAGGAAACCATCGCATAAGAAGCGGAGTGAGGTTTGCAGAACGAGTAGCCTGAGAAACTCAGGATCATTCCCCAGACTTCGTCGATGACTTTCCCGGAAACTCCCTTGTTCGCCGCGCCGGAATAGAACATTTCCCTGTAATCCTGAAGTTTTTTCCCCGCGCGTTTCTTCGACAGAATTTTCCTCAGCAAATCGGCGTCGGAAGCATTGAAACCGGCCATGGCCATGGCAATCCGTGAAACATCTTCCTGGTAAACCATGATCCCGTAAGTCTCGCTCAAAACTTCGTCCAGAATAGGGTGAAGCGACGGGTGCGAACCGCTCCGCAGGCGCCGGACGTACTCGCGGATGTACCGGTTGGCGGCGGGCCGGATGATGGAGCTGTGAATCACCAGGTGCTGGAAATCTCCCGTGCGGCATTTCCGCTGCAACTGGCGAGTCGCGGGCGACTCCACATAAAAAACGCCCACGGTGTCGCCCCTGCGAAACAGGTCCTGAGTCTTCGGGTCCGCCGTAGGATCCCACCGGCCGTCGTCTATTTCTCTTCCGTAATTTTCCTTGATCGCAGCCAGGGCGTCCCGAATCACCGAAAGCGAACGGTTCCCCAGGAGATCGATCTTGATCAGTCCGGCGTCTTCCGCCTGGTCCTTCTCCCATTGGATGATCGGAACGCCTTTGGGCGCAGGCTCGACCGGCACATACCGATCAATCCGGTCCGGCGCGACAACGACTCCTCCGCAATGCACGGACATGTGCCGGGGATAGCCATCCAGCCTGACGGCAAGACGGATGATCTCGGGCCACGGCGGCTTCAGTTCCATATCTTTGTACGCGGGATGGCGCCGGATCGAATCCTCCAGGTTTCGCAGCGGCCAGAAAAAGCCCATCCGCTGCGTCACCGATTGGATCTCCTGTTCGGGAATCCCGTACACCTTGGCCACTTCCCGGACTGCGGCGCGGGCGCGAAAACCGACATGGTTGGAAATCATGGCCGCCCTGCCGGCGCCGTATTTGTGAAAAACGTAATCGAAAATCCGGTCGCGCTCATCCCAGGGGAAATCGATGTCGATGTCGGGCGGGTCCGTCCGGCCTTCATTGAGGAAACGTTCGAAGAAAAGATTGTGCGTGATCGGCTCCACGTCGGTAATGCCCAGGCAGTATGAAACCAGGCTGGCTGCGGCCGATCCGCGCCCGCAGGTGCGGGCCGACTGCCGCACTATGTCCTGGACGATCAGGAAATAATCCGCAAAACCCTTGTCTTTGACGATGGCCAACTCGTGTTCCAGCCGCTTCCGCACCGAATCCGAAAACTCGCCGTAGCGCCGCTCCGCGCCCCTGTAGCACTCTTCCTTCAGCCGCTCGAAGGCGTTTGATTCCGGGACGTCAAAGGTCGGGAACACCAGGCTTCCGATCTGCATGTCCGAAGAACACTTTCCGGCGATAAGCTCCGTGTTCTCGAGCGCTTTCTCAAGATGAGGATAGCGCTGGGCCATTTCCTTCTCCGTCTTCAACCAGCGGTCCCGGCCCGCCAGTTCCCCGGCAGGAATCCGGGACAGGGACGTGTTGAGGTCGATCGCGCGCAGCAGCCGGTGCAGCGCATAGTCGGACTCATCCGCAAAATAAACATCGTTCGTCGCCACAATCTGGATTCCGCTGCTTTTGGAAAAGCTCAAAAGGGCAGGCTCAGTCTCAGGATCTTTGAATTCCAGATAGATTCCGGACGTTCCTCCCTTTCTGCCGAGGGCCTCCAGCAAAGAGATCTGGTCGCTGATCACGATGAGGTTTTCGCGACTCTCGATCAGCGTTTTGTCGAGACGGAAATCCGGTTCGAACTGGCGCCGGGAAATGATCCGGCAAAGACGCCCGTATCCTTCCCGATTGCGCGCCAGCAGGACCGCCCGCTCCGCGCCGGTCCGGATCTCCGCGCCCACAATGGGCCGCAACCCGCGTTCGGCGGCATGCTGCAGGAACCAGATCAGTCCATAGACTCCGTTGATATCGGTCAGAGCCATTGCAGACATGCCGCGGGCCAAAGCCGCATCCACCAGGGCTTCAATTTTGCTGGCCCCGCGGCAGAACGAGTAGTTCGAATGCACGTGCAGGTGGGTGAACATATCCCAAACCTTCCCCGAAGCGCCGCTACGGGACAGCCGCGGGAAACACTGAATATAAATATTTAAAAATACTATCCGTGCATTCCGTCTAATGGCCCCACACATTTCCCGAAGCGCCGGCGCAGCTGTTCGAGCGCCGACTCCAATTTCAAATGACGTTCCAGCTTCGGATCCGCAAACAGCTCCATCTGAACCAATCCGGAGGAAAGGTCCGTCAAATGCAAATGAACGCTTCGAACACGCGTGCGACGATCCAAAATCAGATTCAGAACAGGCAAAGCCCGTCCGTAAAGAAGCGTGGACGACTGCACCGGAGGAGTCATCTTCAGTCCGCGCGCTCTCACCTGGCTGTCTGCGAAACAAACTCGCAGTTCCATCCGGCCGGCGCGACGACGACGACGGCGCAATTCCTGCCCGGCTTCGTCGCAAATGCCGGCAAGGACTCTTTTCAACAGTTGATGATCATTGCTGTCCTCGGCCAGAGTTTTTTCGGAATCCACCGCCGGAACGGCCCGCACCGGACGCACCGGCGTGCTGTCGATCCCAAGCGCATGCTGGTGAAGCGAAAAACCCGACCGGCCAAGCGCCAGCGTCAAATGCTCCAGCTTCATTACGGCTATGTCATGAATAATCCGGAGATTGAGCTCCTGCAGCAGCCCTTCCGTTTGAAACCCGACGCCGGGAAGCAAACGCACAGGCAGCGGAGAAAGGAACGAAGGCTCATCCCCGTAAAGAACATCCTGCAAACCGCAGGGCGCCGTCACTTCCGAAGCGATTTTGCTCACCATCTTATTGGAGGCGACGCCCAGCGAGGCCTCCAGGCGAACCTGCCGGCGAACCTCCCGCTGCGCTTTCCACGCCGTATCCCTCGCGGGGCCGAAAAGCCGGACAGTCCCGGTAATATCCAGATATGCGTGGCCATAGCCTGAAGGCTCCAGCACGGGAGAAAAACCCTCCAGCACACGGTAAATGGCTCTAGAGGCGCGGGCATAAAGCGGTTCGTTCGGCGGCAGCACCGTCGCATTCCTGCAATACTTCATCGCCTTTGAAAGCATCATTCCTGCGCGGACGCCGGCGTCGTGCGCCTCTGAAGAAAGGGCTATCACCACGGAACGAGCCGAACCGGGAGGCGCAATCACCACCGGCCGGCGCCGCAACTCGGGATGCACGACCCGTTCGACGGCGACCGGGAACGACGCAATCGTAAAATGTATAATCTGCCTCATAAGACATTGACGACGGACAATCGACGGTTGAACCGCGTCGTGACCGATCCATTCGCCGCGGGAATAAACACGGAATGCACTGACGTGAATATTTCCGTGCGACAGGCCCTTAAAACACGGAAAACACTGAAAAACACGGAAAAACACGGAAAACACCGAGTAAGGCCTCCGGGCGCCTAACCATCGCTGGGATGCCGCCGCACCCCATAATTCACAACCGAAACTGAACGTCACGGAAGCTTTTTCAATAATTTGCCATGAGCTCCAGCAACATCCGGGCGTTGACGACCGCCTGGCCGCGCCAGGGGTTGTTCATAAAAACCAATACGCGTTCGCTCTCCTGCTCAAGCCGGCGGATTTCCGGAACCGCCGCGGCGAGCTCTGCGCGGCTGTACAGATAATTGTGCTGGGCGGAACCGTCTCCCTTGATCCATCGGGACTGGTTTCGCCCCTGGAAACGGACATACGCCAGCCCGGCGGTCGAACGAAAAAAAGGCTTCTCCGCAAGAGTCGGTCCGCCGTCAATACAGGCAAGCGCAATGTTCTCCGCCGACAGGCGCCTCGCCGCCCCGGGACAAAGCCAGTCGGAACAGCCGAATTCCGCCACCAACGGAATTCCTTCGAGAGAATCCCGCAGCAGGAGCAAACGCTCGAAATTGTCCCGCATGAAACCAAATTCCGGAGGGAATTGCGCCAAAACGCCTGCCAGAGAACCCGCATCCTTCAATGGCCAGAGAGACGCCGCAAACCGCCGGGCCAGGCCGGCGGCGTCCGGACGCTCTTCCGTCAACCTGGAAGGAACGCGAAAAACGAACTGAACAGCCCCGCGGGTTTCATCCGCAATCTCTTCAATAGCCGAAACTTCCGGGATCCTGTACCAGGTAAAACCGAGCTCGCAGCACCCAAAACGCCGGCTGTAATATTTCAGCCAATCCTTTGGGTCCAGGTTTCCCGGGTAAAAAACCGGGGTCCAGTCGCGATATTGAAATCCGCAAGTCCCAACGACGATCATGACTACAAAATAGGTGAAGATTAGGTGAAAATCAAGCAATTAACTTAAAATAAAATCGCCGCGGATTTCATGGATTTCCACAGATAAAAAATATTTTAAAAAACCCATGAAATCCTTAGAATCCGTGGCGTTTGTCTTTGCAAAGTTGTAATATGCGCAAGTTTATTGCAGCGGTTTCAGACGCACGCGGGCGGACGATGGAACAGGAACCTCGACAGATCAATTTCGCTTTTATCGGATTTGGGCACGTCGGCAGGGCTTTCGCAAAGCTGCTGCTGGAACGAAGAAAATGGCTGCTTAAAGAATTCGGGCTCGAGTGGAAGATCACAGGCGTCGCAACCAAAAACCACGGGGCGGCCATCGATCCCGGGGGCCTGCCCATAAAGAAAATCCTCGGCGCCTGGAAAAGAAGCTCCAGCCTGGACCCATACAACAACGGACCCGCCTGCAGCTCGCAAACGGATTTCATTCGCCAGTGCGGCGCGGACGTTCTTTTCGAAATGAGCGTGCTCGACCTCAGCGGAGAGCCGGCGGCTTCCTATATCCGCGAAGCGTTGGGCGCAGGTCTTCACGTAGTCACGACAAACAAGGGTCCGGCGGCCACGCATTTCCGCGAACTCACAAGGCTGGCAAGGCTCCGCGGCGTGCGATTCCTTTACGAAGGAACGGTCATGGACGGCGCGCCGATTTTCAACCTCGTCCGCCAAGGCTTGCCGGCGACAAGGATCAAATCTTTGCGCGGCATCTTCAACAGCACTACGAATTACATTCTCACCCAGATGGAACAGGGGACTTCCTTCGAAGCGGCGCTGGAATACGCCCGGAACTCAGGATTGACCGAGGCAGACCCAAGACTGGATCTCGAGGGGTGGGATTCGGCGGCGAAGCTTTCCGTGCTGATCCAGGCGCTGATGGGCGCCCGGGTGAAGCCGAAAGATATCGAAAGGCACCAGGTTTCCGAGGAAACCGGCCGTATCGCCCGGGCGGCGCTGCGCCGCGACCGGCGGCTTCGGCTGGTGGCGCGGGCCTATCGCCAGGGAGGCAGGGTGACCGGCAAGGTTGAACTGCAGGAACTGGAAATTTTCGATCCGCTCGCCGCCATACGCGGCCTCAGCAACATCCTGGTTCTGAACACGGACAACATGCGCGAACTGGCGATCATCGAAAACAACCCGTCCGTCGATCAGACCGCGTATGCGCTTTTTTCCGACCTCATATCCATACTGCAGTAGCCGGATCAAACGCCCCAGGCGCCGCTCAGCTGGATGTTGGCGCCGTTGACGTATCTGGCCTTTTCCGAAAGCAGATATAAGACTGCCGCGACGGCGTCTTCCGGCGATCCTATATAGCCCGCCGGAATGTTCTTAATGGACTGCGCCATCGCCTCCATGGGCGCGCCCCCGGTTTCAAGAAAGCCGGGAGAAATCGTGTTCGCCGTTATTCCGTGAGGGGCTAAAATCCTGGCCAGAGACCGGGTCAAAACGATCACCCCGATCTTCGCGATGTAATGCGCGGTGATGTATGGCTGCCCCGACATCTGATCCGCATTGACGATGCTGAAATTGACGATTCGCCCCCGCCGGCGCCGGATCATGCCGGAAGCTGCGGCGCGGCACAGATAAAAAACCGGATGGAGGTTGCCGTCGAACATCGAATTCCACCCTTCAACGCTTTCCTCCATCAGGTGGACGCGATGATACAGGCCCACGCAATTGATGAGGGCGTCGATCCGGCCGAACTCTTCCTCAACGCGCCGGACCAAACCTTCCGCTTCGGCCGGATCGGAAACATCGGCGCGCGCCACAAGCGTGCGAGCCCCTTTGGCTCGCAGTTCCGAGTCAAGCGCCGCGGCTTCTTTCCCGCTCTTCCGGTAGCACGCCGCAACCGTCCAGCCCTCGTCCGCCAGCGCCAGCGCCGTCGCCCGGCCGACGCCCCGGACGCCTCCCGATATCAAAGCAACGCGCAAACCGCTTTCCTCATCCATATCGATGCGGCTCCTTCAACCGCGGAAAACACAAAATACACGAAATCCGGACGAAAATATCGGAAATTCAGGATTTCGGAGCGAAAGCGTCGAATTGCAACAGCGAGGCTTTCCCTGCGACCGCCTGATGCCGCATGTTTCTTGAAGCGCGACGCCTATACGATAGTCATGGGATGCAGCGCGGAGTGCACGGAGAATCCGGTTTCGGGCAATTCCGACAAAATGTCACAAAAATTGAAGGCCATGGCGATGCAATGCCTGCCCCATAGGAGATTGCGTCTGGGATTTCCTGAGAAAAATCAATCCTTCAGGGCAGATATCGGATACTCGCTTCCCCGGGGGCCGGGAGCATGAAAGCGCGTGGCGGCCATCAATTCAAATGAGGGCTCTCGGGTTTGATGTGTTCGAATTTACGAACCATCACCAGCGTTTCGAGCTGCTGCTTGAGAATGGGGATCAATGCATCGCACCTGCCGGACAGTTCGCCGATTTCCAATAAAGCCTGCTTCTGGTCTATCGGAAGATTCAAGGTCATCGCAACCATATTGACCAGGGATTCAAAATCCATTTGAGGCATGAGCTCCAGGACGTGCTGCTTCACGCCGGTCGCCAGCTCGGTAAACCTGGCGAAAAGGCCCCCTAGCTGGTTGTGGCGCTCTACGACTTCAGGCGTGCGCTCCTTCTCCTCCTCGTCGGCGTCCAGCTTCTCCACTTCCACCAGCCGATAGGGGGAATGCTGGACTTCGCTCACGAGACGCACCCGGTGAAGCCCCACGACAACGATGTTGTATTTCCCGTCCTCGAGCTGTTCGTAGGTTTCGATCCTGCCCAGACAAGCGATGTCATGAACGGCGGCGATCCCCGAATAACTCGACTCGTATCCCGGGCGCAGCAGCGCTATGACCAACTCCTTTTTCCCGGAGATGGCCTCCCGGACCATAGTCCGGTATCGATCCTCAAAAATGTACAGAGGCATTGGGGTTTTCGGAAACAACACCACATTGGGCAAAGGAAAAAGCGGCGCAATCATTTCGCCTCGATATTATGACGGGATGGAGCCGCCGTCAACGCACAAGAAACAACCGAAAGCTTCGTCATGATCTTGTTCAAAAAAGGGCGGCCGGCCCGAGCGCTTGTCGGAGCCATGTCGAAAGACGCGATTCGGCGAGGCTCAGCCCAGGGTTTCGTCCCACAGGTCCGCTTCATAGGCGACTTTGGCCTCTCCCTCCAGGAATACTTCCGAAAATTCCTTCTTCGCCTGTTTGAAGTGGACGGTCAGCACCTCGCCGCCGCGCGTTTTCACTTCGACAGGGGATGAGACCAGAGTCCTGGCGGCAGAGGCCAGAGCCGACGCAATCGCGCCTGTGCCGCAGGCCAGAGTCTCCCCTTCCACTCCGCGCTCGTAAGTGCGGATGACAATGCGGTTTCTGTTTTGCACGTAAACGAAATTTACATTCGCGCCTGCGGGCTGGAAACAGGCGTGAAAGCGGATCAGACTCCCGGAACTCTGAACGTCCGCCGATTCCAACTCATCCGCATCCGCCTCGAAACACACCGCATGAGGAACGCCGGTATTGATAAAATCCAGATCAAAGGAAAGCATGTCGGCTTCCACGTGAATATTCTGCTTCAGGCCGTGCGGCTGAGTCATCTGCACTTTGACCCTGCGGCCCAGAATCTCGGCGCCGATGACTCCGGCAATAGTCCGGAAAGACATTTTCGTTTTGTTTACTATTCCGGTCAGATGGGCGAATCGAGCGGCGCACCGGGCGCCGTTGCCGCACATCTCCGCTTCACTGCCGTCCGCATTGAAAAAACGCCATTTGAAGTCGACTTCCGGATCGTTTTCGATCAGGATCAGACCGTCGGCCCCGACCGAAAGGCTGCGCCGACAGGCCATTTGCACAAACTCCCCGCTGCGGTCCCCGTCCAGCAGGCCCTTGCGGTTGTCTATCAGGATAAAGTCGTTGCCTGCGCCCGTCATCTTGTAAAAATGCATTTTCCCCCGGTCCGTCATTTTGCAGTCTCTCTGATAAATTCCGGCACTGATTCGTTAATTACCAAATCTTCCCAGGACTCGCGCTTCCTGGCGATGTGAAAACGGCTGCCATGGACCAGCACCTCCGCCGCACGAGGCCTGGAATTATAGTTGGACGACATGGAGAAGCCGTAGGCGCCGGCGCTCATGACCGCCAGCATTTCTCCCGCCTTCGTTTCGGGCAATTCGCGATCCCGGGCAATAAAATCCGACGACTCGCAGATCGGCCCGACGACATCCACGACAACAGACTTGCGGCCTTTCTTCTCGACAGGCTGAATATGATGGTACGACCCGTACAGGCTGGGCCGGATCAAATCATTCATGCCGGCGTCCACAATCAGGAACTGCTTGCCGGGCGTCTTCTTTTCATAAAGCGCCCGGGTCAGCAGCAGTCCCGCGTTCCCTACAATCACACGGCCGGGCTCAAGGATCAGGGAGCAAGACATGTCGCGGAGTTCGCTGGCGACCGCCTGCGCATATTCGCGAGGATGAGGAGGCGATTCCTCATGATACGGGATGCCCAACCCTCCTCCGAGATCCAGATAACGGATGCCGATCCCGATCTCCTTTAATCGATTCACCAGCAGCTTCAAACGGTTCAACGCCTCGATAAAAGGCGCCGTGTCCGTCAGCTGGCTTCCGATGTGACAGTCGATCCCGAGAATTTCGATGTGCCCCATTTCGCCCGCGCGCGCATAGGTCTTCATCGCCTCTTCGATATCGACGCCGAATTTGTTTTTCTTCAGCCCGGTCGATATATAGGGATGCGTCTTGGGGTCTACATCGGGATTGACTCGAAGCGCTATTCTGGCACGGACGCCCAGGGCGGCCGCCCGATTGTTTATCTGTTCAAGCTCCTGAACGGATTCAATGTTGAACATCAGGATGTTTTCGCGCAGCGCATAATCTATTTCTTCACGGCTCTTCCCGACTCCCGAATAAACAATCCTATCGGCCGGGATTCCCGCGCGCCTCGCCCGGAAAAGCTCCCCGCCGGAAACAATGTCCGCCCCTCCGCCAAGAGCGGCGAAAAGCGCAAGGATCGCAAGATTGGAATTGGCTTTAACCGAATAGCAGGTCAGATGCGGCGTCCCTTCAAAGGCGCCGTCGAAAACAGTGAAATGATGGCGGAGCGTTGCGCTGCTGTAGACATAGCAGGGAGTGCCGGCATCGCGGGCTATCTCCCGCAACGGAACATCCTCGCAATACAACTCATCCTGCCGGTAATGAAAATGATGCATATCGAAACTCTCTTTCAGCAATCAGACAACAATCTTTATTTATAAGACATTCCACCGACCGGCACAAGGGGATAAGATGGAATGGGCGAAAGAGCCGCGAAAACCGCCTGAAATGACGATCCGAATGAATATTGCCGTGCACTCCGCAAATTTTTCTGCGGCTCTTCTTCCCGCCCGCGCCTTCATACTGTATTCTTAGAGGATGTAAATGAAACAGTTGTTTTCGATCATCGGAGGATCATTATGGGCACCAGAGGACGTGAAATTGTAGGAATGGATGTAGATGAACTTATTAAACTCCTGAACGCGGCGTACTCCAGCGAATGGCTCGCTTATTATCAATACTGGCTGGGCGCCAAGGTCATCAAAGGCCCGATGAAAGACGCGATCGCGGCCGAACTGAACCTGCACGCTACGGAGGAATTGAATCACGCAACGATGCTCTCCGCCCGCATCGTGCAATTGGGCGGCGCCCCGGTTACGAATCCCAAGCAGTGGTTTGAACTGAGCCCCTGCGCCTACGACGCTCCGGAGGATCCTTATGTCGGGACCCTGCTGGCCCAGAATATCGCCGGAGAGCAGTGCGCCATTTCGGCCTATAAAAGCCTGATGGACGCCACGAAAGACAAAGATATGGTGACCTACAATATCGCTCTGACGATTCTGGAGCAGGAAGTCGAACACGAAGAGGATTTGCAGAGCTTGCAGGAAGACCTTGAACTGATGGTCGGAAGAGCCTCCGCCGCCTTCAAAAAAAGCGGCGCATAGCTGCGCCGGACGGGACAACTCTCAGCAGGGTGGGAGATGAACAGTTTTCAGCAGTCCGACATATCCGAACTGAAAGCCGCTAAATCCCTGCTGGAAAATCCCGGGCTCGCGGCCAGGATGGCCGACCTGATCGGGAAACCTCTGGATGCCGGGCTCAAAGCGCTCCCCCCCGGCTGGAACGAAAAGGCGATGGACTTGGCGCGAAAAGCGCTGATGAAAGCCCTGAACGTCGCCATCCGGTCCCTCGGCCGGACCGGACCCGGAAAATCAAAAGACCGGCTGCATCGGATACTGGCGGCCGGTTCGGGGCTGGCGGGCGGAGCCGCGGGACTGGCGTCCGTCCCCATCGAACTGCCGATTTCCACCGCGATCATGCTGCGTTCGATTGCCGATATCGCGCGCAGCGAAGGTCATGACCTGTCTTCGCTCGACGTCAAACTGTCCTGCCTGGAGGTTTTCGCCCTGGGCAGCCGCAAATCGGGAGATGATTCCACGGAGCAAGGCTACTGGATTGTCCGGGCGGCGCTCGCGAAATCGATTTCCGACGCGGCCGGCTATATCGCGAAAAGAGGGCTTGCCGAGGAAGGCGCCCCCCCGATCGTCCGGCTTCTCGGCGCGATCGCGTCGCGCTTCTCCATAATCGTGACCGACGAAGTGGCGGCCAAAGCCGTCCCCATCGTCGGCGCCGTCGCCGGAAGCGCGATCAACCTCGCCTTCATTCAGCATTTTCAGCAGATGGCTCGAGGCCATTTCATTGTCAAAAGACTTGAAAAAATATACGGCGCCGATCGGGTCGAAAAAGCCTATCGGCAAATTTGACCTTTTCTCCAGGCCGCTTCCATACGAGTTTTGCTTGTTCGGAGCCCTTCCCTTATAATGAAAGCTTATGGCGGAGAACGAAGACTTTTCTGAAGAAGAAGATTTCCACTCGGAACCTGTGCTGGATCCGGAACCTGAACTGTCCGAATCGGAACCGTTGGAAATCGCTCTGTACGATCCTCTCAGGCGCTACCTTACTGAAATAAACCGTTTCACCGCGCTCAGCCGCGAAGAGGAGCATGAGCTTGCAGTTCAATACCATGCAACGGGCGACCGGGAAACCGCCTACCGTCTTGTCACTTCCAACCTCAAGCTCGTTGTCAAGATCGCGATGATTTACCACAAGGTTTACCGGAATCTTCTGGACTTGATCCAGGAGGGGAACCTCGGGCTGATTCAGGCGGTCAAACGCTTCGACCCCTATCGGGGCACCAGGCTCCCCACTTACGCAGCCTGGTGGATCAAAGCGTACATTCTGAAGTTCCTGCTCGACAACTCCCGGATGGTCAAGATAGGCACGACCAACGCACGGCGCAAAATCCTGATGAATCTGAATCGTGAAAAACGGGAACTGGAGGCCAAAGGAATCGTCCCGACTTCAAAACTGCTTGCCGAAAACCTGGGCGTGGACGAGGACGATCTGCGGGAGGTGGAACAGGGCATGTCCGGCGGCGATATTTCGCTGGACGCCCCGATTAACGAAGATGGCGACGCTCATTACATCGACACTCTTCGCTTGATGGAAGCAAGCGTGGACGAAAAGATCGCTCAAGGCGAATTCCGCGAGCTCCTTGAAAAAAGATTCGCGGAATTCGCCGAGACTCTGTCCGAACGGGAGCGCGTCATCCTGAACCGAAGGCTCATCGCGGACGAACCCGAGACTCTTCAGCAGATCGCCGACAGGTACGGCATATCGAGAGAAGCGGTCCGGGTGGCCGAAAAAAAACTGATCGCCAAACTGAAAAACTACATGATCGAATCCTTCGGCGACGTCCGGGAAATCGAGTTTCAGCTTTCCGGATAATTCCGGCCCTTATTTGGATTTTTCGGGCTTTTCCCGTTCCTCGGGGGATCCGAACCGTATCGTCGCTTTGGATCCGAACCTCTTGTACCCTTCGTACGTGATCGTCTCTTCGATGTGCACTTCGCCGTTGGGAAATAAAAGCTTGTCTTCCGCATGCGTCCAGACCGGGAACCAGTACTTGCCGTCGATGACCTGTCGGATCGTTTCAAACTCCGGAATCTGGTTTTCCTTGGTCTGAGGCACGGCTTTTCCGACTGTCCGGACGATCTGAAGGTCCTGGTCGTCCACCCAGATGACGCCGTCGAAATAAAGCCTTTTGCCTTTGACGCTTTTGGGCTTCACCGTAAACACATAACAGTTCAGTTCATCCACATGCTCTTTGCCCCGGTACTTCAGGTTGTACAGCGGCAGTTCTTTTGCGGTCAAAGCGAATGGATTGATGGAATCGATCGCCTCCCGGTCCTCCTCTGTAAACGTCACGCTCCGGAGCCGGCCCGTCTGATTGACAAGCTTCACTTCACGAGTCCCGTCGTCATTGAAAACAACATGGGAAATCATCGTCAGCTGCTCTTTCTGCGGAACCCCGTCCACCGACAAAATGCGCACGACGGCGGTTTGAATGTAGGTGTATTGGATCCAGGCTTCGTAGAATTCAGATTCTTTCTGAGTGAACTGTTCAATAATCTGATCGGGCGTCGGCGCCGCTTTCGATTGCGGGGGCGCGGATTGGAGCGGATTCTGAAGAACAAATCCTTCGCCCAGCAGCGTCAGAGCCAAAAATATGCCGCATAAATATCGCACTTCGTTTGCCTCCCGGCGTATCCTGATCCTCTTTAGATAAACCTTCATAACAATTTTCTCATATTTTCGCCGCCGCCGCCCGACAAGTTTTTTTTGCGGGATTCCTCAAAACTGTTTAAAGTAGCGGCATGACACTGGAAAATGTCGCCATAATTCTTGTCGGAACCAAACATCCGGGCAATATCGGCTCGGCCGCCCGTGCGATGTTTAACATGGGACTGAGCCGCCTTGTCCTTGCATCGCCGCAATGCAAAATTAACGACGAATCCTATCGGCTGGCCAAAGGGGGAAACGGGATCCTCGACTCGGCCAGGATTTCGCGGAGCCTCAAGAGCGCGTTGACCGGAATCCGGCTGCTTGTCGGCACGACCGGGAAAAGCGGCGGCTACCGATCGCCCGCGCGTTCCCTTCGATCCGCCGCCCCTCGAATTCTGGACCACGCTTCCCGACAGAAGGTGGGAATCCTGTTCGGCCCGGAGGACACCGGACTGGTGGACGAGCATCTGCGATTGTGCCAGCTCCTGATCCGGATCCCGACAGAGCGGAAAGCGCACAGCATCAATCTCGCACAGGCCGTGATGGTCGTCTGCTATGAACTGCTGCTGGGGAGCCTGGGCCGCGAACCCGAGCGCGTCCCAAAGCTCGCTTCCGTGGAACAGATCGAAGCCATGTACGACCAGCTGGAAGCCGCGCTGCTTCGAATCGGATTCCTGCAGCCTCAAAACGCCGCCCACATGATGTTCCGGCTGCGCCAACTGCTTGGAAGAGCCGGCCTGGAGCCCCCGGATGTGGGCGTCCTGCGGGGCATCGCTCGCCAGATTCACTGGTACAGCTGCACGGAAAGCACGGAAAGCACGGAGAAAAAACGGGAAACACGGAATACACGGAGAATATGAATTTATTGATATTTTTTTAGGGGGTTCGGCGGCGATTCGATGGCCGGAATTTATTCAGGCGCTTTCGATTTCAGCTCATTCCATTTCTGCAAAAATTTCTCGGCGGCTTTTCCGTCGGGGAATTTGAAGCTCTGGAAACGGCTTCCGTCGGAAGCAAAGGCGAACTCGGCGTTTCGCCCGGCGATCCGGAGATTGAGCTGCCCCGTCGGGATCCGGAATCCGTGCGATCCCGAAACCGGCCTGAACTCCAGGTCCAGATAATTCAGCATCAGGGCGCCGCGGCAGCTGCCTCGCAGGATGCCGTGTTCATGCTCCACATCGAAATAGTGAACGTCCTCGGCCAATTTCCTTCGCGCCAGCAGTTCTCTGTCCGATTCGACCATCGGACGCAGGTTTCGCCTGGCCAGGTCGTAAACGAATGCCGCCTGCTCGCCCTCATTGAATTCCTGGACTCTTGAGGATACGGCAAAACCCTGGCTTTCTATCGCAAGCGTGTGGCTGCCGATGGGAACGTTTTCATTCATCGCCTCTCCGTCCCTGCCAATCGGCTTCCCGTCCAGCAAAAGCGCGGCCTTGTCGCCCAGCCGGTGCACCGTCAGCGAAGCCCTGGCCGCAGCTCGTTTTGATTCCACATTCTGCCGCAGTTCGGAGAAAGTGGAATCCGCCGGATTGACTTTTTCCGCCCTGCCGATGGCCGCAAGCGCATCCGGATACCGGTTTTCCGTGATTGCCGAACTGTACGCCTTGAGCGCGCGTTGGATCTCTTCGTTTTTCGTCGCGAACTCCCGAGCGCCGGCATTTCCGGGGTCTTCCGCCAGCCAGAGGCTCAGAATGCCGCTGACTTCATTGTATTTCCCTGCGAGAAAAAGATCCGAAACCTGACGAAGCCATTCATTTTCTCTCTGCCGTCTGGCGGCTTTCTGCTCCTGTTCGCTTTGCGCCCGTTCACGGGCTTCGTACTTTTTTCGAAGAGCGGCAATCCCCGGCGTCTTCGGCCGGTCTTTCTGCAATTTATCCAGTTCCACCTTGGCTTTCGGCAGATTTCCGGAATCGATCCAACCGGAAATTTTGGCCAGCAGTTGCTTCGGTCCTTCGGGAGAAGATCCGCTGCGCGGATCCGGCTCTTTTGCCGGATCCTTCAAAGGGAAAACAGGCGACTCGACCGCGAGGTTCATTCTGTCGATCTTTGAATCTGCCGCTTGCGCTTTCTCAGGCGCCGCGGGCAAAGACAGGCGGGCCGCAGGGGCCGACGCAATCGCCGGCTTGTGAAGGTCCGCAATAAAATAGCGGCCGGCGCGGCGGACCGATCCGCCGGCGTCGGTTCCAAGAACGACGTAGACCGCCGTTGCAATCAGGAGGATGGAAAGCAACGCTGCAACCGAGCGATAGCTTGGAGCGGGGATGCGGCCGCAGCGCCACCCGGCGTTCGGCGCCAAGCCGCGCCTCACTCTCGTCGATGCGTTCGCCACGCTGCTGTAAGCCCATGGAGAAGGCTCTTCGTTTTTCGCCGGTGGAGGAAAGGAGCGGCCGGCGCCCTCCCCCTCCTGGCCGCGCAAATTCTCTTCAGGCTTTGCCGGATCGCCGGCGCCCGGCAAAAAAACCGGCGACGCCCCTTCAACCGAAACGGGTTGGACCGGCGCCGGGAGGGCAGGCAGATCCGCTGCGGCGAAAATTCTGGATTCCCACGGCTGCATGGAACCGGCTGCCTTCTTAATGGCAGGATGCTGCTCCATCAAAGAAGTCACGAGCCGGTCCAGCGAAATATAATCCGCTTCTTTCCGGCCGTGCATAAGGGATTCTATTTCGTTCAAGAGCTGAACCGCCGCCTCCGGAGCGTCGGGTCCGCCGGCGGCTTTCCGAATGAGCGGCAGAGAAGAATGCAGCTCAGCCATCATAAGCTGAACGTCTTCGGCAAGGTCCTTCATCAATTCCCTGCATGCGCCGGCGAATTCGTCCATGCCGGCGTAGCGATCGCTCGGGTTCTTCGAAAGGCATTTCCTAAGGATGGCCCACAGGCCGGGCGGAAGGTCGGGATATTGTTCGAACGTGGCGATCTGCGGATCCAGCAGAAGGTTGTCCAGCGCTTTGTTGCCGTCCGGATCATGAAAAGGGTGGCGGCGGGTCAGCAGCTCATAAAAGACAATTCCGGCGGAAAACACATCGGACTGCGCATTCCCGCTTTGCTGCTGAATCTGTTCCGGCGAAAGATAAATAGGAACGCCCCATCGGACGACGGGACGAGGCAGGCGCTTCATCAAGGGACCGGAGATGCCCAAATCCCTGATTTTCACCCCTTCGGCCGTCAACCGGATCTTTCCCGGTTCCAGGCTGCGGTGCAGAACGCCGTTCTTATGGGCGTGGCTGAGCGCTTCCGCCGCCGCAATCATGATCGATACTTTCGCCTCGACCGGCATGTCCGGATCCTCTGCGATAAGGCTCTTGAGATCTTTGCCCCCGAGAAGCTCCATCACGATATAGCGGGATTGCCCATCCTGGCCCGCCTCAAAGACCGCCGCGATGTTCGGATGCTGCAAGGCGGACGCAGCCCGGCACTCACGATAAAAACTTTCCTCCAACTGCGCATCCCACTTTATGCCGTCGCAAAGAACGCGAATGGCGACGGCGCGGCCGAGATCCCGGTCGCAGCTTTTGTACACCGGCCCAAGAAGGCCCTCTCCCAGTTTTTCCAGGAGCGGATATTTCCCCAAAGTCCGAGGGGTCTCAATCTGCAAGCATGCCCCCATATGCAGTCAACTCCTTTCGGCAGCCGCATCAGGTGCGCCACTTCTATTTTCGTCTCCTGCCTGATTTGGAAAGGTGACGCCCGTCACCGCTCGCAAGCTATTGTCGCAAAAAGATCCCGCCGCGCAGGCTGATGCGGAGAATACACAAATGGATTCTTCCTGCGTTCTCCAGGCTTTTTGCGCGGCCATCGGGCGGGCGACAATCAGTTGCGGGGCGACAGTCTTGCTGAAGTGAGGCGGAATCCGGGTTGCGCCGCGGCGTCCTTCCATGGAACGCCGAAACGGTCGAGCAGCAGCCTGTTCGCCGACGGTGGGATTTGGATGTTTCCATCCGCATCAGTGTATTGAAAAACAGATAATTTGTAATTATTGGCCGCGGCGAGTTCCCCGGTCCTGTCATAGGTGTAAACGCCGGCAAAAACGCCGACTTGCTCCCCTTTCCGGGTGAACACCGGAAGATCCATGAGAGAGTTGTCGGGAAGATACTTGAGGACGGAATTGGACAGAGGCAATAAAGCCTTCATGTCCTTTACTTTCAATACCTTATCATAGGATATCGCGCGCCTCGCCAGCGACGAGTCGAAGGCTGCCGCCAGATCGATCCACGAGGTCCGGCCGTCCTGGCGAAGGCTCTGCAACCGCCGGGAAACGTCTTCCCAATCGACGCGGTCATGGGCGGCGTTAAGGCAGCGGTCTACATCGTCTCGCCGCAGCATTTTGGGTTTGCCCGAGCTTTTTATCTTGCAGGGAAAACCCGACGAAGCCGATTGATAGGCGAAATCCGCAATGGCGTCGACCTTTTCATTCAAATCAGCCGCAAGCCCCTGCCCCGCACAGGACTCGGGAATCGACGTCAAC
Source organism: uncultured Acidobacteriota bacterium (assembly GCA_964642735.1). GTDB lineage: Bacteria > Acidobacteriota > UBA6911 > UBA6911 > UBA6911 > UBA6911. Next base: position 23,016 of record CAZXSV010000066.1, read on the forward strand.
AAGGCAAGAAGGGCCGTAAAGATTAGGAGCCGTGCTTTCATAGTTTTTTAATCGCCCGCTATCTCTTGGCCGACGCCGACAGCTTGCGTATGGCTATTTCCGCGGCGGCGGCTACGTTCCCATCCCTGTCCGAGGCCAGGGGTTTTAGATCTTTGATATTGGTAGAATCCCCCAGGAGGGCTACAGCCGCAGCGGCGCTCTGACGAACTCCCGGACTGGAGTCCTTAAGCCTCCTGACAATGGCGGAAATCGCTTCCCGGGCGCCGAGCGCCGCCAGGCCGTCGATGGCGGCCACCCGGATCTCCGGCGCCGGATCCGAAAGGCATTTCATGATCGCTTCCGCCGCATCCGGATTCTTCGTCGAAACCAGATACTCGACGGCTTCTTTCCGCATTTCGATTTTTTCATTTTTCTCGAGGGCCTTGAAAGCCTGCTCGGAGGTCATAATGTTATCGTTGGATTTCGTAATTGCGCCCGTGCCCAGATAGGCGATGCTTGGCTGAGGCAGGGACGTTTTCGGTGGAACGATCTTTACCAGGGAGATATGTTGCGACGAAAAAGAGCTTTCGCTGTAAAAAAACAGAGTATTGCTGCCGGAGGCAATGCGCTGTATCGCTTCCTCCAATTGGACGCCATTCAGGTGCAGAGAGACATAAGGGTTGTCCTGAGTCCTGACTTCAAAAACGATCCCGGTCCGTTCCGCCAGTTCCTGGAGCGCCGTCTGCATTGGGCAATTGGAAATGTGCGCCGTGACGCCGGCTTCATTCACCTGCATCTTCAAAATCATCGGCTTGGCTTTGGGCGCCGCAGGACTGGGCGCCTGAGGGACGGGGCCGCCGGATCGCATTTGCGCCGTCGCGTCAAGGCAGAGAAACAAGCATCCTATCGCCGCCAGGCGCCGGAAGAATCTCTTCCTTCCCTTTTTCTTGTCCATCACTCCCCCGGCGCCGCCTCATCAAGAATAGTCATGAATTGGTCGAAGCGATACATGAGGAACAAATCGCGCAGCTTTTTATTCGCATTGGCAAGCACGAGCGTCCCCCCGGTTTCCCGCAGGCGCTTGAATAAGCGGAGCACTTCGCCGACGCCCGAACTGTCGATGAACGGCACTTCCTTGAAATCGATCGTCACTTCTCGAACGTCTTTTTCAACGACCTTGTCCAGGCGGCTTTGCAGGATCGGGCAATATTCAAAAGTCACTTTCCCTTTGATGCGAACGAACCGGCGATTTTCTCGAGATTCAACTTGGATGTCCATGTCCTTTTAGGACAAAATACTGTCACATTTTGAAGCCGGGAGCAAGGGAATGCCTCCTATGCGTTCGAAGTTCGTGGTTCACCGGCATAAAACCGGCCGGGTGCACTTCGACATACGGATCATTTTCAACGACAGGATGCGATCCTGGTCTTGTCTGCACGAACCCCCGATGCGTTTCGGAGAGAAACGACTGGCGATCGAGAGGGAAAGCTTTACGGCGGAATCGATTCATTGCCGCAATTTCGATGAGGAGGCTTTTGGGACCGGGGGCGTCCGAGCCTGGGACGAAGGGCCGGTCGACATTGAAGTCCTGACAGCCCGGCAACTGGTCGTATCCTTCAGCGGATCCCGATTGACCGGCAAATACGAATTCCGTCGCATGAAATGGTACCCCGGGAACCGATGGATACTCACAAAATTGAAGCTCCCCAGTTAGAATTTCCCTTATGCAATGAAACCCTTTGAACCGGCGACCGGAAACGGGAAACGGGAAACCATTTTTCATTTATTTGGCTTGACAGAACAGGCCAATCCATTAGAACCTTAGTCAAAATTTGCATGGCGCTGTTGTGTTCCCGCAGGGCGGGAGATTCGACGCCTTAAAATAAAGCAAACATAATGAAACTTTTTGCGTTTGAACCGAACCTTTAGGGCCTGTCAATGAATAACGTTTACACTTTGGCGCGAGCGCCGGGCGGACA
>CAZXSV010000067.1:0-24763 GCA_964642735.1 uncultured Acidobacteriota bacterium
TGAACATGATGTCCTTCGGGAGGTCGCCGTTCTTGCGCATTTCGTTGGCAACCCAAAGCATTCCTTCGTCATAAATCAAAAAGCCGCGGCATCCGAGTTCGTATCCGCGCTTGACGTCCTCGATCGCGCGAATGAGCTGTTCCTGGCCGCGAAGACGATAGCTGACGCGCACGCCCTGGGGAGAAAGCACCGTTGCGCCCGTATCATAGGTGGCGCGGGGGCCGGTGGAAAGCATCAGTTCGCAACCGTACTCGTTGCAAAGCTTGCAGTACTGTTTGATCTCCGCAGCCGTATGGCGGAACATGCCGAACGTTTCAGTGATGCGGTTGATGGTGACGCCGGTCTTGGTGGCGGTGTCCAGAAGGGATGCGACGGTTTCAGCGGAGTTGACTGTCGGGCATTCAATGCGGAATGCGGCGCCGTCAGGGAATCTTTTTGTTGAAGAGGGCATATCGAAGGCGTCGCCTTCAGGAAGCCCAAGTTTTTTTAAAGCCTTGCGAGTTGACTCAAAAATCATGACTGCTATCTCCTTGTTGATTGGGTAAAACCGTTATTTGGAACAAAACGAGACTTCCGGATGCGCGACCTGCCTATTTGTGGGACGGCAGAGGCGGACAATAACACCAGACGATTCTCAGCGGTTCATCGCCGATATTTTCCACGCGGTGCTTTTTGCCAAGCGGCGAGTAAAAAGCGGTTTCGGGGCCTATTTCCCATGCACCCTCTCCTTCAATTACTATGCGCGCTTTCCCGCTGATCAAGAACAAAACCTCTTCAGATTCGTCATGGACGTGATCGGGAATCATGCTGCCGACTTCAGTGATATTCATTCCCATCGAAACATTTTTAACGCCCCCGAACTTGGGGGCAAGCAAAAGCTTGGAAGTGCGAGGCGGAGTGCGGAACTCGCCCTGAACATCCGCAGCCTTTACAAAAGGCAAATTAGCCATATATCAGACCTCCATCATGTTTCATTATACGGAATCAAGTTCCATAATAATTATTGTTCCACAGAATGTCAACCGTTTTCGTATATCGGAACAAATATTGGCATTATATTTTATAAAGAAGAAAAAAGATTGGAACGATGTGAGATTCAGAGGCGTTCGAGGCGTCTCACAACAAGCTTGTTGCGCTATTACGGTTGCAATTGACAAACGATTAAAAGCGATTTATTCTGCTGGATGAAACATGCTTCCGTAATGCGAAACAGAAGATAGAGGATTGTTCGATGTTTCAAGTAGCGTATGGGAAAGGAATGATGTCTTTTTCGCTGCGATCGGGGATGAAAGCCGATCTGGCGGTTTCGAAACCGGCCCCGCCGGTTGTGAACGCCCAATCTGCAATAGCGGAAGCTCTTTCGCATCCCGTTGGATCGTCTCCTTTAAGTGAGCTTGCGCATAAAGGAAGCCGGGTCTGCATTGTTTTTACTGATGTCACGCGCTCCTGTCCGGACGATCTGCTGGTTCCGCCCATCCTTTCCGAATTGAAACGCGCGGGAGTGCGGGATTCCGACATAACCTTGCTCTGCGGCATCGGCATGCATCGGGCTTCGACCCCGGAGGAGAAAGTTTTAAAACTCGGCGCCGAAATAGTCGCGAAATACCGGGTGATCGACAACGAACCGCAGAATCCCGAGGCTCTTGTGGACTTGGGCATGACGGCCGGCGGCGTGCCGGTATCGGTTCACCGGTCGGTTGTCGAATCCGATCTCGTGATTGCGACCGGGATCGTGGAGCCCCATCAGTACGCCGGTTATTCCGGAGGGCGAAAAACCCTGGCGGTGGGCGCCGCAGGAGAGTCGTTGATAGCCCACACGCACGGGCCTGCATTTGTGGACCATCCCGGCACACGGCTGGGCCGCATTGAAGGAAATCCGTTTCACGAAGCCGTAACGGAAGCGGCGCAGCGCGGCGGTTTGAGGTTCATCCTGAATGTCGTGCTCGATGACGACAAGCGCGTTTTGAAAGCGATGGCGGGAGATCCCGAGAAGGCATTTCAGGATTTGGTAGCCTTCGCCCGTTCCATTTACGAGGTTTCGATTCCTCGCCGTTATGACATCGCGATCGGAGGGGCCGGCTTTCCCAAAGACAGCAATTTATACCAGGCGAGCCGCGCGCCTTCGTATCTGTTTTTCGCTCCCACGTGCGTGATCCGGCCGGGCGGCTATTTCATTATTCCGGCCCGATGCGAAGAAGGCGCGGGGAGCGGAGTCGGCGAACAGCGATTCCTGTCCGCGTTGCGGGACATGCCGGACGTACAGTCTATTTTGGCGGATGCGCGTTTGAACGGGTATCCTCCCGGCCAGCAGCGCGCGTTTGTTGTAGCGAAGGTGTTGGAGCAGTCCCGCATCATTATCGTGGGAAGCGAGTGTCCGGAAATTGTCGCCGCCTGCAAAATGATTCCGGCGGCTACGATGGACGAGGCGCTGGGGATGGCTGTGGCAGACATGGGCGAGTCGTGCGATGTGCTGATTGTGCCTCACGCGCTTTTAACCCTCCCCGTCGTGCAGGATTGCCCGGATCCCCGGCCGTCAGGAAGCGGATCCGCAAGCTGACGCGCGCGGTCCGCAAGTCTCGATCTTCCCGCGAGGAGTGCATAACGATTCTATGGCTGAGGACAAAAAGAGGAATGCAGCCGCCGCCTGCCCGGAATTGATCAAACCGGGAGAAAACGCGTATCTCAATTGCATACGCTGCGGTTTGTGCCTGGCTGTCTGTCCGACCTATCGCGAATATCTCATGGAGACCGCGTCTCCGCGCGGCAGGGTCGCACTTGCGCGCAAGGGGCTCGAAGGGGATCTGGAGCTTAGCCCGAACCTTGTCGAACAGATGTACGGTTGCTTTGCCTGCATGGCCTGCAACGAGCTGTGCCCGGTCGGGATCCGTCCGGCGGACCTGGCGCTTTCGATGCGACATGTTCAGGAGCAGATTCGTCCGGCGAAATGGAAACAGTGGCTTTTCGGAAGGCTGGTCTCGCATGCGGGGCGGATGGAAACCGCAACCTTGCCTTTGCGTCTGTATGAAATGCTCGGCGTCCGGCGCCTCGTTTATTTCCTGGGATTGAACCGGCTTCTTCCCGTAAAAATCAGGGATCTGGAAGCGATGCTTCCGCGCCTGCCCCAACGCCCGTTGCGGCGCACTCTTCCGGAAGTCACCCAAGCCATCGGGGAGGAGCGGCGTCGGGTCGGGTTCTTTCTCGGTTGCGCGCAAAGCCTTCTTTTTGCGGATCAAAGCGCCGCCACCCTGCGGGTGCTCGCCCGCAACGGCTGCACCGTGATCGCGCCGAAAGAAATCGAGTGTTGCGGAATGCCGGCGAGGGGATACGGGCGGATGGATCTTGTCGAAAAGCAGGCTCAAAACAACATAGCCGTTTTCGAGCGCTATGACGTGGAGGCGATTGTCACCGATTGCGCCACCTGCGGGTCGACTTTGAAGGATTATGGAAAATTGCTGGCAAACAATGCGGAATGGGCGGTCAGGGCCGATGCTTTCTGCAACAAGGTGAATGACGTCAGCGAATTCCTCTGCCGGATTCCCTTGCTCAAGCCGGAGAAGCGGATTGAGCGGACCGTAACTTATCACGATCCCTGCCACCTTCGTCGGGGACAGCAGGTCTGGAAGGAGCCGAGACAGTTGCTGTCGATGATTGACGGCCTCCGGCTTGTGGAACTGCCGGAAGCCGATTGGTGTTGCGGCTCCGCGGGAAGCCAGCTCATCACGCACTACGACGCCTCGTGGAAAGTGCTCGGGCGGAAGCTTGACAATGTGGCGAAAACGGAAGCGCAGGTGTTGGCGTCCGGCTGTCCGGGCTGCCAGATGCAGCTGAACGCGGGATTGCATCGGCGGAAAATGCCGGTGCGCGTGGTTCACCCGATAACCCTGCTGGATGAAGCATACGGGGGAGCGGATGGAAAATAGGATATTAAACCGTCTTATCGAAATAGTCGGCAAGGATGGGGTGCTGCGCTCGCCGGAGGATTTGGCCGTTTACAGCTATGACGGCACATTCGCCGAAGGGGCGCCGGACGCAGTCGCTCTGCCCGAATCGGCGGAACAGACTTCCGAGATCGTGAAGCTGGCCGCAGAAACCAAAACTCCCCTGGTGGCTCGCGGAATGGGCTCGGGGCTTGCCGCCGGGTCCATCCCGACGCGCACGGGCGGGATTGTCGTCTGTTTTACGCGCATGAACCGGATCCTCGAGATCGATCCGGGCAATTCCACGGTTCTAGCGCAGGCCGGGGTTGTCACCGCCGATTTGCAGGCGGAGGTTGAAAAGCTGGGATTGTTTTATCCCCCGGACCCTTCCAGCATACGCCACTCGACGATCGGCGGAAATATTGCCTGCAACGCCGGCGGCGCCCGCTGTTTGAAATACGGAGTCACCGGAAATTACGTCTTGGGGCTGACTGTGGTTCTCGCGGACGGCCAGATATTAAAAACCGGCGGGAAGCCGATCAAGGACGTCACCGGCTATAATCTGACTGCGCTTTTTACGGCGTCGGAAGGAACCCTCGGCCTGATCGTCGAGGCGCTTCTGCGGCTGATCGCCAAGCCTCGATACGCAAAAACGGCTTTGGCCGAGTTTGCTTCCCTTGAAAAAGCATCCCGGGCGGTGAATGCGATTCTTTCGGAAGGGATTGTGCCGGCAAGCCTGGAATTGATGGATCAGACTGCGATCGCCTGCATTGAGGAAGCGATGCATCTTGGCCTTAAGACCGACGTGGAAGCTTCGCTGATCGTCGAAACGGACGGATCCGATGAACAGACCGTGACGCGCGAAATTCAAGCCGCGGGCGGGATCTGCAAAGAGAATGGCGCGAGGTCGGTGAAGGTGGCGCAAAGTGAAGCGGAAAGAGCCGGCTTGTGGAAGGCTCGCCGGTCGATCGCCCCTTCGCTCGCACGAAAAGCTCCAAACAAAATGGGGGAAGACATCACCGTTCCGCGAAGCGCGATTCCCGAGGTCGTTCAGAAGCTGCGGGCCATCGGCTTGCGATACGGGCTGCCGATCGTGATCTTTGGACACGCGGGAGACGGCAACCTGCATCCGAACATTCTGTTTGACAAACGCAAGCGGGAAGAATGGGAAAAAGTCGAGCGCATGGCGCGCGAGGTTTTCGCCGTTGCGCTTGAAGCCGGCGGCACTCTTTCGGGCGAGCACGGCGTCGGCGTGCTGAAGCGCCCCTATATGGAACAGGCTTTGGGAGCGGCGTCGATCCAAACACAAAAGCGGATCAAACAGGCTCTGGATCCCTTGAGTATCCTGAATCCGGGCAAGATGTTTGAGTAAGACGAAAATGGGGCCATGGAGATCGCGGAGAAAAATCTCCATGGCTTCGCGTTCTCTGTGGCAAAATAAACAGGCTGGAGATTGGAGTTTATATGCACGATAGTCATTTTTGGAGGTCGCTATGAAAATGTTGCGCATCAATATGAAAGAGGGGCGAATCCGGTGGGAGCCTGTGCCGCAGGATTACGAACGGCTGGGCGGCCGAGCCCTGATCGATAAAATCCTGCTGACGGAAGCGCCGCCCGCGTGCGACGCGCTTGGTCCGCATAACAAGCTGATTTTTGCGCCGGGGCTGCTCGGAGGCGCCATGGTCGCGACCGCCGGAAGACTTTCGGTGGGCGCCAAAAGCCCGCTGACCCGCGGAATAAAAGAGGCGAACGCCGGAGGCACCGCGGGCGACGCCCTCGGGAAGCTCGGAGTCAAAGCGATTGTATTTGAAGATCAACCCAAAGCGAAACAGTTCCATACGCTCGTGTTGGACCATGACCAGGCGGAGCTGGTTCCTGCAGACGACCTTGTCGGTTTGGGAACTTATGCGACAGCGGATCGGTTGCAGGAAAAGTATGGCGCCGGCTCTTCCGTCATTTGCATCGGGCAGGCCGGAGAATATTTGCTTTCGGGCGCCGGCATTTCCGCGACCGGAGAGAAGGACCAGAGGAGCAACCACGCCGCGCGCGGGGGGCTCGGGGCAGTTATGGGGAGCAAAGGCCTCAAAGCCATCGTGATCAAGAAGGTCGTCGGCAGGTCCGTGAAGTTCCACGACGAGGCGCTTTTCCGCGCCGCCGCAAAAACCTATGCGCAGGAGCTGATCAACAGTCCCAAGCTCGGGACGAAGGGGTCTCAGCATTTATACGGGACCGCGTCCATCGTGGGCGCCGTCAACGAAATGGGGTCGATGCCCACCCGCAATTTTTCGGAGGGCAAATTCGAGGACGCGGCCAATCTGCGCGGAGAAAAGATCCGCGAAATTATACTGGCGCGCGAAGGCAAAGTCGGGACGCGCTGCATGCCGGGATGCGTCATCGCCTGCCGCAATTTATATCCCGACGAGAAAGGAAAGCCCGTCGTAGGCACCATTCAATACGAAACCGTCGCTCTCGTGGGCTCGAATCTGGGGCTGGGCAGCATGGACGATGTCGCAACGCTGAACTATATGTGCAACGATTTCGGCCTGGACACGATTGAAACCGGCGCGGCCTTGGGCGTGGCCTGCGAGGCGGGCTTGGCTAAATTCGGCGATATAGAGGGGATCGTCGGCCTGCTCAAACAGGTCGGCGAGGGAACGGCGCTTGGCCGCGTAATCGGATGCGGCGCAGCCGTCGCCGGAAAGGTTTTTGGAATTCGCCGCGTGCCAGTCGCGTTGGGCCAGGCAATGCCGGGCTACGATCCGAGAACGCTGAAAGGAAACGGCGTCACCTATGCAACGTCGCCGCAGGGCGCCGACCATACGGCCGGAAACGCATTCGGGGCCCGCAATGAGGTCCCGCCGCTCGGGATCGCCGGGCAGAAGCAGCTGTCGCTGAAGCTGCAGATAATCGCCGCGATGCTCGACAGCACCGGCGTATGTCTTTTCTCAAGGCCCCCGATCATCTCCAATCCGCAGCTTATGATCGACATGGTCAACGGAATTTACGGATGGGGATGGACATTGGAGGATTACGATCAATTCAACCGCAACGTGCTGCGTATGGAGCTGGAATTCAACAGCAAAGCGGGAATCACCAAAAACGATTACCGGATCCCCGAATACATGAGGGAAGAGCCGTTGCCGCCGCACAACGCGGTATTCGACGTTCCGGATTCCGACCTGGATACGGTCTTCGAAACACTGTAAATACGTTTCCCGTTGAAAAACAGGAACGGGAATGCAAAACAGAGAAGCCCTGGGAAAATGACAGCTTCTATCCCCTTTTCCCAGGGCCTTTTTGTTTGCTGTTTTTTTTCCTTTTTGATTATCCGGTTCCCACAATGGTATTGAACGGGAAACGGGATCACTGCCCGTGAAAGACCGCCTTGCGTCTTTCCAGAAAGGACCGGACGCCTTCCGCGGCATCCTGGCTTTTCATCACGGACTCCAGATCCAGGAACATTTGTTTCACTGCGGCGTCCCGGTCTCCCGTTTCAGCGGCGCGTGTGGATTTGAGCAAAGCCTGCACTCCCAGCGGGGCGCAATCGGCGACCTTGCGGGCGTATTCCAGGGCTTTGGCGAATTGCTCTCCCGGCGCCACGACGTCCCCCACCATGCCCCAGCGATAGGCTTGCTCCGCGTCCCAGCGGTCGCCGGTCAACATCAGCCGGTGTGCGTTGCCCCACCCGATTTCCCTGTGAAGACGCAAGGTGGCGCCGCTGCAGGGGAACAAGCCGCGCTGCACTTCAAGCATCTGAAACACCGTGTCTCGCGCCGCGATGCGGATCTCGGCGTTCAATAAAAGCTCCACCCCCCAGGTAAAACAATAGCCTTGCACGGCAATGATCAGCGGCTTTGCATGGCGCTCCCCGGTCAGTCCATAGGGGTCTATTTCGTCGGGCCGGATCGGGAAGGGCTTGCCGCTTTTGAAAACAGGCGCCCATGAATCCAATTCCACCCCGGCGGTAAAATGCTTCCCTTCGGCATGGATTAATGCAACGCGCAATTCCCGATCGTTATTCAGCCTGGCCAGGGCTCTGCCCAAATCGTGGTACATCGCAATGGACAAGGCGTTATATTTTTCCGGGCGATTGATCTTGACAACAAGAATCGGCCCCTGCCGACTGACCAGAATAGGGTCCATAATATCCTCTTTTTGAAGCGACGCGGACAACGGAATTCCTTGCAGGGGATCCGTGCGAGCGCTCGGCGGATGCAATCCTGCGACGATCATCCACCATACCGGAGCCTGATGAGGGGATCAAGGGAATCAGCACGCCGCCGGCCGCCGGACAGCGCCGGATCCTGGGCGGATTCGGCCAGCGGAATCCCATCGACTTTGCCGTCTGGAATATGGCATCATAGCTCTTCATTGCGAAACGGAACCGGCGGCGCAAGCCGGCGTTCTATTTATGTGCAGCGAGGCTTCGCTCAACGCTCGATATTATTCCGAATCAAGGTGTTTCGTGCTTGACTATAATTCTTTGTCTCTCCTGATCTGGTCCGTCCTGAAGGTTAGATCTTAATCAAGGGAGTTGCGATAAATTCATCCGAAAGGAGCAGGAAATGTTCAAAAATGTTTATGTTCCATACAAAGGGTATTGGAGTTCGCCTTTTTGCGCCTGGCAGGGATCGTTTCAAAATCAGAATGCGGTAGAACTGGCGGCCGCCACGGCGAAAAAGTTCTTTGAATTGCGCTCGATCACGCCCGATATTTTCGATGGTCTGGTTTTCGGCGCGACCATCCCACAAAAAGGCTGGTTTTTTGATGGCCCCAATTTTGCCTCTCTGATGGGCAACCCGAATATCAGCGGCCCGCGGGTCGCCCAAGCCTGCGCCACTTCCACGGTTTCCATCAATGTCGCCGCCAATTACGTCGAGGCGGGGAGCAACGCCAACGTATTGGTGGCTACCTGCGACCGATCGTCGAATTGTCCGAACATCCTCTGGCCCAACCCCGCCGGGCTCGGCGGGAAGCCCGACTACGAGAGCTGGATGGTGGATGGTTTCAACTTGGACCCGACTGCCGGAGTCGGCCCTGCGGGAACAGCCAACATTGTCGCCAAAGAGCGCGGCATCACTCGAGAAGAATCCGACGCCCTGGTGCTCTCGCGATACCAGAAGTACACGATGTCGACGGCGGAGGACCGCAAATTCCAAAAACGCTACATGCTGCCCGTGGAAGTCAGGCTTTCCAGGAAGAAGACCATCCTCGTGGAAGCGGACGAAGGCATCACTCCCTCCACCGCCGAAGGCCTCGCAGCTCTGAAGTCAGCTCCGGATTCCATCCTGACGTTCGGCGCCCAGACCCATGCGGCCGATGGGAATGGCGGCATGATCGTCGCCGCCAAAGAGAAAGCGGCTTCGCTTTCCGCCGATAAGGCCGTGACCATCCAGATTCTTTCCTATGGCTTTGCGCGCGTAAAAAAGGCGCACATGCCCGAGGCGCCGGTTCCGGCTTCGATGCAAGCGCTGGAAAAAGCGGGCATCAAGATTTCCGATCTTGCGGCGGTCAAAACCCATAATCCTTTTTCCGTCAACGACGTCATTATGAGGAAAGAAATGGGGATAGACGACAAGATATTCAACAATTATGGATGCTCTCTGATTTATGGACATCCTCAGGGCCCCACGGTGATGAGGCTGGCCATCGAACTCATCGAAGAGCTGGTTGTAAAAGGCGGCGGCTATGGACTGGTAGCCGGCTGCGCGGCAGGCGATTCAGGGGCTGCCCTGGTATTCAAAGTAAACTAATACGCAGACGATATTGCAAGGAGACCTCATATGGCGGTAAAAAACTTGTATCCAAGCTTTCAGAATCCCTACCTCATCAAACCCACCCGGCCAATGCCTAAGGAGATGGCGGTGGTCGGATCGGGGACAATCGGCCCCGATATTGCCTATGGTTTTCGGACCGCTTTCCCTGAAATGAAACTGTACCTTGTGGATGTGGTTGAAGAGCCTCTCAATAAAGCCAAGGCGCGGTTTGACGGGTATGCCAAGAAGGGATTGGAGAGAAAAACGATCAAGCCGGAACAGGTAGACAAAATTCTGGGCAACATCGTGTACACCACCGATTACAGCCAGCTGAAAAATTGCGAACTGGTCATAGAGGCGGCGACGGAAAACCTGGAGCTGAAAAAGAAGATTCTCTCCCAGGTTGAATCGATCGTCGCCAAGGATGCGATCATCACTTCCAACACCAGCGGCATCCTGGCGCATCAGATCTTCAGCCATCTGAACAACCCGGCGAGGACCACCAACACCCACTTTTTTGAACCGGCATGGCGCAGTATGGGCGTCGAGGTCATCAACTGGGAAAAAACCAGCCCGGACACCGTTGACTGGCTGCTGTGGTTCTTCGCCGCAGCCGGCAAAGCGCCCATCGCAGCGCAGGACGCCTTCTCCTTCGTGCTCAACCGGTTGTTTGAAACCTGGGGAAGCGAGACCGCCTGGATGCTGCAGAAGGCCACCAGCAAGGAAATCGATTTCATTAGTGAAGAGTTCCTGGGCGCCGGGCCTTTCGGCATCATGACCAACCCCCTGACGTATTCATCCATGATGCGGAGAACTGCCGAGGGCGCCGCCTACACTCCTTCCAAGCTGCTTTTGTCCGTCGACAAATGGGCCTACAACAAGCCCCGCACAAAGGTCGACGTGGATCCTGAAATTGCGGAGTGGATCCGGATGCGCTTCCTGGGATGCGTCTTCTCGCAGGCTTTCGACATCGCCGACAGAAATATCGGCACAAGCAGCGATCTTAATTTCGGCAGCATGATCGCCCTCGGCTACAAAAAAGGCATCTTCGACCTGATGGCTCATCTGGGCGCTGATAAGGTCAAGAGCTACATTCAGAAGTTCGACGCCGAGCGCCCCGGTTTCCCAAAACCCGCAAAGCCTATTCAACAGTACCTTGATTTTCCGCGGGATATTCTTGTCGACAAGAAGGATGGAGTGATCATCCTCACTCAACGCAGGCCTCAGGCGGCCAACGCTCTGAGCGACAAGACCTGCAACGAGATGCTCGCCGAGCTCAAAAAAGGCGAGGCGGACGCTTCCGTGAAGGGATTTGTGATCACCGGCTACGGTCCAAAGGCTTTCTGCGCAGGCGCCGATATCGGCGGATTTGTCGCAACCTTCGGCAACCATGAAAAAGGCCAGGCTTTGTCCCGTGGGAATTCCAAAGTCCTCGAGTGCATCGACAAGATGAACAAGCCGGTCGTTGCGGCTCTCAACGGACTGGCGATGGGCGGCGGAACTGAGTTGGCCATTCGCTGCCACAGCATGGTTGCGATGGAAAGAGCATTCATGCAGCTTCCGGAAATCACCCTGGGCATGATCCCCGGCATGGGCGGCGTCGTCATCCCGTATCGCAAATGGCCGAAGGCGGCCGCCAAATTCCACGCCATGATCGGTAAATCCGAGAGATTGACCGTTCAGGAAGCGGCGGAAATCGGAATCGTGAAGAAGGTCGTCAAGACCTTCCCCGAATTGATCGATGCGGCGATCGCCGAGGTCGGCAGGCTTCAGGGCAATGTCCCCAGGATACCCGAAGGGCCGGCGGACATTCCGGAGTTTGTGTTCCCGGATGCGCCCATGGCCGGGGATCTTCCGCTCAGCAAGGAAATCCTTGGAATCATCGGAGGCATCATCAACAAGGCCGCGAAAGCCAAGACCCTGGCGGAAGCTCTGGAAATCGCCTATGTCGGCGCCGGAGACATCTCCTGCGCTCCAGACTGCAAAGAAGGAGTCAATGCATTCCTGGAAAAGAGAAAACCCAATTTCGCGAAATAGCCGGCCAGGCTCTTTCTGAGATGGCTCGCCCACCGCAGGATTTTCTTCTTGCGGTGGGCGAATTTTTTTAGAAAGCAAAAATATTTGACTGCAGAGCCGCAGAATTGAAGAACTTCTGCGGCTGCAAATTCATCCTTCGACATTCGGCGTTTTTTTATTCTAAAAATTATGAGCATCCTTCTGCTTTTGGCAGGACTGTCTTCAGGTTTTGCGCACAGCATTTATTCCGCGCTCTCCAAAGCTCTCCTTAAAAACAGAATTAAGGAACCCTTTCTATTATTCCTTTATGTAAGCGTCATTGCGGCGCTTGTCACGCCGGCGCTTTGGATTTTTATCAAGCCGCAATTTCCTCCGGCGGCGGGATGGGCGCCGCTTTTAATGTCGTGCGCGACCTGCGCTGCAGCCTATCTTTTTTTATACAGCGCGCTTTGCTGCGGCGATGTTTCCAGCGTGATGCCGGTTATGGGAAGCAAGGTGATTTTCGCCGGTTTTTTCGCGATTCCCCTGCTCGGAGAAAAACACAACTGGCAGATTTATATAGCCGCCCTTCTGGTGGCGATCGCGATCGCCATTCTAAGTTTCTCTCCGTCAAAAAGCGGGCGCGGCAACTTCCCGCTGAAGCCGATTTATCTGATGACTGTCTGCTGCATCTTATTTGGAATTACAGACATCCTGATCAAGCGTTCACTCGCTTTTCTGAACCCCTATAATTTCATGGTCTACTATAATTTCATTGGAGGAGTCCTTTCCCTTTGCGTTATTCCCTATATCAGGAAGAAGAAGACGCCGTTCGTATTGAAGGGCATGGATTTGGGTTTCTGCCTTTATTCCGCGGTTTCACTGGTTGTGGCGACGCTGCTCTTTACGGTCATGCTTCAAATGTCCAACGGCGTGGTAATCCCGAATATCCTGCAGTCGACCCGAGGGATTTTTATCGTGCTGATCAGCGCATTCCTGACTCGCCGGGGAATCACGATCCTGGAAACGCAAAGCAGGAATGTCTATAGGCTTCGCCTGGCGGCCGCAGCTCTAATAATGGTTTCTATCTGGCTGGCATTGACTCGCCATTCCTCGCTTTAAGCTCATCCACTTCCAAATCCGCCTGAGGGACGGCGGTTCTTGTAAAGTGCGATTTTATCCCCAAAACGAAATCCATAGTCTTGGCACGCGTCCGGAGCAAGCCAGAATTTTTCGCGTTCGGACAGCAACCCGTCCATGCACCCATTTGCTTCGGTTCCCCGGTTGAGGCGCCGGTCCGACCCTCCCGAACATAAAGCGTTCAAAAAATTCAGCGGTTTAATTTGGCATTATGCCCGATTATTGGAAGCAGAATGATTGCAATCTGCAACATAATTGACGCACAGACATTGTTAAAGGCCTGCTATCGGCCTGATAATCAAGGTGTAATCCGCATCTGCGGGTGTGGCACGAACCATGCATGCTTTTTTGGCCGGAAAGGGGAAAATATTTTATAAAGTTCGCATATTCGTCCGACTCGTCACGGTTGGAGGTCGGGTTCTATTCGAATTATTCCTCCCTGTCGCACGGATGCAGAGAACAGAATGGGATTTCCCGGCCAGGCTTCTCGAGACAGCGGCTATTGATTGATATTGTCGCCTGAGAATAGCCAAAGGGTGGCAAAAATGCCTGAAAATATTTCAGAAGAAAAGGTTGAGAAACCGAAACCGCAGATTTTCAAGTGTTACCTGCGTGCGGCGATAGTCGGCTCTCTAGCCGCGTTGTCCGGCGCTTTTGCTTACTGCGTCTATGATGGCTATGTTCGCCTGCATGAAGACCTCTGCAATTGCGCAAAATACGGGGCCATGGTCACGGCTGCGTTCAGCCATCCTATCGTGATCATCGGCGCCTTTGCCGGAATTTCGGTTCTTTCCATCGTCTATCTTGTCAAGATATTGTTTAAAATCTGCCATCACCATAGACACGGATGATGCTGCCTGGTTCGAAGTGAACAGATGCGGGAAGGACTTCACTCGGGATTTCCGGACGCAGGCTGGTGGCATGCAGTACAGCTTTCCCGGGAATACGAATTGTAGTTTGCAGGAAACGGATGGAGGTCTCCCCTGGGGTGGCACCTCGTGCAATCTTTGTAAATGCCTCCCTCGATCGAATGAGGAATCAATGCCGGACGCCCGCCTGTTAGGATCTCCGCGGTTGCGCTGATCTGCACTTCAGGCGAGAGCTTATGGCAGATCTGGCATGATTCCGTCGGCCTGCCCTTATGGTTTTTGGGCATCGGCGCTATTCCTGCAGCGCTGTGGCACTTATGGCATTGTTTTCTGTCCTCGATGGGATGAGGAACGAGCGGCGCAAGCACGGCTGAGGCGGCGGCATGGAAGGATGATTCTGTTCCCGGGCGTCTGACAGGGGGACGCGCCTTGACGGGCAAAGCCAAGACGGGAGCAGTCTCAACCGTCGCGGCCCAATAAATAGCGCCCACGCCCGTTGCGGCTATGGCAATGGAGGCCGGCAGGAAGCATGCCAGACGCCGTCGCACTGGCTGACGCTTCCGAAGGGAAGGCATCTCGCCCTGGAGGAGCCTCTTCAATTCGTGACCATGCTCTTCTTCCATCTGCTTTGCGGTAAGCCTTCCGGTAAACATACTTTTGTTAAAGGACTTGACGTGAACATGATAAAAGTGCCAGACGAGAATCGCCAACACGGCCAGAATGGCTTCGCCGACATGAGCGGCCTTGGCTGCCGGGATGAACTGGCTGGGAAGATATCGTGCGGTGACCAGAGGATTCAGAAGCAATAAGCCCGTCAACGCCATTATCGCGCCGCCCCATAACAAAGCCCAATATTCCAGCTTCTCCGCAAAAGTGTATCGGGGCATTTGGGGCGGCCCCTCCGTCCTCAGCAAATTGTATCGAAGCAGATGAAACGCATCGCTGAAATCCTTTCCCTTGACCGCCATTGTCATTGGCTCGCGACGCACAACAGCCTTATAGGCCAGAATGATGAGGTGGTAGACCCCCAGCAGGGCAAAGACAACGGCTGCTCTTCTGTGGCAAATGCGCATCGCTTCGTTCCCGCCCATCCAGGACAGGATCCGGCCAACCGAAGGATGCGAGGCGCCGGTCTGAATAAATCCCGTAAAAGCCAGTATTGAAAAACTGCCGGTCAGCACGGCGTGTTCGATCCGCTGCGCTAGAGTGAAACGTCTTGGAATCTTGAGATCGGCTTTTCCTGAGCTGATCTTCAAACGATTGACGGATCTCCCTGTCTTAGGACCGCAGCAGCGAACGATCCGGCCGATTGCGTCAATAAGCACAAAAACCGCCATGCCGCCGATCGTGACCGGAATGAGAATCCAATAAAACAGGTTTATATAATAAACAAGCGGAAATCGATCGCGAGTGGGAGCAAAATGGCCCACCCAGCTGTCCGGGAAGTCCGTCGTAGCGTCAGGATGGCAACGGCGGCATGTCGACAGAAGATTCTCTTTCACAACAGAAGAATTGGCATTCGACGCTTTCTGAATGCGATGAACTCCGTGGCAATCGGTGCATACGGCCTCGTTCGTTTGCCGGCCGGGATGCTCCTTCTCAAACAGCATCACGGTCGATCCATGAAAATCTGCGACATAGGTGTCGAAAACCCTGTGAGAAAGACCGTATTTGCGCATCATCGACGCGTCGCCGTGGCATCGACCGCAGATTTTCGGGGACTTCAGGCGGAATGCCATCGTGGTCGGATCTTCCTGTCGATGGGTGCCATGGCAGTCCGTGCAGGCCGGCACGTCGGGATTGCTGATTTGCAGCAGAGCCTCGCCGTGTGCGCTCGTCAGATATTCCGCATAGATATCCCGGTGACATTTACCGCAATTTGCAGAGATATTTTGCCGGGACCGGGTCGGCTTAACGACTTCATGACTGCCATGACAATCGACACAGATCGCAGCATCGCGATTGCCCGCCGCGAGCATACGGCCGTGATTGCTGTCAAGCGCCTGCATGTACTGGTCGGAATGACAGGTTTGACATCTCTGATATCTTTGGATCTGCAAATCGCGGCGATCTTTAGCCGTAATAGCCAGGTGAGGAAAGCCGCTATGATTGATGTGGCATTCTTTGCAGCCCAGCTTGCCATGAACGGACGCTTTAAAGGATGCGACGTCTATGGTGAGCGTCAGCCGTTCGCCGCTCGGCAGCTGCGCATTCAATCCCCTGGTTTCGTGGCAGCCTGTGCAGACAGCATTTTCACGCCCGGCGTCGGCAGCCGCAGAGACGCAACCGAGCCCGAACAGCGCACACAGAGCCGCGTGGACGGCAGGTTTCAGAATCCGCCTGATGAACAGAGTGCAGGACATTCAGTCTCCCGAGAGGGCAAACCAGGTGGCGTGCATAAAATGATGGCCGCCATAAACAAACCATTCCTCTATTGGCGCAACCAGAATAAAAAGATTACTTGGTGTGACTATTAAAACAAACATAATTTTTGTCTCCTGCCGGAGATGAAGATGGACTCATTCCAAATACGTCCTTGAACTGTGCGCCCCGGCGCGATCCGGCCAGACAACATTCACTGTCAAAGCCGGAGATTTCGATTTGGGCGCCGCTCAATGAAGCTGGGAACGCATGTTTGAGGTCGGGATTGGAATTGGGATCGCAATCGAGTCCGGCGCCGGTTTTTCAACTTTTGACGATTCACGAGCTCGGCCGTGATTGCGAGAAATGGAGCCTTGATTGAGATCTGTGTTCAGAAAATATGCAAAAGGAGATTGGTCTTCATAGACTTCGGCGTCTGTAAAACTATTGTCGCCTTACCCGGCTGAGCCGGATCTCCTGACGCTGCGATTCTTCAACAGGTGCGATCCGGTTGAAAAAGTGAATGTGCGCGATATTCGGAGAAATTTCAATTTTCTCCAAAGAAGCCTTTATTCCGCGCTTAATCGGAAGGCGCCATGATGGCCTCCGGGTTGTAGCCTGCCTCGCGCGCTTTTTGCATTTCCTGCTGCTTCAACATTTCCTGTCTTGCCTGCTCGGCTCTTTCCATCCATTGCGCATTCTCCAATCGCTGCTCTTCCTGGCGCGCCTGAGATTGCATCATCGATTGGAATTCATCCTGCAAAACTTGAACGGTCTGCCGCATCGCGGTTTCAATTTCCGAGCGTCTCATCCAAACGGAAATTTCGGAGGATCGTTGGATAACCAATTTATGCAGCTGATCCGCGGATCTGGCATCAAATCTTGCCGGAACAGGTTCGCCGGCCAGCGAAACTTTTCTGCCTTTCTTTACGCGGATTTGTCTGGCGCCGTTTTTTACCAGTGCGTCTCCTCTATACACTCGGAGCTCCCCTGGGGGGCAGTTCAGCCGGTACAAGCCTTCTTTACTTATTTCGATAGAGCTTTTTGAGGCATACAGCTGTATGGGAAATGCCCTGAACGTTTCGACGATTTCGACCATGGCGGATCCCTGAATTGCTTCCAGTTGAATGTCGCTAAGTCTGTTCTCTCGCATCCGCAAAGAAGCGTTTTCCCCCAGCCAAAGATAGGCTGCAGGCGCTAGAACCAGTTCGACAGAGCCTTTTTTCGTGCTCAACACCTGGCCGTTTTCGATCTGCGCATGGCCGTTTTTCTCAAGCTGAAGAGGCTTCCCGTTCAGCAGAACCTCGCCTGCGGCAAACTGAACGACTCCGGACTTCGCCCCAATCGCTTTCTGCGCTGCGGCCCTGCCCGTCCATCCTAAAATAGCAGCTGCAATCCATGCGACTGCAAAAATCGAGCGTTTCATCCGCCATCCTGATGGTTTCAAGATCGCCTCCCGCCTCTATTCCATATTTTAATCCTGTTTTCACCCGTGCGGAAGAAGGCAGCGGCGCCGGCGCCGCGTCTTTTCCCCCCATCCCGGCGCTCCAGGCCCGGACATTTTTCATCTTCCCATAGTATTGGATGCCTGTCGACGCTCCTGAGTTCACGTCGCTGCGGCCCCCGAGTCCTTCATTTTCCGGAAAACGCGGCGATCCTGCAGCCGGCGCGACCCGGCTGTAAAAGAGGATGCGAGGCGAAACCGGATAATATTCCAATTTCTTTTTTTCACCCTGTGGTAAAATCGGATCAAAATTTTATTAAAAGATCCGGGGAAGTCGTCTAAAAGTTTTTTATCGGGTTTTGTATGAATCCGACGATGCGGCGACGCCTTTGAAAAGAAGTCTTTAACCGTGAAAAAAAGCGGCGTTCTGCACCTCGGCGCTTGAGCAGCTCGATTCAGGAGGGAATGCCGCATGATCGGCCGTACCATATCCCACTATCAAATCGTGCAGAAAATAGGCCAGGGAGGGATGGGCGAAGTTTTCCTGGCGCACGACACATCGCTGGATCGCAAGGTGGCGATCAAGTTTCTTCCGGACTTCCTGGACCGCGACGAAACGGCTCGCAAGCGGTTTGTCAGGGAAGCCCGATCGGCGGCCGCGCTGGACCATCCCTACATATGCAGCATTCATGAAGTGGGCGAGGCCGGAGGCAAGAGCTTTATCGTTATGGAGCATCTGGAAGGCCGGACGCTAAAAAGCAGGCTGGAGCAGGGCGTCTTGCCGCTGAAGGAAGCCATGCAGTGGGCTTCTGAAATTGCGGAGGCTCTGGTTGCGGCGCATGAGAAGGGAATCATCCACCGGGACCTCAAGCCCGCAAACATCATGCTGCTGCGGACGGGCCACGCCAAAGTGATGGATTTCGGCTTGGCCAAACAGGTCTCGCTGCAGGGGGCGTTGGGCAGCCAGGAGGATACGCTCACCGGCGCTCTGACCAGGGAAGGCTCGACCGTTGGAACGCTTCCTTACATGTCGCCCGAACAGGTGCAGGGGAAAGCCCTCGACTTTCGCTCGGACCTGTTTTCATTTGGCATCGTGCTTTACGAGATGCTGACCGGCGTCAATCCCTTTAAAAAAGCTTCGGGATTCGATACCGCAGATTCGATTTTGAGGGAAACTCCGGCGCCGGTGGTCAATTGCCGAGGCGACGCGCCTCCTTTGATCGGCAAGGCTGTCGGCAAATTGATGGCGAAGAAGCCGGAAGACCGGTACCAGAACATTCGGGAAGCATCGGCGGATATCCAAAGATCGATCGACGAAACCTTCGGCCGGCAGACTGTCTGCGCGCCAACAGCCATGAGTCTGATCCGTGCGGCCCTGAAAAAGCCTGTCTATGCAATCCCGCTGGTTTTCCTGTTGGCGATCGCAGCCTATTTCTCGCTGCAGGGAGTCCGCAGGTATCAGAAGATCCGATGGGCCAACAAGACGGCGCCGATGGAGGTGGAACGGCTGATGGAACAAGGGCGTCCCGTAGCGGCGGCGCGACTTCTGAAGACAGCCCAGCCGTATGCGCCGGACTCGCGGGAACTGAATCAGTTGAAAAGCGGGCTTTATCAAAGCGCGATGCTGTCGATAAAAACGACTCCCCCCGGCGCAAACATATATTGCCGGGATTACGCGGATGTCCAGGAAGGGGATCCATCGGGTTGGGAATGGCTGGGCCAATCTCCCTTATCGGCACACGCTATTATCGGTTTTCATCGATTCCGTGTGGTTAAAGAAGGAATGGAACCCGTGGAATTCGCGGCCGGCGAATCCAACATTCAGCTCCGGCTCCACCCGAGAAACGCCATCCCTTCCGGCATGGTGGAAGCATCCGGCATCGGCAGGGGCGGAGCCTTTCCGGCGGCGGCGCCTGCGGACGCGGAAGGGTTCTGGATCGACAAATACGAGGTCACAAACCGCCAGTTCAAGGAGTTTGTCGACGCGGGAGGATATCAGAAGCAGGAATACTGGAAATATCCAATCCTTAAGGACGGGAAGAGAATTCCCTGGGAAACCGCGATGAGCGCATTCCGGGACCCGACCGGCAGGCCCGGCCCGAGCGCCTGGGAATTCGGCGCCTATCCCGAGGGCAAAGAGGATTTTCCGGTCGGAGGCGTCAGCTGGTACGAGGCGGCGGCTTATGCGGAATTTGCAGGCAAAAGCCTGCCGACTATCTATCACTGGTTCCATGCCGCCGCAGTCGGAATCAGCGCCGACATACTGAGATTCAGCAATTTTTCGGGAAAAGGCGCCGCTCCGATCGGCGAGCGTCGCGGACTCGGCAGATTCGGGACTTATGATATGGCGGGCAATATGAAAGAGTGGTGCTGGAACGGGACGGACGATCGACGCTTTATCCTGGGCGGCGCCTGGAACGAACCGGACTACCAGTACCTGTTCCCTGACGCGCGGCGCCCGTTCGATCGGGATGCGACCTATGGTTTCCGTTGCGTCCGGTATCAGGGCTCCGTATCCGAGGCTCTTATGGCGGCGCCGGCCCTGACATTCACCTCCGGCGATCGCAGACAGGATAAGCCTGCCGAAGATCAAGCTTATCGCATCTATGCCGGTCTGCATTCCTACGAAAAGACTCCTTTGAAACCGGCTCTGGAGTCGGTGGATGAAACCTCTTCGCAACACTGGCGTCGGGAGAAGATCTCCTTTCAGGCGGCATACGGCGGAGAGCGCATGATCGCAGATCTTTATCTTCCAAAAATCGCTTCGCCTCCCTACCAGATCGTGCTGTATTTCCCGGGCGCCGGCGCGCTCACGCAAAAAACGCTTGCCGGGCTCGATTTCCTGCCCATCGCATACATTCTTCGCTCCGGCCGCGCCTTGATGGTCCCGGCGTATAAAGGCACTTTGCAGCGAGGCCCTTCGACATTCGGAAGATGGGACAGAGAAATGCTCCTTCACTGGTCCAAGGATTTGGGAAGATCGATTGATTGGCTGGAAACCAGGCCCGAAATCGATACGGGAAAGATTGCCTATTTCGGTTTCAGCCTCGGCGCTTGGGTAGGGCCGCGGCTGATCGCCGTGGAGCCGAGAATCAAGGTTGCGGTGCTCGCCGCAGGCGGTTCTTCAAGAAAGACTTTTCCAGAGGCGGATCCCTGGAATTTCGCGTCCCGGGTCCGAATTCCCGTATTGATGGTCAATGGCAGAGGCGATTTCCTTTTTCCCCTGGAGACGAGCCAGCAGCCGCTGTTTCGCCTCCTCGGGACGCCCGAGTCAGACAAAAAGCACGTGACCTATGACGGAGGTCACGATATATTCGGCCGCCTGGAGGTTTTCAAGGACACGCAGGATTGGCTGGACCGCTGCCTGGGCCCCGTGAAAATGAAGCCGGCTTCATGACCCGAGCCTTTTGCCGTCTATGAAGGACTGCCATGGCCCGCCTGACGCCGTCAGCGAGCATTGGCCGCGGATCGCCGCCATCTTCTTATTCCGGCCCCCGATGAATTGGCAGGCGCAGCGGGACAAATGCCGGGGCGGCAAGACTTTTTGATCGGATTTATTTTCCGACGAGAGTCGTTTCCAGATTCCTTAAACCGCATTGCGCAAGGAGCCGCTTTAATTTTGCGGAGTCGATGAGACAAGCCACGTGAAGCATCCGCAACGCGCACGAATCCATTTCGGCCTTGGGCCAGACGTAAAGACGATTATTGAAGGGAAAAAAGAAGACGCCGTCCTTTCGGTGATAAGGGATGTAAACATTGCTATATTGTATGCGACGGCCTTTAATCCTGAAATAAGAGACGCCCCATTTTGAAACATAGGCTTCCTTCGGGTCGGACCAGCTTTCCTGGCCGATAATAGACGATTTGTCTTTGGGCCATCTGTCCATTGCGCTCGTATTGCGGTTAAGGAAACGCGCCGGTGACATATCCTGCGGTTCAATTCCCCAAACTTCGAACGAAATTCCCAACGGACGGACAATTCTATGGAGAGCTTCTTGGAATGAAGGCGGATTTGAATCTTCGTCAACAACTAGGAACGGATCTGCCGGCGACGGCTCTCCTATGGGCTTTTCATGGCTTCCCTCGAATGGCGGTTGCTCTGCCATGGCGGCGAGTTTCAGCAGGAACCATCGATACACGCCTCTGCGATCATCGCTAAGCCTGCGAGCGAGATGATCCACCCACCATTGCAGCCGATCGTTATTTTTCATTAAATCATCGGCGTGATAGTCGATGTACATCCATGCCAAATCCTTGGCGCTTTCAAGATCATGGTTGGACGGTTCATCGCCCTCATGCCGCGGTTCATCTTGATAATAATCTTCGCCGGGCCAGAGAATTTCATACAGACGCAATGAACGGCAGATGTCCCAATCAAGAATCGCATCGTCCAGCATGGCCGGGTATCGGGAAGCTAGGCTGAGGATGCGTTCAAACCGGAAGTCGTACTCCCTAATATCGCGATTCTTCTCTATGGACGAGAATTCGCGCAGATATCTTGAAAGAAAAGCGGATGAATGGATTGGGCTGTCAAGCTCCGAGGGGATGACCAGATCGCCGTAATAGCCTTGAGTCGCAGATTCGATTGCCCGATCGACAACTTTCTGCTGCTGGGCCGGCAACTCAAACCGCGGGCCGTTCTCCAGAGCAAATTCACTATGGATCTCGCCCTTGACGGCTTTTCCCTGCGCAACAGACCAATGAGCCGACGCAAGGAGCCACGCGGAAACAAGGAGGATCGAAAATCTCAGTGCCGGGATTCTTCCTGATCCCATTGTCATTGGATTTAATAGCATAGATGCCATTTCATTCGATTCCTCCACAATTCATCGGTCAATAAGTCTATCTGAACCTGGCGCATTTCAGCGAGGATTCGGATGTCTGAGCCTTAGGATTCAAAGGATATTGTTATTGTTCATTATTTATTCGGCTTTTGAACGCCCCGGCAGAGGACGTAGGACGCCCCGCTGTTGCGCGGCGCCGCGGACTCGACTGCGGCGTTGAGCCTCTTCCTTTATCAGAATGCGCCGCGATCCTGCCGCTGGCGCCTGCCGGTTGGAAAATGGACACTTTCGAAATTCAAAGAAATATCCAATTTCTTCATCCCGCCATGTGTTAGAATCCCGCCCGAATTTCATTTGAAGATCCGGAAAAAATAAGACAGGCCATTCTCGGAATCCCTGCAAGTCCGAGAATGCACCGCCGTTTTTGAAAAAGGGCTGATGATACGCTTGGGATTTGCCGTCAAAATGAAATGCCGCGAGGGGAAATCGGATGCATTCGAAAACGGGGAAAGCGTGTTCTTTTTTAAGATTCACATTGATAGCAGCGGCGTGTCTGGCTCTGCTGCCCGGGGCGACGATGGCGGATGGCAGCGTCTGGATCGGAAACGGTCCGGACGGAGGCGAAATCCGCTCGCTGGCTATCGATCCGACCTCGCCGCAAACGATCTATGCCGGCGGCTATTATGGCGGAGTCTTTAAGAGCACCGACGGCGGCGGCAGTTGGATCGCCGTCAACAGCGGACTTGCCAGCACTTTTATTTATTCGCTTGCTGTCGATCCGACGTCGCCGCAAACGATCTATGCCGGCGCTTCATTTGGCGGAGTCTACAAGAGCGCCGACGGGGGCGGCAGCTGGGTTGCAGCCAGCGCGGGCATGGGCGCAAAAACCGTGTATGCCCTGGCCATAAGGCCTTCGTCGCCTCTTACAATTTATGCAGGCACAAGCAATGGCCTCTACAAGAGCACGGATGGCGGCGGCGCCTGGGTCGCGTTCAGCGTTTACCCTTCCAGCGTCTATGCTCTGGCGATTGATCCGTCGTCCCTGACAGTTTATATCGGCACTTCCGGCGGATTTTATCGAAGCGCGGACGGGGGCGAAAACTGGAATATGCCAATATCCTGGCCGTCCGGCAATAGACAAATTCGAGCTCTGGCGATTGATCCGCAAACGCCGCAAACGGTTTACGCGGGCGGGTCGGACGGGTTCATGTTCAAGAGCGCCGATGGCGGCTACCATTGGGGCTTTGCCAATACCGGTCTGGGCGTCAACAATATTTTAACTCTTACGATTGATCCTTCGACTCCGCAGACGATTTATGCAGGGTCCTTGGGCGGCGGAGTTTTAAAAAGCGTCAATGGAGGGGATTCCTGGAGCGCAATCAACACAGGGCTGACGACAAGTCCCGTTTACGCCCTTGAAATTCATGGATCGTCGCCTCAAACGGTCTACGCCGGAACGGGCGGAAACGGAGTGTGCAAAAGCACGGACGGCGGCAGTTCCTGGGCCGCAGTCAACTCGGGATTAAGCAGCGTGCTGGTTTATGCTCTTGCGGTCAGTCCGTCGTCGCCGCAAACCGCCTATGCCGGATCGAATGGCAGCGGAGTGTTCAAAAGCACGGATGGGGGCGGCCATTGGACTGCAGCAAACTCTGGATTGACAAGTTTCAACGTGGTCGCTCTGGCGGTCGATCCGGCGGCGCCGCAGACAATTTATGCCGGTATATCGAATGGCGGAGTGTTCAAAAGCACGGATGAGGGCGGCAACTGGACTGCAGCAAACAGCGGTCTGACATCTCTCAATGCCAACGCTTTATCCATTGATCCTTTGTCGCCGGAAACGATTTACGCCGGAACCTATGGCGGGGTGTTTAAAAGCACGGATGGGGGCGGCCATTGGATTGCCGTCAACTCGGGTTTAACCAAAACGGATGTATTATCTCTGGCGATTGATCCATCGACTCCTCAGACGGTTTATGCCGGCACCTACAGCGGCGGCGTTTTCAAAAGCACGGATGGCGGCGCGCAATGGACTGCAATGAACGCCGGCCTGCCCCAATTCATTGTCAGCGACCTGGCAATAAATCCAACGACGCCCCAGACAATCTACGCCGGAACGATTGACGGCGGAGTATTCAAAAGCGGCGATGGGGGAGTCCAATGGGTTTCAGCCAATACGGGTATAACAAACAAAAAAATTCTTTCCCTGGCGATCAATCCGTCGTCGCCGCAGACGATTTGCGCAGGCTCTGTTGGCGGCGGCGTTTTCAAAAGCGACGATGGCGGCGACAACTGGATTGCCATCAATGAAGGTTTGTTGGTCAATGCTCGTGTTCGGGCTCTTATATTTGATTCCTCCGCCTCTCAACATGTCTACGCCGGCACCGAGGGCGGCGGCGTTTATAAATATGCCACAATATCTGGCGAGGTTTCGGGCGGCCTCGGGAAACCGGACATTCTGTGGCGGAACGCCTCGACGGGCGAGATATTCGTCTGGTTC
>CAZXSV010000068.1:0-24704 GCA_964642735.1 uncultured Acidobacteriota bacterium
GGTGTAGACGGCGGCGGTAGCGCCGGGGATGTCGGCGTTGTTTTTCTGCCACTGGAAAATCAGCGGCGCGGTTCCGACAGCTGCCGCCGAGAACTTCGCGGTCTGCCCCTCCGTCACCATTTGATTCAATGGCTGTCCTGTGATGACCGGCGCCGCCAAAACTCTGGCGATCGCCAGATTTTCATAGAGAACCACATTGCTGTGGGTCCATCCTATAGAGACGATATCCAGGTCTCCGTCGTCGTCGACGTCCACAAATTGAGCGCCGTCGTGATGTTCATCGCCGGTGAAGACCAGGCGCTGCGTCCAGGAGAGGCCGGCGCCGTCGGCATTTTCGAAGATAAGGAGGCGGGCCGCGGCGGGATCGTCGAGGTTGTGTTCGCCGGCGACAATGTCCATGTCGCCGTCGCGGTCGACATCCGCGACATCGACGCTCATGGCGCCGATGATGTCAGTTGTGATGATGTGCTCTGTCCACAATCCGGTCGCCCCGTCCGGAGGCTGCTCGTACCAGGCGAGTTTTCCCGGCAGTTCGTAGGTTTCAAAGCCCACAACCGCATCAAGCCTGCCGTCTTTGTTGATATCGGCCAGCCGGTTTCGGTCCGGGAGCATCGTGGTGGGGTCCATTTGGCGTGGCGTCCAGTTTGCGCCATTGTTTTCAAAC
Organism: uncultured Acidobacteriota bacterium; assembly: GCA_964642735.1. Taxonomy (GTDB): domain Bacteria; phylum Acidobacteriota; class UBA6911; order UBA6911; family UBA6911; genus UBA6911. Next base: position 665 of record CAZXSV010000068.1, read on the forward strand.
CACCAGGTCCCCGTCAGGAAGTCGACGTCGCCGTCTTTATCGATGTCGCCGGCCGTGAGCTGCTCGTATTGAGTGAACGGCGAAATGCTTCGCCAACTCCACAAGCCGGTGGATGGGTTGGCTGGAACGGTGAGCATTTGAGCGCCCTGTGATGTATTGTGCCAAGACAGAGCCACTTCCAGCGGACCGCCGGCAGTGAACGGCGCTACGGCCGCGCCCTGCAGGAAGTCGCCGACGCCCGGGGCGATGTTGTTCAAAATGGTGAAATGGCCGGCGCCGTCGTTTCGCGCCCAGACAAACGAGCTGTTGGAATCGCTGCCCTGCCCTTCGGTGCCGAGCACGTCCAGGCGGCTGTCTCCGTTGAAATCGTAAACAGCCGCCATGTTATTGAGCGGGCTTCCAATGGTCTGCCGGGGCCATGCGCCTGTAGCAATGCCGGGGTTTTTGTACCACCATCCTCCGGTGACGACGTCTTTTTTGCCGTCGCTGTCCATGTCGGCCGTCGTTATCAAGACCGCCCGCCAGGGACGGCTTGCATCAATCACGTGGCGTTGCCAATAATCCATCGGAAGAGGGCTGGAAGAGGCGAGATTCTCCCACATTTCAATGGGCGCGCCGTTTTCGGCTTCATTGCTCCAGTTCGCGCCGAAAACGTCCAGGTCGCCATCGTTGCCGATATCTCCGACACGGAGGTTGTGGGAACCCGTGGAAGCCAGAATTTCGTTGTCCCACAAAAGGCCGTTTCCCGAAATATTATAAAAAACGCTGACTCGATGCGGCAAAGGCGACTGTTGCATCTCAGAGGAGACGACATCCAGGGTCCCATCTCTGTCCATGTCCCCGGTCTTAAGTCCATGGATATAGAAAACTGCATTTTCAATGATATGCTCCACCCAGGGGCCGGTTTTGGGATTGGATGCCTCATACCATGACAAACGGCCATAGCCGCTTTCCGACGGTGCGATCAGGATGTCCGGCGATCCGTTTTTATTGATATCGGCCACATGGATAATCACCTGGCTGGGCCAGCCTGTGGCGAATGGATATTGATTCCACGCAGCGGTTGCAGGGTCGCCTGCAGGCAGGGGATTTTCAAGCCAGTATCCATTGACGACAATGTCTGTGTCGCCATCGCGGTCGATGTCTCCCAGAGAAGTCCCTTCAATCGTTTGTGCGCTCAACGTTCGCTTGGTCCAACTGTCGGGTGCATTCTGCAGGAAAAGAGTGGCGTCGTTGTACCGCACCAGGACATCGAGCCTGCCGTCCTTGTCAAAATCCGCCAGTTCCACTTCATGGGCGTCGGCAGTGCCGATAAAATGTTCCTGCCACGGGCCTTCCGTGGAATTGCCCTCCGGAAGCGGATTTTCATACCACCAGACCGAATCGCCTATCCACTTGCCCTTGGGAATAATTGCGTCCAGGTCTCCGTCGCCGTCGACGTCGCCGATCTGCATGTTGGTGGTGAAGGATCCGGGGGCGATGTTGAATTTCAACCAGTCGGGATAGCGGTACCAGAAAAGCCCTTCGGTGTTGTCCGTTGAACTTGCCGCCAATAGATCGATTTGTCCGTCGCCGTCGATATCCCCCATGCCCTTGCAGTGCGGCGCCCGCGGCCCCGATGAATCAATGACGACGTGGGCGAACTGAGCGCACAGAGGACTGATGGCCATCAAGGTTAGAAGAAGAGCCTCGCCCAAGACATTGATAATGCCGGAAAGGAAATTATTGGATTGTCGTGCGTTCATTGTTGTCCTCCTGGCGAGGAAGCGTTCCATCAATTCGATTGAGCCAAATAAATAAAACGCTTAATAAGTCCGTTGTCCTTTTTCGGCACGGCTCGCAGAGGCGGCACTATTTCTGAATTGAGCAATTCGCATTAGAATCATCAGCCGTGTGTTATCCCATAATCTATGCATACAATATTAAACGATTATAATCTTAGGCGATAATTCTTTGATTCTGAATGGCGCCGTGGTGGCAGCCATGGGGCACTTTAGTGCCGGTGAGGCGTTAACTATTTGTAAAATAAAGGAATGGCAGACCGGCGGACAAGGATAGAAAGTCCTGCCGAATCCGAAATCCTTTGATAAATGCGGGCAAAAGTCGATTATCATTCAAAAAACAGGGCGGATGCGCTTAATATTTGGAAGCCATCCAAAAGGCATTTGGGAGGAGTAAAAATGATGAACGACATTCCGATCATTCGCTGCATTGTTTTCACGGCCTTGTTCGCGTTGGCCGTCGCTTCGGGATTCGCGCAAAAATCCTTTCAGTCCGACTCGATAAAAACTTCCGGCGGCGATCTCAAGATGACCTTCATCGGCCATGGGTCGCTTATGTTCGAGTACGCCGGCGACGTGATTTTCATCGATCCGGCGTCCATGTTCGCGGACTATTCCACTTTCCCGAAAGCGGACCTTATCCTGATCACGCACGAACATGCGGATCACTGGGATGCCAAGGCGCTTGGGGCGATAACCAAACCGGAAACGAAGCTCATCGTCAATCAAGGGCTGGCCAGCCAATTGCCCAACGGTATCGTTATGAAAAACGGCGACTCCAAAACCGTTTTGGGCATCGGCATTGAGGCGGTTCCGGCTTATAATCCGGGAAAGCAGTTTCACCCCAAAGGCAACGGAAACGGCTATGTCCTCACGTTCGCCGACAAGCGTGTCTTCGTAGCGGGCGACACTGAAAACACGCCTGAAATCAAAGCCCTCAAAAACATTGATGTGGCGTTTCTGCCGATGAACCAGCCGTACACCATGACGCCGGAACAGGTCGCCGATGTGGCCAAAGCCATGCGGCCGAAAATTGTCTATCCTTATCATTTCAGCAATACGGATACGAGCCAGCTTGTGAACCTGCTGAAGGATGAAACCGGGATAGAAGTCCGGATCCGCGATTTGAAATAGGAATCTTGCGTGGTTTTTTAATGATGTCGGAGTCGTCCGGCGGGGGAATGATGAAAAGAATTCATGCGCTCGTAATATTTTTCATCCTTGTTCTATCTCTATCCTGTTCGCAGGAGTCGCAAATGAAGCAATCGCAAAACGAAAGCGCCGGTTCGCCGGCGGCGCCCGGGTGGATGAAGACGGCTGTCCCCGGACTCGCAAACGAGCTGGTCTCGAAATACGGCGAATCTCAGCGGGCCCGGATACAGCGGGGATTGAAACAGGCATCCGATTTCTGGCGCACATCCGACGGCGGCCAGGCTGCGTTTGAGGAATTTGTTCGCCGGAATTATCTCGGGGACCAGGCTTCGATAGACGCGGCTTTCGATCGTTTTCAGCGTCTTCTCGAGCAGGCGTTCGGGCATATGAACGAGATCAGCCGCGAGTTCCGCCGGCAGGCGGATCTCGATTTGGGGCCGGTGCAGCCTTATGACGAGATTTTCGCCGGCTACGAGCCGTCGGCGCACCTGATGGACGACTTCTTCAACAACAAACTGGCTTTTGTCGTTCTGCTGAATTTTCCTTTGACGACCTTGGAAGAGCGCCTTGCCGAGGGGGCGAAGTGGACGCGGCGTCAATGGGCTGAAACAAGGATGGCGGAGCTTTTTTCCAAGAGAATTCCGGCGGATGTCCAGCTGGCATTTTACAAAGCCGCCGCGGAAGCGGATCAGTACATTTCCGAGTACAACATCTGGATGCACCACCTGGTAAACGAGCAGGGCGCCCGCCTGTTCCCGCCCAAGATGCGATTATTGTCGCACTGGAATCTGCGGGACGAAATCAAGTCGAGCTATCGCGATTTTCAAAACGGTTTGGCGAAGCAGCGCATGATTCAGAAAGTCATGGAGCGGATCGTAGCCCAAACCATACCGGCCTCTGTGGTCAATAATCCGCAAGTCGATTGGAACCCTTTCACGAACGACGTGAAGCCCGCCGCTGCAAAGGATTCGGATTTTGCGATCGCCGGAAGGTCTGCGGACAATGCGCCCGAGCCCAACACCCGCTACGGCCGTCTGCTGAATATTTTTCGCGCCGGGAAGCGGATGGATCCGTATTCGCCCGGGGCGCCGACGCTGATCGAGCGGCGTTTCAATGAAGACCGCCAGCTGTCCGAAGAGCGCGTTGAAAAGATGTTCGAGCAGGTGCTGTCCTCGCCGATTGCGCCGCGGATCGCGGCGCTGATTCAAAAAAGACTGGGCCGTCCGCTCGAGCCTTTCGACATCTGGTACAACGGGTTCCGCGCCAGGAGCCGATACAGCGAGGCGGAGCTTGACGCCATCGTTTCAAAAAAATATCCCGATGCCGGCGCTTTCGAAAAGAACATCCCCGTTCTGCTTGGAAAACTCGGGTTTTCGCCCGATCGCGCGGCGTTTGTCGCGGCCAATATCGCGGTCGACCCGGCCCGGGGTTCGGGGCATGCGATGGGAGCGTCGATGCGGCAGGCCAAAGCCAGGCTGCGCACCCGCATCGAGAAGTCCGGAATGAATTTCAAAGGCTTCAATATCGCCATTCACGAGATGGGGCACAATGTCGAGCAGACTTTCTCCCTGCACTCCATCGATTATTACTCGCTGGCCGGCGTGCCCAACACCGCATTCACCGAAGCCCTGGCTTTTGTGTTTCAAGCGCGCGACTTTGATCTGTTGGGGCTGCAGTCTCCGGACGCGCAGGCCGAAGCGTTGAAGACCTTGAACGATTTCTGGGCGACGTTTGAAATGTGCGGAGTCGGTCTTGTGGACATGCGCACATGGCACTGGATGTACGAGCGCCCGCAGGCGACTCCCGAACAGCTGCGCGACGCGGTCCTTCAGATAGCCAGAGACGTCTGGAACCGTTTTTACGCGCCTGTTTTTCATCAAACGGACATTGCGCTGCTGGGCGTCTATTCCCACATGATCAATTCGATTCTGTATTTGCCCGATTACCCCATCGGGCACATGATCGCGTTTCAGCTGGAAGAGCATATGAAAAAATCGGGCGCCGTCGGTCCGGAATTCGAGCGCGTCGCCCGCCAGGGCCGCATCGCTCCCGACCTCTGGATGAAGGGCGCGACCGGCTCTTTCGTCGGTCCCGAAGCCCTGCTGGCGGCCGCGGAAGAAGCGCTGGCCGTGGTGGAACGGTGATTCTGCCGGCTCATCGAAAAACAGGCTTCCGGCCGAATCGGATCTACCACCCCTGCTTCATGCCGTAAGGGACCGGAACCAGGACGGCGTGGATCCTGTGGATCCTGCCGCTCTTGATTTTGAAGAAGCCTCCGCTTATCAGGGTGGTTGGCCTTGAAAGGTTGACAGGCAGCGTCAATCCGGTATTCAACGTGACGGATCGTAGGTCGCCCGCATGGTCGAGGCACGCGGTGTAGGAGAGCAAGCCGCGCTCCTCGTCCACCGCCAGGCGACGCTGCCGGATCCGGGTGACAAATTTGAAATAGCCGGTCTTGAACTGCTCGGCGCAGCTGAGCGCTGCGATGTTGAACTCTTCGCTTGCCGGACCTCCCGGAGCGGGATTGTTGGTCGTCTGAATTCCGTTTTCCAGCCGTTCGCAGGAGTCCGCAAACGGCACAGGCCGGGTACCGTCCATCCGTTCCAGAGCCTGGAAATAGCTGTCGGCAATGGCGAGCATGGTCTCGCGGGGAGACCGCTCGGACGGCGCCAGGATTTCCGCGTACAGGGGGTCGGGAACGGCGAGATCCGCGCCGCCGAAGAGCGAGCCGTCGTCGCGCGCCACAATCTGCTCTATCTCCAGGACTTTCTTATTTGCTATTTTCAACCGGAAGGAAATGAGCACGGGTTCGCCGTTTTCTTTCATGAGCCCTGAAAATCCGACCTGCCCGGTCTGGGGGTCCGTTATGTAAATGCGATAATCCTCCGGCGTATCGCTTGCGGTCGCCCACAGCGCTTCCCCCACCGCCAGTTCCTGGCCGTTTTCGGTGAATTTGACGTCCGCCGCCAGGGGGAGGATCGACGGGTCGTGGGCGACGATGGCTTCGAGGTACTGATTGGCAAAACCTTCAAGACACGCACGGTTGCAGTCCGGCGGGACCGCCGCCGGATGCGAATCGGCGGGCGAAGGCTGCTTGACGCCGCATGCGGAGGCGCCGAAGATCAGGACGATGCTGAAAAGCAAAAGCCCAGCTTGCTTTGTCTTCATTCTGCTTCCTCCTGAGGTGAAATCCGCAAAACGTTATTTTTGACCCGCATTATTCATGAAGCTTCTACTGCGGAGGCGGATCCGGGCATGTCTACTGCGTTGCGCTCCGTCGGGCTCCTCGACGTACTGTCGAGTACGCCTGCGGGGCCCTCGGTCGCGCTGGCTGAAAAGCGCCAGATGCGCCTTGTATCCAAGCCCGTCTAAGCCTCCTCGTTACGAACCCTCATGAATAATGCGGGTTGACAGACTGTGCATTCGAATGCTGCGCGGACATCCGGACCCTTGCCGATGAATTCTTGCATGGTCGCTATTTTACCGCGGAATCAATTTTGGAATAAATGGTTTATGCGCCATCGGCATTCCTGCCTGGAAGAGCAAAGTTCTGAATTCTTGACACTTTCGACGGGTATGGAATAAGCTCCGCTCGATCGCCCGATAAAGACCGCCCGTAAAAGGAGCCGAACAATGACCATTGGCCTCAGCCCTGTCGATTGGATCATCATTGCCGTCTATTTCGTTTTCATCATCGGCCTGGGATTTTATCTGAAGCGTTTCACCCGGACGCAGGAGGATTTTTTCATCGCCGGAAGGAAGAACAGCGCCTGGGTCGCCGGCCTTGCCTTTCTCTCGGCCAATCTCGGCGCCCTCGAGCTGCTCGGGATGGCCGGCAATACCTACAAATACGGCATGTATGTCGCGCACTTCTATTGGATCGGCGCCATTCCCGCGATGATCTTTCTGGGCGTTTACATGATGCCCTTTTATTACAGCAGCCGGATTCATTCGGTGCCGGGGTATTTGCGCCTGCGATTCGATGAAAAGACCCGGGTGCTCAATGCATTTGCTTTTGCCGGCATGACTCTCCTGGTTTCGGGGATCAACCTGTATGCGATGGCGCTGGTTTTGCACACCTTCCTGGGATGGAACTGGGATGTCAGCATGTGGCTTTCCGCGGCTGCCGTCGCTGTTTACATAACGATGAGCGGCCTTTTGTCGGCGATTTTCACCGAGATCATCCAGTTCTTCCTGATCTGGTTCGGCCTGTTCCTGGTCGCGATTTTGGGCATTGTGGAGGTCGGAGGGATCGACGAGATTTTTGCGCGCATCCCTCCCTCGTTCGCCGCCCTGTGGTCCAATTCGGCGGACGCATCTCTAAACGGCATGGCCGTCACCTGGGCGGGGATTGTCCTCGGCCTCGGGTTTGTCCTTTCCTTCGGCTACTGGACGACGGATTTTTTGGTGGTGCAGCGGGCGTTTTCCGCGCGGGATCTGCGGTCCGCGCGCATGACGCCCATCATCGCTTCGTTCTTTAAAATGGCCGTTCCTTTCCTGGTCATCATCACGGGGCTGGTCGCCCTGATTCTTGCCAACGATCCGGACAGCGGATTCTCCCTTCTGGTGGACAAGGGCCAGATCAACTATGACTCGACGCTTCCGCTTCTCATTCAGCGCTATTATCCGACGGGACTGGTCGGCCTGGGAATCACAGCCCTGCTTGCGGCGTTCATGGCCGGGCAGGCGGGCAATGTCAGCGCGTTCAATACGGTGTGGACCTACGACATCTACCGGGCGCTGATCAATCGAAACGCATCGGACCAGCACCTGCTCTGGATGGGAAGGGCGACCACGCTGATCGGCGTCGTCCTGAGCGTCGGGACGGCTTATTGGGCGAAAAGCTCTCCCAGCATTATGGATTACATGCAGGCGATCTTTTCCTGGGTCAACGCGCCGCTGTTCGCCACGATGCTGCTCGGGATGTTTGTCGTCTGGATCACGCCGAACGGCGCATTCTGGGGCCTGCTTGCAGGCATGGGTTCGTCTTTTTCGCTCTACCTTGCCGTAAAATTTCAATGGATCAATCCTGCCGTGATCACTCTTTCGTCTTCGGCGAGCGACATGGCTGCGAATTTCTGGCGCGCATGGTGGGCCTGGGCGATATGTTTCGTCGTGACTATCGCGGTCAGCGCGGTCACGCGCAGGAAACCCGCGTCGGAACTGGTCGGCCTGGTGCGGGGGCTGACGGAGGAAAAGGCTCTGCAATCCATCCCGTTCTTCAAGTCTCCGGAATTCTACGGAATCGTGTCGATTTTCGTTTTAATAGCCCTGAACATCTATTTCTGGTAGGACTATGAAATCCATTTGGTACTTTGTCGGACTGCTGCTCACCCTCATGGGACTCATTATAGCGATATCCGGCGTTTATTCTTTGTTCCATCCGCCGGCGCAGCCCAAGCTTCTTTCGCACATGCACCCGGACCTCTGGTGGGGTTTGCTGATGCTGGCTTTCGGATTGCTGTTTGCGCTGTGGAACCGGAAAAAAACGGTGGATTAGAAACACGAATCGCTTGAAATACGTGAAGCTCGGAATGGGTTTTGCGCGGCTTTATTCGTAATTCAGGAACAGACGCTCGTAGCGGTCGAAAGTCCCGTCCCAAAGGTGGAATACAAAGCCGGAATCTATCGCGAGGCAGGATTCCGTTTGCAGGCGCGCCAGAACGAGCGGCGCGCCAATCCCCGCGCCCACCAGCGCCACGTCAATCTCCTTCTCGAGATGAAGATCGAACTCGCCGTGCGCCACGCCCGAAGAAGGGATTTCGCAGCAGTGAACGTTGCGGATTCCCATGCCGTCGAGAGTTTTCAATATTGCTTTCGGATTCTTATTTTTGAAATTAGTGACCAGAGCCACCCGGCATCCGCGCAGCCTGGAAAGGAATGCGGGGTTCGCCAGCAAGGCGTAGACGAAATAGAAGGGGGCGTAATTTTGCATGGGCATGCCGCGGCTGGCGAGAAATTCCAGGAAAGAGGACTGTAGCTTGAGATAAATCAGATTGAGGTTGGGGCACAGGACGCCGTTCTGGTGGACGACGCGCAGCGCGTCGACGTGCAGCCGCTCCACTCCTGCATTCCGGATATTGCTTCGACGCTCCCCCCAACAGGTGGTGGTTTCGATCCCGGCGTAGAATCCATACTCCCCGTCGCAGAAACGTGCGATCGGCAGATACCGGCGATGGTCGACGGCCTGGATGGCGTGGTTCAGAAAGGAATCGAACAGCGCCTGGGACCCGACGCCTTTGGGAAGAAGCAGCGTGCACTCCTGCCTGCGCGCCTCCAGCACGCGGGAAAAACGCCGGAAATGAGGCTCGTTGTCGTAATGCTCCAATTCGAGAAATCGAAATTCTATCGCCGCCGGATCGCTCATAGCTCGTCGTTCGCAATTTCCCGGATCCATTCCAAAAGCAATTTCATCCGGTCGTGGTAGCTGTGCCCCTCGAGAGCGCCGTCCAGCTTCTGAATCAGCTCCGGGGGCGCGCTCTCAACGCCCGCATGAAGCGCGCAAATCCGTTCCTGCCAGATGCTGTTATCGGCGAAACAGAAATGCTCCAGAAGATTCTTTTCGAATATTTCATCCATCAGCGGCGAATAGTCGTTGACCGGGATTCCGCAGCGAGCGGTTTGCCAGAAGCGTTCGTTGAGAATACAGTCGCCGGACTTCTCCCAGCTGTAGTGAAAGTTCGGCAGGCAGCGGGCAGACGCATAAATGCGGCCAAGGGCAAACGGATCCACGTATCGTACCGCGAATCCGGGGCCTGCGCAGGAGACGCACCGCCGGTCGATCAGTTCAGCCAGGTGGCCGTCGGCCTCCGCTTTTCTTTCGCCTGTGGTGTTTCCAACGAACAGGCAGCCATCGGCGGCGGAACCCCGCCGGTGCAGCCGGGCGTTGTAGGCGAGAGGAAGGTAGCGCAAATCGCGCCGCCGGGCGAGATCCGACGGGGTTTCGCCTTTCCAGGGAGTGACGGTGAAATCGACCGCGTCCCATGCCGCATCGGGCGGCGCCGGGAGCTTGTACAGAGCTCCCACGACGCGCACACGCTCGGTGCGCCGATATTCGGCAAGGACGCGCCGCAGGGGCGTCGAGCGCAAAAACTCCAGGTCCAGAAAAATAAGGTCGAAATCAAAGGATTGCAGGTAGGCGGTCAATCCGAGGGGAGGGTTGTCGGGATTGTAATGATGGACTTCGTGCCCCATTTCCTCCAACGCCATGCTTTGGTGCATCAAAACAAAGCTTGCAGCGCAGCCGGAGGGGTAGGCTTCTCGAGTGAAAGCCAGAATCCTCATAGGCCATCCTCTATTCCGGCGGCGATGGAGCGCTCCAGGGCGCCTGCAACCTTGTCCCATGAGTAAGAACGCGCCGTAGCCAGGGCTCCTGTTTTGAGTCGGGAACGAAGTTTCGGATCCGACAGGAATTCGAGCGCGTGGCCTACCAGGGAAGGCATATTGCCGACTCCCGATACCAGGCTGTTTTCACCGTGCCTGCAGAAATCCATGACTCCGCCGGAGGCGTAGGTGATCGGGACGCAGCCGCAAGCCATTGCCTCGAGGTGGGGCAACCCAAATCCTTCCATAACGGAGGTCTTGATCAGAGCGTCGCATTGCCGGTAAACATCCGCGATCTCGCTCTGGGGCGGATCCAGGAAAAGTCTGTCGACCAGCGGGCCTGCGGAAGCGAAGCGTCGCGCCATCGCCCACACTTCAACCGGGCCGTGCTGTCGCAGCCTTCCTGCGACTTCGATGGCGGCGACGACGTTCTTGTTTTTATCCGGGAGATTGCCTTCCAGCAGGATGCGCAGTTTTTCCCCCTCTCGGGCGTTCGGCGCCGGGAAAAACCGTCCGGGATCCACTCCGTTCCCGATGACGGTTACGCGCGGATTGCCGCATTTCTCGCGCACAAATTCAGCCAGCCAGTTGGAAACCGCAAAAATATGATATTGGGGATTCCGGTAAGCGGCCAGCAGCTGGTTTCGTTTTGAGCTCGAGACCCACAGATGATCTTTTCCCTGCAGCAGAAGGCAGCGCATCTTTGCGGAGGGGAAGGCGTCGGCGGCGAACGTGTCTCCTACGTACAGGACCGCGTCAAAATGCTCGTCGGGCGGTCTTTCGCGCAGCGGCCGAATCGGAACGGACAAAGGAAACCAGTCGATTCTGTCGTTTGTCGGAGCGAAGACAGCCACGTCATGGGATCGAGCCGCAAGGGAATTGACCTGGGACAGCGGGGCTGAAATGCCCCCGCACGCCCAAGTCATGGGCAGGACATAAGCGATTTTCATCGAGCCATTCCACGGCGCAACGCCGGGTTTATAGGACTCGGGGATTTCGGGCTTCGGAAAGCGCTCAAAGTTCGAGATCCTGTCCGGATTCGCGCGACTTATTTCAATTCCGCTTGAGCCCTTTGCAGAACAACTTCGATGCCCGACAACGACCCCCGGTGGCTGTTGGACCAAAGCTGCTCAAGGTATTTTTTGGACTGACCCGAGATCGAGCCTTTCAGAAGGTAGGCTTTCGCAAAATTCAGTTGAGCCTGGGCCAGTTTGTTTTGCTGCCAGTAGGACATGCCCAGAAAGTAATAAGCCATGTCCATTCTCTTGTAATATTTAACCGCGCTGTCCAGGTTCTTGATGGCCTCGGCATAGTTCTGATTTTGATAAGCGGTCGCGCCGATGGCCGCATAGCTCACCGCATAGTTCACGTTGATTTCATTTTTCCAGGTCTGCTCATCCATGTCCGCCGGCTTTTTGGCGGTTGCCAGGGCTTTCAGGTTCTGTCTGGCGTACTTGGAAGCCTGCGCAAAGTTGTTCTGCGCCAGAGTCCTGCGCACCATATCCGACAAAATGTCGATGTTATTGGGATCTTTTGAGAGGGTTCGTTCCGCCCATTGCACGTATTTCGCATCGTTGCCCAGCTGTTTGTATGCCTTTGCTATCGCCAGCGCAAGGCCGGCGGAAGGAGCGGACGGATAGGCTTGTTCTCCGTAGGCGGCGAAGCCTTTTGTGTTGCCCGTCGATGCGTAGGCGGCGGTCATTGCCGTGATCGTGTAGTCATCGCCGGGCACGACGGAGAGCAGCTTTTCGCCGGTCGATATGATCTGGGCCCATTTCTTGTCGTTTTTGAGGCTGTCGATCGCCTTCCGAAATTCGTCGATGACGTTCGGGCGATAAGTGCTTTTGGGCTTTTCCTTCAGGAATTTGAAGGCCATGTCCGCTTTTTGGATGGGATCGCTTGCGGCTTTGATCTCTTCGTAGGTTTTAAATTCCTTCTCTTCTTCTGTTTGTTCTTGCGCCTGAACCAGACCGGGCGACAGGACCAGACCGACGATGAAGAAAAAGCCGAGAAGCGTTTTGGCGAAACGGGAAATCTTGGGCGAAGTCATGACGTGCTCTCCTTGTCTGCCGAAGGGACGGCGGCGCCGGTCCTTCGGCCCCATAACAGCCGTTTTATATCAAAAGCGAACTTTAAAAACAAAGGAAAATCAAGACGGCTGTTGTGGATGAAGACTGTTTTTCGCTATTCTTCCGTGCATGGTTCTCAAAGAAATAGAATTGGGAGAAGTAGATCTTGCCGACGAGTCTTTCCGGATAACCGAGCGTCTCGATTCTGAACCGCTCCTGGAATCTCTGCAGGCTATCGGACAGCTCAATCCTGTGGTTTTGCGGGAAAAGCGGACGCGGCTTGCGGTGGTCTGCGGATTCCGCCGCGTCCATGCTCTCGAGCGCCTTGGCGTCCATCGGGTTCTTGCCCGGGTCTTTTCCGAGGACGAGCTTGAACCCGCCCGCCTTTTCCATCTGGCTCTATGGGACAACCTATCCCACCGCCAATTCGATCCGTTGGAAAAAGCCCGGGCGCTGTCCAAACTCCGGGACCGCTTCGGCGTCTCGAAGGACGTTCTTGTCAGGGTTTATCTTACGATGTTGGGATTGTCTCCGCACGAAAGCGTTTTGCGCAGCTTCATCCTGCTCGACGGCGTCCACCCGGGACTTCGGAAATGTCTGGCCGACGGCCGGTTGACGACAGCGAGCGTCGAGGCAATGGCGCAGATGTCCGGCGAGTTTCAACAGAGCATTGCTTCTTTGATGGACAGGATCCGCCTGAGCGCAAGCATGCAAAAGAAAGTCCTCGATGTTTTGGCGGATCTGGCGGCGATTGAGGGCGCCGCTGCGGGGCGGGCGCTGGACGATCCGGAAGTCCTGGCGATCGTCCATAGCGGCGGCCTTTCTCCTTTTCAGAAGGGAGAAAAGCTGTTCGAGTTTCTCTACAGGAGGCGCAATCCCAGGCTGGCGCAGGCCGCAAGACAGTTTTTCGAGCTGAGCAAGTCTTTGGGTTTGCCAGGATCCGTAAAGATAACGGCAGACCCGTTTTTCGAAAACCCGGGCGTGCGCGTTGAATTCCATGCGCCGAATGTCGAGCGGTTCCGGGAATTCGCCGCCGCGCTTGAAAAGGCCGCGCATACCGAGGCCGCTGAAGGGCTGTTTCAAATATGATTTCCTATCGCCCTGGTCGCATTCTGGTTCAAGAGCAATCCTGGGAAGACCGCGCAACCCGCGAAATTCTGGAAAAGCTGCCGGGAGTCCCGGTTCAAACCATTCGGGATGCAAGTTCCTGGCTGTCGAAACGGCCGGATGCTTCCCCGGCGGAATCCGGCGCCGTCCCGACTCTGATCCTGATGCGCTACCCCGGCAGGTTCCTGCGCCCCTGCCAGGGATCCGGCGCAGAGATCTGTTGCGGGCTATGGATCGTCAGCTATGCCTGGAACTGCTTTTTGGATTGCAGCTACTGCATCCTTCAGTCCTATTTGGGCCATCCGGCGATGGCCGTGTGCACGAATATGGACGATCTGGCGTTTGAGATAAAGGATACGCTAGGCCGCTTCCCGAAACGCTTCTTTCGGGTGGGAACGGGGGAGCTGGCCGACTCTCTGTTGCTGGACGACATTACCGGCTATTCCAAAAAGCTTGCGCCTCTTTTCGCCTCGCTTCCCAACGGGATTCTTGAACTGAAAACCAAATCGGACTGCATACGGAATCTGGAAGGGTTGGATCATCGCGGCCGCACGGTCGTCTCATGGTCGATGAATTCAAAAGCGGTCTGCCGCGCCGAGGAAATGAACGCTCCGACATTCGAAGAAAGGCTGGCTGCCGCCGTTCAATGCCAGCAGTGGGGATATTGGCTGGGGTTTCATTTCGATCCGCTTATTTATTACCAAGGGTGGGAGTCCGGATACAGGGAAGCGGTGCGCGAGATATTTGCCGCCGTCGATCCTGAAAGAGTCGCGTGGGTGAGTTTGGGCGCGCTACGGTTTCCGCCGCACCTGAGGGAAATCATCCGGAAGAGATTTCCGAACTCCATGGCGCCCTACGGGGAATTCGTGCCCGGGCATCATGGAAAACTGCGCTATTTCAGGCCGATACGCGAGGAAATGTACCGAAAGATGCGCTCCTGGATTCAGGAAACGGCGCCGGGCGTCCTTGTCTATCTATGCATGGAAAGCCGGTTCGTGTGGGAACGCAGCTTCGGCGCTTCTCCCTCCTGCCTCGGCGCCGTCCTGGACGCCGCAACCGCCAAGGGAGCAAGCGGGGAGGACGCCGGTCCTGGTTTTCCGGAATAGAGGCTGTCGTGGCGGCGAAAAAGATGCGGCGGCCGCCCCTGAATAAGGCTAAGATAGGGCAAATTTCCTAAACGGAGCAACTTCATGAATGCTTTGAAAACGATTTCCGAGCCGGCAAGAGAAATACAGGTTATGAAAGAGGCGGATGTTGTGGTCGTCGGGGGCGGGCCGGGCGGCGTCGCTTCCGCCATCGCCGCAGCCCGGATGGGCGCCCGCACAGTCCTAGTCGAACGATACGGCCATCTCGGCGGGATGGCCACCGGCGGGCTGGTCAACATCTTTCCGAATCTGAGCGATATCAGCGGCCGACAGTGCATTTTCGGACTGACTCAGGAAATTATCGACCGGATGAAAGCCCGGGACGCCGCTTTCTATCCCGACAAGAAGGATTGGGGGACGACCGAAAGCGCAACGCTGGAGTATTACCTGAAGGCGAACATGGGATGGTTCTATGTGCGCCAGGACCCCAACCTCGGAGGGCGGGAGAGGCTTCTCTACACCGCTGTTTTGGACCCCGAAGCGCTCAAGGACGAACTCAACGACATGGTTGCGGAAGCGAAAGTCGAGTTGCTGCTCCACTCGTGGGGGACCCGCCCGATAATGGAAGGCAGCGCGGTTCGAGGAGTTTTTTTTGAAAGCAAGTCGGGACGCCAGGCGATCCTGGCCAAGGTTGTCATCGATTCCACCGGCGACGGCGATATTTTCGTCGCGGCCGGCGCCCCGTTCGACGACGAGCTTGAAAGCAATTTCAGGACGGCGCTCGCATTTTCTTTCTGGCTCGCCAATGTCGACATTCCCAGGCTGGAAGACTTCCGGAATTCCCATCCTGCGAGGTACGCGGAATTGATGAGGCAGCTCACCGACAGTGGCGGTCATTCCTTCTACTTCAACGGCCTTTTGAAAAACCAGGAAGGGGTCCTCTGGTTTCACACTTTCGCGATCCAGCCGTCGGCTTCCGACGCCATGGACGTCGAAGAATTGACCCGCATTGACGTGAAAGGGCGAAAAAAGGCGCTGGTCACCTATGAATTCCTGCGGGAAAACATGCCCGGCTGCGAAAAGTGTTTTGTCATGCAGGCGGGGACGCAGCTGGGGACTCAAGGCGGCCGGCGCGTCATCGGCGAATATATACTCAAGTCCGAAGATATGGAATCGGATGAAACGTTCGAGGATACGATTGTGGTTCTGGCCAATAACGACAACGGCGAAATCTCCGCGAAGCATCCCTCCATCTGCATCCCCTATCGATGCCTCGTGCCGGTTCAGACAGACGGGCTGCTGGTCGCGTGCCGCGCATTTTCGTCCACGGCCGCCGTCAACCAGTGGTTCAACATCATCCCTCCGTGCCTTTCCTATGGACAGGCGGCGGGCACTGCGGCAGCCCTGGCGGTGAAAGAGGGGATTCAGCCGCGCAAAGTCGATTACAAAGAGCTGCAGGCCAATCTCAGAAAACAGGGAGTCTACCTGCCCGGTTCGCCTTCGCCAAAAAAATGATGCATGCAATACATGGACAGGCTGCCGACTCGGCGATCGGCAAAGACTCGAAGTTTCTAAAGAACAGGCTCTTTGTGCCATACTATTGCCGGGTCGTTTTATGAAGACAATGAAACGCATGCTGCGCATTTCGCTGGCGGCCTCTGTCGCTGTCGCGTTTTTGATCGTCGCCGGCGCCGTTTTGGCGCATACGTCCCCCGTCAAAAGGCGCCTTCTGGCCCATGCCCAAAACTACGTGCGCGGCAAGTTCGCCGCGGAGCTCGAAATCAATCGGTTTGAATTCAGTCTTCTGAAAGGCGCCGTCTCCGTCGAAGGTCTGACCTTGGGTTCGGCGGCCGCTCCCGATCTCGCGCCTTTGCTCCGGGTGAAACGGGCCGATGTAAATCTGGATCTGATTTCGACGCTGTTCGGCTCGGCCTCGATCGAATCGGTGCGGCTCGAGAATCCGGAAATCCATATTCTGGCGGGCCAGGACGGGCGATCCAATCTGCCCGGGATGGGCGCAGAAGGAGGCGGCGATGGCGGCGGTTTGCGGATTCGAAGCCTGGAAATGACGGAGGGCAGCCTCGTTATCGAAGACAGCAGCCAGCGCATCCGTCTTCACCTTCCATCGTGGCGGATCGAGGGCCGGGGGCGGGGATCCGATCTGCTAAGCCATATCCTGCTCGAAACAAACGCGGGCGGGACGGTGGACTATCAGGGAAAAAGGTTCGAAGTCGGCAGTCTCGAAATCGAATCGGAAATGTCCGATTCGTCTCTGAAAATCCTTGCCCTGAGACTGGACGCCGTCGGCTCTAAACTGAAAGGATCGGGAATCATCCGCCGCCTGTCCGATCCGATTTTCGATCTCAGGATCGATGCGGAAGTGGATCTGGAGCGGGCTGCAGACTTTTTCGGCCTGACGCCGGGAGTGAAGGGCCGCGCCGGCGGAACCATTACGATCGCCGGGCCTTTGGGAAACCTGCAGATAGGAGGCGATCTGCAGGGCGTCGTCGCCTCTGCGGTCATTCCTGATCCATCCGAATCGCCGGCGCGCGACCGAAAATATTTTTTATCGGAATAGACGCCGGCCTCCCGGATTGAATGCATAGGCATGGCTAAAAAGAAAATAGAGAATCCGCCGAGGTTCCGCCTGTCGGGCTTGACAGCGTTCATGCTCCTTGCCCTGTTTCTGTTCGCGGATCTTGTTTCGCAGGATTCCGGCGTCGCGCTTGATTTCGATATTTCTCCGACCATAGAAGCGAATCGCCTCCTTGAATTGGCTGGGTTGAAAGGAGTGGAAGCCTCAGGGCGCCTCAGCGGAAGAATCAGGATCCAGGGCCGGCCGGACGATTTGAATATCGCCGGCCGCATGCATGGGGACAAGGTTTCGGTCGCCGGCTATCCGCTCGCCAAAGTGGATGTGGAATTCAATGCCGAATGGATGAAAAAATCCGGCCGGGTCCTGGTGCGCCGCATCGACATCCGATCTTCATCGGGCGCCATTCGAGGGAGCGGCGACCTGTATCTCGATTCCGCCGCCGCCGTCAGCTCGCTGAAAGCCACGCTGCAAGGATTCAACCTGCTGCCGTTGTCTCAAAAAATGATCGACGGCGTTGCGATCGCAAGCCGCGCCAGTGGAAGCGTCGCGCTGGAGTGGAAAGGAAAGTTCAGTCCCGGTCGATTGTCCGGCGCGGCGCGCCTGCGGCTGGCGGCTTCTCGTTCCGCGCCTTCCAAAGGGATTCTCCCGCTGGCCGGCGCGGCGGATCTGGAGATTCGCAGTGGGAATGCGTCGGTCCGGCTCTCTTCCATGAAGGCAATGGGCGTGCAGGCGGACGGGCGGATCGATCTGTCCGCGCGGAATGCGATGGCGGGGGATTTCACCGGCGCGATTCAGGATGTGGAGACTTTTTTTGCGCAGCTTGCCGGCTTTTTGGGGGAAAAGGAAGTTTTGCCCTTCAAGACGACAGGTTTGATGAAATTCAAGGCGACGGCGAGCGGCAGTTTTGAGAAGCCCGAGCTTGCGGCCTCCATCGAAGCGGCGGACATGCAGATCGACGAATGGACGGGCGTCGGGATGAATGTGGACGCCCGGCTCAGCCATTCCCGGCTGGTTTTCAGCGGCGCGATCGCCCCGGCGCCGGATGCGACTCTGTCGGTGCGGGGGAATATCGGGCTGGATGAAACGCCTCCATCGCTGGACGTCGAGCTGCAAACGGATCAAACGCCTCTCGCCGCTCTGCTTTCCTTGATAAAACTGAAAATACCTGCGGGCGGAGTTCTGAGCGCTTCGGCGCGGTTGGGCGGGACCTTTGAGCGGCCCCAAGGAACCGGATCGATCCGCGGACAGGGATTGAAAATCTATCAGGAACCTATCGGCAGCCTGATCGCCGAATTCCAGTTCCTGGACCGTCAGGTCGAGCTTTCTCAGATCCGCCTGGAAAAGGACTCCGGCGGAGGCATGGCGGAAGGCCGGGGCGCGTACAACCTCGATTCGCACGAATTCACATTCCGCGGCGTTGGAAAAGATTTGCGATTCGACAGCCTTGCGGCGCCAAACCGTTCCGCTTTTCGGGGAGCGGTGGATTTCACCATCGAGGGATCGGGAACCGCAGAGCAGCCGGTCGTGAAGGCCGAAATCTCGGCAAGCGGCGCCGAGGCGCGAGGAGTGAAACTCGGCTTGCTATCGGCAAGAGCCGACCTGAGAGACCATGTCCTTAACGCGGAAGCACGGCTGCCTCGCTTCGGGCTGACGGCGAATGTTCGGATCGGCGCCGGAGCGCCTTATCCGATGGATTTTCGCGCCAAAGCTTCCCGACTGGATCTGGCTCTGCTTGGCCATGAAAAAATCTCGGGCGCCCTGGATGCCGATTTCGCCGGCTCGGGGATCCTCCAGAATCTTCTTGAGGCGCAAGCCTCGGCTTCGTTTCAGAACGTTTCGGCGCGCTTCGCCGGAGCGGATATCAAGGCTCGCGGGCCCATCAACCTCGAGTATCGCGACGGACTCCTGCAGATTCCTTCCGGCGCGACGATTGAAAGCGGCCATTCGGTTCTTCAGATCCGGGGCAGCGTTCCGGTTCTCAAAGAGTCTCCGGAAGGAAGTTTGAAAATTCAGGCTGAACTGGACATTGGCGAAGCCTCGAAGCTTCCTTTCATTCCCCAGGGCGCGGCGGCTTCCGGCCGCATGAATCTTGATTTAACGGTTTTGGGGAAGGCGGACAATCTGAACGCTCATGGAACGGTCGGGCTGGACGGCGGCTTTCTTCAATATCCGGGGATTCCCGCGCCCTTTTCGGACATTTCAATCCGTGCTGAACTTCAAAAGGGGGCGCTCTATTTAAAGCAGGCCCAGGCGCGACTGGATGCGGGCGCCCTGGCGCTGGGCGGAGAGATTCCCTTGTCGATGCTTCTACGCAAGTTCCCCTCGCGGCAGGGGGGGGCGCGTTTCGACCTGCAGCTCAGCGGCATCGAGTTGAAATCGATCGGTAAATTTCCGGAAGACATGAGCGGTCTTGTCTCCCTCCGGGCTTCCGGGACGGCGGGCAGTTTGGATCCCCGCTCCATCGCGGCCGAAGTTGCGATTGGAGATCTCAGGTTCGGCCTGGGCCAAATCGCCATTGAGCAGAGCGGACAGTCTTCCCTCTCCGTGAACAACGGGAATGTGTCGATTAAAAAACTGGCGCTTGCAGGGCCCGAAACAGATATTGCCGTTTCCGGCTCGGCCGGCTTTGTCGACGATTCCAAACTGAACTTCCAGGTCCGAGGAGCGACGGAAGCGGGATTGCTGGGCCTTTTTGTCCGGGATGTAAAGATGTCCGGACCTGTTCAGCTGCTGGCCGTCGTTTCAGGATCTCCCCGGGCGCCGAAACTGTCGGGCTTTTTGGAGATCAAGGAGGGGTTTGCAGGCCTCCGCTCTCCTAATCTGGCTCTCGACAGCTTGAACGCGCGGATCAATATTTTAAACAACCGGATTTCGATCGAAAGGCTCCGGGGCACTCTGAACGGCGGATTTATGTCGGCCACAGGCTCGGCGGATCTGCAGGGCGGCGTTTTCGAGAGCTTAAATGTCTCCGCCAGGCTCAGGGATGTTTTCCTCGATTTTCCCGAAGGTTTGAAGTCTTTTTCCACTGCCGACCTGACCGTTGCATCGAAAACGGATTCGATTGACGTTGGAGGCAAGATCCGCGTTCTTGAAAGCTCCTATCGCGATCCGATTGAAATCGGCCGCGGCGTCATGAAGTTCATTCAATCCCAAAAAGAAGAGGCGGAGGCGGAAAGAAGCCCGCTTTTGTCCCGGATGCGGTTTAATGTCGCGATGGAAACGGCCACTCCCCTGATCGTGAAGAACAACCTGGCGGACCTGGAGGCGGACGCGGATCTGAAACTGGTCGGCAGTTTCTACGCTCCATCGGTCATTGGCAGAATCAACCTCGAAGAAGGCGGGCAAATCTACGTCAACGAGCGCACCTATTACATCACGCAAGGCGAAATAGGTTTGGTGAATCAGACGAAAATAGAGCCCGACCTGGACATCCAGGCGGAAACGACCGTATCGCCTTACAACATCACCATGCAGATCACCGGCTCTCCGGGAAAATTGTCCGCTCAGCTCAGTTCCGACTCCAATCTGTCGCAGGCGGACATCATGTCGGTTCTGCTGACTGGAAAGACGGTCGCCGAACTGAGCGGGAATGAATTCGATCTGGCAGGGAAACAGGCTTTGTCTCTTTTGACGGGACAAGCCAGCCAGGAAGTCTCCCGCGGCGCCCGCGGAGTCCTGGGCCTCACAACCGTTCGGGTGGAGCCCAGCTTTATTGTAGCCGAAACCGCCAGCCCTGGCGCGAGGCTTACGCTTGGGCAGGATATCACCCGAAAGCTGAGGCTTGGCTACTCCATGAACATTGTGAATACCGAAGACAGCATCCTGCATGCCGAATACGACATATTCCGAAGGTTTAAAACCCGATATACCCAGGAGTATGAGTACGATTCCTACAGGTTCGGCTTCAGTCACGACCTGAGGCTCGGGAACGCTCCAGCAGAGGCAGCCCGCACACGCGCTGCGGAGAGGCCTCGAATAGGAAAAATAACGTTTCCGGAGGAGACGCTTTTCTCCGGCCGGAGCTTGCAGGATAAGTTTCGCCTGTCTTCAGGGGACAAATACGAATTTCCCAAAGTGGAAAAAGGCATGAACCGGCTCAGAAAAGCCTATCTTGAAAAAAACAGGCTCGAGACCCGGGTGAGATTGCAGCGCAGAAGAAACGAAGGGGCGGTGGATCTTACCATCAATATAGACCCCGGTCCGGAAGTTCAGCTGTCTTTCGAAGGGGCGAAAATCTCCGGCAGCGTTCAGGAGAAGGTCAAGCAGATCTGGCAGGATGGCGTTTTCGATACGGCGAGAATCAATGAATCGGTCCAAGCGATTCGAAAATCTTTGGTTGAGGATGGATATCTGCAATCGTCCGTTTCCACTGAAACCGGGCTGCAATCCGGAGTCAAGACCGTCCGGTTTATCATCAGCCCCGGGCAACGCTATTCTAATGTCGCGCTCGAATTCTCCGGAGCTTCCGGAATCAGTTCCGTCCAGTTGAAGAATGCGCTTAAGAGCTCCGGACTATCTCTTGAAGTCTATCTGAATCCTGTCAAGGTTTCGGACTATTTAAAGAAATACTACCGCAATCGGGGATATCTCAATGCATCGATAGCGGCGCCGGAAATGCAGCTGAACCCCGAAACCGCCGCCGGGAAAGTTGTGTTGCCGGTCAAAGAAGGGCCGCAATTCACGATTGGAGATCTGAAATTTGAAGGGAACCAGGCGTTCGACTATTTCCAGTTGTGGAGCCTGATCCCAATCTCGACCGGCAGCGTCTACTCTCCCGATTCCGTGCAGGAATCCCTGGACGTTCTTGAGGAGTTTTATCGAAACAACGGTTTCAACGAGGTTGGGATCCTGTTTCGCATCGAACAAAGCCCCGAATCCACCCACGCGGATATCGTCTTCCAGATCGATGAGAACAGGCAGTCCATCATAGGCGAAATTCTTATCGAAGGGAACCGGCTGACCAGCGCCGACCTGGTGAAGAGGATGCTGACCTTCGATACGGAAGAGGCGCTTGATTTTTCAGAATTGAGCAACACGCGGAGAAAACTTTACGAAATAGGCCTTTATTCATTTGTTGATTTCGAAACGGAAGAGTTGCCGGGGAACGCTTCCAAAACGATAAAGACTGTGCGGATAACCATCAAACTGAAAGAGCTGAACACCTACCGTCTGAATTATGGCGGCTATTATGACACCGAAAGCGGACCGGGCGGGATTGCGGATTTTACAAGGCGAAGTCCCTTGGGGCAGGCGTCCACCCTGGGATTGCGATTGCGATACGATTCGGACCTCCGGCAGGGACGGCTTTATTACAGCCAGCCTTACATCAAAGGATTTAAGCTGAAGACCGACATGAGCCTGTTTGTGCAACGCGAGGTCCGCGCCAATACCATATTCAGAAGAGTTGGAACGTCCATCTTTCAACAGAAGAAGCTTCCGGGCGACTTCATGCTGGATTACGGCTACAGCTTTGAACATGTGGATTCCAGGTCATACAAGACGGATGCCACGGTTTCTTCCAAAGACGTTTTTGAGAGCCGGAGGAGGGCCAACGTCCCGGTAGGCCGTTTGACCGGAACCTTCTGGCGGGATACGCGCGACAGCGTCCTGAATGCGACTCGCGGCGAATTCATGACCAATGCCTTTGAATTCGGGCCCAAATGGATTGGATCCGAAACCGGGTATTTTAAATATTCCGGCCAGTATTTCCGCTACGTGGGGCTGGACCGATTCCTGCTGAAAGCCGAACCCGGCGGCAGAAAGAAACCTGCGGCGCCGCGATTTGTTTACGCCGGAGCGATTCGCCTCGGCTTGTCCAAAGCCTTCAACGGGCAATCCATCATTCCCGCCGATCGCTTCTACTCCGGCGGCGGCACGACGATGAGAGGATTTGCGCAGGATACGCTCGGACCGCTGTCCCGGGACGCAGCCGGGACCCTGGTCCTGGACGCCGAAGGCAAGCCGATTCCTGAGGGCGGCGAGGCTTTCTTCCTGATTAATAACGAACTCCGGTTCCCGATTTTCGGCTTTCTCGGCGCCGCCGCTTTTTTGGACATTGGGAACATCTACCCCAGGATTTCCGATTTCCGCTTGCAGGATTTGCGCAAGTCCGCCGGAATCGGACTTCGGGCGAATGTCGGCTACTTTCTGCTCCGGTTGGATTACGGATACAAACTCGACCGGAAGTCTCATGAAAATCTCGAAAGCGCCGGCGAATTCTTTTTCAGCATCGGCCAGGCGTTTTAACCCATCCTGAAGTCGCCCGTTCCGGGGCCGCCGCCGCAAGCCCGAAATATTGCTCGAAATGGCGGGGCGCGACCGACGTAAATAACCTCAAAGAAGGGAGAAGAACGGGCGGTTTTAATCCTTTTTTTCATGTCTTGGGGATTTCCTGATCGGCTCGTTGGGTCAAGGTTTTGCTTGTCGTGGATTTGTTTCCGGATCGGACTCGTCGATTTTCGGGGAGCAGTATGTCGTTGCGGTTCGGCTTCCAGGTTTTGATCGGCAACTTCAAAAAAAGCTTGCTTAATTAGCCGGTGGTGTTAGAAACTTACTGTAGATATATGAAAGCTCAACAATTCTGCGGTTTTTCGGATTCAGATGGGCATTCATGATTAATGCAGGTACGCCGTCCTTTACCGTTTCACGCAATTCGTTCCCAGCAGACCGGCGGGATACGTACCATACTGGTGTGGCGAAAATAGATTAAAAGGGAACATCATATCGGGCCCGGAAGGATTGTTCCATCCTGGTTGAAGAACTCAATTTTCAGCGATCAGATTTCCGATGGGCGTTTGCCAAGCCCTGAACGGAATATCGAAGCCCTAATGCAGTCATAGGTTTGTCTGAAAATTCGAAAATTTGAAGGAGACTCGTTATGCCGGATGAAGAAACCAACAATGGTGAAGGAAGCGGAATCAACCGAAG
>CAZXSV010000069.1:0-24198 GCA_964642735.1 uncultured Acidobacteriota bacterium
TGGCGGAGGAAGTAGGATTCGAACCCACGAGGAGGTCACCCCCCTAACGGTTTTCAAGACCGCCGCCATCGACCACTCGGCCATTCCTCCGCAGTCTGAGCAGAGGTAAGAATTATACTTTCTCGGCCGCAATTTGCAACCTCGGAAGGCCTCCCGGGCAAATTGCAACGAAACTGCCGCGTCGCTCGAATTTTCTTCATCTGGATTCGGCGACGCAGGACAGCGATGAAAATGTAAAGCTTTTCGATAAACTATCCGTTGAGCTTCGAGTGGGATAGATCTGTCCGGTCTGTTTTTGCGCCTTGCAGGAGAGCGGCTTGGTTTCGAATGCATTGATTGCGGATTGCATTAAAGAGATTGAAAGCAGAAGCCTGCCGTCGCATGGCTTTTTCGAGCGGCCTCATGGCGGCTATCGTCCCGATTCAACCGCCTGGGCTGTCCTGGCTTTGCTGAAAGCCGGCGGCAAAAATCCGGCTGTCGAGGCCGGAAGAGCCGCCCTGGCCGGGAGTCAAATGCCGGACGGCAGGGTTTCGTTCTCCGGAATGCGAAGCGTTTTCTGGCCTACGTCTCTTGCCGTTTTAGCCTGGGAAGGGTCCGGGCAATACGAAAATGCGCAAAAAAAGGCGGTTTCATTCCTGATCCGGACAACCGGGAGACACTGGAAAAAGCCCGCCGGAGACCCGGTGGCCAACGATCCGTCGATAAAGGGCTGGCCCTGGATTGAAGGGACTCATTCCTTTGTCGAGCCCACAGCCCTGGCTTTGCTCGTTCTTGAAAAGATGCGGCAAACGGCGCATCCGAGGTTCCGGGAAGGGCTCGATATGCTGGTGAACCGCCAGCTCCCGCACGGAGGCTGGAATTACGGGAACACGCTCGTGTACGGCAACGAGCTGCTTCCTTTTCCGGACATGACGGGCATGGCGCTCGCCGCCCTTGCGGGGCATGCGCCCAGAGAAAAAATCGCGGGCAGCATCCTGTATTTGCGCAATCAGGCGGCCGGCTGCCGCACTCCTCTTTCGCTCGCCTGGGCTTTGTTCGGCCTCGGCGCCTGGAATGAGTTCCCGGCCGAAGGAGTCGCCTGGATCGAGGAAACGCTCAAACGGCAGGGGAAATTCGGCGTCTATGGAACCAGCTTATTGTCCCTCCTGGCGCTGGCTTTTTATTGCCGGGGAGATTTTCGAAAATGCGCAGCCTGAGAAACAAAAAAGATTTGGATTTTTCCCGCCTCGACAGAAGAGATTTTCTGCGCACGGTCGTCGCCGCCGAATCCGCCGTCGCATGCAGCGGCCTTTTTTCGGGATGCGCTCCCCGAACGCCCAAGGCGGAAACTTTTATCGGGAAGGCCGCCGGCTACGCCGACGACCTCGCGTCGCTGATCCGGAGAGGATTCCGCGAATTGAAGGTTTCGGAGTCGGAGGTGCGAGGAAAACGCATTCTGCTCAAAGTCAACATTGTCGAACCTCACCGGGGCCTGGACCACATCGTCACCAATCCGGCGGTTGCGGCTGCCGCCGCAGAGGCTTTTTTGAGCATGGGAGCGGCCTCAATCGTTGTGGCCGAAGGCGCGGGGCACTGCCGGGACACGTACAGAATTTTGGAAGAATCCGGCTACGACGGCATTTTGGGCGACTCCAGGATCTCATTCGTCGATTTGAACTATGACGAATGCCATATCACAGCCAACGCCGGACGCGAGACGAGGCTGGCTTCCCTGGTCCTGCCGGCGGCGCTGAAACAGGCGGACTGGCTCGTTTCGATGCCGAAGCTCAAAACCCACCACTGGGTCGGCGTCACCCTTTCGATGAAAAATCTGTTCGGCGCGCTGCCGGGATCCTTCTACGGGTGGCCTAAAAACGTGATTCACACCGTCGGATTGAAAGAATCGATCCTGGACATCAATGCAACGCTGCGGCCGCACTTCGCCATCGTGGACGGGATTGTGGGGATGGAGGGGGACGGCCCGATCATGGGCGCCGCAAAAAGAGCGGGAGTCCTGGTCATGGGGCGCAACCTGCCGGCCGCGGATGCGACCTGCGCCCGCCTGATGGGCGTCGATCCCTATAAAATTCAATACCTTGCCGCCGCCACCGGCCGCCTTGGCATCATCGAGGATTCGCGGATCCTTCAGCGCGGCGAAACCTGGAAATCCGTTCGGACGGATTTCCGGCTTATGGAAAATGTTCAAGCCCATCAGGGATTGAGACTGAGTTGACCGGGGCTGTTTTCTGCAAATATTTGATTATGAATCATTTCATGCAAAAACGCTCCTGCGGTTGCCGTCGCTAACTTTTCTCCCCGGATCATCCGAAAAGTATCCTGTCGGCCGATATCTTAGCCTTGGCTGCGGGCCCTCAGTCCATAACTTGATCGGGGAGGCTTGATAGTTTGATGGGAAGCCGTGCAGATTCCGCTTCGGATGTCGGGCAGACAGCCGCCGGCCGGCTGCTGCCGGTGGATCTTGTGCGCGGCGCCATCATGCTGCTGATGGTTGTGGATCATACCCGGGACTATTTCCACAATTACAGCCAATATTTCAAGACGACCGACCTGGCGGTCGCAACTCCCGCAATATTTTTCACGAGATGGATCACCCATTTCTGCGCTCCCGGATTCGTCTTTCTGGCGGGAGTCGGCATCTATCTTCGCCGGAACCGGGACCGGGACCCTGTCCGGACTTCCAATTACCTGATCGTGCGGGGCATCCTCCTCGTTGCGCTGGAACTGACGGTAGTGCGCTTTGCATGGGATTTCACCGGGCGTTTTTATTTCTATGCCCAGATCCTCTGGGCCCTCGGCTTTTGCATGATCCTGATGGCCCTCATCGTCCGCCCCGTGCGGATGGTTCTGCTTGCTCTGGCGCTGGGCGTACTGCTGATTCTCGCGCCCGGATTTTTTGAATCGCCGGTTTTTTATATGGCGGCGTTCGCCAACGGCAAAGCTGCCTTCCCCAACGGATTTTTCGTTGTGTTCAACTATCCGATTTTTCAATGGCTTCTGGTGATGGTTGGAGGGTATTGCTTCGGCCGCGTCTTGCTGTTGGACGCCGACAGGCGCAAACGGATCACGACTGCGCTGGGGATCGCGTTGATCGGCGGATTCGCGGTCTTGCGGCTGTTGGATGCCTGGGACTTGCCCTGGAGAAGCCAGGGAGAAGGCGGCCGGTTGTTTCTGGCGTTTCTGAACTGCACAAAGCTTCCCCCCTCCGTCCCCTATCTGCTGATGACCGTCGGCGTCGTCTTGCTGTCTTTGCGTCTGGCCGACGGGCTGCCCTGGAAGCTTAAGCCCCTCCAGACTTTTGGCCGCGTCCCTTTGCTCTTTTATCTGGCGCATCTCTACCTCATTCATTGCCTCGCGCTCGTCGTGACGATTGTCAGAGGCCAGGATTTCCGTTGGGCTTTGCCCTTCACCGTGTGGTTTCCTCCCCCTCGGGGATCCGATTTCGGATTCGGTCTGCCGGTTGTCTATCTCGTTTCCTTTGCGGTCGTCCTGATTCTCTACCCGGCGTGTCTGGCTTTGAACCGATTGAAGCAGTCGAAAAAATATCCATGGCTGAGCTACCTTTAAACCGCGCCTCCGCGCTTTCGATAGCAGGCAGCGGCGCGCCGCTTTGTCCCGGGGATTCCCGGCCTCGAACCTTTTACGCCGACGCGGCGCTCGTTCTGCTTGCATTCCTGGCCCTGGTTTTTCTGGGATTCTGGAGCGGCGCCTCCATCGTCGACTTGTCACGCAGCAGGCTCACCCGATGGTCTCTTCTGGTCGCGGCTGCATTTTTGATTTTCCATCTGTTGTTTCGGCGCAAATCCATAGTCCCGGCCGTTTGCGATTGGCTTCCGCTATTGGGTTTGTTCGCCGTCTATGAGAATTTGAAGCACAGCCACGCCAACAGAATCACGGAATGGCTCGGCATCGCTCCCAAAGACGAACTGATGGCGCGAATCGATCGAGAGCTTTTCGGCAGGGAACTGCCGCTCCTCTTCGAACGGCTCTCCTCCGACTGGTTTATTTCCATCATGTGGTTTTTTTATTTTGGGGTTTATTACGGCGGCCCCGCCTTCCTGCTGGGGTGGATTTATTTTAAAAAATGCGATTACCGGCTTTTTGCCGGCTTGCGGCACATGCTGGTTCTTGCATTTCTCGGCGGCTATTGCATCTATATCCTGGTACCTGTCGCCGGCCCGCTTTTTCTGATCGGCGATCAATTCTCGACTCCCATCCCGAGCCACCCGGCGGTTCAGACTTTAACCTTCACCTATCGGTACAACTGGGATTGTTTCCCAAGCCTCCACACGGCGATTCCATGGCTCCTGACCCTTGCGGTCTGGACGACGATGCGTCCCGCCGGGCGGTTTCTGTGCGTTCTGTCGAGCCTGGGGATAACCGCATCGACGATACTGCTCAGGCTGCATTACGGGATTGATCTGATTGCAGGAATGGTCTGGGCGTTGTCGGTATACGCCTTTTGCCGTCATTCATCCGGGAACAGGGGGCCGGCATGAGATCGCCCGCCACCGCGGTTCAAGACGCATCCGGCGCGCCGCCGGCCGCCGCCCGATCCGGGCGGGCGCCGTCCTGGTTGGGCGATTCGGCCTTTGGGGACAACGCCGTCCCGGCGGCACTGGTCGCCTTGTATCTGGTCGCAATCAGCCTGGTGCACGCGATTTTCGGCGTCCGGGACAAATTGCTTCTGGAGATTTATTACGACTGGTTCACCCGCCTGGCGGTCGTCTTCTCAGGGCTGTTCATCCTTTTCCACATCCGGAATAAATCCTATCGCGGCTATTTTCAACCCCGCAGCCTGGCAGGGCTTTTCACGGTGTTTTTGCTGGCGCCGTTGTTTAAAAGCGCCTTCGCCAGCTTCAAACAAACGATCCCGCTGATCCATCCCTTCAGCTGGGACGTTTCGCTGATGAAGCTGGATTACGCGCTTCATCTCGGCCATCATCCGTGGGAGCTCTTCGAATGGCTCCTGGCCTATCCCTGGGCCGTCCGGGCCATTGATTTTCTGTATGTGCTCTGGTTCCTGCTGCTGGCTGCTTCCTGCCTGTGGGCGGCGTGGAGCAGCCGCAGGCGGTTGAGGCGCCGGTTCCTCATCTCGACTCTTTTGGTCTGGAGCGTTCTGGGATCCGGACTGGGAACGGTTTTCTCCAGCGCCGGCCCCTGCTATTATTCCAGAGTCGTCCCTTCCGGCGACAGCCCCTACGAACCTTTGATGGCGCGGCTCGCCGAGGTGCACAAACAGAATTCCCTCTACGCCGTAGCCAACCAGGAAGGCCTTTGGGAAGCTTATCGGCAGGAGCGCTGGATGCCGTTCGGCGGCATTTCGGCCATGCCGAGCATCCATTTGGCGATGGCCATGCTGTTTGCGTTCCTTGCGTTCAAGGTGCGGAAATGGCTGGGAATCCTTGCTATAGGATATTTGATAATAATCCAGACGGGCGCCGTGGTCCTCGGCTGGCATTACGCGGTCGACGGATACGCGGGAATGATCCTGGCGGGCGTGATCTGGCGCGCAGTCGGAAAAGCTGCAACTTTTTCCCGGAAAGGCGCTTAATACAGCCAAAGCCGCCCTCCCGACGGCAGAAACAAGCCGGACTGCGGAGTGAATCGTTCGAAGCCGAACCACCGGCGGCGTTCGGGAGCGGCAAGCCGGAACCTCGCCTGCCCGATCCACCCGGCAGGCCTCGCCTCCGCCGCATCGCTCACGTTGAGGATCTGCCGCCACGCGGCCCGCTTTTGCGAATGCCGGATGTGTATGGGGTCGAACCCGTACCACTCGGGATTCAGCGGCAGCAGCCGGATCCCCCGATCGGCCGAGAGAACGGCCAGGCCTTCGTTGATCTGTTCGGCCGTTTCGATCACCTGACCGTGGGACAGCCGGCTCGAAGGGAACAGGCAGGAGCGGGCCAGCAGAAATTTCAGGCGCGACAGCCTCCGGATGCTGAATGTCGGGAGGCCGGTCAACGTTATATCCGAAGCGCGGCGCTGCAGCCGGCGGATGGCTTCTTCAACCCATGCCAGGATCTGATCGGATGAATAGCCGTACATGATGTCGTCTCCGACGTCCGTAATGACCGCCCGGGTCGGAGCTTCGGGCAAGGCCTCCAGTTTTTCCCAGAGGCCGGATTCCAGGATGCCGGGGAGCGTGCGGAAAAGCACACGGCAGGGCGAGCCGTAGGAACGGCCGTGCCCATGGGCGGCCAGCACTTCGATTCCGGGACCCCATGCGGCTACAACGGTCGACAGAAATGTCCCGAACCCGCGGGTCAGATTGCTTGCGCCAAGCGCGACGACTCTGGCTGTTTCGACCACTTCCGTGCTACTCGATTTTTGCCGGTTCCAGTTTGGGAACGATCAAATGCATGATCAGAAGCGCAAACAGGTACGTGAAGCCCGCTATCAGGAACATGATCACGTAGCTGCCGGTGTTCTGCTTGAGCCAGCCGGCGCCGAGGTTCAGCAAAAAGCCTCCAATGCCGCCGGCAAAGCCGCCGATCCCGACGACGGATCCGACCGCTTTTCTCGGAAACATGTCGGAAGTCGTGGTAAAGATGTTGGCGGAAAACCCCTGATGCGCGGCGGCCGCGATGCCGATCAACCAGACGGCGACCCATTTCCCTTCCACGTTGGGCGCCATCGTGACAGGCAGGATGCAGATGGCGCAAATAAGCATGGCGGTTTTTCTCGCCGCATTGGCCGTCCAGCCTTTTCCGATGAGCGATGAGCTGAGCCATCCACCGGCCACCGATCCGACGTCGGCCAGGAGGTAGACGGTGACCATTGGCCAGCCGATTCCTTTCAAGTCCACTCCGAAGCGGTCATTCATGAAAAGCGGGAACCAGAACAGGTAGAACCACCAGATCGAATCCGTCATGAACTTGCCGATGGCGAACGCCCAGGTTTGGCGATGCTCCAGCAGATTGGCCCAGCGGATTTTTGTTTCCGGATCCGGCGGATCGCTTTCGATATGCGCAAGTTCGGCGGGGGAAAGGCGCGGATGCTCTCGGGGCCTTCGATAGAGAGGCAGCCAGAAGACGATCCAGACCAAACCGGCGAGGCCGGTGATGATGAAAGCCGATTGCCAGCCCCAATTCAATGCTAGCCAGGGGACGACCAGCGGCGCCACGACGGCGCCCACGTTCGTGCCGGCGTTGAAAACGCCGGTCGCCAGCGCCCGTTCTTTCCTTGGGAACCATTCCGCCACTGTTTTGATGGCCGCGGGGAAGTTGCCCGATTCGCCGATGCCCAGGGCAAAACGGGCCATGCCGAATCCCAAGGCGCTGCGCGCCATCGCATGACCGGCGGCTGCGATCGACCATATCGCCAGATAAAGGGCGTACCCGATTCTCGTGCCGACCTTGTCGATCATCCAGCCGGCAAAGAGAAATCCTATGGCGTAGGCAAGGGTGAAGGATGCGCTGATGTATCCGTATTGCTGGTCGGTCCATCCAATGTCGGTCCGCAGCATCGGGGCCAGCACGCCGAGCACCGACCGGTCGACGTAATTGACGGTCGTAGCAAAAAAAATCAGCGCGCAGATCAGCCAGCGGTAATTGCCTATTTTCGTCGCTATCGTGGTTTTCAAGGGATCCTTTATGGTTTGCGGTTGCGTCATCCTCAATCCTTCCGGCGTCGGGCCCCCGGTTTCGCGCTCCCGGTTCAATCCGCAACGGTTCTGCAAGGGAACGGGCGGCCGGGGGGGCCTGAAACCTTTACCGGTAAACGCCGTATTGTTTCGTGAAATCGATCATCGCCCGGACCGTTTCTTCTTTCGCGTCGTCGAGCTGCGTCCCTGAGCAAAGGATGTAGCCGCCTCCCTTGCCGCAATAATCAATAAGGTCTTTGCAGCGCTCCTTCACCTGCTCCGCCGTTCCGGTCGCGATGAGAGTGATCGGCACATTGCCCATGATGCAGCTGTGGCCGCCCAGAATGTCTTTCGCCTTGTGCATGTCGGTGCGGTCGAAGAACCACAACACCGATTTTTCCGGCAATTCGGTCAGATAATTGAGCCGCTTGGTGTAGACCCCCTCCGCAAACGGCGCCGGGATCAGCCCATCCTCGATCATGTTCAGCATCGATTGTTTGAAAGTCGGCCAGTAGAACTTCTCGAACTGCTTCAGCGATATGTGCGTGTCGTCGCCTTTGTGCAGCGGCATCATGATCAGAGGAGGCGCGCCCATCGGGATGTCCGGGACCGGCGTCAGTTCCAGCACCTTCTCGCAGGACCGGATAACTTTGTCGGGGCAGCGATAGAGGTCGGTCATGATGCCCCGGGTTCCGCGGAGCGTATCGCCCACCACGTCAAAAGGCGCGGCGCCGAATCCCATAAACAGGCCGGGATAGCCCATGGCGTGAAGCCGGGCGCCCGTTTTCATCGAGATTTGGAGCGGGATCATCGACAATTCCGCAGCCTTTTTCATCGTTTCGATGGCTTGCTGCACTTCGGGATCCATGAAGGCCGCAATATGCCGCGCGCCGATTTGAATGCCTTCGGCCCCGAAGGACGATAATTTTTTCAGACCTTTCAGGTTGGAGTACATCCGGGGCATGAAACAGCGAAGCACGTAGTCGGAGGGATCGAGCAGGAAGTGATCGTACTCGTCCGCTTTCATGTATTCCTGCTCCACATACTGGTATTGCACGTCGTCGGGGAGGCCGCCGCCGGGCCACTTCAGACTGGTCTGGCCCAACAGATCCATGGAGGCGCCCGACATCATGAAAGTCGCGGTGGCGCTGTCCGGCTGAAAGTCCCGCTGGAATTGAACGACCGCTTTCGCCGCATCCTCCCAGCGGTCGTACATGGTCGCCTTCTGGGGTATGCCCATCCGGCGATAGATGAAGGCGCCGCCCAGCCCGGCAATGGGCACCCGGTCGGGCTGCTTCAACTCCAGCACATCCCTGAACCGCTGCGCCCGTTCCGTATATTTGGCTTTTGCCTCCGGATTTTCGAATTGCAGCCCGTCCCCGCGAACCCATGCGTCCAGTCTCAACGCTCTTTTTTGATCCGCCGTCAAAGAATTCCAATTGTCGGGTTTGCCTGTCATCGCTTCTCTCCTTCTGCTGTGCATGCAGCATTATGCGGAGCCCTCGGCGCCGGCGCCGCGATTATTTTCTGGGACCGGCGCCGACGACGCCCCGGGCGTCTATTTGTTTTTCTTGTCCAATTCATTCAAAGCGAAGGCATAAGCGCCGATCGCTACCGCCTCGCTTGTTCCCAGTCGCGAAATTCCCACTCCAACACGCTGCAACGGGTCGTAAATGATTTTTTTCCGGCTTCGAGGAACGCTGATTTCACGAGCTTCTCCTTTGACGAAGGACTGCATCTGCTCCGGGTCCTCGAGATTGAAAGCCGCCGCCGCAAGTCTTTTGAGTTTCCCGCCCTGGGGGGTTGCGTAAGAGCCGTTGAGTTCCGAAACGACCGCCGGCAGCAGCAGAGGCCATGCCGCGGCGATTCCTCCGCCGATCACACCGATCCCGTCCACCAGCGTGAGAGCGTTGGCCATGGCGTCGCCCACAACTTCGCCAAGTCGGCGGAACGCCTCGATCGCCGCTTCTTTGTCGCCTTCCTTTTCTCCCATTCCGATTTCGAAGATTTCTTTCGGTTCGGGGGACTGTTCCATGGCCAAGCCGGACAGTTCCGCGTAGGAGCGGCGCACCGCGCGAATGCTCGCCCCTTCTTCCGCGTTCATTTCCGGATGCAGCTTGTTGCGCAGCAGCCACACTTCGCCGGATATCGAATTGTCGCCTGCCAGAAGCCTGCCGTCCAGCACGACGCCGCCGCCGAAGCCCGTTCCGATAGTCACGCCGAAAAGGTTCCGGTATCGCTTCGGGCTGCCTGCTTTTTCAAGCCTGCTGTTGACATAGGGCAGAAAACCGGCGATCGCTTCGCCATAGGCGAACAGGTCTCCGTCGTTGTTGATGAAGACCGGCATGCCGAATATCTCCCGGAGCATCGGCCCGAGAGCCACTCCTCCCCGGAAGCCAGGCAGGTTTCCCAGATCGCCGATGATGCCCCCGGGGTAGTCCGCGGGGCCGGGGAATGCGAAGCTGATCGCAAGGGGCGCCGCAGGGCATTGTTTTCTTACCCGGGAAAAGCCTTCGACGATGTTGTCCAGGCATTTGGAGAGGTTGTCTCCGTCGGACGGCATCGCGATCGTTTCGGCGGCCGGCTTGTTGCCGCGTATTGCGGAAAACCGGAAGTTGGTTCCGCCCGCATCGAGCGTCAAAACTATTCTCTGGTCGTCGGCTGGGTTCATCATTGCGTTCCTTTGCGGATCAAGCCGCGACCTTGCGCTGGGCGTCTGTCCTGGCCGGCGTCCGGCCCTTCCTCAGGGAGAGCAGGAGCAGAAAGGCGAAACACATAACCGGCACTATAAAAGAGGCGGCGTTCCATTCCAGGTCCCAGAACCAGCTCATGAGCAGCGGGACAATCGCACCTCCGGAAATGGCCATGCACATCAGTCCGCTGAGTTCGTTCGAGCATTCGGGCTTGTCTTCGATCGTAATGGAAAACAGCATCGGCCAGATGTTGGCGAATCCCAATCCTGCCAGAACTACGCCCGGTATCGCCAGTGAATTCGAGCCTGTCATCAAAGCCGCGCCGCCCAGGAGGCCCAGCAACGCCGAAAGGCGGAAGCAGGCGCGCGGGCTCATGACGGCGAGCACGCCGCTGGCGACTAGACGGCCGATGGTAAGGAGCAGGAAGAACAGGGTCGGGCCGTATTTTGAGGCGGCTTCTCCGTCCATGCCCAGGCTTAAAAGCAAGGGTTTGAGAAAACGACCCATGCAGGATTCCGCGCCGACATAGAGAAATATGCCGATGACCGCCATAAGAAAAACCGGATTTTTAAGCAGTCCGAGGCTGGATCCCAGGCTGGGAGGCTTCTCGACTTTGGCTTCATTCACTTTCAGCATGGCGACCGATATAAACGCCAGGAGCATAAGCGCGCAAAATAGCGGGAAAGCGCCTCTCCAGCCCATGCTGCTGACGACAATGGCCGCTCCCAGGGCGCCGCTTAAAATGTAGGTGGAAGCCGTGCTGCCGATTCCTTTGATCCCCTGCGCGAAGCTGAGATTGCGGCTGTAGGCGCCCGCCGGGCTGACATCGCGCATGATCGGGTTTCCGGCGACCTGCAGGAAAGTCGTCCCAATTCCCAGAAGAAAAATGCACCCTAAAAGGAGCGGGAAGCCGGGCAAAAACAGCGATGGGACCAAAAGCGCGAGGATGTTCAGGCCGAGACCGATAAGAAGCAGTTTCTTCTTGCCGGTTCTGGCTGCCAGAAGCCCGCCGGGAAGGCTGAAAACGGCGAAAGCTATGTAGACGAAAAACGGGAGCAGGGTCGCATAGACGTTGCTGAGCCTGTATTCAAGCCGGACGCCGTCGGACATTGGGCCCATGGCGTCGGCGAGCCCCATCAGAAAGAAAGCCAGAAAAATCGGCAATGTATTCGCCCGCATAGCTTGGCTCCTTGGAAATCGTTGTTTTTACAATTTATAGGCTTGTTTCGCCAGTCGGCAGGCAAGGTCCGCCGCTGTTTCCAGGGCTTCATCCTCTTCAAGCCGATGCTCGGCCACGAGGCGCGCCAGAAATCCGCAATCCATTCTTCTGGCGACGTCGTGCCGCGCGGGAATCGACGGAAACGCGCGCGTGTCGTCGTTGAATCCCGCGGTATTGTAAAAACCGGCGGTTTCAGTCGTCCGCTCGCGATAAAAGCGCATTCCTTCAGGGCTGTCGTAAAACCACCACGCCGGCCCCAGTTTCAGGGCCGGATAGTGTCCGGCCAGAGGCGCCAGTTCACGCGAATAAGTCGATTCATCCAGCGTAAAGAGGATGATGGAGAGCCGTTTTTCGTTGCCGAACCGGTCCAGCAGCGGTTTCAGTCCATGCACATAATCGGTGGGCGCCGGGATGTCCGCTCCCTTGTCCAGACCGAAATCGAGGAATACGGAACGATTGTGGTTCCGGAACGACCCGGGATGGATCTGCATAACCAGTCCGTCCTCGACGCTCATCTTCGCCATCTCGGTCAGCATCTGTCCCCGAAACTCTTCGGCTTCAATCTTCGTGGCGTTCCCTGCGACCGCTTTCTTCAACAGCGCTTCGCAACGCGATTGCGGCAGATCGCATGTCATGGCGGTTGCGTGTCCGTGGTCCGTCGCGGTCGCCCCCAGTCCGGCGAAATAGCGCCGCCGGTCCGCCAGCGCCCGCAGATAGCCTCCCCAGGTTTCCGTGTCTTCCCCCGTGATTTCTCCAAGACGCCGGACATGGGCGGGAAAATCCCTGAATTCGGGATCGACCGCCGGGTCGGGCCGATAGGTCGGGATCACCCGTCCGCTCCACCCGCAACTGCGCATCTTCCGATGGTGGATCAGAGGGTCGAGCGGCGATTCGGTGGTTGCCAGGACTTCGATGTTGAAGCGCTCGTACAACGCCCGGGGAAGGAATTCCGGACGAGCGAGGCAGCCGGCGATTTGATCGTAAATCCTGTCGGCGGACTCCGGCGTCAATCGTTCACGGACGCCGAACAGATCGTACAGCGCGTGATTGAGCCACAGCTGAGACGGCGTGCCGCGAAACAGCCGCCAATGCTGAGCGAACAGCCGCCAGATTTTTCGGGGATCCAGCTCGACCGGCCCCCCGTCGGTTCTCGGGACGCCCAGAGACTCGAGATCGATTCCCTGGCTGTAAAGCATGCGAAAGATGTAATGGTCGGGGATGATCAGCAAAGTGGCCGGATCGGGGAACGGCTCGTTTTCAGAAAACCATCTCGGATCCGTATGGCCGTGGGGACTGACGATGGGCAAAGCGCGGACTTCGGCGTAGAGCCGGCGGGCGATCGCCCGCTGATCCGGATCTGAAGGAAAGAGCCGGTCTTCATTTAGTTCCAGTGGGATGGACATATCGGTAATCGCAAATCACGAAGGATTAAACTCGTCACTCGTAATTCCGCTTCTCCTATTTTTTCGCTTTCGCTTTTGGAGCGACGGCAAGGGTTGTTTCGATCAGATCGACGGAGTTTCCGCCGACCATGATTTTGAACTGGCCCGGTTCCACGACGCGTTTCATTTCCCGGTTCAGAAACGACAGTTCGTCGAATCCGAGGGTGAATTCGACTCTTTCGGTTTTGCCGGGATCGATCGAGATTCGGCGGAAGCCCTTCAGCTCCTTGATCGGCCGGGTGACCGAACTGACCTCGTCCCGTATATAGAGCTGGACCACTTCGTCTCCGCGTACCCCGGACAGATTGGCGACGTCAACGGTCGCTATAGCCTTGTCTTGCGGCCCGATCGAAGCCGGAGACACCGTGAGGTTCGAATATTTGAACGTCGAGTAGCTCAATCCCCATCCGAAGGGGTAGAGCGGTTCGGCGGTTGAGCCCACGTATTGCAGCCTGGCGCTGGGCTTCTGGTAATAATAAACGGGCAGCTGGCCGACGGAGCGGGGGATTGTGATCGGGAGTTTGCCCCCGGGATTATAGTCTCCAAAGAGCACATCGGCGACCGCGGTCCCGCCTTCCTGGCCGAGATACCAGCCCTCGAGGATCGCTGGAATGTTTTCCGCGATATAGTTGATGGAGTTCGGCCTGCCGTGAATAAGGACGGCGACAATGGGTTTTTGCAGCGCGACCATGGCCTTTGCCAGCTCATCCTGTCCTCCGGGCAAATCCAGGTCGTCCCGGTCGCCCAGATGATTGGGGCCCCAGGCTTCCCGGGCAGTCTGTTCAGTGCCGCCCAGCGCGAGAATGATCAGGTCGGCGGTCTGAGCGATTTTCACTGCCTCCCGGATGCGCTCTTCATTTTTCACCGGATCGCCGAATACGACCTTTTCGGCCATTGGCGGCGATTCGATGATTCTGCATCCTTCCGCATGGAGGATTTCGTTTTTCGCGCCGATTTTGTCTTTGATTCCCTGCAAAATGCTTACCGTGCGGGGAGGCCGGCCGCTATAGCCTCCCAGTCGGGCTTCGGCTGCATTCGGCCCGATGATGGCAATCTTCGGATGCCGGGCCGGATCGATCGGGAGCAGGCCGCCCTGATTTTTCAGCAGGATGATGGATTTGCGAGCGGCCTCCAACGCAAGATTTCGGCGCTCGACGCTGTTGGCGGTTTTTTCGGCATGGGCAGGATCGACGAAAGGATCGTCAAAAAGGCCTGTTAGGAACTTGGACCGCAAGACGCGGGCGACCGCGCGGTCGAGGGCCGGCTTTGAAATTCTGCCTTCTTTCACCTGCTTTGCCAGCGTCAGGTAGTTGTCGGCCGCCGGGAGCTCGATGTCGACGCCGGATTCAAGAGCGAGCCTGGCGCTTTCTTCTTTCGTTGAGGCGACGTAATGCTTTCTTCTCAACTGGTCCACGCCGTAGTAATCCGAAACGACTACGCCGGTGAAGCCCCATTCCTTCCGAAGCACGTCGTTCAGAAGCCACTTGTTGCCGTGAGACGGCACGCCGTCGATTTCGTTATAGGAGGCCATCACGCTTTGGATGCGCCCCTCTTTGACGGCGGCTTCAAAGGGTTTTAGGAAAAAATCGCGGATTATACGCTCGGAGTAATTGCCCGGCGCCGTATTGGCGCCTCCTTCGGGCTGGCCATGCACTGCAAAATGCTTCGCGGTCGCGATCACGTGCGAGTTGTCGATGACCGGGCCTTTGCCCTGGAAGCCCCGGACGGCGGCGACGCCGATGCGGGAAGCAAGATGAGGATCTTCGCCGTAAGTTTCTTCCGTGCGTCCCCAGCGCGGGTCGCGGGAGATGTCCAGCACCGGCGCCAGGCACTGCTGAGCTCCGGCGGCCCGGACTTCGCTTGCTATGGAGGAAAAAACGGTCTCGATAAAGGGCGGATCCCAGGTTGAGGCCAGTGCAAGCGCCTGTGGGAACGATGTGCCTTTGGACGCCACGTGGCCGTGGAGGCATTCCTGGTGGAAGAGTATCGGGATCCCGAGACGGGTTTTTTCTTTAGCCCATTTTTGGATGGCGTTGGTGAATTTCGCCATCGCTCCGGGGCTCCGCATGCCTCCCGGCTGGGAGATCTGCCCAAGGCCGTGTTTGATCCATTCAGCGGCGCGATCAGGAGAAAAATTGCCGTTCTGGTCGACGATGGAGGACTTCATGTCTTTTTCAATTATGGATCTTTCCATGCCTCCGATCAGCTGAGCGGCTTTTTCTTCCAAGGTCATGCGGGAAAGAAGGTCGGCGACGCGCTGTTCGATCGGCAGCTTGGGATTGCGGTAGGTCGGCGCGCTTTGTGAAAAAAGGCCTAAGGGACAGTAAAGCATCGTCAGAAACAAAGAAACTTTCTTCCATCGGGCCATGACTCCTCCGGTGCAGATACGGTTGCTTCAACCAGATGAATGCGTGCTACTATAGCACTCCGGTTCAGCGACAGTCACCGAATTTAGTCGGCGATCAGGAGGCCTTATGCATATTCTCGGAATTGATGTTGGGACGGGCGGGACTCGGGCGTTAATTGTTGATGAAAAAGGGAATGTTGTTTCATCGGCCACCGAAGAGCACGCCCCGTTCGCTTCGCCCCGGATCGGATGGGCGGAGCAGAATCCCGAGGACTGGTGGCGGGCTTGCGGCCTGGCCGTCCGCAAAGCGCTTGCCGGCGCGGATCTGCGAGGCGATTCGATCGCCTGTGTCGGTTTTTCCGGTCAAATGCACGGCGCCGTAATGCTGGATGCCTGCGACCAGGTTGTCCGCCCGGCGCTTATCTGGTGCGATGTGCGGACCGGGGAGCAATGTTGCAGATTCACCGAAAAAGTGGGCGCCGAACGCTTGATCCGGCTCGCCTGCAATCCGGCTCTGCCCAATTTTACGCTGACAAAATTTTTATGGGTGCGGGAGAATGAGCCGCAGAACTGGCGGCGTGTTTGTTCGGTGATGCTTCCGAAAGACTATGTCCGCTTCAGGCTGACCGGCGAGCGGGCCATCGATGTTGCGGACGCTTCCGGCACGCTTCTGCTGGATGTATCCAACCGCCGCTGGTCGCGTGAAATATTGGAGGAGGCGGAAATTAAGGAATCCCTGCTTCCCGGACTCTATGAATCCCCGGAGATCTGCGGCCGGGTCAGCGCTGTGGGGGCTGAAGCTTGCGGGTTGAAAGCCGGCACTCCGGTGGTCGCCGGAGCGGGAGACCAGGCGGCGGGCGCCACCGGGATGGGAATAGTGACGCCGGGCGCCGTCAGCGCCACAATCGGGACTTCAGGAGTTGTTTTTGCGGCGACCGACAGGCCCGCGCTGGATTCGAAAGGCAGGCTGCACACTTTCTGCCATGCGGGGCCGGGACGATGGCATGTGATGGGAGTGACTCAGGCGGCAGGATTGTCTCTCCGGTGGTTCCGCGACAACTTCGGAGCGGGAATCGAAGATGGCCGAGACCCCTATGAGAGGCTGACCGCTGAAGCTTCGGAAGTTCCGCCCGGCGCCGACGGCCTTCTCTGGGCGCCTTACCTCATGGGCGAGCGCACCCCTCATCTCGATCCCGACGCGCGAGGGGCGCTCATCGGATTGACCGCGTCCCACACGCGGGGCCATGTGATCCGCGCCATCCTGGAAGGAGTCGCGTTCAGCCTCAAAGACTCCTTTACGCTCTTCGAAGAAATGCAGATTCCCGTGAGCCGGATTCGGCTGGGAGGCGGCGGGGCGCGCTCGGCTTTGTGGCGCCAGATCCAGGCGGACGTCTACGGCCGCGAAGTGGAAATTGTCGAAGCGGAAGAGGGCGCCGCCTATGGCGCGGCGATACTTGCGGGCGTCGGCGTCGAGCGGTGGCCTTCCGTGGAGGCTGCCTGCGCCGAAATCGTGCGCGTTTCCAAAACGGTGGCGCCTCAAGCGGCGGCGGCGGACCGGATGAAGGAGCGCTATCGCCAGTACCGCAAGATCTATGGCGCAATAAGCTCCATCCGCTGAAGCGGAAGGACAAAAGGACGCCGCGATCGAGCCGGTCTAGTCGCTTCCGAATCGATAGCGTGAAATAGCCGCCGCCAGCGCGATCGGGCCTCTTTTTGCGTTTTTCGCATCCAATCGAATCACCGGCCCCCAGCAAAGCACGCTTGCCGGGGGTTCTGTTTGCACCTCGTGGGGAAGCGCAATCTTCATCTCCAGAAGAGTTCGAGGAGTCAGCCCCTTGTCGGACTGGAAAAGCACCCCGGTGCGGCTGATGTTGACAATTTTCCCTACGCGCCAATCGGCTGCGCCGCTTTTGCGAAAATGAATTAGCGTTTGAATGGGATATCTGAAAGCGCGCGCCAGATACCCTGGATGGCTGCTGTCATTCGTAAGCGCGCGTTCCACCTCTGTTTCAATAGAATTGGCTGTTTGATTGATTTTTCGCACTACGCTGCTCTTGCTCCGGCCTTAAATTGTTAATAATCCCGCTGCGATGATGTGAGAACACTATAATCAAAAAATACCAATCAACAATGGCACGGAAGTGTGTCTTCTTAATGGCCCCTGGGTGCCGAAAGCGATCTAACCTCTACAGAAGTCAATTTTTAGATGGAAGACTGCTTTGGGAATGGCGTTGGGCTTGTTTTTCTTCAGGAGTTTTGACGGAGAATTGCCGGCAGGGGGAAATTTGGGAGTTCACGCCACTAAATTCTGGTTCATGGCAAACAAGGCCAGTTCGAGGCGATTCGAGACTCCGACTTTTTCGAATATGCTGGTGAGATGGTGTTTGACGGTCTGCTCGCTGATTTTGAATTGAGTGGCGATGTCTTTGTTGGTGCAGCCGTCGACGACCGAAGACAGTATCTCGAGCTCCCGTCGAGTCAGATTGTATTTGGCGATTTGGGCCGCTTTGGAAGAGGATTCGGCGGACGTCCGGTAGAGATTGACCAGCTCCCGCACGGTGCCGTGGTCGACCCAGTACTCTCCCGCCATCACCGTTCGAATGCTTTTATACAGCAGCTGGCTTGCAGTGCTTTTGGGCAGAAATCCCCGGGCGCCCAAGCGCAGCGCCTCGACAGCCTGATCCCCCTCCATAGTTGCAGGGAGAAGGATGACGCGCACGTCCATGGTTGATTTTGCCAGCCTTCGCAACACATTCCAGCCTGACAATTGAGGCATGCTCAAATCAAGCAGCAAAACGTCCGGTTGAAGCTTCTCGACCTGAGTCAGGACTTCTCGGCCATCGACCGCTTCGCCGACGACCTCCATGTTCACTTCCCGCTCGATCAGCTTGCGCAACGCGGCGCGAGACAGCTCATGGCCGTCCGCTATCATGACTTTTGTCGTCTCCGCGAATTCTTCCACCTTGGACTTC
This sequence comes from uncultured Acidobacteriota bacterium, assembly GCA_964642735.1. Taxonomy (GTDB): domain Bacteria; phylum Acidobacteriota; class UBA6911; order UBA6911; family UBA6911; genus UBA6911. The sequence goes on from CAZXSV010000069.1 coordinate 18,256, forward strand.
CTCTTGCGATGCGGTAAATCCGATCCTGTTTTAATCAGATTTACGAACTGCTTGGACTTCAACTTGCCATTCTTTCGCAACAATCGGCGATCGTTAGCATCGCTCATACGCGGTTATCCGACAATGGCCCGGGGGCACTACTGCAATGGCACCTTCGTGCCATCGAGTCGCTTTTCTTCTGCCCCAAGGCCATGGGAAATTTCCTTGTCCAGAGGCCGATGTCCGACCTCCGGGCGGCATTTACACATTGGAGCAAAGAATGGACAGCCGATTTTCTCAGAATTTTCTCCGGGCGCCTGCTCCAATGGTTTCAGTCGCCTGATTTTGTTCAATATCGGCAAAAGACGGCGCGTCTCTGAGCTTATTTTTCGGACCCTCCGCGGCCGGTCCGCCCCCCCGGTGCTACCCCTCCCCCTACAAAGGATCCATTTACAGGACTTTGACATCTTTCTACAATCAACACCATCGATAGGCGCTTGGATTCGTAAGCGCGGGGCATGGCGAATGTGAATGATTATGAACCCAGTTATGGACAGACAGTGAAGAAATGAAAATCCTTCTGGTTGCAGGGACGCGACCCGACTTCGTTAAAATCGCATCATTGATGCATGCATTGAATCAGCCGCCTGATATCGAGCCGATATTGGTTCATACGGGCCAGCATAGCGACTGGAGAATGAGCGGCCTCTTTTTCCACCAGCTTGCCATTCCTGATCCCGACGAAAACCTGGACATCGACGGCAGCAGCCTTGCGGCGAAGCTCGCTTCGGTTGTGATGCGCTTTGAGACTCTGCTGCTGGAACACCGTCCCGATTGTATTTTAGTGCTCGGCGACGTACAGCATGCGATCGGCTGCGTGCTTCTGGCCGCACAGATGCGCATCAAGGTCATTCATGTGGAGGCTGGACTGCGCGGTTCGGGACGCGCCAGGCTGGAGGAAATAGAGCGAATCATAGCCGATCACATGAGCGATCTGCTTTTCTGCACGGAACAAAGCGGTGTGGACAATCTTCTCCGCGAAGGGATCCCTCAATCGAAAATCCATCTGGTCGGGAATGTAATGATCGACACCTTGCTGCGTTTTAAAAATAAGGCGAACGCATCAAAAATCCTGCCGGCTCTGGAGCTGCCGCACAACGGATATGCCGTCCTGACCATGCATCATGATCAGAATCTCGAAGATTCGGAAGCTTTTTCGCGCATCTTCTCGGCGATGAAGATTATCGGGCGCGATATGCCGATAGTTTTCCCGATACACCCGAAATGCCGCCAGAGACTGTCGATGACGGACCTGAGCAGGAATCATTCCGAAATAAGGTTCATCGACCCATTGGGATACAACGATTTTATTAAGCTCGTTTCCAGCGCCAGGGTTGTGATGACGGATTCCGGGGGGGTGCAGGAAGAAACGACGTTGCTGGATGTGCCCTGTCTTACGTTGAGAGACGGCACGGACCGGCCATGCACGGTCGAGGTTGGATCGAACTATGTGGTGGGATCCGATCCGGACAGGATTGTGGATGTCTTCCGGAGCTGCCTGAACGGCGGACGGAAGAAAGCAGGCGTCCCACTCTTATGGGATGGACAGGCGTCGGGAAGAATCCGCAAGGCGCTTGAGGAGCGGATTTGATTTTTTGCGGGATTTGTTTCCGCGACGGGAAAGTTGTTTTGGTTTTTGCGCATGTTGAAGTCTTCTGAATGAAATCCGGCGATCATGGTTTGAACGGCCGGATGGTTTTGATTTCAGGGAAATTCAGCCGGCGGGACGGACAATGCCATTTGCTTTTTTTAAAATGGCGCGTTCGAACCAAACTGCCGCGAAGCGGCTGCGTCTTAAAGCCCAGGGTTGGCCGCGCTTTTTGCGGCCTACCCTGGGGAAGTGAGGATTATATGTCTACCCTGAAAGGGTTGATTTTTCTCAGGAAATCCCAGACGCAACCCCTTTGGGGCAGGTATTGCATCGCCATAACCCAGGGTTGGCGGCGCAGTTTGCCGCCAACCCTGGGCTTTGTGACTTAGCCCTTTCAGGGCAAAAAGCGAAAAAGTAAATGGCATTAGGCGGAACGGATGCAGGTCCTGCCACGCCGGTCGCCGAAGAAGATGGATTTCCGGCTTCAGAAAAATCGCGAGGGAGCGTCGTAATGGCTTTATCTAGATTTGACAGGCGAATCAGAATCGTGAGTTTCAGGCTGTCGGACCGGGAGTATCAGGCCTTGAGAGAATTCTGCGAAGCCAACGGACTGCGCGGGATATCAGATTTGACTCGACGGGCGATTCGCGGCTGGTTTCTGGAAGCCAGACCCTATAATTCCGCCAAATCCGCCGCCGAGGTTCCCTGGAGCGACAGCAAAAGGAAAAAAACGATTTCGAGAACGCTCGACGACAGCCCAAAACTCTCGAATCAGCCCTGATTGGAAGACGCGTCGCAGGCGCGGAACCCTGCAAGCCGCTATAAATCATTCGTCTGAAAATCCAATTTCGACGACGGAGGATTCGATCGAGAAGCCCTGCCAAGAAAAGGCCGCGGAAAGGAGGGGAAAGATTGTTCCCGCGTCCTTCCTGGCTCTAATTTGTTTTCTCCAGTACGGCTTTTCGCAGAGCTGAGGGATCGATCGGCACGATCCCGACTTCGCTGCACACGATTCCCGCGGCGTAATTCGCCAGCGTCGCCGCTTCCTGCATAGTCGCGCCGCCGGCCAGGGCGATGGTGAGGGCTGAAATCACGGTGTCGCCCGCTCCCGAAACATCCGCGACGGATTTCGCTCTTGTCGGAACGTTCAAAATCTCCCCAGACTTTTGGAAGAGCGTCATCCCCTGATTTCCTAATGTGAGCAGAACATTTTCCGCATCCAGCCTCTTCAATATTTCCCGCCCCGCCGCTTCGACGTTTTCCGCGGAATTCAGCTTCATGCCCAACGCTTCCTCCGCCTCTTTCCGATTGGGCTTGAACACCGAGACTTTCGAATATTCGAAGAAATTGTTGAATTTAGGGTCGACCGCGACCAGGGCATGCCGCCGGCGGGACAGCTCGATGATTTTTTGAATCAGCGGTTTGATCAGCAGGCCCTTGTTATAGTCTTCGAGGATGACGGCGTCGCAGGAACGGATCCGGCGGTCCAGGGACTCCAGAATTCTCCCGGCGATGTCTTCATCGACTTCAGACTGAGACTCGCGGTCGATTCGGAGCACATGCTTATTATGAGCGATCACCCGCGTTTTGCACGTTGTCGGGCGCGAAGGGTCGTCGACAATTCCTTCTTCGGAGAAGCCGGAGTTGCGCACCAGTTTTCGAAAAGAGGCGCCCTCTTCGTCAAGGCCGACAATCCCGAAAATCATCGGGATTCCGCCCAACGACGCTACGTTGTTTGCAACGTTTGCGGCGCCGCCCAGCCGCGACATTTCCGATTCGATTTCCACCACCGGCACCGGCGCTTCCGGGGACATTCGGGAAATTCTTCCCCAGCAATAGCGATCCAGCATAAGGTCGCCGACAATCGCAATCCGCTTGCCGGAAAATGCCGCGTACAGGGCATCCAATCGCTTCGGAGATATTGTTTGCATTTTCTAAGCCATCCGCTTTCTGTGAAATAAAAGACCAAGCGAAGCAGCATTATATCCATGTTCGTGTACAAAAACGCCACAGATCTGAACGTATCTGACGCTTTCTGCGCCTTGTTTAGGGCCTGTCAATGAATAACCGTTTGCACTTTGCTGCCGGCCCCCCAGACTCGCTGGCCAGGCGCGAGCGACGAGCATGCTGGCGTGCATGTAAGGAGCGAGCAACAAAGCCAGCGAGCCTGCGGGCCGCAGCCCGAAGGGGCGCGGCGCCTTGCATCTGTCAGCCCGGCGCTCGCGCCAAAGTGTAAACGTTATTCATTGACAGGCCCTTAGGAGAACAACCCTGCTGTAGCGGCGCCGGACAAGGCGGGGATTCAGAAGCCGGGAGCGGGATCGAGGCGAGAGGCGGAGAGCCGGAGGGTTAAGGCAGCGGAAAAGCCGCAAAAGGGCAAAGCATCGATTGTCTTGCCGGGGCGCGGATCAGGCGGGACGCCGCGTGATCCGCGCATCCCGCGTCCTTATGCCTGCGGCCTGGGAGAAAGGCCGGCCGCCTTGGCAATTTCAGCGACCTTCTGTTCCCACTCGATCGCCATGATGTGCACGCCGCGCACTCCCTTGATTTCTTTGAGCTGCTGAATCATTTCCACGCAGATTTTGATGCCTTCCTCCGCCTGTTTTTCTTTCGGAACTCCGGAAAGTCTTTCAATCAGCGAATCAGGCACGTCCATGCCGGGCACGTTCTTCTTCATGTGTTTCGCCATTCCCGCGGATTTCAAGGGAATAACGCCCGCCAGGATGGCGCACTTTTCGTGCAAGCCGCGATCGCGCACCATCTCCATCCATTTTCCGAACTTATCAAGATTATAGATGCCCTGAGTCTGGATGAAGTCGCAACCCACTTTCACCTTTTTCCCCAGCCGCATGGCCCGGATTTCGAAAGGATCGCCAAAGGGATTTTCCGCGGCGCCGATAAACAGGCTTGGCTTGCCTTTAACTTCTTCCCCGCTAAGGAATTTGCCATCATCCCGAAGCGTCTTGACCGTGTGGATCAGTTGGATGGAATCGATGTCGTAGACATTTTTCGCTTTCGAATGGTCGCCAAAGCTCTGGTGATCGCCGGACAGGCACAGAATGTTATTGATCCCGAGGGCCGCGGCGCCGAGTATGTCGCTCTGAATGGCGATCCGGTTGCGATCGCGACAGACCACCTGCCAGATAGGATCGAATCCCATTTCTTTGAGAATGAGGCAGGATGCGAGGGAACTCATCCTGACGATGGAGGTCTGATTGTCGGTGACGTTTACCGCATCCACGACTCCTTTGAGCAACTCCCCCTTTTTCCGGATGACTTCCGGATCCGATCCTCTGGGCGGACCGCATTCCGATGTCACAACAAATTTCCCTGCTTCCAAGAGACGCTCAATGTTCGATTTCGTTTTCACCGTCTCAAATCCTCCCTATTGAAATTTACGATTGATGGTTTGCGAAGGACGATTGTCCTGCAGGCTTATAGTCGTCAATCGTCAATCGTAAATGCTGTTACTGCTGCAATCTCAAGTCTTCCCGAATTCTCTTGCGGGGGCCGCCGTCGCGCGATGCCGACCAGTCTTTTTCCAAAATGACTTCCTCGTATTTTTCCAACTGGCCCAGTCCCTTCAAACGGTCTATGATCAGCTGCCAGGCGCAATCGGTTTCTTTGTTCACTTCGCATTTCCCGTTGGAGGATCCGCCGCAGGGGCCGTTGAACAGGCTCTTGGCGCAGCGGGCGACCGGACAGACGCCGCCGGTCAAATGGAGGATGCACTCGCCGCAGCCCTGGCACCGCTCGCTCCATACTCCGTATTCCATGGCTACGCCGAGGAAAGTCGTGTTGATGGCCGGGAGCACGATCTTGTTGGGAAATCTCTCGGATGTATACTGGATCCCCGCTCCGCAGGCCATGGAAACGACAGCATCGTATTCATCGACGAACGGCTTGATCTGGTCGATGTATTCGAAATCGCACTGGCGCTCCAGAGTGAATTCCTTGATTTCGATCTCCTGACCGTCTTTCAACCGGGACATCTTCAGTTCCGAAGCCAGAATTCCGACTTCACGCTCGCCTCCCGCCGCGCAGACGGTAATGCATTCTCTGCAACCCAGAAGCAAAATCTTCTTATAGGGTTTTATCATTTCCAGGATCTCATCCAGCGGCTTCCGATTTCCAACTATCATTGCTGCCTCCTAATGCGTTCCCCGTTTCCCGTTTCCGGTTCCCCGCTAAAAATTCCTTCCAACGGGAAACGCTATTTTATGCTTTGAATGTTTCTTTTGCCTTTTTGACGGGGCTTGGCCCCAGAGCGCGGATCTTTTCCGCCATTTCATTGGCGATGGCGGCAAACCGCT
>CAZXSV010000070.1:0-18487 GCA_964642735.1 uncultured Acidobacteriota bacterium
GAAGCAGAAAAGCATCTGTCGGAACAAGAGGAGCTTTATCTGCGCACGGTAGAGTCTCTGGCAATCGCCGTGGAAGTCAAAGACCAGACAACCTATGGCCATATCCGACGAGTCAAGGTCTATGCCAATGAACTGGCTCGGTTGTGCGGGATCAAAGATCCTGACGTGCTCAAGGCCATCCAAACCGGCGCCCTTCTTCACGACATCGGAAAACTCGCAATAGACGACTACATTTTGAATAAACCGGGACGCCTCTCGAAACAGGAATTTGAAAAAATAAAAATGCACGTGCAGGCCGGAGAGGAAATTCTGCGGCAAATACGTTTCCCGTTCCCCGTTGCCGATTATGTCCGCTGCCATCACGAACGATGGGACGGACTGGGCTACCCCAACGGCTTGAAGGGCGAAGAGATTCCGCTGGGCGGCCGGATACTCGCCATTGCCGACGCCTTCGACGCAATCCGCTATTCCCGGCCGTACAAGCTTCCAATCCATATAAGCGAAGCCGTCGAGATACTGCGCTCCCAGAGCGGAACAGTTTACGACTCCAATCTGGTCCGGCTTTTTATCGACAATATCGACGAAATAGAAAAAGCGGCGATAAGAGAGTCTGAAAACACGCCCGAGCTTTCCTTCCGGCAATCCCTCAAAACAGCCGATCAAGCCATTTTGCAATCCAATGTTTCCGCAAATAACGCCACCCCGCACGATTTTTCGGCCGAGATGATCCGGTTTGCTGAATTCTGCAGTTCAGCTACGGGATACCTTGAATTTGAAGACATCCTTCCGATAGTGGCCCGCCGGATCGAGTCGCTGATTCCTTTCAGCGCCTGCGTGGTTTGCATCGACGACGGCAACGGAGGAGTCAAAGCCGAGTACGCGACCGGGTGTTTCAATGAAGAATTCGAAGGCCGAAGCATCGAGATGGGAAAGGGCATCGGCGGCTGGGTCGCCGCTCACGGCCGTCCGATGATCAATACCGAACCGGTGCTGGATTTTCAGGACTTGAAAATCGATTGCTCCATTTTGAAAGACGTGCTCGCAGCTCCCATTCTCCTGGGCGACGATTGCCTGGGCGCCCTATGCCTCTATGGAAAAAATCCCCTTTCTTTCAACCATGTTGATCTGGACGTTCTGCAGGCGATAGCCGGATTCGCCGCCCCTATGATTGCGGAGATCCGGAACAGAAAAAATCTGAAATCCGACGACTTCGTCGATCCCGCAACCCAACTGCGACGCATCTCCTACCTTGCCGTCCTCGGGCCTCATCTGTTTTCCTCGGCAAGGAAAGACGGCTCGCCGGTCTCCTTGATATATTTGGAAATCAAAAACCTGTATCGCGTTTTTAAAGAATATGGGGCGGACGCCGGCAATTCACTCCTGAGGAAAATCGCCGATTGCATCAAGCCGGAGCTCCGCGAAACCGACATCCTGGTCCGATATGGCAATCGGGCTTTTATCGCCCTGCTGCCCGGCGTCCGCGACGACCTTGCACTCCGCTGCGCCCAGCGTTTGAAAAAAACGATCAAATCGCAGCGTTTCAACCTGGGAGAGCGCCTTCTGTCCATTGAGTGTGCGATCGGATTTTCATCCTACCCCAAGAACGGATCCACGATATTCGCCCTGCTCCAGTCGGCGCAGAAAACCACAGGGGCGCGAACCGGCGGCGCCGGCAGGAAAACCAACAAGGTCGTCGGTTTCTCCCCGCGTCTGTTTTAAACTCCCGTTTCGAAAAATCGAAAGCTTTTCCGGAAAAACGCCCTTCAGCGAAAAACCGTGCGTCCATCCCATCGCCTCCGGCAAAGCCGGGATTCCCCAACGCATCAGGCGGGCCGCCGGAACAAACGGAAATCCGGACGGCATTGATTGCGTTTAAGAAATTGCATCGTAGACGAATACCGGCTCTCGGGAACTTTCAACAGCGAAAATGCCTTGCGGTATCTTCCGCCCGAATTCCTCAACGCCATTTGAAGGATCTTCCGCACGGTCGAAAGGCTCAACCGATGCTTCAAAAACGGCTCTTTGACCAGCCCTTCAAAATCCCCTCTCGACTCCAGAATCTCGCGATATATCCGGGCGGCAGCGTCCGCCGCCGATACGCCATCCATCGGGCTTTCACGGCGGACTTCGACCGGAAGCTCCTTCACCCCTATCACGGCGCCGGAGGTGGAATAATAGGAGCTTGCAACCGCATTCTTCAGCTCCCGGATGTTTCCGGGATACGGATAGCCGTTCAGCAACTCCATGGCTTCGGGAGAGAATCTCTTGAAGCGCCCCCCTTCCGTTTCGGCAGTCTTCTCCAAAAACCATTGGATCAAAAGCGGGATGTCCTCCGGTCTTTCCCGCAAAGGCGGGACTCGAATCTCGATTGTTTTTAAACGATAATAGAGGTCCGCGCGAAACCGGCCCTTGCGGATCTCCTCGAGAAGATACCGATTCGTCGCGGCGACGACCTGGATATCTATTTTGCGCTGCGCCGTCTCGCCAATGCGGCGCACCTCCCGTTCCTGCAGCACACGCAAAAATTTGGCCTGCAGCCGGAACGGAAGATTGGAAATTTCGTCCAAAAAAATCGTTCCGCCATGGGCCGCTTCCAGAAGCCCCTTCCTGTTTTCAGCGGCGCCGGTAAAAGCTCCCTTGCAGTAGCCGAAAAGCTCTGCTTCAGCCAGACTGTCGGAGAGAGATCCGCAGTCTACCGGCACAAAAACCGCCGAGCTTCGCCTTCCCGTCCGATGAATCGCCCGGGCGACCAGCTCTTTGCCGGTCCCGCTCTCCCCTGCAATCAGAATATCCAGCGGGGATTGAGCTGCCAACGCAATCTTATTCCTCAGCGCCTCGACGCAAGCGCTGGTTCCGACAATCTCGCGGTATCCTTCTCTGACCCGCGCAAGGAATCGCTCCAGATCCTGCTTTTCCTTCAACAGAAGTTCATGAGCCACCGCATTGTCTATCGCGATAGCCGACAGATTGCAGAACGCGGCGAACAAATTGATCGCAGACTCGCTCAAACCCGCCGCCGGCATCGGATGATCGGCGTAAAGCAGGCCAAGAACCCGGCCCGCTGCTTTCAGGGGCGCGCACAGGACTCTGCCCGAGCCGCCCGGAGGCATTCTCGGATCTTCGCAGAGGTTCGCGCTGACGATCGGATGCGCCTGCCTGCGGACTTCCTCCAGGAGGGTTTGGCTGACCGATTCGGCGCCCTCCAGGGATTCCCTGCGATGGCTCCTCCCTTTTGCAAGCCGCAATTTCCCGGTTATCTCGTCTGCCAGATAAACCAGAGCCCGCTGCATGCCCATGGCGCATATCAATTGATCGAGAATGGCTTCCAGCAGAGGATCGAGATCCTGAATGGAATTGACGGCGGCGCTGACACGCATCAGGACGCGGGCCTTCTCATCCCCCTGAGAATCCTCTTCCGGGGCGCCGGCTTCCTTATCCGACTCCAGCCTGCGGACCAGGTCCTGTTTGATTTGAGCCCGGCCGAAAACGCCGTAATAGGAAGCAAGCATGTCCGGGGATATCCGGCTTTCCATTTTGCAGAGGAGTTCATAGGCTTTATGGGCGTGAGAAAGAGATTCACCCGGCCCGGAAAATTTCTCCTTCAACATGCACAACTCATACTGGGCCAGTATCGCGATTTCCCCATGCCCGGCGGACTCAATCATCTGACAGGACAATTCCAGCTCTCTCGCGGCTCTATCGATATGCGCCGCCGATTCATGCCCGCCGCCGATTGCCATGCGGGAATATATCCTGCCAAGGAGAAGACGCGCCTGACTGTTGAGCGAAATGGAGTCCATCGCCGCCGCCAGCCTCAATGCGTTCCTCGCGTGCTTTAAAGCAAGCGCCGGCGACTGACGCGCCAGCAAAAGTTCGGCGATCTGCAGCTTCAGAATGCACCGGTGGTAGGGCCAGCGTTTTTTTGCAGCCGACCGATCCAGCCCATCCAGACGGTCCATAGCTTCGCGAACCGAACCCCGCTCAAACAGGATCCGAGCCCTCAAAGCCTCGGTCATCTCATATTCGTAAAAGGGAGTCTCACGACTCTGATTCCGGGCCAGCGAGTCAATGCTTTCCAAAGCCTCATCAAAAAGCCCCATGTGGAAAAAATAGCTTGCGGCGATGAAATGCGCATGCCCAACCGTATGCAAGGCCGGCTTGTACCCTTTCGATTTTGCCAGCCAATCGATGGCCTCGCCGGCGCCCTTATAGTCGTCATCCGCGAGTCTGACTTCGGCAAGAATGGCTTGAAATGCCCAGCGGATGGCCGGATTGTTGGATTCGCCAACCGCCTTGCCTGCCAGTTCTACGGCATCAAGCGCCTCCTGCGTGCGTCCCATCCGGCACAGACATTCGGCCAGATTAGCCAACACCTGAGACCGGATCGTTACGGAGCGATTTTTCTCGCTTAACAAAACCGCCTGCCGATGTTTTTCAAGAGCGAGAGGATAGCGACCCAAAGCCATTAAAATTGTTCCAAACGTGGAAAGCGCAGAGCAAACTATTGGCGATTCCATTGATTCATTCAAGATAGAAACAGCGTTTCTGGCAGATACAAGAGCCTGGTCCAGTTTACATGTAATCCGGTGCAGGAAAGCTGCAAGAATCCGGATGCGGCCTGTCAGCGCGGCATCCTTGCTGCCTGAAATCGACTGAAGCGCCCGATCCAGAAAAGGCAAGCCGCGCCGGGGGTGAGACTGCAGGATCGCACCGAAGGCCAATTCTGCCCACAGCGTTGCCCTGATGAAGCTAACCTCTGAACCAGATTGATTCTTAACTAGCTTCAGGCCTTTTTTACAACATGATTCTTGTATGGAAAAATCACCAAGGTGACTGTAGGATAACGCAAGCTGGACGAACATTCGGGCTTTTATAATCGCTCCGATATTCATGTTTTTGCGCATTTCGGATTTAAGCAGAAGAACGGCGGATTTGGAGCGGCCAAGCGCGAACATGGTGTCGCTGGCTTCAATGGCCGCGCGGCAGAGTTCCTCCGCCGTCAATCCTCTTCGGTCGCGAAAAATGCATTCAAAGCAGCGCAAGGCGTTTTCGTGCGCGAATTCGGCGCGCGCTCGAGCGGCCAGAGCCACGGCGTAGCGGACGGCCTTCTCTCCCATATTCCCTTGAATGCAATGCATGGTCAGCTCCTGCAGGTTGTTTCCCGCGGCGCCTTCCTGTTCAAGAACTTCGGCAATCCGACAGTGCATTCTTCGGCGTTTTCGGCCGGGCAAGTCGGTTCTGATGACTTCCGAGATAAGGGCGTGTCGGAATTCCGCTACCGTCTCTGAGTCTCGGATCTCGATTTGAACCATCTGCCGGCGGCTTAATTCGTGCAGCGACTCGGAGATTTCATCGGGAGTGCGCGCCATTATCGACGACAACGAGCGGACCGGAACAGCCCGGTGAAAAAGAGCCAGCCAACTCGCCGTTTCGCGGGCGAAAGGCGAGATTTGTTCGATTCGCCGGCGGAGCACCGCTCCGACGCCGGCCGGCGCCTCAAGATGGCGCAGGTTCTCTTCGACAAAGATCCACCGCGCCGAACGACTTTGGAGAACGCCCTGCTCCGCCAGGTGTTTCAGCATCTCTTCAAGGAAAAAAGGATTGCCGCCGACGCTGTGAAAAATCCATTCTCCGAGGCTTTCCTTCAAATCTTTCGCCGCAGTCATGCTGGATACGAATTCAGCAACGCTTTCCCGGGTCAAAGGCTCCAGCGCAACGACTTCGCCTCTCTGCTGCCGGAGAGCCGACTCCACAACCTTTTCCACGGGATTGCCGGTTTTTTCCCCGGACCTGAAGCTGACGCACGCCAGCACCGGATGCGCCTGTATGTCGGAACTCAGGTAGTCAAGCACAGCGGCGGTGGCTTCATCGGCCCAATGAAAATCATGCAGCAGCAGCAGCGTCGGTCGATCGGACAGGCGTCGGACCAGCTCTCTTGTCAGAAGGTCCCGGAATTGTCCGGTGGCATACTCCAGGGAATTGTCAAATGTCCCCGGGGGAGCAATACGGGGCATGTCTCCGAAACGGAAAATCTCTTCCCCCTGAACCGCCGCCGCACCCTGAAGGATTTGACGATAAGGGCCGTACGATCCTTCCTCTCGCAGGCGACATTCGCCCTCGACGACTCTCCATCCGTCCAGCTGCGCCCAGCTCTTCAATTCCTCCATGCACCTCGTTTTCCCCGACCCGGCTTCGCCGGCGATGAAAACTGTCCAGCCCCGACAACTGGCGCGAACCCGCGCAGCGCACTCTCGAAGAAATGCCATTTCTCCATCTCTTCCGATCAAGCGGCTCGCCGAAAAATGGCTCCCCAATCCGTCGCCGTCCATTTCCGGGCATTGCACGCCCATGATATTCCTGATCAACTGGACGGCCTCTCCCGCAGACAGGCATCTTTTTGCCGGATCTTTAACCAGAAGGCGGCTCATCAGCTGAGACAGAGCGATTCCATTCTTCAGGCGTTTGATCGGGCGAAGGTCGATGCTGCCCTGCAATTGCTTTTGCGTCAGAAATCCGGGATCCTCATCGTCAAAGGGAAGCCGTCGCGCCAGCAGCAGATAAATCAATATTCCCAGGGCGTACAAATCCGAGCTGCGGGTCGATTTGCCGCCCATCAGGATTTCCGGAGCTGTATAGGCCAGCGAACCGTCGATGCCGTTTTGCGGCGCATTTCGGAACCAGTTTGCCAATCCGAAACAAATCAGCTTCAGACCGTCGCCCTCCGTCTGCCCTTGGGCGCCGGATAGGAGGGCATGGGCCGGCCTCAGATCCCCATGAATAATCTCTCGTGAATGAAGGAATTGAATCGTTTGGAAAAGTTTGAACGCTATTTTCAGTATTCCCCGAGCGTCCATGCCTTCTGTCGCGGCATAGAGGTCTTTGCCGACGACATGCTCTTCGATGAGAAAATAGTCGCTGGTTTCCTCCACCATTCCGAAATTCACTATCCGGGCAAGGTTCGTATGCCTGATTCTGCAAAGAAGAGATAACTCGCGGCTCAGGGAATCAAAGTTTCGCTTTTCGGATTCACGGGGGTGGAAAACTCTTGCTACCAATTTGTTTTTAGAGCCGTCCGGATCATGGCAAAAGTAGGCGTCCGCCTGTTCGCCTGTGGAAATGGGCGCTTCAATCCGGTATCGATCTCCCAGCATCCATCCACGGCTTAGCAGACTTTGAGCTTTGCCCATAGCATTTCAGCGGCGCACAGGAAAATAGATTCCGAGGCGCTTTTTTCACACGCCTCGCCAAGGAGTCATTCGAGAAGCATTGGAAGAAATCCCGGCCATTATAGAGAAAAGGCTCGGCATTGTGCAATGCAAAGAATCCTGGAATGGATTTTGAGGCAAAGGAAGGAGAGATCTTACGGCCTGGCGGAAGGGGCAAAATCAGCCCTCATTTCTCACCGGGTTTCATGACGCAACCTTAGAAACGTCATGACAGCAGAGTGCGTCCTGGAATATCAGGAAGAAGCGCGCTCACGGTCATGCCCGGATTTGCCGTCGCTGAAACACCGCGAGAAATGAGGGCTCGAATTCAAATAATTCCGAGGTCCGGCTACTTCTTCGGAGGAACCACTGAATCCTTGAATGCTTTGGCTACTCGGAATTTAACCACGGTCTTGGCCGGGATCTTGATCGCAGCGCCGGTTTGAGGGTTTCGCCCCATTCTGGCTTTTCTCTGAGACTTCACAGTTTTTCCGATACCCGGAATAATGAATTGGCCATTTTTCTTGGTTTCGGCTACTGCGGTTGCCGCCATAAGATCCAGGACTTGGTTGGCCGTCGCCTTCGTCAAGCCAGCCTTGTCCGCCACTAAGGTAACCAACTGAGCTTTCGTCATCACTTTACCAGCCATTAAATTCCTCCCGCGAAAATATTGTTAGCCCTATCGGAACACAGCAAATAATCCAGAAAATAATCTAAGGACATTTTCCGGATATTCTGAAAAAAAGCAATGACGTTTTTTAAAAAAACCCGCTATTTATCGATATTCGCGAAGAAAAAACCCGATTGAGCCCCTATTTTCAGCGGTTCCGCCGTCTGCAAACGATCTAAAGCGGAAAAAACGCCATAATCTGTTTTACCGTTTTCCCGTCGTTTTGAAGCCTCGCGGCGCGCCGGCGATCAGTTTTTGGGCTGATAGTAAGGATTGCGTCCGGCCGCATGATCGGTCGTATCCAGTATTTCTCCAACCTCCGGGATCGTCTCGCGGATGACTCTCTCGATCTGCAGTTTAAGAGTCATTGCCGCCGAAGCGCAGCCCTGGCATCCGCCGCCCAGTCTCAGGAATACGGTATTCTTCTTCACATCGATCAATTCAACCCAGCCCCCGTGCGTTCCGAGCGCCGGATTGACTTCTTTTTCCAGAAGAGCCCCAACCTTTTTGCGTATCTCCGATTCCGAGAGCAGGTCTTTGTCATATTGGGGGCTTACAGCCGGCTGGCCCGAACGCACGTGCTCCCGTATCTTCGCGCCGATCTGCTTTCCAAAAGCCGGCCAGGGGTCGTAGCCTTTTTTCGTAACGGTGATCTGGTTGCCCGCGATCAGCACGTTTTCCACTTCTGAAATCTCGAATAATTTCAGTGCGAGCGGTGAGAGGCTCGCCGATTCCCGGTTGCTGAAATAGGCCGCTCCCTCGGGGTAAACGGATCGGTCAACGGTAAATTTGCAGGTCGCCGGATTGATTGTCGGTTCGCCTGTGATGGTTATGTCGTTGTCCACACTGTCTCCTTTATATCCTGTTCCTAGCGTCAAATTAACCGACGAGCGGTTCCCGTGTCAACCGCTCGCATTCCCCGGGCGCTTCTTATGGCGCCGCCGCCGGATTGCCCCTCCCGAAAAGTGGTGACAGCCGCGACCGAATCGGACAATATGGAAACCGTCGCCGATTTTGGCCATGGAGCCGACGTCGCCTCGGCCCGGAAAGGGAATGTGCCATGTTTGTATCAAGATCCATTATTGCCCTGACGATTGCGGCGCTGTTCGGTTTTGCGCTCGCCCCGGCGGAAGCGCCCGCGGGAGGCCTTCATCTGATGCCCCTGCCGAAGCTCCTTATTGCAGGCGACGGCGACAGGATGACGATTGACGGAAACTTCCGCCTGTCCCTGACCGGCCATACGGATGCGCGCCTTCAGGCCGCCATGGCGCGTTTTCTTCAGAGGCTTCAAATGAAGACCGGAATCCCCATGCAGCCGACCTCCCCCCCCGACATTCAGGCAGCGACATTGGAAATTCAATGCAAGGGGCCCGGAGAGCCGGTGCAGTCGATGAAAGCTGATGAATCCTACGCCATCGAAGTAAAAGCCCAAAACGCACGGCTGGTCGCGGCCTCCGCCGTCGGCGTCCTTCGCGGGCTGGAAACTTTCCTTCAACTGGTTGAATTGGACAATCAATCTTTCTATGTCTCGGCCCCGATGAAAATTGAAGACAGCCCCCGCTTTCCATGGCGCGGCCTTTCGGTCGACGTGTCGCGGCACTGGGAACCCGTGGATGTGATCAAACGGATATTGGACGGGATGTCTCTGGTCAAGTTGAACGTCTTCCATTGGCATCTGTCCGACGACCAGGGATTCCGCGTGGAATCCAGACTCTTTCCAAAGCTCCACCAAAAAGGATCGGATGGGAAATATTACCGGCAAAGCGAAATAAAAGAAATTGTCGCCTATGCACATGCGCGCGGCATCCGGGTCGTGCCGGAATTTGACATGCCGGGGCACACCACCGCATGGCTCGTCGCCTACCCTGAACTCGCCGCCGCCCCAGGCCCCTATCAGATTGAACGCGGGTGGGGCGTTTTTGATCCTTGCATGGACCCGACCAATGCCGGCGTTTACACCTTCCTCGATGCCTTTATCGGCGAAATGGCGGCTCTTTTCCCGGACCGGTACTTTCACATCGGGGGAGACGAGGTCAACGGAAAGCAATGGAACGCCAGCAAGCGAATTCGCGATTTCAAAACGCGCCGCCAAATGAAAAACAATCGCGACCTGCAGAATTACTTCAACCGTCAATTGCTTCAAATTCTCAAGAAACACGGCAAAAGAATGATCGGCTGGGACGAAATCCTGCACCCGGACCTGCCGAAAGACATCGCGGTGCAATCGTGGCGGGGACAGGCTTCCCTGGCCGAAGGCGCCCGCCAGGGATACCAAGGCATCCTCTCCTACGGATACTACCTGGACCATATGCGGCCGGCCTCCTTCCATTACCAGATGG
Organism: uncultured Acidobacteriota bacterium; assembly: GCA_964642735.1. Lineage (GTDB taxonomy): Bacteria > Acidobacteriota > UBA6911 > UBA6911 > UBA6911 > UBA6911. The sequence goes on from CAZXSV010000070.1 coordinate 10,215, forward strand.
ATCCTTGGGGAAAAGAAGCGGCGGGCCTCGCCGAAGAGCTGCAGCAGAACATCATCGGAGGCGAAGCCTGCATGTGGGCTGAGTTCGTCAATCCCGACAACATCGAATCGCGCCTGTGGCCGAGAGCCGCGGCGATCGCCGAGAGGCTCTGGTCGCCTGGCACGATTCAATCCACCGAAGATATGTACCGCAGGCTTGAATGCGTGGATCGCGAGCTGGCTGTTTTGGGTTCCATGCACCGGAACAACTACGACCAGATGCTCCAGCGCATGGCCGGAGACCGCAGCCTGCCGCCATTGAAGAAGCTCGCCGGCCTGCTGAAAGCGACCAGCCTCAGCGTCCGCCAGCGGACGCGCAAGTATTACAGCTACACCCCGATGAACCGCCTGGCGGATGTTGTTCTGCCGGAAAGCAAAGCCGCTCGTCATTTCGAGACGCTGGCGGCGAATGCGCTGAAATCGCCGGAACTTATTCAGAACGTAAAAAACCAGCTTGAGCTATGGAAGGAAAACAGATCGAGGATTAAACCGATCATCGATCAATCGTACCTGCTGCAGGAGGCGGCGCCGCTTTCGGAGATGCTGTCGGATCTCAGCCAAAAAGGATTGGAGGCATTGGACTATATCAGGTCGAAGACGGTTGCGCCCCAGGCATGGCAAAAGGAAGCTTCGGCTTTGCTCGACCGTGCGGACAAACCGCAGGCGGAAGTGCTGGTCGCCATCGCTCCGGCGATCCGGATGCTTGTCGAGGCCGCGGCGGGGACCGGCGCCCGATAGGAAGACGGAGGAGTGCGTGAATTCCTTTCCACGCGCTATTTCTTCCTTTCGGCGGCCAGGACGGCGGTAGTGGCGCCGCGGTCCGCGGCGTCGCGGAAAGAAACGACCTTCGGGTGTTTTCTCAAAAAGGAGTGAACGATTTCTCTTTGCACTCCGATTCCGCGGCCGTGAATGATACGGACCTCGCGAAACCCCTTCCGCAGGGCTTGATAAATATATTCTTCCAGCAGATAGACGATTTCCTGCGGTCGGAATGTGTGCAAATCGATGGAATCTTCTATCGGCAGTTCAACCGGCTCCGTCATGGAATCTTCTCTTGAATTGCCATCCTGTCGCGTCAATTCTTATCCAGGGAGAAAGACAATGCAAATGCGAACCGAGAAAGACTCGCTGGGCGAGCGTGGGGTCCCGGCGGACGCATATTACGGCATTCAGACCGTCCGGGCCATTGAGAATTTTCCTGTCAGCGGTTTGAAACCGAAGCCGGTTTATGTCGACGCAACCGTCCATATCAAAAGATCGGCGGCGAAGGTGAACGCCGGCCTGGGGCTCCTCGATCCCCAAAAAGCCGGCGCCATCGTCAAAGCCTGCGATGAAATTTTGAGCGGCCGGCTTCGGGAATGGTTTGTCGTCGATGTGTACCAGGCCGGCGCGGGGACCTCCCATAACATGAATGTCAATGAGGTGATCGCCAATCGCGCCATCGAATTGCTTGGAGGAAACAAAGGAGACTACTCCGCGATTCATCCCAACGACCACGTAAACATGGCCCAGTCCACCAACGATGTGTGCCCGACGGCCGTCCGGATCAGCGCCGCCATGCTTTGCGAAGCGTTGCTGCCGTCGCTCGACCGGCTGGAAAAAGCTTTTTCGGAAAAAGCCCGGGAATTCGACGCCATCGTAAAATCGGGCCGCACGCATCTTCAGGATGCGGCGCCGGTGAGGCTCGGCCAGGAATTCGGCGCGTATGCCACCGCGATACGCAAGAATCGCGAATTCATCCGGAGGGCCGCGGAGTCCAACCATGAGCTCGGCATCGGCGGCACTGCGGCCGGCACCGGCCTCAACGCTCATCCTCAATACCGCTCGAGGATGATCCAAGAATTGAGCCTGTCGACCGGGATTCAATTCCGGCCGGCCGACGATTATTTCGAAGCGATGCAGTCTTTAAGGCCTTCGGTGGAGCTTTCGGGTTCAGTCCGCTGTCTTGCGCAGGACCTCATTCGCATTGCAAACGACCTTCGCCTGATGAACTCCGGCCCCAAGACAGGCCTTGCCGAAATCATCCTGCCGGCCCTCCAGCCGGGATCGTCCATTATGCCCGGCAAGGTGAATCCCGTAATGGCTGAAATGCTGGACATGGTCTGCTTCCAGGCGATCGGCTGCGATACGACAGTCCTGCTGGCGGCGCAGGCAGGCCAACTGGAACTGAACGTCATGACGCCGGTCGTGGCGTTCAACCTCCTTCACGAAGTGGAAATCATGAAAAACGCCGTGGACGCTTTTGCGGACCGTTGCGTCCGCGGCATTGCGGCCGACAGGTCCAGGTGTCAATTTTATGCGGAATCGAGCATGAGCGTCGCAACCGTTTTGAACCCGCGGATAGGATACGAAGCAGCCGCGGAAGTGGCCAAAGAATACGTCTCCTCCGGAAAATCCATCCGGCAAATCGTTCTGGAAAAGGGTCTTTTGAAGGAAGAAGAGCTCGACAAGGTTTTTGATTTAAGGGAGATGACCGAACCCGGCATCCACTGAAGCTCTGAAGCCCTCAGCGCCTCAGCCACGGGATGTTAGCACGGAATACACGGGCCGAAAGCCCGCTCTATAGTCGACCTTCATGAGATCGAGTCGGATTTATATCACGGGAGATAGCACGGAATTGCGGCACAGGCGGCCGGGGCTATTGTCCATCGCCGCTACGCGGCTTAAAACCACACAACCTCCGCTATGCCGGAATGCCGCCGTATGGTTTGCGGCTTTTGAACCGTGGAGCGACTCCCCGGACGGCAGACGAAAGAAAATAGAGCTCTGGAAGGAAAGAAATCATTGCCGAACAGGATCTTTCGCCCCGAAGCTATTCACGCTGCCAGTGCGCTAAAACGAATTTATCCTCCGGCGCGTAATGAAGATCGAGGACCCCGCCAAAGTCCCGTTGGATCGACTTTCCGATTCTTGCAACAAGGTGCTCGGTTGTAGCCGAAACGACAATGCCGTCCTTATCCTCTTTCATTTCCACAATACGTTCCAGGGGCCTTTCCTCTCGAGTCATCTTTTCCACGTTCCGGATTCGGTTTAAAAGCTCCTGGCGATGGGCGCCTGTGAACGCTCCCCGGAATTGGACGATTCCGCCAATCCGGCCGTCGCGGATCTGCTGACAGGCCGGGCATATTTTTATCGACAGCTGCTGCTTTTTATCCGGAGTCCCTTGCTTCCAGACGCCGGCGTTGAAAAAAAGGCCGCATCCGGGGCATTGGGTGTTCGACGGATATTTGCCTGAATGACAGGGCTCCCCGAGCCGGCCGCGTTTCTGAGTCCGGCGCCCCTCTCGCGACTGCAGTTTATTGCCCATCTGAATTTCCCTCCATGCCGCCGCTTTATTGCAAAAGCGCATCCATTGAAATCGGCATAACAAACTTCCATGCATTTCGACAGGGGAAATCGGCCGGACGACCTGCAGAAATAGCCGAAACGCTCCTGTCGAAACGGTGGAAACAGGCTTATAGCTTCGGCAATTTCTTTGCGGCGCCCGCTTTGGCGCCGCGCTGGAATTGTCTTACAGGGCCAGGAAGCAGCACATCCATCATCTGCTCCATCTTTTGAATGTCTTGATCTTATCTTATACCCTTTTCGCAGCCTGATCCAGAATCTAACGAATTGCCCGTCCAGAAAAATGGACTTTCCAGGATTTTCCTTTATAATGGCCCGGCTGGCTAAGTATCAGCAATTAATTTTTTATTAACGGAGGATCGCGGAACAATGCCCTACGACGCTACCAAGATGGCCGACTGGGAAATAGCCCAGGCCACTGAAAAAAACATGCCCTCGGCTTCCCAATGGAAAGAACGGTTGGGACTCCAGGAAGATGAAATACTGCCCATGGGGAGAGTCAGCAAGCTGAATTTTCTGAAAATCATGGATCGGCTCAAAGACAAGCCCAATGGCAAATTTGTCGAAGTCACAGCAATCACCCCGACGCCGCTGGGCGAAGGGAAAACAACCACAACCCTCGGACTGATGGAGGGGTTGGGCAAGTTGGGTAAAAGTGCGGGCGGCTGCATTCGTCAGCCCTCCGGCGGCCCCACCATGAATATCAAGGGGACCGCGGCCGGCGGCGGCAATGCGCTGCTGATACCGATGACCGAATTCTCGTTGGGTCTGACCGGGGACCTCAATGACATTATGAACGCGCACAACCTGGGAATGGTTGCGCTGACTGCGCGCATGCAGCATGAACGGAATTACGAAGATGAAAAGCTTCAAAAGCTTTCCAAGATGCGCCGCCTGAATATCGATCCTACCCGCGTCGAATTCACATGGGTGATGGATTTTTGCGCCCAGGCTCTGCGTCACATGATTATCGGGGTCGGGGGATCGCAGGACGGCTTCATGATGCAATCCCAGTTCAACATCATCCCGAGTTCAGAATTGATGGCCATTCTGGCGATCGTCCGCGACCTTGCCGACCTGAGAGAACGGATCGGCAACATCACGGTAGCATACGACAAAGCGGGAAAACCGATAACGACCAGCGATCTGGAAGTTGCGGGCGCCATGACAGCCTGGATGCGCAACACCATCAACCCGACGCTCTGCAGCACGGCTGAATATCAGCCGATTCTCGTGCACGCCGGGCCCTTTGCGAACATCGCGGTCGGCCAATCCTCAATCATCGGCGACCGGGTCGGACTCAAGCTTTGCGACTATCACGTCACCGAGAGCGGTTTCGGCGTAGACATCGGGTTCGAGAAGTTCTGGAATGTCAAATGCCGGTATTCCGGCATGAAACCGGACGCTTCCGTCCTTACCGCCACGGTTCGGGCGCTCAAGATGCACGGCAATGGCCCCAAGGTCACTCCCGGAGTTCCGCTTCCGGAAGAATACACCAAGGAAAACCTCAAGCTGTTGGAAGCCGGTCTGTGCAACATGATTCACCATATCGGAATCGTGAAAAAAGCCGGCGTCACTCCGGTGGTCTGCATCAATAAATTCCACACCGACACCAAGGCGGAACTTGAAATGGTCCGCAAGGCGGCGGAAGCCGCCGGCGCCCGCGCTGCGGTGTCCGAGCAATGGGCAAGAGGCGGCGAAGGAGCGACCGACCTGGCCGAAGCCGTCATCGAAGCCTGCAATGAAAAATCCAACTTCCAGTATCTCTACCCTCTGGAAATGAAGCTCCGCGATCGCGTCGAAAAGCTGGCCAAGGAAGTCTATGGCGCCGACGGCGTTTCCTGGGCGCCGGAAGCCGCGGCAAAAGCCAAAGCGTTCGAAGCCGACCCCAAGTTCGCGGATTACGCCACCCTGATGGTGAAAACGCACCTGAGCCTGACCCACGATCCCAATCTGAAGGGAGTGCCCAAGGGATGGACGCTGCCGATCCGCGACATCCTGGTCTTCTCGGGCGCCAAGTTCCTCTGCCCGCTCGCGGGAAGCATCATGCTGATGCCCGGTACGGGATCGAATCCGGGATTCCGCCGCATCGATGTTGATGTAAAGACCGGCGAAGTCATGGGATTGTTCTAAAATCGAAATAAAAAACGCCGCGGGTTCCACAAAATCCATGGGATCCGCGGCGTTTTTCCCCTCACGCCCTGCTGTCGGGCTGCAATCCGGGCAGCCTGAGCCTGAATATCAGCGCAGTTCCAAGACAGCACACCGCTCCCATCGCTATCGTCGCCGGCGCCCCAAGGCTTTCCGCAACAGCCCCGGACAACAAAGAGCCGAACGGCATCGTTCCCATAAACATCATGACGTGCAGCGACATAATCCGGCCGCGCAGGCGATCGGGCGCCAGCGTCTGCATCAGGGTGTTCGTCGAAGTCAGTTGCACCAGAAAAAAGAAACCGACCGGGACCAGGAACAGGGCCGAAAGCCAGAAAGAGCGTGAAATCGAAAACAGGATCAAACTGAGGGCAAAGCCGACGCCGGCATAGGCCGCAATTTTCCCAAGGCCCCGCATGCCGGATTTCGCCGCCAGCGCCAAAGATCCGGCAAGCGCGCCCGCGCCCGTCGCTCCCATCAAAATGCTGAGACCTCCCGCGCCCCAATGGAGTATCTTGTCGGCAAAAATGGGCATGAGCACCGAATACGGCATCCCCGCCACGCTCACGATCGCAAGCAGCAACAGAAGGGCCCGGATCATCCTGTCGCGCCGCACATACTGCAGGCCTTCCAGAACATTGCGGACCGGCGAAGACTGAGAAACGGGCGCCGGGCGAGGCGTGATTTTCATCATCAGCAATCCCGCGATGACCGCGATATAGCTCACCCCATTGGCGAAAAAACACCACCCGTCGCCAATGCTCGAAATCAGGACTCCCGCGACGGCGGGGCCCAGGACCCGCGCTCCATTGAAAATCGAAGAATTAAGAGCAATCGCGTTTAAAAGATCTTCTTTGCCGACCAGTTCGACGATAAAAGCCTGCCGAGCAGGCATGTCGAATGCATTGACCACGCCAAGGGAGGCGGAAAGAACAAAAATGTGCCAGACTTCAACCGTTTCGGTCAGCGTGAGAGCGGACAGCGCAAAGGCCAGGACCATTGCGGCGGCCTGCGTTCCGATGATCACCCGATGTCGGCTGTACCGGTCGGCCACGGTCCCGCCCACGAACGCCAGCAGGAAAACCGGAATCTGCGAGGCAAAACCAACCGCGCCGAGCTTGAAAGAGGAACCGGTCAGACGATAGACCAGCCAGGACTGAGCGATCATCTGCATCCACGTGCCGATGAGCGAAATCATCTGCCCGGCGAAGAAGAGACGATAGTTGCGGTGCTGCAGCGCCCGGAGAGCCATTTGCAGCCGGGAGCGTTTCGTCGGGGAGGCATTCTCAGCCAAGGGCGGAATAGGATTCATCGAGTCCAATCAATGCGCCGGATTGAAAGCAGATTATTGAAGATCTTAGATTTGAGTTTCAAGCTTGCTGCGCTGTTCCCGGTGAAATTCGATCAGTTTGGCGTTTGTCTCCGAAATCGTCTGCACTTCGTCGATTATCTTTCGAAGGACGCCGCCCGGAACGATCAGATAAAGTTCATCGTCGCTAAGATCCGTGTATACGCGGCTTGCAACGCATCCGGCGCTCGCAACTACCTTGCGTTTCATCAAAGCGGCCGGAAGAGACAGGCATGTCGGCCGCCCAAGCGGCGAAAGCTGAAGACCGATGCCGGTGCGCAGAGCGGCTTCCTGCAGCACCATTGTCTGGGCCGCGCGCACCATGAAGACGACCAGATCCGGCTTGATCAGCGTATCCCCCAGAGGGGAATAAACGATGATTTTGGGAGTCTTCTTCATGTGGGGGAGCGAGAGTATGTCCTCCATCTTGATGTATCCGTTGCTGGCCATCAGGGACAAACTCTTCTCAAACTCTCCGGCGCGCTCGGACGAGAGAGGAAGGTTATAGACATGGCCGCCAAGACTGCAATTCTCGTGTACGCCCGGGATCGTGTAAAAAGTCATTCCCCCGGAGGCCAGCCGCCAAAAGCTGCACCCCGAGGGCTCTTTCCCGGCGAATTTCGGCACGCCCGGAGGAGGATTCTCCCGGAACGTAACCGCGACAGGACGCCTGGTAAGCCGCAACGTTTCGCCTATTTGTAGCTCCATGGCGGAATAGTCCATGCCTTGCAATTTCTCGCCTCCTACATGAAAAGTTACCACGAAAGCAGAGACTTGGCTAAATATTCGCAGAATGCCCGGAAAAATTGCGGGGGGGGGATTCCGCCGCGAAGACGATGGCTCACATCTTCGCGGCAATGCAACTCCAAATGCGGGATCTTTTGATCAACTCCGAGGCGGCGGTGAAGGATCCCCGTCGCGCAGGGGTCGCCGGCGCCGGTTAGGATTGCGGCGCCTTGGTTTTCAGCTGCGCCTCGTTTTGCCGGATAAAGCTGCGGATTTCCTCCGACATTTCGAGCAGCCGGAGCCATTGCTCCTTGTAAAGAGTTACAGGGAATCTGCCAAGTCCATAAACAGAGAGGGCGCCCTTCTCGCTGACTCTCATGGACAATCCCTTTGAAGACGATTTTTTAAGAGCCTCATTTTCGGCACGAAGTCTTTCAAGCTCTGTTCTCATTTCTTCATCGCCCATGGCGTTTATCCTCTCCAATCCCTGCAATTCAAAAGAAGATGGTAAAACACGGTTTTGCCGCCGGGAAGCGCTGCACTTGACGGTTTGATTTCAGTTCTGTTTAACCCGGGTTAAAAGACCCGCCGATTCTAACACGGGGCGATTTAGGACGCCACCCTATTTCTATCCCCCGTGCTCTCCGTGCTCTCTCCGTGCTCTC
>CAZXSV010000070.1:18587-24003 GCA_964642735.1 uncultured Acidobacteriota bacterium
CCGTGCTCTCCGTGTTCCCCGTGTTCCCCCTCCGTGCTCTCCGTGCCTCCGTGTCTCCCGTTCTTTCTCCGTGCTCTCCGTGTTTACGGTGTTTCCCCATTGCTCCTCAACGGAAAGAAGATTATCTTTCAATAGATTAAAATGATATCCAGACGTGAACTCATTATCGCCGCTGCAAAAGCGGGACCGCTGGCTGCTTTTTCATCAGCATTCCCTGCTGAAGCATGGAGTCTCGCCGGCTATCCGGAGGGGCAGGCCGAAGCGGCGCCGAAAGCCCGCTATTGGATTTCTGCTTCTTCCGCCAAGGTCGAGTGCTCGCAATGCCACAGCTCGGCCCCGTCAAAAAACAATGCGCCGCCGCGGCACTCCGCGATTGTCCGCTGCGTCCTGTGCGCTCAAAACTGTTCTTTGCGGCCCGGAGAGCGAGGAAAATGCCGGACGAGGATGAACGTCGACGGCGAACTGAGAACTTTGTCCTATGGCCGTCCCGCCGCCATCCACGTCGATCCTATTGAGAAGAAGCCGTTTTATCACTTCCTTCCGGGATCGAATGCATTTTCTCTGGCGACAGCGGGATGCCCGTTGCGCTGCAAGTTCTGCCAGAACTGGCAAATCTCCCAGGCTTCTCCGGAGGATTTCGATACGCCGTTCATCCGGCCGGCGGAGATTGTCCGGTCGGCCGAATCCCACAAGTCTCCGATCATCGCTTTTACCTATAATGAGCCGACGGTTTTCATCGAATACCTGGTCGACATCGCGGCGCTGGCAAAGAAACAAAAATTGCGCAGCGTGATGGTCAGCTGCGGATTCATGAACGCGGACCCTTTGGCGGAGCTTTGCCGGACTCTGGACGCCATCAAAATCGACCTTAAGGGCTTCAGTCAGAATTTCTATCGAGAGGTTTGCGGCGCCCAGCTCCGTCCCGTGCTCAACAGCATCAAGCAGATCGCCCGGAGCGGCATCCATCTGGAAATCGTCAACCTTGTGGTTCCCTCTTTAAACGATTCCGAAAAAATGATGAACGAGTTGATCGACTGGGTTTTGGGCGAAATCGGGCCGGACGTCCCGATTCATTTCACACGGTTTCATCCCGACTATCAGCTTCTCAATCTCCCGGCAACCCCTGTCGGCGCGCTGGAACGCACCCGGGAGGCCGCGATGGAAAAAGGAATCCATTACGCCTATGTGGGCAACGTCCCGAATCATCCGGGCGCCAACACCTATTGCCCCAAGTGCGGCAAAGCCGTAATTAAACGAAGCTCCATTTTCCTTGAGGAATTGAACGTCGAAAACGGCCGCTGCAAGTTTTGCGGCAAGACAATCGCCGGCGTCTGGACATGACAAAGAAGTTCACGGTTTGGAATTCCCGATTCCCGGCCAAAAACCAGGATAAAACCGGGACTCCGAACCGCCGCCGGCCAACGGAAAACGCATGAAAAGATTTCGGGCCTTTTTGCTGATGATCGCGGCGGCCGCCCTTTTGTTCAGGCCGGCCGCGGCCGGCGACGTCCGGCCGGCCGCAGTCGCCGGAAGTTTCTATCCTTCCGATCCCGGAAAATTAAGTCTTGCGATCCGGAAATGCCTTGAGGAATCCCCGGCCATCGCCATAGAGTCGCCGGTTGCGATTCTGGCCCCGCATGCAGGCTATGTTTATGCAGGCCAGATTTACGCCGACGCCTACCGGCAAGTCATGGGCCGCCATTACGACGTCGTAGTCGTTTTGGGCGTCAACCACACATCCGGCGCGTTCAGCGGCGTCTCTCTGGGAGACTACAGCGCTTTCCGCACGCCTCTTGGAGAAACCGCCGTCGATCAGGAAATCGTCTCCGCTTTGCTTGGGCTGAACAAGGACTGCAATCGGAATCGCCTGGTCCATATCGCGGAGCATTCGATTGAAGTTCAGATTCCTTTCATCCAAACTCTTTTCCCCGAAGCCAAAATCGTTCCTGCCATAATACATCCGCCGGATCCTGAGCTATGCAGCCGTTTTGGCGATTCTCTTGCCCGGGTTTTAAAAAATCGCCGCGCTTTGATCGTGATCAGCACCGATTTATCCCACTATCCTGCGGCCATGCAGGCTCTGAGGGCCGACAAGCTTACGCTGGAAACCATCGCGAAAATGGACGCCAGGCAAATCCTGTCACTGATGCGGACTCTTGACGCTCCCGGACTGGAAACAAGGGCCTGCGGCGAGGCGTCGATACTGGCAGGCTTGAAAGCCGCGAAATCGCTCGGGGCGAAAAGTGCAACCGTCGCAGGATACGCCAATTCCGGCGAGATCGGGCTGGGGGATCCCGATCGCGCCGTCGGATACGGCGCCTTAATATTCGCCCGAGACGATCGCGCGGCGGAGACGAAAGCTTTCGTTCGCGCGGCGCCGCCTCGAGTTCCGGCGCCGCTTCAGGATTCCGAAAAAAAATCGCTTCTGGATTTCGCCCGGGAGACAATCCGGCGCTATTTAGAGGCCGAAACAGTTCCATCGGCGAGGCGCCTGCCGGCCAGGACAGCTTTCCGCCAGGGCGCATTCGTGACCTTGAAAGCAAAGGAGAGGCTGAGAGGCTGCATCGGTCATATGGCTTCCGACATGGAACTGGGCAAAACAGTCGGGGCCATGGCTCTGCAGGCTGCTTTCAATGATCCGAGATTCTCTCCGGTCCGCCTCCCGGAACTCGATGATATCGAAATTGAAATTTCGATCCTTTCGCCGATGAAGTCCATCAAGACCTATGGAGACATCGTTGTGGGTCGGGATGGAGTGCTGCTGACCAAAGAATCGAAATCCGCTGTTTTCCTTCCCCAGGTCGCGGTGGAAAACAGCTGGAATCGCAACGAGATGCTCGACAATCTCTGCATCAAAGCCGGCCTTTCAAAAGGATGCTGGAAGCGAGGTGCGGATTTTCAAGTGTTTCAAGCCGAGGTTTTCAGCGAATCCCAATTCAAAAAAGGGGAATCAGGCGTCCGAAGCCGGAAGTCCGAATAGAAATCGCGACAGTCTTTGATTAATATTGTGGATCCCGGTTTCGGGCTTCTGGTTTCCACGATCTTGACCCGCATTATTCGTGAAGTTCGCAGCCAGGGCGGCCGAGACGCGCCCGACGGCGCGTCGAAGATCCCGGCCGAGCGCAACGGAGCGGAAGCCTCTTGAATGATGCGGGCGAAGGTCCCGACGTTTTTTATTGTCTATGGAATATCTGTTTGCCGTTGGATTTGTCGCCATACTGGGCCAGGTCGTGCTTCTGCGCGAACTCAGCGTTGCGTCTTATGGCGTCGAACTGATCTACACGCTGGCCATAGGCGTGTGGCTTTTCTCCAGCGCATGCGGCGCGATGATCAGCCGGAAAGAATTCCACCCTTCGTTCAACCGCATTAATTTCCTTTTCATTCTATTTTCCGTCTGCCTCCCTCTGGATATTGCATTCATCCGATCGGTGCGCGTCCTGTTTACCGACGTTCCCGGATCCTATCTCCCGATCCACGCCCAGATCCTCGCGGTTTTGCTTTCGATTTTGCCTCTTGGCCTGCTGCTTGGCCTGCTTTTCCAATGGACGGCCAAAGCGTACATCAAGAATGGCGAATCTCTGGCAGGCGCCTATGGCATCGAAAGTCTGGGAGGGCTTGCCGGAGGCGTCTGCTCGACTTTGTTTCTCAAGTTCGGCTTCCAGAATTTCTGCATCGGATTGCTTTGTTCGCTGGTTGCAGCCGGGGCTGTTTTTCTCGCCGGAGACGGCCGCTTAGCGCGATGGCAGCGCCTGGCCTCCTCAACCATCGTGGCATTGTTGATACTGTCGGTCTGGAAGGCGCCCGACCTGGACCGCTTCATGACTTCCTGGACGCACCCCAGTCTCGTCGCGACCCAGGACTCGCCCTATTCCCGGATCACGGTGACGTTCCGGGACGGGCAAGCAGCGATTTTCGAAGACGACGCTTTGCTGTTCGATTCGGAAGGCGTCCGTGCCGAAGAACTTGTCCATAACGCAGCCCTTCAGCACCGGAAGCCGGAGAGAATCCTGATCCTGGGGGGAGGAGTCTGGGGAACCGTCCGTGAAGCTTTGGCGCATTCTCCGAAAATTGTCGATTACGTCGAAATAAACCCTGATCTGCTGAACGTCGCTTCGCCTCACCTGCCGCCGGAAATTCAAAAATCCCTCAAAAACGAGACTGTTCGGATTGCCGTGGACGATCCCCGAAAATTTTTGCAAAAATCGTCGAGCTACGACCTCATTCTGGTCGGGATGGCCGAACCGTCTTCCGGACAAGCCAACCGGTTTTACACGAAGGAGTTTTTCCGGCAATGCCTCTCGAAACTCCATAGCGACGGCGTGCTCGCTTTTGGCCTGCAATCTTCGGAATCGGCATGGACGCCGCCGATGGCCCGCCGTATTGCAAGCGTGCACCAGGCCGCCGTCTCTGCTTTCCCGCACGTCTTGATCGTGCCCGGCGCAACCAACATTATCGTGGGCTCGCGGCAGCCGCTGACAAAAGATCCGTCGATTCTGGCTTCGAGGCTGCTTTTGCGGGGAGTGAAGGCGAAACTCGTTTCCCCGGCCTATCTTCGCTACCTGTACGCCGACGACAGGTTCCGCCAGATAGAAAAGCTGCTGGCGCCCGGGAATGTGCCTGCCAACACCGACGTACGGCCGATCTGCTACCAGTACACCCTGATGATCTGGCTTTCCAAATTGATGCCGTCGCTGAGTTTTTTCGATGTGAGCATTTTTGAATACCGCAACCGGACGACAGTTCTGTGGTGGCTTATAGGACTGAGCCTGCCTGCCTATCTGTTGAGTCTGACTCGCTGGCGTTTTCGTCGTGCGGTTCTATCGGCAGTCGCCGGTTTTGCAGGAATGGTGCTGGAAACGGCGATTATTTTATATTTCCAAATCAAGAACGGCATCCTCTATCAGGACGTCGGAATTTTATTGACGGGCTTCATGACCGGTCTCGCATCGGGCGCCCTGTATCTGGCAAAAACAAAATTCCGGACAAGCAAAGTCCTGGGCGCGGGCCTGTTGACGGCCTTCGCGGTTCTGAGCGCGCTCATCGGCGCGGGGATCCATTACGGAAAAGGCGCCGGGCTTGCAGGGAGTTTCCTGCTTTTATTCCTGACCGGTTTTCTCGTCGCGGGAATATTTGCCTACGCAAGCTTTCGCGAAGCGACGGATCAAAGGGAGGTTATCACCCCCCTGTATTCGGCGGACCTGATCGGGGGCTGCCTGGGATCGGTTCTCACCAGTCTGGTTCTGGTCCCGATCGTGGGACTGGACACGACCGCTCATCTGATGGCGCCGCTGGCCATCCTGGCCCTGCTGCTGTTGTGAAGCGCCGGCCTGCCGTTACGATAGACGGCGGCATGCCATTGAATCGATGCGCAACAATCCCGTTTTCCTCGAACCCTTTCGATTGTCGTGTGGCTGCA
>CAZXSV010000071.1:0-23989 GCA_964642735.1 uncultured Acidobacteriota bacterium
CTAGGGGATAAAGATGGATAGGGCTGCTGGAGAAAAAATAACCGTATTGAACCCGCGAGGGGCGGCTCCTCCAATACAAATGGCGCCTATGGCGCCGCGACTTGATGCTTTGAAGGACAAGACCATCTATATCGTTAGCATGAATTTCCCGCGGACGCATCAATTCTTCGAAGAGCTGCAAAAAATGCTCGCCGCCAGGCATCCCGAGACGACCTGGGCGCTCAGAACCAAAACAGGCACTTACTTTCACAATGATCCGAAGCTATGGGATGAAATTAGGGAAAAAGGCGATGGAATGATAATCGGCGTCGGCCAACTGGACACCTGTGCGCCTTCGGTCGTCATCTTTTGTTCAATGCTGGAAAAAATGGGGATACCTACCGCGCCGGTTATTACTGAAGCATTTCCGGAAGTCACAAGGGCTTTTGCCTATAAGAAAGGAATGCCGGGACTGCGCTTCACTTTTGTTCCCCATCCTTTTGCCAATAGACCCATCGAGGCGCACCGAAGATACCTTGAAGGCAACGATCCCATAAACGGCAAGCCGGTTCTTGCGGAAATTATCGAGGCTTTGACCAAGCCCGTATCCGACGAGGAAAAGAAGACAGGGATAATTGAAAGAATAACGCCAAGGCTTTTACCGCCTGATACTCCCGAAAATCTGGAACTCCTGTTTCTGGAGAAAGGATGGACGGATTATCTTCCGATCGTTCTTCCTACTGAGCAGCGAGTGGCTGAAATGCTTGCAGGGACGAGTCATAAGCCTTATGAAGTAATCGGCAGGATGCAGACTTCTCCTCCCCACGATGCCTGGGAGCGCACAATACAGCAGCTGGGCCTTACTACGGCAAAGAGAGGATCGGAAGCGCAAAACTTCCCGGCGGCCATGCAACCGTCTCCTCCTCATGAAGCTTGGGAATATACGGTCGAGCATGTCGCCGTCAACGCCGTGATGTCAGGCGCCAAACCGGAGCATCTCCCGGTGATATTGGCCATAGCATCGACGGGGGTGACATCGTTATTCAGTTCCGCGACATCCATGGCCAGGATGGTCGTCGCCAACGGCCCTATACGGAAACAAATCAATATGAATTGCGGACTGAGCGCGCTGGGCCCCTTTAATCAAGCCAATGCCGTTATAGGAAGGGCTTGGACGCTGATATCCAAGAATCTTGGAGGAGCCATCCGGGGTGAAACATACCTGGGGGATATAGGCAATAATAGCAATTATAATAATAATTGCTTCGCGGAGAATGAGGAGGCGCTGCCAGAAGGATGGCAGCCTTATCATGTGCAAAAAGGTTTCAAAGCGGAAGAAAGCGTTGTAAGTGTTCTTACGGGATGGAGCATGATCAACTATGCCGCTTATAAACCGCATCCGCATAACGAAATAATGAAACGACAATTGACTGGTTTCGAAACCAGTGGCGCCGGCACGCATCACACGCCCGGATTCAACCCGGGAACGCAAGCTACTTTTTTATTGAGCCCGATAGCTTCAAGGGACCTGAAGAATGAAGGCTTCGATAAAAAGGAAAAGTTAAGCCTGTGGCTCAAGGAGAATACCTATATGAGCTTGAGGACCTATTGGGATGCAATGCCTGACGACCTGGAATCCGCCCGCGCAGGTATCGAGCCGTTTGCGTCTCTCCTTAAACTTCCACCTGAAGTGGATTCGCCACGGCCGCTCATTCTGAGCAATGCTCCGGTTGAAATACTGGTCGTCGGAGGCGGAACCGATGCATTTTGGATGGCCGGGGATTTCTTTTGCCTGGCATCCGCATCCGTGGATATGTGGAGGTAAAACGGCTAACGCAGACGGATCCGGACCTGGATGGCGACGGCTATCCGAATCAGCGCGAGGCCATACTGCAGGCAAGCACCGGAAGGATTATCGGGAGTCAATCTCGACCTGGGCGGGACTAAGCCCGGCCGAATGCATTTTAACGATTATCGCGCCCGGCAGGCCTGCTTTCGACCGGACAATGACCAGCGCCATGCCGCTGAAAGCTTCTCGAAAGCGCGAAGGAAACGCCGTCATGTCCATCGGATTGCCGTTGTCTGTCGCCGCAATTTCGCCGGGCCCTTCAATGTCGAACGCAATCAGGTTGGCGGCGCGGGGCGCCGTCCATCCCTCCTTGTCGACCACCTTTACTGTGATGAAAGCCAGATCGTTTCCGTCGGCCCGAATCACGCCGCGGTCGGCCGAAGCGGCGAGCTTTGCTGCTTCACCGGCGGTCTTTACAACCTCTTCAGCCCAGACTTTTCCATTTTTGTAGGCTACGGCTTTCAGTTCGCCCGGTTCGTAGACTGTATCGTCCCAGCGCAGGCGATATTCGTATTTGTTTTTCTTCTTTTTCCCCAGGGACTTTCCATTCAGGAAGAGTTCAGCTTCGTCGCCCGAGGTAAAGAGATGGACGGGAGTCTCGTCGCCAATCCGTTCGGGCCAGTTCCAGTGGGGCAGAATATGCACCATCGGAAGTTCTGAGCGCCAATGCGACTGGTAAAGATAGAACCGGTCCTTTTTAAAACCGGCCAGGTCGAAAATCCCGCTATAGGAGCTGCGCGCCTGGTAGTATGGAGTCGGTTCGCCCAGATAGTCCCAGCCGGTCCAGACAAACTCACCGGCTACAAAGGGATGGCGTTCGATGAAACCAAAAACCCTGTCGGGACTTGAGCCGAAATCGACGGCATAGAGTTCATACGAGCTGACCTGTCCTGTCTTTGAATCGCCTCCGCGGCCGTCGCGAATTGGCGAACTGACCGCCGAAGTTACCGGAAAGAGATAAATGCCGCGGCTGCTCAAAGTCGACGCCGTTTCGCTGCTGAAGATCATCTTATCGGGGAATGCGGCGTGAAAAGCATCGTATTGCGGCGCCGTACGGATTCGGTCGGTCCCTGCGAATTCTGGCTCTTGGCGAATCCCTTCCCCCTGATAGTTCAAGCCGATCAGATCGGGCGCTTTGGGCAGCTCCATATCGGGTTTGGCGAAATTCATGGCCAGAGCGGTCGGACGCGCGGGATCTTCTTCTTTCACAAAGCCGGATAATCGTCGGGCCGCCGCCGCGCCTGCTTCAGCGGTATATTGCTCGCCGACTTCGTTGCCAAAGCTCCAGAGAACGACCGACGGGCAGTTCCGATCCCTGCGGATGAAGGCGCGGGCGTCGGGCTCCGACCATTCGGGGAAAATCAGGTGAAAATCGTGAGGAGTCTTCTTCCGTTCCCAGGAATCGAAAATTTCGGCCACCACCAAAAATCCCATCCGGTCGGTCAGGTCGAGCAGTTCAGGCGCCGGCGGATTATGCGACGTCCGAATGGCGTTGCACCCCATTTCACGCAGCAGCTCCAACTGCCGTTCTGCAGCTCGCGTATTGAATGCAGCGCCCAAAGCGCCGAGGTCGTGATGCTGGTTGACTCCTTTGATTTGAATTCTCTCGCCGTTAATCAAAAGACCTTGATTGGAATCATACTCGACAGAACGTATTCCGAAGCGTGTTTCCGCCTCATCGATCCGCTTGCCGTTCTGCATCAGAGTTGTCACGGCCAGATAAAGGCGGGGCCGCTGAGTCGGCGGCGGCCCCCAAAGTCTTGGCTTGGGCAGTTTAATCGAGCTCTCAACGGTCGCCGTATTGCCGGCTGATATTTTGAACGACTTTTTGTTGAACCGGACGACGGATTCCGGGGATCTGTTTCCCTTGTCATCCAATAAATAAATCGAAGTGGACGCCTCAATCGCCGCATTAGTTCTTGAATCATTTTCGACGGTCGCTTTCAGGCCGATGGAAGCGGATGACCGGGAGACATGGGTTGACGTTACGTGGATTCCCCATTGAGCGACATGAATAGGATTGGTTTTGACCAGCCAGACATTGCGGTAGATCCCGCCGCCTGGGTACCAGCGCGCCGAATGGTTGGGATTGTCCAACCGGATGGCTAATAGGTTCTTGCCGCCGAAATTTACATAAGGAGTCAGGTCGAGCCGGAAGGAATTGTAGCCATAGGGCCATCCGCCTGTCAGCTTCCCGTTGAGCCAGACCATGGCATACGACATTGCGCCATCGACATCCAGGAAGATCGATTTGCCGGCATCCGAGGCTGGAATCTCTAAGCTCTTGCGGTACCAGGCTACTCCGTTGACGGGAAGCCGCCCCATTCCGCCGCCCACCTCCGAATTCGCGCCGGTTTGAAAGGGGCCTTGGATTGCCCAGTCATGCGGCAAGTCGACTCTTTTCCACGAGGAATCGTCGAAATCGGCTTGAACAAAAGGGAAATCGCCGCCGGGATTTCCTTTGGGACGCTTATGCCGTTTGGCGGGATCGTTGATGAAATCGTTTCCGGAAGGGAGAATCCAGGCTTTCAGCACTTCCTGTCTGGCCTTCACTTCAACAGCTTCGGTCGGTCTGGCGTCGGCCACATTGTATTCGGCTTTTCCGGCTATTTCAGGACGGACATCATAGATCAGGCTGTCCGGTTTCGAATCATACTTGAAGAATCGCCAGTCGCGGTTGATCGAAATGCGCTGTCTCAACCGGCTGCCGGCGCCGGCTGGTTCGGATGAATTGCCTGCCGCCCAAGCGGCTATGCTCAATGCCGATCCCATGAAGAATGCGAATGCTTTTTGCATTCGTTTCATAATGCCCTGCCTTTCCCGACCCCAGCCATCTTACATGCGGAGGAAATACCCGCTATCGGCGATTAACACATATCCGGCCTCCGGGCATCAAGCGCAAATTGAACAAATAAAAAGCCTGCAGAAGCTTTCCTGCCATAGGGAGCCAATCTGGAGTAAAATCGGGGACTGTATTTCCTGGACCGCGCCGGAACTTAATCCGGGTTAAAGCACGGATTGATAATTCTCATAGGATGGCGGCCATTGAAGGCGGCCTTCATTAAATGGCTATTGCGGATTCGGCATGAAATGACATTGGGGGATCTCAAATTGAAACGAAATTGGCTTGTGTCCAGTTTGCTTTGTTTAATCGGCACGACGTTATTCGGACAACAGACGGGCAATGCGCCCTATCTGGATCCCAAACTATCGCCGGAGCGTCGCGCGGCGGATCTCGTCTCCCGCATGACGCTCGAAGAAAAGGCTCTCCAGATGCAGAGCACCGCGCCCGCGATTTTGCGCCTTGCAGTGCCTGCCTACAACTGGTGGAACGAAGCATTGCACGGCGTGGCCCAGGGCCGAGCCACCGTCTTTCCCCAGGCCATCGGACTTGCCGCTACCTGGGATACGGACCTGATGTATCGCGTGGCCGACATCATCTCCACCGAAGCGCGGGCTAAATACAACGACGCCCTGACGCGTCCGGCGCCTTCCGGCCCGGAAGCGCTCGCGACTCTTCCGGGACGCACCGCCGGACTGACGTACTGGTCGCCGAACATCAACATCTTCCGGGATCCCCGCTGGGGACGCGGCCAGGAAACCTACGGAGAGGACCCCTATCTGACCGGCCGCATGGGCGTCGCATTCGTCACCGGAATGCAGGGCAAAGACCCTCATTACTTAAAGGTTGTCTCCACGCCCAAGCACTATGCGGTGCACAGCGGCCCGGAGCCGCAACGGCATGTTTTCGATGCCAGGGTGAGCGAGTACGACCTCGTCAACACCTATCTGGCAGCGTTCCGGGCCGCCGTCGTCGAGGGGAAGGCCGATTCGATCATGTGCGTCTACAACTCCGTGGCCGGGACGCCGGGATGCGCAAGCACGGACTTGCTGCAAAAACGATTGCGGGAGCAATGGGGCTTCCAAGGGTATGTCGTGAGCGATTGCGGCGCGGTGAACGACATCCATGCGAATCACAAATACGCATCCACGCTGGGAGGCGCAGCCGTCGCGGCAGTCAAGGCTGGCACAGACCTTACCTGCGGCACGGAGTATCGGACCCTGGTTGACGAAGTGAAAGCCGGCCGTATCACGGAAGCCGAGATCAACCGCTCCCTCGAACGGCTCTTTGTGGCGCGATTTCGTCTGGGCATGTTCGACCCTCCGGAGCGGGTTCCGTATTCGAGGATTTCAATTTCCGAGAACGATTCGCCCGCGCACCGGGAAGTGGCGCGAGAAGCGGAGCGCAAGGCGGTCGTGCTCCTGAAGAACAAGGGCGGGATCCTTCCGTTGAGCCGGTCTATTCGCAAAATCGCGGTCATCGGCCCTTCGGCGGACGATCCTGTTGCGCTGCTTGGCAATTACAACGGCATTTCGTCCAGGCAGGTTACTCCGCTGGAAGGAATCGAGCGGCAGTTTTCGACTGCGCAAGTGCGGTACGCGCTTGGCGCCACTTATACGGCCGGCACTCATGCGCTGGTTCCCGCGACTTTTCTGACGCCGCCCGAAGGCGGCGGGCGCGGTTTGCTGGTTGAGTATTTCAACAACGCCGACCTCCAGGGAAACCCGAAGCTCCGCCGGCCAGAGCAGCGAGCGTATTTCGATATGGGAATGGAAGACCCCGCTGTAGTCGCGGCTATTGGCCGTGAAAAGTACTCGATCCGCTGGAGCGGCGTCTTGACGCCGCCGGCGACGGGCGAGTATGACCTGACCGTTCGCACCGGCATGTGGAACCGCACCGCCGCGGCTCGGTTGTTCCTTGACGACAAGGAACTCGCTTTCGGAACGGGGCCTTCCACTCAGATGACTTCGACGCAATTGGGATTAGGGCGGTCCGTGCGCGCCCGTGTGACGCTGGAAGGCGGCCGGAAGCACGCCTTGCGTGTGGAATACCGGCAGCCGGGTTCCGGAGGCACGTTGCAGCTCGGTTGGATTCCGCCTGCCGGCGCAGCCCTTGCCGAAGCCGAGACGCTTGTGAAGGATTCCGACGTCGCGGTCGTTTTCGTCGGTTTGAGTTCCGAGCTGGAAGGGGAAGAGATGCGAGGGGTGAAAATACCCGGTTTTCTTGGCGGCGATCGCACCAGCCTTGATTTGCCTGAACCGCAGGAGAATCTGGTGAAAGCGGCTGTGGCCACAGGCAAACCGGTGGTCGTCGTCCTGACCAGCGGCAGCGCCATCTCCGCCAACTATGCGGCCGAACATGCCGGCGCGCTGCTCGCGGCATGGTACGGCGGGGAGGAGGCCGGCACGGCAATCGCAGAGATTTTGGCCGGCGTCGGCAACCCGGCGGGCCGCCTTCCGGTGACATTTTACAGGAGCGTGGATCAACTGCCCCCATTCACCGATTACGCCATGAAAGGCCGCACTTACCGGTATTTCAAAGGCGAGCCCCTGTACCCTTTCGGCTTTGGATTGAGCTATTCGACCTTTGATTATTCGAGACTGGATGCGAAGCGGACGCCGACAGGGGCCACAATCAACGCAACGGTCAAAAATACTTCCGCCCGGGACGGCGATGAAGTCGTGCAGCTGTACGTCGGAGGCGGCCCCGGCGAGGAGTCGCCGATACGCAACCTGCGCGGATTCCAGCGGATTCACCTGCGCGCGGGAGAAAGCCGCGAGGTGAAGTTCACGATTCCGTCCGATGGCTTGCCGGAATCGAAGGTGGATATCAGCGTTGGCGGCGGACAACCCGCGGCCAACATATCGCACGTGCGGGGCTCGCTCTGAAGAATGCGGGTTCAACGCAGGGCTTTGGCCGATGAATATCAAAATCACGCGTCGGAAATTCATCAAGTCCGCAAGTGTCGCGTTGCCGATTGTCGTCGGGCGGAAACCTGCCGGTGCAAAGGCAATCCAACATGCCGGCGCCAGCCCCCGGCGGCTTGTGCTTTGGTATGAGAAGCCGGCGGCTCATTGGGTCGAAGCCTTGCCGGTTGGCAATGGGCGACTGGGGGCGATGGTTTTTGGCGGGGCTGCCGAGGAGCGGCTGCAGCTGAATGAGGACACGCTCTGGGCGGGCGGCCCCTATGATCCGAATAACCGGGAAGCCTTAGCGGCTTTGCCCGAAGCCCGGCGGCTGATCTTCGAGGGCCGATACAAAGAAGCAAACGATCTGGTTGGCGCCAGCATGATGGCTCATCCGATCAAACAAATGCCTTACCAACCCGTTGGAGACTTCAGACTGGAGTTTCCAGGCCATCTCGAGTTTCGAAATTATCGGCGGGAACTCGATCTGGAAACCGCCATTGCAAAAGTCTCGTACGGCGCCGGCGACGTCCATTTCACTCGCGAGGTTTTTGTCAGCCCGGTGGATCAGGCGATCGTAATCCATCTGCGCTGCGATCATCCGAAACAAATCAGTTTCGTCGCAAGCCTTGCGACTCCGCAGAAAGCCGGCATCACAACCGCCGGATCCGACATGCTCGTCATGAGCGGCGAAAACGAAGAATCCTCCGGCGTCAAAGGCGCATTGAGGTTTCAGGTGCGCGTGCTCGTGCAGGCGCCCGGAGGCAGGACCGCAATCGAGAAGGGCAAAATTGCAGTCACAGGCGCCGAATCGGCCACGATTTTGATCGCCGCCGCGACAAGCTACCGAAGCTATAAGGATATTGGCGGCGATCCGGAGAGCCTCACGAAAGCGCATTTGAAGGCAGCCGGCAGGAAGGCTTTTGGAAAAATGCGTGCGGATCACATCCGGGCGCACCAGCGGCTATTCAATCGCGTGCAGCTGGACCTTGGCATTACGGAAGCGGCGGGTTTGCCGACGGATCAGCGCCCGGAGAAATTTCTCGAAGGCGTTGATCCGCATCTCGCCACGCTCTATTTCCAGTACGGCCGCTATCTGTTGATTTCATCGTCGCGCGCCGGGACGCAGCCCGCAAATCTCCAGGGGCTTTGGAATGACTCCATGACGCCGCCCTGGGAGTCGAAGTATACGGTCAACATTAATACCGAGATGAACTACTGGCCTGCGGAGACGACTAATCTCTCCGAATGTCATGAGCCGTTGCTGCGCATGGCGGCGGAACTGGTTGAGAACGGCAGCCGAACTGCGCAGTTGCAGTACGGCGCGCGGGGATGGGTCTGTCATCACAATACGGACCTGTGGCGACAAACGGCGCCGATCGACGGCCCTTTGTGGGGCTTTTGGCCAACCGGCGGGGCGTGGCTCTGCACGCACCTGTGGAATCATTACGAGTTTACGGGCGACCGGGAGTTTCTTGCCCGCGTGTATCCGGTGATGAAGGGCGCCGCCCAATTCTTCATCGATACTCTGGTCGAAGAGCCGAAACACAAGTGGCTGGTTGTCTGTCCATCCCTCTCACCCGAAAACTGTCACCCCGGCGGAGTGGCGGTTTGTGCAGGCCCGGCGATGGACGCCCAGATCCTTCGCGACCTTTTCCAGCAATGCTGCGACGCGGCGCGCGCATTGGGAATGGACCGGCAGTTCAGCGCCAGTCTGGCCGATATACGCGCACGTCTGGCGCCGATGCAGATCGGCAAAGCCGGCCAGCTTCAGGAGTGGATCGAGGATTGGGACATGGACGCGCCGGAACGTCAACACCGGCATGTGTCGCACCTCTACGGATTGTTCCCGAGCAATCAATGGACTTTGCGCGACACGCCCGATTTATTCGCCGCCGCGAAGAAGAGCCTCGAGTTGCGCGGGGATGTCGGCACGGGTTGGAGTCTGGCATGGAAGATCAATCTGTGGGCGAGACTGCTTGACGGCGATCATGCTTATCTGCTTTTGCAGAAAGCCTTGACGCCGATCTATTCGAATGACCCAAGATATCGCGGCGGCGGCGTCTATCCCAACCTCTTCGATGCTCATCCGCCATTCCAAATCGACGGCAACTTCGGCGCCACTTCAGGCATGACGGAAATGCTTCTTCAATCGCATGCCGGAGAAATTCACCTTCTTCCGGCTCTTCCCAAAGCATGGCCCAACGGCAGCGTCCAAGGATTGCGAGCGCGTGGCGGCTTTGAAGTCGGCATGGCATGGAAGGATGGGAAACTTGCGGCGGCGACGATCCGAAGCGTCGCCGGCGCCGATTGCAGGGTGCGTTACGGCGACCATGTCCTGGCCCTGCATTTAAGGCCGGGCGCCGCTGTGAAATTGAATGGGCGGCTTGAGCGCGGAGCAAAATCATGAAAGCCCGCTGCCGCAAAAAAACCGCAAGGCATGGACAAACAGGCCCTTCGTGGCGAGAGGCCGCGGCCAATAGTCTTTTAACGCCGACGCGGCGAATGGGACAGGTTCGCGTGAGAACAATCCGCTCGAAGGCCCTTTCCCGGTCGTAGCGTGAACGGGGCCGCACCCCGGTTTCCCCCGCTCCGGCAGAGGTTGTCCACAACACGAGGATGCACCGTTCCTGCGAGCGTCCGCGCGGTCCGCCGGAAGCAGCCGGCGCTTGCGCCGCCAAAGTTTCCATCGAAACAGCCATCGGAGGGGGAATGAAGGGTCGGCAAGTGAAATGCAGTATGCATGCATAGACAATACAATAAGCATAATGAACTTGACAAAACCGTGAAGGCGGACCTAACCTTGCGGAAAGCATTTCTGTGAACGATTCGAATAGGAGGAAATGAATATGCTTCGACGCGTCTGCATGCTGGCAGGTGTTTTTAGCCTGATCGCGATGGCGGCGAGCGCTCAGACGGCCCCCCCGGGTTCGGGGCCCCAGGCGACTCCCGCCGGTTCCGGACCTTATCCGGCCGTCATCGAAGGAGATCCCGGAGTTCCGGGACACACAATCTATCGTCCCGAAAACATGAGCGCCTTCAGTCCGAAGAACTCCCTGCCGGTTGTGGCTTGGGGCAACGGGGGCTGCGCCAATTCCAATGCATCTTATGCTCCATTTTTGGCCGAGATCGCATCCCACGGTTTCCTGGTTGTGGCGATCGGCCCGTTCACGCCGGGAGGAGGCGCCTCCACCCGCGGTGGAATGGGCGGCGGCATGGGGGCGGGCGGCGGAACAAAATCCGCTCAATTGCTTGAAGCCCTCGATTGGGCGACAGCCGAGAACAAGCGCCAGGACGGCAAGTATTACCAGAAACTGAATCCGTCCAGGTTTGCCGTATTCGGCCACAGCTGCGGAGGATTGCAGGCGCTGGAGGTGTCGCCGGACCCCCGCGTCTCAACCGTCCTGGTTATGGATAGCGGCATATTTGGTCCGGGAGGATCGCCGAGAATGGGAGCTGCGAAAACAGGAGCGCCGAAAAGGGAGGCGCCGGGAGGGACGTCTCAAGCGGGAGCGCCGAAAATGCCCGCAATGGGAGGCGCCATGTCCGTAGGGAAGGAGGTGCTCCAAAAATTGCACTCCCCTGTCATCTATATCATCGGCGGAGAGAAGGACATTGCGTACCCGCAGGCGATCGACGATTTTGCTAAGATCGACAAAGTTCCCGTCGCCATGGCCAACCTCGATGTGGGCCACGGAGGAACCTATAGCCAGCCGAACGGCGGCGAGTTCGGGCGAATTGCCGTTGAATGGTTGAAGTGGCAGCTGAAAAAGGACGAATCCGCCGGCAAGATGTTCTCCGGTTCGTCCTGCGGCCTGTGCAATCACGACAAATGGAAATATGAAAAGAAGAAGATGTAAATAACGCCTTAGAGCGCTTTCCATTGGCATCAGGATGCAGAAACGCGAGCGACGATGGACGCAAACGGCAAAGCTTGCGTCCATCGTCGCGATCTGCGCGCTCCGTTATCCGCTGTTGTCGCGCATTGGGGCGGTTTCAGGAGGTTCTCATGATGAAAAGGGCGTCGCTGGAAGCCACGTTGATCTTTTGGACTGCCCTGATCTTGCCATCTGTAGTTGATGCGCAGACGGTTGGGGGGCAGCCAAACCGCGAGTCGAAGCCTGTCCTTTCCATCTGGCCCGGCAAGGCGCCCGGTTCAGAGGATTGGACTTTCAGCGAAAGAGTCGTGGAAGGACCCGGCGGATCGAAAACCTATTCCAACGTTGTCAACCCCACCCTTACGGTCTATCTGCCGGATCCTGCCAAAGCGAATGGGACGGCGGTCATCCTGTGCCCGGGCGGCGCCATGCGCATGCTGGGCTTCGCCGAGACGGAGCGAACCGCCGAATGGCTCAACTCCAGGGGCATCGCCGCTTTCATCCTCAAGTATAGAGTGGTCCCGGATGCCCCGCCCGCAGCCGGCGCCGCGAGGCCTGCCGGCCCTCCCCGGTCGGGATTTCAGGGCATGGGGAACGAATTGTCGTTCAAAGAGATTCTCAACAGGCGCGGCAATGCCAATCCCGCGCCCGACAATAGGGAGCATCTCAAAGTCATCGGGATGGCGATCGCCGACGGACAGCAGGCTATTCGCGTCTTGAGGCGTGACGCGGACAAGTACCATATCAATCCGCAGCGCATCGGCATCCTGGGATTCTCGGCGGGAGGCGGCGTCGCCATCGGGACGGCGGTGACGGAATCCTCGGACGGGCATCCGGATTTCGTGGCCACTATCTATGGACCTTCGCTGGTGGACGTTTCCGTGCCCAAGCAGGGCGCCCCGCTGTTTATCGCCGTCATGGACGGTCATTTCAATGTGACCAATGGATGCGCGGCGCTGTTCACTCTCTGGAAGGAAGCCGGCCGCCCGGTCGAGATTCATGTCTATGACCATGGGTATGGGCCCGCATCGGGAATGCCGGTAGCGAGCTGGACCGATCGCTTGTATGATTGGCTTCGCGTCCGCAGGCTTGTGAGCGACTGAGCCGTAGTCCGCGAGCGGCGATATTTTCAATGTTCAGCTGTTGACGGTTGAACTCTTTGAAGAATCGATCCGCGCTCCGATATTCGTCCGGCCATCAGGAAGAAGGCTTGTTGAAATCGCCCATTTCTCCGCGCTCATCATGGAAGAAGTCCTGCATCTGATTCCTCAGGAGCGCTTCACGCTCCCAATAAGAGTATTCCTTCAGCCGCTCCTGCTCGCTTGTCTGAATGTGTTGTGAGACGGCCTGTACAGCCCTTTCGACATTCCCGTCCGCCAGAGCGCGAATGATATCCAGATGCTCGCTGTGCACTCTGGCCAGCGCTTCGGCCTGGTGTCCGTCCCGACGGGCGGCAAAGGCACGGATCAAATATCTCACTTTGTTGAATGCTTTCAGCGCCACTGAATTTTCGGCAATGCTCATGAGGAAAGTATGAAAACCGATATCCGCCATCTCGAATTGCCGCATCTGCGCGTTGTTCAGGCGCTTTTTCCCGGATTTGACCAACTGATTCCGCAAATCTTTGATTTCCCCGGCCAGCGCTTGAAGCCTCTCCAGGTCGTTCGCAGCCGGCGGGCGTTTGGCTATCTTGGAGACGGCATGAGCTTCAAGCACCGAACGCAACTCGTAGAGCTCGACGAAGTCTTGCCGTGTCAGGCGCACAACGACGATGCTTCCATTGGAGTCTTCCTCCAGCAAGCCTTCCCCGAGCAATTGTCTTATCGCTTCGTGCACCGGCGTGCGACTGAGGCCAAGTTCGGCGGCCAGGGCCACTTCGGAGATTGCAGCGCCCGCCGGCAGCTCCCGGCCCGCAATTTTCTGCTGGATGCACAGATAGGCTCGTTGGCGAGCTGATTTCGGGTTGCCCTTCTGAGCCTGCATCTTCGACAGCTTCGGCATGGCGTTGCTCCAATCCTTTCGGCGCTATGATTCTCAGTCCGGCTCTTCTGCGGCGCAAGTCATAAAATGCGAATCTTGTTCTTATCCCGCTTGAAATCGGCCGGAAGTCCGGCTTTCCGGCTGATTTGCTCAATGTAGGAGGCCACGGCTTGCCGTCGAGCGTCGTCGCCGCAGACTTCGGGCTGCCCGTTCGGATGGATCCAGCACGGGAGGAGTCCCGCGCCAAGAGCGCCGTCAGGGCCGATTTCACAGACGGCAATCATCGCATTCCGCGATTCAGGGTGGAAGGGATAGGTCGGGCAATCGGGATCCGGTTCAAAGCCGAACAGCTCTCTTCGCCGGCGCGCCCACTCGCGACGCCCGGGGCTCGGATTTTGCTCAATATTCAGCGCCCGGGTTACGGTGACAAAGTTGCCCAACCCATGATAAATAGGCCGGCCTTTATAGATTTCGACGCCACGCAGAATATGGGCATGGTGCCCGACAACAACATCCGCGCCCGCATCGATGGCTGCTTTGGCCAATGGCCGTTCGTACATGGCCAGAACGGCGGGAGTGTGTCCGATCCCTTTGTGAAGAGCTACGATCAGTATGTCCACCTTTCGGCGCAGATTTTCTATATCCGCCAGCATTGCATCGGAGCTTTCCGGTTCGGCAAAAGTATATATTCGTGGAGGCCCTCCCGGAGTGGCGTGATCCAGTTCGTAATGTGTGATCACCCGGACGTAGGCGCAGCCCGCCTTTTTTTCATTCGCCCACGATTCCTTCGGGCCGACGCAGTTGTAGCTCAGCGTCCCCACTTTCAATCCCTGACATGTCGCTATCGCCGGTTCCCGGGCTTCCGCGAGATTCATCCCCGCTCCGGTCGTGACAATGCCCAGTCGCCGCAGAGCGGCGATGGTGTCTTCGATCCCCTCGGGGCCTGCATCGTACACGTGGTTGCCGGCCAAAGTGGCGATATGGAATCCGGCGCGCCTCAAAGCCGCCAGGTTTTCAGGATCGCTGGGCGGCGCCGGAACATCCGCGGCGTTCTCCCGCCCGCGGCGCGTGTGCGGGACCTCCACGTGACCGATCAGCAAATCGGCTTTCTGAAGCGTGTCGCGCGCAAGCTCGAAAAACGAGTCGGGCTCAGGCTCGTCCAGAATCAAATCGCCGACCAGCATCAGCTTCAGCGTTGTTGAACGGCTCATAACGTCAGATCGCTTTTTGACTTTTCAGTTTCGCAATTCTTTTGGATGAATAGCCTAAAATCCGGCCGTAAACAAGATCATTGTGTTCCCCCAGGGCCGGAGGCGGCTGATCGAAACCGACGTTGGATCCCGAAAACGTCATCGGCATCCCCATGCCGTAGACATCTTCCACCGGGCCGTATTTCGGATGCAGAAGAGGCACGGTCTCGCCCCTTTGGACCACTCTGGGATCGCGTGTCGCCGCGTACGGATTGCGAACCTCCGCCGACGGCACGCCGGCGCGCTCCAATCGCGCCAGCGCTTCCGAGGAAGTCAGCGAACGGGTAAATTGATCAATCAAGGCGTCGAGTTCCTGGAAGTTTTTGACTCGCGCATTGCGCGTGGAGAATTTTTCATCGTCCGACAGTTCGGGACGGCCCGCGGCCTCGAAGAAACCGCGGGCCATCGTCTCGGTCGGTGCGCAGATGGCAATGAAGCCGTCCTTTGTCGGGTAGACCCCGAAGGGCGCCAGCCGCGGAAGCGTCTGCCCCGTCCGTTGCGGAATGCCGCAGCGCTCCAGAAGATCAAAAGGCTCCACCGAAACCATCATCGTCAGCGCTCCAAGCATGGAAACGTCGATATGTTGGCCGAGGCCTGTTCGTTGCGCCTGGTGTATGGCCGCCATCACCCCGATGACGCCAAACATCGGCGCGCAAAGATCGGCCATGGGAATTCCAACGCGAACGGGAGGGTCCTGCGGTTCGCCGGATGTATACATCATCCCGCTTTGCGCCTGGATGATTGTATCCATGGCCTTGGCCGGGCTCGATTCGTCGTCGCTGCCAAAGCCCGTAATGGAGCAATAAACGAGCCGCGGATTCACCTGCCGCATCCAGCTGTAGCCCACCCCAAGGCGATCGAGAGTCCCTCGACTGTAGTTTTCAACCAATACATCGCACTTGGTCACGAGGTCGGCGAAGACGGCGCGCGCCTCAGGATGCTTGAGATTGAGCGTAATGCCGAGTTTATTGCGCAGGCGGTTGATGGCTGAGACGGATACGTCCTCCTCTCCTCGGCGGACCAGACTGGCGCCTTCCGCTCCCAGGTAGGGGGCGTTTTCGCGGCATGAGTCTCCGGCGGCGGGATTTTCCACCTTGATGACGCGGGCGCCGAGACCGGCCAGCAGGAGCGTGGCGAAAGGTCCGGCCAACGCGACCGTCATATCCACGACCGTGATGTCCTCCAGAGGTTTTGGGAGCGCCGCTTCTTCCTTTTTTTTCGACGTACCAGCCATAAGCCTGCCTTCACAGATGCGGCGTCGTTTTGCCGCGCAGATTAATTTTGTGAGCCCGCTTTTTGCGGCGCAACGGGGCGCCGCGCTCCACGTTCTACTTTAGCGCATCAGGCCGTCGGATAAAACAAAAATAGAAACGCAGCATGCATGCATTATACATAATACATGCATTATATTCTTGACACGGATAAGACTGATGCCATAAGCCTATGGGATGCAAAAGGGGAATCCTGAATTCAGGACGCCCCCCGGAGACGGGGCGGATCCGATCGCACGGCTGTCGTGGCATTACGAAAATCCCGCGGCGGAAGCTGTTTCCTTGGCGGCGGCCGGCGTCCCGGTGGTGGGCGTCGCCTCCAACACCGCGCCATCGGAACTGATACGAGCTTCCGGCGCCTTCCCCTGCGTCGTCAATTCCGGGAATGCCGATCATGCGGATATCGGCGATTTTATGGAAGAGGGCGTTTTCGAGCGGCGCATTCGGGCCATTTTCGGCGGCGCGCTCTCGGGCGGCCTGCAGCACCTCAGCCTGCTGCTGCTGTCCCGGACCTCAGAACAGGAATACAAGCTGTATCTTTATCTCCGGGAAGTCGCACGCCAGGATCCCCATCGCCGCATCCCGCCTGTCTGCCTCTATGACATGCTTCACACGCGATCCCCGGAATCGTATTCCTATGGGTACGAGCGCACTCTGCATCTGAAGCAGCGGCTCGAAGAGTTGACCGGAAAGCCGATCGACGACTCATCCCTTTTGCACGCCATCGAGGAATCGAATTCGGCGCGCCGGGCGATCCGGGGGCTGCTTCGCCTGCGGCAAAAGCTGCTGCTGGCCGGAAGCGAGGCGCTTGCGTTGATTGGAGCGTCCTATTTCATAAAAGCGGGCGAATATGCGCGCCTGGCGGAGTGCGCGGCGGAGAGGATTGCGCATCGCAGACCTTTGGCCGGCAAGAGGCTGCTGATTGCGGGATCGTTGCTGAACCATCGTGGCCTTCATCATGCCCTGGAAGAGCACGGCGCCGTCGTTGTTGCGGAAGACGACTGGTGGGGTTCGCGCAGCGCGGGGGAGGACATTGACGCCGGGTCCGACAACCCGTTGAAGGTTATTTTTGAAAAATACTATTTCGATGCGCCAAGCCCGCGGCTGTTTCCTTTTGAAACTGCCGATGCATGGTTTCAGCAGGCGTCCACAGATGGGATCGACGGCGTCGTTTTCTATTTGCCGCCGGAAGATTGCGTCGCCGGGTGGGATTACCCCAGGCGCCGGCGCTTCCTCGAGGAGAAAGGAATTCCTCATCTCCTTGTGCGGGAAGACGCCGGGCTAATTTCGGAAGAATGTCGCAGGCGCATCGGGATGTTTGTTCAAAGCATTGGCGTTGGACGGTAGGGAATTATGGCGGAAAAACAACTGGAATGCACGCTGGCGGCCGGCGAACATCAGAAAATGTCGTTCTCGCAACTTCGCAGGGACGTATTCGAAAAACAGCGTCCTTACGCCATTGTGCAGGCCGATATGCCTTTTGAGTTGTTCCAGGTCATGGATGTTCCGGTGGTGAGCAACCAGTGGTGGGCCGCCATCATTTCCGCCAAACGTCTTTCGGGCTATTATCTCGATATACTTAATGCCATGGGATTTCATGAAGGCCTGTGCCGGTACTGCAGCCTTTCGGCAGCTTCCACGCTGGCAGACGATCCGGACCGCGCTCCGTGGGGAGGGCTGCCCAAACCGGCTTTGCTTTGCGCGAGACTTACCTGCGACTGTCTCCAGCGGGTTTTCACGATTTGGGCTGAAGCCTTTGGCTCGGAGTGCGTGTTGCTGGACAATCCGGGCGCTACGGAGTTGCCTCCACGATGGTGGGAGCTTAGCCGCTATCGTTGGCGGGAGTTGTTCGAAGAGCATCGGTTGAAGTTCACCGTGATACAGCTTCAGAATCTTATCCGGGCCCTCGAGCGGGTCACCGGGAGGCCATTTGAGATCGATCGCCTGCGAGACCTGATGCAGCGGGTCAACCGCCAGGAGGAGTATTTCGAAGAAGCCCTTCAACTGATCTGCTCCGCGGCCAAAACGCCGGTGCGCATGCACGAACAGGTGGCGAATGTCATGGCCGCACAGTGGGAGCGCGGCAGCAACTGGGCTTTGGAGCATGCCCGCAATTTCCGGGATGAGATCAGAAACCGGGTCGCACAGGGAGCGGCGGCATGTCCCGAGGAACGCTTGCGGCTGATGTGGGTCGGCGCCGGGCTTTGGCACGACACGGATTTCTATACCGCTTTCGAGGAGGAATTCGGGGCTGTTTTCGTGTGGTCCATGTACCTGGCCTTCGGACCGGATGGCTACATCCGCTACGGCCTGGACGATCCGCTGCTGGCGCTTGCCAGCCGGACCGTCAGCATGAACGAGCAGTTGCACAACCCTCCTTGGGCCAATGAATGGATCGTCCATCAGGCGCGACGGCATAGGATCGATGCGGCTCTTGTCCTGACTCCTCTGGGCACAAGGCCGGCGGCGACAGGCAATCGCTTTATTGAGCGCGCCCTGGAGCAAGCCGGAATTCCCGTGCTTCCGATTGTCGCCGACATGGTCGATGCGCGAGACTGGGATCCGATAGCCATGCGGCGGAAGGTCGCCGAGTTTTTGAGAAATCGCGTCGGATGTCTCATAAAAACCAGCTGAATAGGTTGGCATTATGGACAGGCTTTTTCAGCTGCGGAGAAGAAGCGCACGGAGCGCACGGAGAAAATATGCTATTTCCGACGCGGCCGGTTCATACGCTTTCCTCGCCGCGGCTCTTTTGCGTGACATGTTTCTCCCGCAATGGATGGGCGGGCATCCAATAACGGCCGGTCAGATTCTCAGCCAAAGATTGAGGCGCTTATGAAAGCAAAGGCGGAAAAGAACGCAGATCGATCCTGGATTGTTCCCTTCGTGGCGACGCTCTTTGGGATGCTGACTCTTCAAATGTCAAACCTGGGATTTTCTCCTCTTTTGCCTGCCATCCAGGAGGAATTCTCCATCAGCCATGCCCAGTTCGGATTTTTCACGGGCATGTATGGCTTGCTGGCGTTGGTGTTAAGCGTGCCCGCGGGCCTCGCGGCCAAGCGTTACGGCGAGAAACGCGTGCTTGTTCTGGCGTTGTTCCTCGTCGGATTCGGACTCTACATGCTGGGCAGGGCGCCCGGATTTTACAGCGCCTTCGCTTCCCGCGCTTTGTGGATCAGCGCTTACAGATTCGCATTCGTCGGCATCCTGACGGCCATTGCGATCACATCGCCGCCCTCTCTGAAAGGGTCCTCCATGGGTTTGCTCGGATCGGTTGCTTCCCTGGCTACCGCGATTGGGGCGCCTTTCGGGAGCAGGATCGGCGAGAATTTCGGATGGCGCACGGGGATGACCGGCTACGCCTGCGCCGCGATCCTCGGCGGTCTTGCCATTTGGGCGTTCTATCGCCGGCGATCCGACGATCGAGGCCAGGCGCCGATGCGCCACGCCGGCAGTTCCGGGAAAAGCGGACAAAGCGCGTTTCGCACCCCGGTTGTCTGGGCGCTTGCCGTATTGGTGGGACTGGTGGGAATGGCTTCCTACAGCGTGACATTTTTTGTTCCCTCCGCCGCAGCCACGATTTTCGGAATGGACGCCAATGGAGCCGCTTCTGTCATCAGCACGGGCTATATCTGCGCGATTTTTTTAAATCTTCTTTTCGGCTATCTGATGGATCATTGCAACAAGTGGATAATCATGAGCTCGCTCGCAGGGCTTTTGATTCCGGCTTCGCTGGCTATGACGAGCGAAAATGAACTGGTATTCCGGATCGCCACCTCCGTGGTTCTTGCCGGAGGATTTACAGCAACCAATCAGTCGTACGGACTCGCCGCGCATGTGATGAGCGGACGCGAGACGGGAAACGTGATGGGCGTGTTGAGCCTGGGCGCCGGAATTTGCGGCTACGTGGGGCCTCAAACGTTGGGCCTTTTGCGGGAGCGCACGGAAGGATACAACGCCGGCTGGTATTTGATGGCGGGAATCGCATTGCTGATCCTGATCGAACTCTGGCTGCTCAAACGCCACAGTGAAAAAAAACAGGTTGGGAGCGCGGCTGCGGCGTAAAGCGGACGCAGCGACTGAGAATGGAAAGGGGACGTTCGTGATGAGGAGCCAATATTCTTATCTGAAAAACGCAATATACGTGCTTTGCTTTGCCGTCTTTCTGCCCACGCTGCTGTGGGCGCAGGCGCCCTCAACGATACAGTTCGGCTGCGCGATCGACGCCGAGGAGCAGATCCGCGAATCCCAGGCGCTGGCCAAGAGCGTCGCCTCTCCCGTCGATCCGCAGTGGCGCGCCAAAGGCGATCTCCGCCGGAAATACCGTTTCCCCGCGGCGAACGCCGATATGCCCTACCGTTTGTACGTCCCGGCATCGTGGGACGGCAAATCCCGGCTGCCGCTGGTTCTGTTCCTGCACGGCGCCGGAGCGGACGAAAACATGTACGTGGATATGAATGACAAACAACTCATCCGTCTGGTCGAACAACATGGCTATATTTTGGTCTCGCCGCTGGGGTACGCCCGCATGGGCGCTTATGGAACGCCCTTGCGTCTTCCCGCCGTCTTCGGCAATCCCGAAGCCGCAGCGAAACAACGGGCTTCGGTGAGCGCGCAGCAGGAAAAAACTTTGGAGCTGAGCGAAAAAGACGTCGTCAATGTTCTCGAAATTGTTCTCGGCGAATATCCCGTGGACCGCTCCTCGATGTTTTTGGCCGGGCATTCGATGGGAAGCGGCGGCACGTGGTATCTCGGGGCAAAGTATTCCCGGTATTGGGCCGGAATCGCGCCCATGTCGGGCCCATTTGTGGACGAGTCCAACTATCCATGGGACAACATACGGAAAATGCCCATCTTCATGACGGAAGGGACCGGCGCAGCGCCGTCTCTCGTTGGAAGCAAGGCCATGCTGGCCTGGATGAAAGAGCGCGGCTTCAAAATAGAGTATATGGAAGTGAACGCCGATCACGGCGGCATGATCCCGCTGACGCTGCCGAGCGTATTCGATTTCTTTGAACGTTGCAGGCCAAAATAAATAGAATTCCTGAGCGTTTCCCAATCCACCACGAGGCAGCCGCAGACCCGTGCGGCGTAAAAGGCGTCGCTGCGCAAATATTCGCACCGATCATGGCGGATCAATTGTATGATCAACTGCTTCGACGCCTTTCGCGACTGCCGGGGAAAGCGAATCGATATTCGCCGGCTGCATCCGAGGCGGCAGGAGACAAAAGATTCACTCGGCGACCCGATCCGAGTCCACGAAAAAGGAAGAGATTCTGAAGGATAGGGACGTCAGCATCGAAACGCCCGGCGCCGATTGCGTGGATATGCGGCGAGCGTTGGCTTCTGAACTGTGTCCTCGAAACAGGAGACCTTATGAGAAAAAAGATGGAAGTCGCTTTGGCCGTCTGTTTGACGATCGTCTTATCGGCGATAAGCGCGGCGGCCCAGTCCAAATCAGAGAAAAGCCAATTTGAGCCTCCCAAACCCAGCCTCGAGTTCATGGCCCGCTTTGAGGTCAATCTTGACGCTCCCGTATTGGAGCTGGGCCAGGTAGAAAGCGTCGGGAAGCGCCGTATCATTCCGATTACCGGCGGCAAGTTCACGGGACCGCGCCTGAGCGGGACGATCCTCAACAATGGCGCCGATTGGCAAATGGTCTCGGCCGACGGTCTTGCATACCTGGACACGCGCTATGCTCTCAAAACGAAAGACGGAGCGCTGATTTATATTCAGACCCGCGGATTCCGCTACGGGCCTTCCGACGTTATGGCTGAAGTTGCCAAAGGGAATCCCGTCGATCCAAACAAATATTATTTTCGTGTTTACATCCAGTTTGAGACCGGAAGCGCCAAATATAAATGGCTGAATCGGGCCATAGGGATCGGCGCCGGGATGCGGCTGCGCAATACGGTTGTTTATGACGCCTACCTGATCAAGTGACGGCCGGGAAATAGCATGAAATCCAGCGATAGAACAGATGCGACGATGCTTTTCGTCGGCTTGGATTGCAGCACCACAGGCGCAACAGCGATCGCCGTGGATAAAAAAGGGAGAATAGCCGCCGAGGCTCAAGCGTCCACGCAGCTTTTTTCTCCCGAACCCGGCTATTACGAACAGAACGCGCAGGACTGGTGGGCTGCCGCCAAAAAAGCGTTGAGAGCCCTGACGGGCAATATCAATCCGGAAAGAATTGCCGCGCTCGCCATTTCAAACCAGAGGGAAACGTTTGTTCCGCTGGACGAAAGAGGACATCCTGTCAGGCCTGCCATTGTGTGGCTGGATGAACGGTGCAAAAGCGAAGTGGAAGCCTTCTCAAAGAGAATCGGCAAAGAAAAAATCCATCGGATAACCGGCAAACCCGTCGACTATGCTCCGGTAGCGTACCGTCTTGCATGGATGAAACGGCACGAGCCGGATTTGTATAAAAAAATCCACAAGATCTGCGATGTCCACGCCTATATCGCATGGAGATTGACGAGTCGTTTCAGAACGAGTTGGGCCAGCGCGGACCCTCTTGGATTGTTCGACATAAAACGCAGGCAATGGTCGCCCCAAATCATGCGCGCGCTGGAAATAGGCGCTCGCCAGTTGCCCGAGGTTTGCTGCCCCGGTTCGGCGATAGGAAAAGTCACAAAGCGGGCGGCGGAACTCACAGGTTTATCGCCCCAAACTCTGGTCGTGGCAGGCGGCGGCGATGGGCAGGCTGCCGGCCTCGGCGTCAACGCCCTTGAAACGGATCGCGCCTATCTGAATCTGGGCACCGCGGCGGTTGCGGGCGTTTTCGGATATCAGTGCAAAATAAGCAAAGCCTTCCGTACGATGAACAGTTGTTCCGAGAGCGGATACTATTACGAATGCAGCTTAAGGGCAGGCGCGTTCGCCGTCGACTGGTTTATTAAAAGAATATTGAAAATCGATCCGCTAAGGCAGTCCGATATTTATGAACAATTGGAACGGGTGGCTCGGCAAGCCCCCGCAGGGAGCGATGGCCTGCTGCACCTGCCTTACTTGTGCGGTTCTATGAATCCCTACTGGGATATGGACGCCCGGGGAGCTTTTGTAGGCCTGTCCGCGTCGCACGATCGCGGGCATATGTACCGTTCCATACTCGAAGGAATTGCGTTTGAGCAGCTATTCGCGATCCAAGCGGTCGAGAAGGCCATTGGACGGAAGGTTCAAAGCCTCGTCGTGATCGGCGGAGGCGCAGCCAGCGATTTGTGGCGCCATATTTTTGCGGATGCAACCGGAAAAAATATCTGCCTTCCGAGGAATACGGAAGCATCGGCCCTGGGCGCTGCCATTGCCGCTGCCGTGGGCGCCGGCCGCCATTCCTCATTTCGAGAGGCGGCGAATGCAATGGCCGGAATCCGCAAGACGATCAAACCGGATTTGCATAATTACAGCAAATATCAGGAGCTTTTCCCGATATACAAGAGGCTCTACCCATGCCTCAACGGCGCCCTGCACCGCCCGGCCCCGGCCGGCGGCGGGGAAAAGCGCGGGATTCATCGTCGATAGACGCCGGCTTGCGGCAGAAGCTTCATGGATAATGCGGGTCAACCCGGAGCAAATTCGTTTTCGAATCGGTTTGAAATCTCAAGGCGTGTTGACGCAATGCGTCGGATCCAAAAGGACTTTCCATCGCAATCCGGGCATCGAAAGGCCTGCCGTCCACCGTGTCCGGATCGAATATCCAATGTCTGGCGATTGAGTCCATGGCGACCGGATCCTGTCCGTAGCCCAGCCCCTTGCGAGCCTTGAAAGATTCAGGCTTGCCGTCCCTCCCTATCGCCTTCTGCAAAACCATCGTCCCTTCTATTCTGTTTCACTCCTGCCTATAAGAGCTTTCAGGCAAAAATACGCTGCTGGATATATTCTGAGCAAGAAATGAAATGCTCATGGCGGGACCCGGCCCGGCAAGATTGATTCGTTCGAATCGGCCTTTCAATAGCGAGTTATTCATTGTCCCTCTAAATATTAAGGAATTAGTATTATATAAAATAAGAAATATATTCCTTGACTCCTTTTGTT
>CAZXSV010000072.1:0-23922 GCA_964642735.1 uncultured Acidobacteriota bacterium
CACTTATAGAATGCAACATTATTATTATACCTTATCAGGCGGTCTGAGACCTAGCTGCGCCGCCGGGCTTTGGCAGTCGGGATCCGATCTTCACACGGCAAACCGGTTGAGCATCGTCCGCAGGCGGGAGCGGGGCCGATCAAGCCTTCGTCCAATCCGAGGCCGATCACCTTGCCGGCCTGTTCATCGCGCAGATTTTTAAGACAGGCGGCGTTGCTCCGTCCGTCCTTTCCGATTGCGGCGCCGGGGCAGCGCTCAATGCACGCCCCGCAGGATCCGTCTCCATAATAAGGGCAGTTGGCGACGTGGCTTGCAGAGCGCGGCGTGGGTTTCAATGCAAGGTCGCAGACGACGCTGCCCAGATAGACGGCGCACCCGCGAGAAGTAATCATAAGCCCGTTGAGGCCGAACGTGCCCAAGCCGCAAGCGTACGCAATATGCCGCTCCGACCAGTTTGCCGACATCCAGTCCCCCGGCATTTGCCTGATTTCGAAAAACTTCGATTGCGTCGGCGCGACGGCGTTGCACCGCATCACTTCAAGAAGCGAGGCGACAAACTGTTCGACGTTTTCATACAGCCGGATCCCTATCCATCGCGTGTGATTGTATCGGGGCGATCCGCCGAAAGGAGATTCCCGTTCGAGCAGACGCGTGGCGCGAGCGATGGGCAGAGCCCAGGATACAACGCCCACATGGCCGACGCCGCTCTTGACGCCGAACCGCAAGCGTTTGGAGGCGACGTACTTTTCGATAAGCTCCCGGGGCGTCAGGTGGTGCTCTCCAACGATAGTCTTCAAATCCCGGAAAATGGGATCGTCGCCGTCGGCGAAAGCGACCGCCGGTTCCTCGACGATCGGCGCATCGTCGAATGCCGTCAGGCGGTTGAGAGGGCTGGTGCGAACGAAGTCCTTAATTGAATTTTCGATAAATCGACAGGGGTTTGATTGAAACAGCCCGGTGTCGAATGCTCCGTCTTTTCGTGTCATTGCCCCGCTTCCTCCGAGGTTTTTCATAGTTCACGCCCGATTGACATCGAGCGCATTCCTGTTCCTCCAATGCCAATACGCGACGAAACTTGCCGAGAAGGGCCTCGGGAAGCCGGTCAAGGAAGAAATGCGCGAAAAGCCTATGTTCATCGACGCCGTCGGCCGAAGGGGGCTTCTATTTCATCAGAAACCTGAACTCGTCGGGCAAGGTAAAGGGAAACTCCTGACGGGAACGGCCGGCGGTCAGGGTGGACGGGATGATCTTCATCAACTCCTCAGCCGTCCAACCTTCGTCTTTGTAGATCACTTTCTGCAGCGGCGGCGGATCGATGAAAATGCCGACATGTCCGTGCAGAACCTCAAAAATGCATCCGTTGATGGGATCGGCGGCTTCACTGACCAGATAGGCGGCGAGAGCCGCCACGTCCTCCGGCTGGT
Organism: uncultured Acidobacteriota bacterium; assembly: GCA_964642735.1. Taxonomy (GTDB): domain Bacteria; phylum Acidobacteriota; class UBA6911; order UBA6911; family UBA6911; genus UBA6911. The sequence goes on from CAZXSV010000072.1 coordinate 1,425, forward strand.
TGGCTTCAAACCGCGGGTCTCTCATTTCAGGCGCCGTGCCCCGCCATGCCGCAATGGGACGAAGGACGTTGCATGTGACCCGGTATTTCGCCATCTCTCGCGCCACCGTACGGGCGAATCCGACGATTCCCTCCTTGACGGTGGAATAGGTCGCCTGGCCCGGAAAGCCGAAACCGATGTGGGAAGAAGTGCATAAAATGCGCCCATAGTTTTGTTTTTTCATATAAGCCGTCGCGGCGCGCGTGCAGTACATCATGCCGTATAAATGAGTTTTGATCGTGAGGTCCCAGTCTTCGGTCAATATTTGATCGATATCCTGATGACGAATGATGCCTGCGTTGTTCACCAAAATGTCGATGCGGCCGAATTCGCTGACGCACTGCTCAATGATGGATTTTGCGCCCTCTTCGACTGCAACGCTGGCGTAATTGGCGGCCGCCTTCCCTCCCGCTTTCCGGATTTGTTCGACCACAAGGTCCGCCGGATTTCGGGACGTTCCGCGGCCGTCGTGCGACGTGCCCAAATCATTCACCAAAACGCTTGCGCCCTGGGCGGCGAAGCTTATGGCGTAAGCGCGGCCAAGGCCGTTCCCGGCGCCTGTTATGACTGCCGTTTTTCCCTTCAACATATCGCCCATGAGCGGCTCCTGTTCTTCAAAAGAAAATCGTCAGACCCGATCGCAATCGTATTGCCGTAGAAACATGGAAAGCATTACTCTATAGTTAAAGACCGCCAATTGCAAAAGAGTAATAAATTGGAATGGAACCAACCATCAGGAAGGAGCGCCGCATGCCGTTGATTCAGTTGAGCACATCCTGCAGAATGCCCGATCAAAGCAAAAAACAATCGCTGGCTAAAATGCTTTCGCAAACAACCGCGGAAGCGACGGGAAAACCGGAGCAGTACGTCATGGCCTGCGTCCAGGACGATGCGGCGATGACGATGAGCGGCGCGCCGGAACCCTGCGCGCTCGTAACGGTCAAAGCCATTGGAGGGCTGAGCCAATCGGTCAACCAGACTCTCGCCGGCAAAATCAGCCGGATGATTCAAAAAGAGCTGGGCATCCCCAAGAACCGGGTTTACCTGACTTTTGAGGAACTGCCGCCCACGCATTGGGGGTGGGAAGGAAAAACCTTCGGCTAATCCGCGTTTAGGGGCTGCAGCCGCCTCCTTTTTGCTTTGAGGGAAGCGGAAATGGAATACAATCCCAGGACTATGACGACTGACGAGCAGGTGCTGGAAATCCGGGTTTACATGGAAGATACGGATGCGCAGGGCATCGTCTATTACGCCAACTATCTCCGCTTTTTTGAGCGGGGCAGGAGCGAATTGCTCGAATCCCTCGGCGTTTCGATGAGCGAAGCCGCACGGCCCGATTGCAGGCTGGTCATCTATGAAGCCCGCATCAAATTCCGGCGCCCGGCCGTCCTGGGCGACCGGATCGAAGTGCGGACTTCCATGCTGCGCGCATCGGAATACCGGATGACTTTCCTGCAGCAAATCCGGCGCCGCGGAGAAGACGAAGCTCTGGTAAGCGGCGAAGTCGATGTCGTCGCCATCGGCATGGACGGCGCGCTGAAAGAGCTTCCGGAGTATTTTAACCGCGCGTGACCGCTGATCGGGCCTTTCACGCCGGAATGCTCTTGATTGCGCGTCGGCTCATCCTCGATGATGTTGAAAGCCTTGACTCTTTCAGTCCTTCGCATCCCAGATGAATATCGCCGTAACCACAGCCGTCGCCGTAACCGCCCAGGCGGCAAAGCCGAACATCGCCTCGTAGCCGTAGCGATCGATGAGGCCGCCCATGATCGGCGAGAAGATGGCGCCGGTATATTGCATGGTCGAATAATAAATTCCATAAACCGTCGAGCGGCGCCTGGCGGTGGATTGGCTCATGATAAAAACTTCGGTGACGGGAAAGCGCACCGCCTGAACGACTCCGATCCCCCACAGGACAATCCAAAGCCCCCATCCGAGCGAGACTTCCCTGAGGGCGAAGATGACGAGGCCGCTGAGGATTCCGGTGACGATGATGACTTTGGCGCTTCCGATGCGGTCCGAAATCCAGCCGCCGATCGGCCCCGCCCACAATCCCGAAGAAAAGATTATGGACAGAGACATGGCGGACACCTCGTTGGAAGCTCCCAGCACTTCCTTGATGTAAACAGGCAAAAAGGAATTGACCGTAGCGCCCGCGCCGCCGCCAACGACCATCATGGCCAGAAAAGCGATCAGCCGGCGCTCATGCCCGGGCTGCGGCGGTTTTTCTTCCATCTGCTTCCTCTTCATCGCCTCGATATGGGCTTTCCCGTATCGCTTTTTCAGATAGAAGAAAAAAAAGATTCCCAAAACAACCGTGGGGATTGCCAGGGCGATGAAGCTGCCCCGCCACCCCCAGACGGAGGCGATGCCGCCGGCAATAAGCGGCGCCAGGAAGAAGCTGGAATTTCCGCCGATGAGATGCAGCCCAAGGGCTCGCCCCCGCTGATTGGCCGGAACGGAGAGAGAGATGAGTGGCGTCGATGCGGGATGGTAGCCGCCTGCCATCAATCCCAATATCACGAGGAACGCCAGAAGCATGGCATAGGATTGTGACGTTCCGACCAGCATTCCCGCGACTCCGACGCCAAGAACTCCAATTGTGATAAGCCAGGTGGGGCCGATGCGATCCGCCAGCCACCCGGCCGGCAACTGCGAAGCGCCGCTGGACAGAGAGAATGCCGCCGTGACTCCTCCCAGCTGGGCTTTGCTCAATCGGAATTCGTCCTGCATGAACGGCTGCATCGGCTGCGGCAAAGCCGTCAACAGATGGTGCGTCGCGTGCGCCAGGATGAAGAACGGCAGCGAGGAGAGAAAAAAAGACCGCGGCTTATCGGGGTTCGTGGGAGAGGCGGCTTCACTTCGTTCTTGATTCATAGTTTCTGTAAAATCCTATGGATTTAAGAGATTATACAGAGTACGCAAAGCAGAAAAATCTAATTTCTGAAATCCGTGGCGATTTTTAATTTTGCATAGTTCCCTTTGCCGATATTTGGGGACAGGTCCAGATGCAGGTTGACATCAACCCCGGGCGCAATGTCAAAGAACTATTGGGGGAGCTTCAAAGGCAATATCCCGGAAAGTTTTCAGATGGCCGGTTCCACACTTGACAAAGACGGCAAAAACAGCGCCGGCGGGAGCGGTTGTATTTAACCCTGATTATTCATGAAGTTTCGCAGCGATGCGGCGCTGCTTTAATGCTATTTTGGCGGAAACCTTTTTAATTGAAGCGAAATAGAATATATTATTTAAACATCAGCAGCTTTCAGACCGCAGTCGCCCCGCCGGCGATGCGCGGGTTTCACATCGCGTCAATGCGAATGCCTCAATAAGGAGCGAGAGTGACGAGACCTTCCGGCGGCGAAGTTACCGAGCTTCTCAAAAACTGGGGAGACGGGAATGAATCCGCATTGAACAAGCTGATTCCACTTGTCTATGACGAGCTGCGCAGAATCGCTCGCCGTCAAATGGCCAAAGAAAGAGCCGGGCATTCGCTGCAGACCACGGCGCTGGTCAACGAGGCCTATCTGCGGCTGGTGGGAGCCGCAGAGGTTCCCTGGAAAGACCGGTCTCATTTTTATGCTCTCTCCGCCCAGTTGATGCGTCGCATACTGGTCGATCATGCGCGCGGGCATGGCCGGGCTAAACGCGGCGGTGCAGCACAAAAGCTGTCTCTCGATGAAGATTTTGCCGTCCCGGCAAGTCCCGACAAGAACCTTTTGGATCTGGACGATGCGTTGAAAGCGCTGGCTGTCGTCGATGAGAGGAAGGCAAAAATGGTCGAGTTGCGCTTTTTTGGCGGTTTCAGCGTGGAGGAAACCGCCAAAATGTTGAATATCTCGATCCGCACAGTAATGAGCGATTGGAAATTCGCAAAGGTTTGGCTGCTGCGTGAAATGCAGCATAAACGGGAAGATAATGAATCCTGAACGCGTGCGACAGGTAGAGGAACTTTTTTTTAAGGCTTCCGTGCTTCCCTTGGAGCAGCGCGCCAATTTCCTCATCTACGCGTGCGCTGGGGACGATTCTCTTCGCCGGGAAGTCGAATCGCTGCTCTCGCTTGAAAAACCCGCCGAATCTTTTATGGAAAAACCCGCATTCCAGAAGCATATGGCGTCTTTAGCCGAAAACTGGGATGAGGTTTCAAATGAGTTGACCGGGTGGACTATAGGTCGCTACCAGGTTCAAGAAAAGATTGGCGTCGGCGGCATGGGAGCGGTTTATCGCGCTCTGGACACTCGGCTCGGGCGCATGGTGGCGCTAAAAATGCTGTTGCCGGGTTTGACGGCTGATGCGGAGCGCAGGAACCGGTTTGTGCGCGAGGCGAAGGCAGCCTCGTCGCTCAATCATCCGAATATAATCACCATATTCGACATTGACCGTGTGGATGGCGTTGATTTCATAGCCATGGAATATGTCGTGGGACGGACGCTTCAGGATATTATTTCGCGAGGCGAACTGACGGTTTCGGACGCACTGAATTACGCGCTGCAGGTTGTGCAAGCTCTTGTTGCGGCTCATTCCGCCGGGATTGTCCACCGGGATATCAAACCGGCCAACATCATGATCGCGGGCACTCCTCCCGGGCCATTTCAAGCAAAAGTGCTGGATTTCGGTCTGGCGAAACTGTCCGAGCCGACCATTCTGGACGACACCCTTTCAGAGAATACTGTCAAAGGCTCCATCCTGGGGACCGCAGCCTATATGTCGCCTGAACAGGCGGAAGGCAAACCGATCGATTCCCGTTCGGATATATTCTCATTCGGCAGCATGCTCTATGAGATGCTTTCGGGGCGCCGCGCATTTTGCGGGGACTCGAACCTGGCTGTCATCATGGCTGTTTTGCAGGAAAATCCCGAGCCTCTGCCGTCCATCCCGGGCGTTTCGACAAACCTCAAAAATGTTGTGTTCCGGTGTCTTCAGAAGGATCCACGCCTGCGGATCCAAAGCGCTCCGGATCTTAAGCTCGCGTTGGAAGCCTGTATGGCCTTGTCTTCGAACTTCGCCGGCGAGGCAAAGACGATTGCCGTTCTTCCGTTCACAAATCTCAGCGGAAACAAGGAATACGAATACTTTAGCGATGGCCTGACCGAGGAGATGATCGGTGCGCTCACAAGGCTTCCGGGATTGCGCGTCACGGCCAGGACCTCAGCTTTCGCTCTGCGCGGCAAGAATCTGGACATCCGAGAGATCGGAGCGAAACTCAACGTGGAGCATATCCTCGAGGGAAGCGTTCGCAGTTCGGGCGGTCGAGTTCGTGTGACGGCGCAGGTGGTGAATGTTGCGGATGGGTATCAGCTCTGGTCCGAGCGCTATGATCGCGAGATGAGGGATGTTCTCGACATCCAGGACGAGATCTCCCGGGCAATCGCGGACACTCTCCGGGTGCGTCTCACGAAAAATGTTCCTCCTATCAAACGCCACACCAACAGCCCTGAAGCTTATTCGCTTTACCTTCGCGGCCGGCATTACCAGGAAAAACATACCCCGGAAGGCTATATGCGGGCGAAACAATGCTTCGAGCAGGCCCTTGCAGCCGATTCCCAATATGCTTTGGCTTTCATCGGCCTGGCCGAATTCCATTGGCAGAATGCATTTTATGGTTTCCAATACCCCAAGGATGCACTCTCAAGTGCAAAGGCAGCGGCGATCCGAGCCCTCGAAATCGACGACTCCCTTCCTGAGGGTCACGCTCTTTTGGGAACAATGCTGGGCATCGCCGACTACGATTGGCGAGCGGCAGGTTTGGCCTTTCGGCAGGCTTTGGCGCTCGATGCAAACTCGCCCTATGTGCTTTTTCGGCATGCCAATTTTTATTTGTGGCCTCAAGGGCGCGTGGAGGAAGCTATTGCGCAGATCGAGCGCGCTTTGTCCGCCGATCCCCTTTGGGTTTTGGCCAATTACGTGCTCGCCTACTATATCTACGCAAGAAGGCAGTACGATCGTGCTATCCAGCATCTTCTTGCGGTAATCGAAATGGAACCTTCCTTTTATCTGACTTACTGCGTCTTAGGACTCGCCTACACTCAGCTGAAAAAGCACGACGAAGCGATCGGCGCGCTGAATAAAGCCTGCGAGCTCTGCCCCGAAAGCCCGTTCACTCTTGGCATGCTTGCCTATGGTTTGGGAAAGGCGGGCAAATCGGAAGAAGCCAAGAACATCATCGAGAAGCTTCAAGCCGCTGGGCGCCATTCCTATGTGGATGCAAAATCATTCATGTTTGGGTGGGCAGGACTGAACGATGCCAATGAGGTTCTGGCCAGCACGGAGAAATCTTTGGAAGATCGCGACCCGATGACGATCATGAACCTGACCCAGGAACCGATGCTGGATTTCGTACGATCCGACCCGCGCTTTCCGTCCTTGACCCGCAAAATCAATCTGGGCTGAATCCCCATCCTGGGGACTGGGAAGCTCGACCTGCGCCGCGACTGCGAAACGGCGGAACAAGCGGCCGCCCGACAGAACATGCTTTCAATACAGACTCTGAAACCCGATCGTTCCGCGATTTAAGGATTGTGCGCCCAATGAAAGCATTCGAAGGATTCTGGAGTCCATCGGCGGTCAAAACCGCTCCGGATGTCGAAAGCATGCACCAGTCGGCTCATCCGAAAAACCTCAGGGGGCCTGTCAGCCCCCTGAATTTCAATAGCTTAGTTTATGTTGAATGAATGATTCCGTTGGTTGCGGGGCCAGGATTTGAACCTGGGACCTTTGGGTTATGAGCCCAACGAGCTACCAGACTGCTCCACCCCGCGATAACCGAAAAATTATAGGGCGCCGGCTTGGCGGAGTCAAGCCAATCCTTAGCAAAATCAACCCTCTGCGATAATATTGCCATCGCCCGGCATTGAATCCTGACATCACGGCGCCGGCGTTTTTCCGTTTCCTAAGCAAGCCGCTGTGAGAAACGAACAATGCAAATTGCCAATTCCCATTCCCAAAGGCCGGGGCGCGGCGAAAAGCCATCTATTAAAAAAATTTGTCGATAATGCTTTATTTGCAGTAAATTCAGGTCGATTCGGGTTAGAATCCGACTCGCAAAATCCATTAAACATTGATATCCGTGAAAGGGCGGTTGATTTGTTTGCTCGTCTGAATCAATTCTTGCTTATCTTGGGCATACCCGGATTGTTTTTGGTTTCGCTCATTGATTCGGCCGTCGCACCAATCGCCGGGGGGCCCGACGCTCTCGTAATTCTGTTGGCATGGCGTCAGCCGGCGTTGACTCACCTTATAGTCCTGGCTGCCACTGCCGGGTCCACCCTGGGATGCCTTTTCCTATACGGAATCGGGAAGAGGGGAGGCAAAAAGGCTCTATCCAGATTCAAACCCGAAAAAATCGCCTGGGTTGAGAATTATATGAACAGGAGGGGTTTCTGGACAATCCTGGTTTCTGTTTTGATTCCGCCGCCTTTCCCGACAAAATTGGTCGTCCTCGCCGCCGGCGTCTTCCAAACAGGCAAACTGCAGTTTTTCCTGGGGATACTGCTGGGGAGGCTTGGGCGATACGCCGTCCTGGGCTGCCTGGCAGCCCATTTCGGAAGCAGCACGATCCGGGTCTTGAAGGGCTACTTCCCCGCCGTTTCTCTGGCCTTAATCGGACTTGTTCTGCTGATCATTTTGATCCGAAGTTTAAGGACCGAAAGGGCTTTTTAAGCTGCACCGCGATTTTTTCGCCGCTCTTCAAGATCTCCGTTCCTTCGGGAATGCATATCAAGCTGTTGGCCTCGGCGATAGCCTGCAAGCGGCTTCCGCCCCTGTGTGGACGAACGCCATAGCCGCCACTCGAATCTTCGAACATGACCGCGTCTTTAAATTCGGTCCAGTTTCGATGCCGGCTCCTCAAGTCTTCTCTCAGGGTTGCAGTAATGGATCGCATGGGAGGGCGCCTGTCGCCGGACAGGCGCAAAATCCCCGGCAAAGCAAGCTGCAGAAAGGCCATTTCGTTGCTCGCCGGCCCTCCCGGCAGACAAAATACCGGCTTATCCATACAGATTCCAAAAGCGGCGCCTTTCCCGGGACCCATTCGCACATGATGAAAGACACGCTTCCAACCGAGGCTGCTCAGCACGCCGACCACGAGATCGCGCTCGCTCAACCATGCGCCGCCGCTGGTCAACAGAACGTCCGATTCCGACAACCTCCTTTCAATTTCCATGCCGATCGCCCGCCGGTTGTCTTTCACAACCGAAGCGATGCAATCGACTCCGTAAGAATTCAACCAGGCTTTCAGCGCGACCAGGTTGCTGGCATAAACCTCGCCGGGGCGGATCTGTTTCCCTGGAGCGATAATTTCATCGCCGACGCCGATGATGGCGGCTTTCGCGCGCCGATACACGCACACCTCGTCGATTCCGGCGGCGGCGGCCAGTCCCATGACTCCCGGAAGAAATGCTTCTCCCTCGCCGACAATGACGCATCCCTCTTCTATCTCGATTCCTTTCCTGAGAACGTTCCTGCCGACTCCGGCGTCCGCCAGGACGCGGATCCGGTCTCCTTCTTCGCAGAATTCCCGCGACACAACGGCGTCCGCTCCCAGCGGAATCGGGGCGCCGGAGCACACTTTGACCGCACAACCGGATTGGAGCCGACCCTTGAAAATTGAGCCGGCGAATACCGAGCCGGCCGGCTTTAAAAACACAGGCTGAATACTTGAAGCCGCAGCCACATCGGCCGATCTCACGGCAAAACCATCTTTCAGCGAAATGTCCACGGAAGGGCAGGAAATGAGAGCGGATGCATTCCTTGCCGCTATTCGGTTTGCGCTGCCCTCCAGCGGCATTTTCTCAACGCCGATCGGCCGGACGGTAGAGCAGACGAGTTCGACCGCTTCACGGAACCCGATGTAATCGGCGCCCTGATCGATTTCGCAGGATTCGAAATCCATAACATAGCCATCATAACGCCGGGTCGACAAAAGCTCGAAAGACTATTATCGGGAGATGTCAGACCGGGATTGTCTGTTTGAAGAAAAAGAGGCCGGCTGCGCCTGGATCTTCCACTCTGCGCCGATCGGACGAAACAGCTCCCTGGAAAGGATAATTGTTCTGGAGCCAAGACGATGGATGATGGAGAGGATCGCGGGCGTCGGAAAAGGCATCCGCGCGCCGGCGCGTCAGCAGCCTTGAGTCGGCGTCCATTCGGAAATTATTTTCTTTTTTCCAGCAGATAGAACGCGCGCAGGCGGCCGTCCTGCTCCGCCACCCAAAAATCGGCGGCCGTGTATTCTTTTTTGAAATAGTGTCGAAACACCTGGCGCATTTTCCCCTGCCATTCAAGCGCTACGCCCAAATCTCGATTTTTGATTTCCGGAAGGTTGTAAGGCACTTCGAATAAGATCTGATTTTCCGTGCAATTCAGCTTTATCGGAGAAGAGTTTGTCATTCCCGGCGCAATTTCGACCAATTGATTGACAGCCGGGCGCAGTTTTAATTCTTTGCGAAAATCGCGCCGTTGCGGCCCTGTTTCCAGGCGGCGGGAAACGGCATGGCTCTCCAGATCCCAGCAGGTCACAAGCCGATCGGTGGGCAACCCCCGATCCGAAGCGCCGGTTGTTTCGCCGAAGAAATTTTCCTCATAGGCGCCCGCCCATGCGCCCAGCTTCCCAAGGGCGAAATACGCGTTCATCGGCAACATCGGATCGAAAGACGAAGTCATCGTCGCAATCTTGTGTTTGAGCGCTTCTTTTCTTTGCGCCAGTTTCAGCTTGAATCCGACATCGAAGTTTCGATAGGCGGTCCGGACTCCCAGCAAACAGGTATGCTGAATCGGCTTGCCGTTCAAAACGCCCAGCATGCTGAAAACGAATCCGATGAGATCGCCGAGGCTGCTGTAGGCGCCGAGCAAAATGCCGCCCGTACGCGCGGCGGCCATCAAAAGGGGTCCCGGAACGATGTCGATGTCCTGCGGGCGCCACACTTCCCTCTGGATGTCCTCGCATGCCTTGTAGTCCGCCAGATTGCGAAAGGGCGAGATTGCAATTTTGATCTCATCTTTTCTCTTTTTCCTTCGAACGGCCGATGCCATCATTGCCTCGCTTTCTTGCGTGGTGTTTGATCGTAGATCAAAGCTTTCCGGCGCTTGGCCAGAAAGTCCAGCATTTCAGGGCTGTCCGTCATGAGCGCTTCAGCCGGCGGCCTGCCCGCCTTCAGACTCCTGATCGCTTCCGCGTTGCCCAACAAATCGACGACTTTCCCCGCCTCAAACTCCGTCGGATACAGCCGATGCAAAACCGAGACGATCGTCAGGCCGACGAGAACGGAATTGAGCTTCTCATGATCGACAATCAGTATATGGACGCCGCCGCATCGGGTTCGGCCGTAAATACTGGCGTTGGGGGTAAAGAAGACGGGCAAAAACTCCACTCCCGGCGCCTGCATTTCTTTGAGGGCGGCGGCAAAGCTGCGCGGTTCGATCCAGGGCGCGCCGATAATCTCAAAAGGCCTGTCGGCGCCTCGGCCGACCGAGACATTCGTCGCCTCCAGGAGACAAGTCCCGGGATAAAGAATCGCAGCCAGAATGCTGCGCATATTGGGCGAGGGATCGATCCATGGCTGTCCGGTGTCCCAGAGATAGAATGAACGCTGCCAGCCCCTCATTTCAATGACGTGCAATTGAACGCCCAGCTTCTTTTCCGTGTTGAAATATCTCGCGAGCTCGCCGACGGTCATTCCATGGCGCACCGGGAGAGGCATATAGCCGACAAAAGAGGTCTTGTCTTTGTCGAGCATGGGCCCCTCCACCTTAAGCCCGCCGATCGGATTTGGCCGGTCCAGGACATAAAAGGGAATTCCCCCCTTGGCCGCAGCCTCCATGCAATAAGCCATGGTGGTAATGTACGTGTAAAACCTGGCGCCGACATCCTGGATGTCGAAAACAAGGGCGTCGATTCCGTTGAGCATTTCGAAGGTTGGCCGCCGGGATTCTCCGTACAGGCTGTAAATCGGCAAACCCGTCGATTCATCGGTCGAGGATTGGATCCGATCGTCCGCAACGCCCCGCAAGCCATGTTCCGGACTGAAAAGCGCGGCGAGCTTGCAAACCTTGGATTGAAACAGGAGATCGATCGTCGTCCTGCCGTCCGCAGCCAAACCGGTATGATTGGTGATCAACCCGACATGCTTGCCGGCGAGCGGCGCAAATTCCCGATCGCGCAAAACATCGATCCCGTTCAGCACTTTCGGCGGCTTGTCCGCATTCACCTGCGAATCCAAAACCATCAACAAACCGAACAGCAAAACAATGCGACGCAAGGGCTGGCTCCTGGAAGCCGGAATTATACAACAACTTAATGATTATTTTGGAAGTAACACAAAATTTCTTGAAGGTTCCGCGTTTCCGCCCCCCGGTTTCGCCGGCGCCAGCCGCGCTCAAGCAGGAACGAAAGCGCTCCTGCGAAAATGGGGATATTCCCTGTTTCGTTCTCCTGATAAAATTTATGAAACCGCTGTCGATTGAACTGTTGGGGGCCGCTAATCGACGACGGTTTTCCATCCACGACGATTGAGATCCCGATAAATCAGCCATCCCGCCAACGCCGCAAGTGCGAGAAAGCCGGCGCCGGCGAGCGTTTGTCCGAATATCAGCTTCCCGACGCCAAAAAGAGTCATATACACAAGCACGCAGCCGCATATCCAATCGAACAAATTAGCCGCGCCGTCATGTCGGGGCGACACGTCTTTAGCCTTTGCAGCTACGGGACCCCATAAGGCTGCGCTGGGTTGAACCTTGCGATAAAAGGAGAGCAATACATCCTCTTTCTCCGGGGAGGTCAGGAGAGTGGCGGCAATCCAGACAATAGTCGTGCATGCTACCGTGGTGAGAACAACATAGTCGCTGTTCATTTTGAAATAATACTTGGACAACAGTGAAACCGCCAGAGAAGCGCACATGGCGGATATTTCGCTCCAGGCGTTAATCCTCCACCAAAACCATCGGAGTATCAAGACCCCTCCGGTTCCGGCGCCGATGGCGATCAAATCTTTCCATGTTTCTCCAATGGATTCCAGATGGCGAGTCACCAGGATGGAGAGCAACATGATCGCCAGGGTTGTTATTTGCGAAACAATCACATAATGCTTTTCACGGCGCTCCCGGACCATGAAGCGCTTGTAGAAATCATTGACAATATAGGATGCACCCCAGTTCAACTGCGTTCCGATCGTCGACATATAGGCGGCGGCGAAAGCGGCGATCATTAAACCGCGCAGCGCTGAAGGAAAAACCTGAGGGTCCATGATGACCTGTATGAACCCTGATTCCTTGTCCGCCAGCGTGGGATAGAGCACCAGAGAGCAAAGAGCGGTCAGGATCCATGGCCACGGGCGCACCGCATAATGAGCGATATTGAACCAAAGAGTCGCCAGCAGCGAATTCTTTTCATCCTTGGCGCAGAATATTCTCTGGGCGATGTAGCCGCCGCCGCCCGGCTCCGCTCCCGGATACCAGGTCGCCCACCAGTTGACGGCCAGATAGACAAAAAAAGTAGTCATCGGCATCCAGACGGATCCGATGTCCGGGGTGAAGGAAAGAATGGATCCATGGCCGCCGCTTTCCGCGGTTTTGGCGGCGTCAAGCGCCAGAAGTTTTAATTTCAGTTCCCCCATTCCTCCGACTGCTTTGACGGCGAGGACCGCCAGAACGATCATCATGCCCATTTTCAATACAAACTGGAAAAGATCCGTGACCAGCACGCCCCATAAACCGGAGAGAGTTGAAATCATCGCGGTAACAAGCATGATTGCGAATACAATCCAGAGCGCCTCGCTTTTGGAAATTCCAAAAATCATCATGAGAATCTTCACCATGGCCAGATTCACCCAGCCCATGATGATGCAGTTGATGGGAAAACCAAGGTAAACGGCCCGGAACCCGCGCAATATGGCTGCAGGGGCGCCGCTGTAGCGGATCTCGGCAAACTCCACGTCCGTCATAACCCCGGCGCGCCGCCACAATCGAGCGAAAAAGAATACGGTCAGCATGCCGCTCATCAGCATATTCCACCAGAGCCAGTTGCCGGCAATGCCGCCCTGGGCTACAAGGCCGGTGACGGCCAGAGGCGTATCGGCGGCGAAGGTCGTTGCGACCATGGAAGTGCCGGCCAGCCACCATGTGACTTTCCGGCCGCCGACGAAGTAATCCTCTGTGGAAGCCGTTGCGCGTTTTCTGTAGTAAAAGCCAATCGCTATATTAAAAGCAAAATACGCCGCAATCGCCAGCCAGTCGATGAGTTTCAGTTGCATCCAACCCTCCCGCGATACGGACAAGCCACGGATGTGCACGGGCAAAGCTAGCCGGTGCAGTTACAGGCCCCGTGTAAACCGGTGAAAACCGAGATCCAGGCGTCAATGATTTGCTTGATCCGCATTGTTCATGAAGGTTCTGTTGCGGCGGCAATCCGGAGAGGTCTACGGCGATTGCGCTCCATCGTCGAACTCGGGTCGCGCTGGCTGAAAACTGCGCCAGTTGCGCCTTGTATCCATGCCCGCCACCGCGGCCTCGCCAGAACCTTCACAAATAATGCGGTTTGAAACAACGACAGATTTGAGGATTATGTGTTCTTAACGACGATGGACTCCAAAACGTTCGCCACATCTTCAGCCTTATCTGTGGCGGCCTCCAAGGTCTCGATTATTTCCTTGCGCTTGATGACTTCAATCGGATCCTTCACTTCATCGAAAAGAGCGCCGATCGCCGTCTGAAAAAGCCGGTCGGCGTCATTTTCCAGCCTGTTTATTTCGATGCACCGTTCCACAACTTTCCCATTGTCTCTCAGGCTGGACACCGCAGCGCCAATCTCGGTCGCCTGATTCAAGATTACAGCGGCTATTTCGCGAGCGCTTCCTATCGGTTCCCTGATTCGAAACAGCACGATTCTGCTCGCTGCGCTGTCGATCAAATCAAGAACGTCGTCGAGAGCTTTGCCGAGAGCGTACAGATCTTCACGGTCCAGCGGAGTTATGAAGGTTTTGTTGAGCTCGTCAATGACCTGATGCGTCAGCTCGTCTCCTTTGTGTTCAATGTCTTTGATCTTGGCAGACATCGGGGAGAGATCTTCCGCGGGATTCTTCAACATGTTCCCGAGAATCTCAGCTGCTTCCAGGATATGGACTGTCATCTGGCTGAAAATTTTGAAGAACTTTTCGTCTTTTTTAAAAAGCTTGCTCATAGTTTTTCCGGATCGCTCCCGTGAAGCGGATCTTTCAATCAGGGGTAGAAGAGTACCCTATCCATACAATCCGGATCAAGAAGAACTGATTCCCCTTTGCAGATTTCGAACTTGGTTTTGCACAGAAATTGTGGAAAAAGGAGCGAAATGGCAGTTTTAAACAGGAATAATTATTTGAAAATAAATGTTTTTCAACCTATTTGCATAAAGAATGTGCAACGAAAGCCCAGATTGAAGTTTTCGGCATAAATCAATTATGGCGCCGGATGCGCTGAAAACGCCGACGCGCTGTGAACCCTCGCAGAAATTACGGCCTCGAACTCCAGGACCTCGCAGCATCCGATGTGTTCAGACAGCCGCCCGCCATAGCCGCGGAAGCGCAGGATTGAAACGGGAGGATGCGATCGGATTTTCGCTTTTCGTTAACCGCTCGCGCCAGCAACTCGCGAAGATCGCGGCTTTCCAGCGTTCGACCCTTTATCATTACGGAATAATATTTAATCATAGCGACGCTCCCTTTTGATACTTGCGCATTACACTCACAACCACGCCCTGGATCTTCACCCGAGATCCGTCCAGTATGATGGGCGCAAGCTCCATATTGGCAGGCTGGAGTCTTACTCGACCGCCTTCAGGATAGAACTTTTTCAGTGTGACGCTCTCTTCGTCGACAAGGGCTACTACAACATCGCCCGGAGAAGCCGTTTCACGCGATTCCACGACTATGAAGTCCCCGTCCTGAATGTGTTCTTCAATCATCGATTCCCCCTGAACCCGCAGGACGTAATAGTCGCCCTGACGCGGCAAAAAGCTTTCGGGGATGTCCAGAGTCTCGGGATTGGAAACCGCTTCGATGGGCCGGCCTGCGGCAATATAGCCAAATAATGGGAGTGAGCGGACCGTCGGCGCCGGCTCGTGCGAAAGCTGGATGGAACGCGCCCGATTGGCGTCGCGATGAAGATGGCCCCGGCTTTCCAGGGCTTCGAGATGTTTGAAAACCGCATTCAGGGAAGCAAAATGGAAATGTTCCGCTATTTCTTCCATGCTCGGAGAATAGCCGTTTTCTTCGATGAACTCCGAAACGAAATCCAGGATTTCTTTTTGACGTTTTGTCAGTTTCATTGATTTCACCTTTTATACACTAAACAATATAGGGTGATGAATAGGTGAAAGTCAATAAAAAAACGTCGGCGTCCGGGCGTCAGCTTTGGGCCGAAAATCGCAGGCGGAAAACTGACGACTGAACGCCGACCGCAGATTTCCCGGTTTCTGTCAGAGTTTGTAGCCTTTAGACTCCTTCGATTCCTCCGGAACGCTCACGACAACGGACAGTTCTTTTTTGTTCCTGATGACTTTCAAACTGACGTCTCCTCCGGTTTTGTTTTGTACAATCCGAACCAAGTCGTCCGGATCTTCAACCAGTTTGCCGTCAGCGGACACAATTACGTCGTTGGCGCTCAATTTCCCGGAACTGGCGGAATTGGCGGCCACGGAGGAAACCAGCACGCCTTTTTTCCCCGGCACTGCAAAATATTCCGCCTGTTGCTCCGTGAGCGGCTGC
Source organism: uncultured Acidobacteriota bacterium (assembly GCA_964642735.1). GTDB lineage: Bacteria > Acidobacteriota > UBA6911 > UBA6911 > UBA6911 > UBA6911. Next base: position 17,195 of record CAZXSV010000072.1, read on the forward strand.
AACGTTATGCCAAGCTTTGGTTTTCGATCCCCTGGACGATCGGGAACTATGGTTTGAAAAGAGCGTTGTCCATCGGGCGTGAAAAACCTCTCCAGGTCTCTAAAATATCGAAGGCTCGGAAGCGCTTGAGACCGTTCCTCCGATTCCATGCCTGCTCTTTTCTTGATCTGTGCAGTCAGGTTCATCCTTTTGCCGTCGCGATGAATGGCAAGGTCCACTTTGCGGCCGGCCGGAGTTTCTTCAACCAGACGGGACAGTTGCGCGGCCGACCATACCTGGATTCCGGCGAATTCCAGGATAACATCGTCCTCTTGAAGCTTGGCGGCTTCCGCGGGGCTGTTTTTGACCACAGAGCGGACAATCGCGCCTCGTTCGCTATCGAGCTTGTATCTGGACAAATTGTCGGCGGTTAGGTCGTCCAGGTAAACTCCCAGATAGCTCCCGGCCTCCTGCGGATATACATTAGAGTAAATTCTGGTTTGCGCGTTCAACGAAGCCGCTGCAAAAGCGACCAGGAACGCGGCTATTGCAACTATTCGTCCAAAACTTAAAAACTTCATCCCACCCTCCAGTCTGAAAAAGTCCGTTCTCTTTTTCCGGTCAATACACGCCAAGTCTGAAGCCGGGTTCCAAAATTTGGGAGATTTGGGAATGGCAGTTCAGGTAATATGATAAAGCGTCGCCAGTTTGGACAGCCTCGTGAAACTTGCTTTCAGGCGGTTGGCCAAAGTAGCGAACCAAGCTTCAAGCGGCCCGGACAGCCGCCCAAAATATGAATTTTGCGAAACTTTCGCGCTTGCCATGAATCAAGAACAAGTGAGTTCAGTTTGACGATAAATAATCTGAACCCTGGAAACAGAAATGTGGATCCGGCGGTCTTGATCGCTTTGATCAAGAAGGCCAAGAAGGGAGACGTTGGCGCCTATCAGGATATTTATGCGGCTTTCGCCCGCAAAATTCTGAATTTTATTTATCGAATGGTGCACTCGCCCGAGGAAGCGGAGGATCTGGCGCAGGAGACGTTTGTAGCGGTCTATCAGAAATTGAATTCGTTAAAAGACAATGGCAAGTTTGAGCCGTGGCTTTTTCGTATTGCAAGAAATCTGGTTTATCAGCAATTCCGGACACGATCGGCCTCGACCGTTTCAATCGACGCCCTGGACGAAGACGGGAGGGCGATGATGCAGTTGCCGGATGAACGAAAGAATCCTGACGAGTCGTTTCAATCCGAAGAACTCGAAGATGTTGTCTCCAGGGCGATAAAGGATCTTCCCGAAAAATATCGGGAAGTTTTCGTTCTTTCTGCAATTCAGCGCCTTAGCTATCAGCAGATAGCTGAAATTGTCGGCCAGAGTCTTCCGAGCGTCAAAACCGATATCCATCGCGCCAGATTGCGGGTTCGCGACAGTGTAAAGGATTATCTGAAGGTTTAATCATGGACTGCAAACAATGCGCCGATAATTTGACCGCCTATCAGGATGAAGAATTAAGCGCAGCGGAAGCGGAGGAAGTGAGGAGCCATCTCCAGCATTGCTCCTCCTGCACGGATGAATGGCGCAGTCTGAAAAAGGCCTCCGAATTCATCGATTCCCGAATACAGGAACTGGATCCCAAACCCGAAACCTGGAACCTCGTGCGGGCCAGGATCGCAGACGGTCCGATTCCTGATTCTCCAATGCGTTTTTTTTCGCTGCGCTGGCGGCTGGCGGCTTCGGCCCTGGCAGTTTTTCTAATAGCCGGCGCCGGCTACCTGAAGTACCGGAGTTTTGAAAAACACAGTCTGGATCAGTATATTTCCAAATATGTCCAGGAGCGCAACTCTCGGATTCGAATCCGGCTTGCTTTGTCGGAATTCAAAACAGGCTTGACGGAAAAACGGCATCTGGAAAATCCATTTATTGAAATCAAGGCGAATTCAATGGAAAATCCGTTCCGGCAGGAGGACCGATGAACAAAACGACGCCTTTTCATCGCTTTGGCATTCCGCTGGCCGCCATCCTTTTTGTTTTTTCGGCGTGCCTGTCTCCCATGCTGGCTGTTCAGCCGGCGTCATCTCTTGAAAAAGCAAAAAGCATAGCAGCCTCGAAACACGAAATGGTCATGCTTCTGATCAAGACAAAGGATTACAGCCAGGCATTCCAGGAAGCCTGTTCCATTTTCGAACTGAAATGGCCGGACAGCCAGGAGACGCTGCTTTTAAAGGAATTGATCGGGCTCAGCGATGAATTTTCGCGTCACGGGCAGCCTGCGATCAGTATGCAGCTGATTGAGAAAAACGCCAAACTGTTCCGGCAGACTTCAAGTCAAATCGCCATCCTGAAAGAAAAAGGATTCCTGTTCAAAAGCCTGAAACAGGAGGACAAAGCCCTGGAATGCTTCAGAAAAGCCCAGGAACTGGAAAGCAAGTAAGAAGAGACGCGCTCAAGCCTGTTCAACCGCTCCCGTGACAAGCCACGCTTGGGAATGGAACGCCCGCCGTTATAAAATGCACATCCGAAAAAAGCGGTTCCCGGTCAGAAAACCTTGTGCCCGCATTAATGATTGCGTAAGATTTGACGTGGCTCGCGACAGGAAATGCAATGCGACGAACCCGGCCTTGGGCGAGCGCGGCCGGATTTGACTGGAATTTTTATTATTTTGTCGGGTGTTGAGAGGATTTGAGGAATATCCATGAATGACAAAAGAATCAGAGTGCTGGTAGCCAAGCCGGGCCTGGACGGACATGACCGGGGCGCCAAAGTGATTGCGCGCGCCCTCAGGGACGCCGGAATGGAAGTGATTTATACAGGCTTGCGGCAGACTCCCGAGCAGATCGTCAATGCGGCGCTTCAGGAAGACGTCGACGCCGTCGGGCTTTCAATTTTGTCCGGGGCCCATTTGCACTTGTTTCCGCGAATCATAAACCTGCTGCATGAAAATAAGATGAATGACGTGCTGGTTTTTGCCGGAGGAATCATCCCGGACCGGGATGTTCCAAAGTTGAAGGAAATAGGGGTTTCCGAAATCTTTCCGCCCGGAAGTTCTCTGCAGGCAATCGTCGATTTTGTCAAAGGCCGCGTTCGACAGTCAGCCGCTTAAAGCCCGGCAATGAATAAAGGTTGCATTTTGCCGCTGGCCCCAGAGGCCCACTGGCCCGGCGCGAGCGACGAGCATGCCGGGTTGCATGCAAGGATCAATCAACAACGCCGCTTTGGCCTGCGGGCCGCAGCGCAAAGCGGCGCGGCGGCGGGCGGGCATCTGCTTTGTCGCCGCTCTCCTCGATGATGACACCGCATCGGCTGTTCCGGCGCGACTGGACGCGGAAAACAATCCATCCATGTCATGCGCATCTTAGGGCCTGTCAGGCTATCGGCGAAGACCCGGGCAGCGGGCCTGAATGAACTCGAGCAGCGCTGCCGGCGGTTTTTGCGGATGCGCGGCGGCGAATATTGGGATTCGTTCCCATACCTCCGGCAAAATGCCTTCCCATGAAGTAGATTTCGACGCACCCTGGCAAGCCACGGCGGCATGAACCCTGGCAAGCATTTCACGAGCGCTTTCCTTGAAATCCACGACGTCATAGCGCAAAACCATGAGGCACAGGTCCGGCTCGACATATTGCATTATGCGATTGCCCTCGAAAATCAGGAAGGGATCCGATCGGATCATGGGCAGCATCCGCTGAACGGCTGTTTCGAAACAGTCTTCAGCGGATTGCACCCAAAGAGACCTGGCCGCTCCCGCCGCCAGGTATCTCGACGTATCGGAGTCGCCCCGGCAGCTGGTTTCCCATTGGATCTCGACCCCCCCGGGGGCGTTGGACCCGGAATGCCGGTGAGAAGAAATTTTTACCGCCGTCCAGGGGCGGTCTGAAAAAGCCTCGATCAGTCCCGCGACCATCGATGTTTTGCCGACGTTGCGGGCGTGCCCACCAACCACAATGGCAGTCCTGCTCATAAAAAAGCCGCTTTATAAACGTCTTCGTACCGTTCTGCAAAGTGAACTTCAAATCCCTTTTTCAAATAATCCGGAAGCTCATCGAAATCCTTCTTGTTCGCTTCCGGGAAAATCAGACGTTTGCATCCGGACCTGCGCGCAGCGATGACTTTCTCCTTTACGCCGCCGATCGGCAGAACTTGTCCGGTCAGCGTGAGTTCACCGGTCATCGCGAGCCTTTTGCGGACAGGCTTCTGCAAAATCATTGACAGAAGAGCGGTGGCCATTGTTACGCCGGCGGAAGGTCCGTCTTTGGGAGTAGCTCCGGCGGGCACGTGGATGTGGACGAAACGCTCGTCGAAGAAATCGGGTTTGGCGCCGTAGTCCTCCAGATGAGCCATTGCATAGGAGTAAGCGATGTCGGCGCTCTCGACCATCACGGCGCCCAGCTGTCCCGTTTGTTTGAATCCCTTATTCCTGCTCGGGACGGCTGTGGCTTCGATCTGCAGCGTGGCCCCTCCCAGGCTCGTCCAGGCCAGGCCTGTGACCACTCCCGGGATGTTCTCGAACATTTCATCCGCGGCAAAAGCCGCTTTCCCGAGGAAGGATTCCAGTTGCGGCTTCTCCACCGCGATTCTTTTTCCAGAGTTTTTGACGATCTCCATCACGGATTTGCGCGCGATTTTTTTTATCAGGTTCTCAAGATTGCGCACTCCCGATTCGCGCGCGTAATTTTCGATCATCAATCTCAGCGCGTCTTTGCGGATGACGACTTGGCCTTCCTTCAAACCATGGCTCTTGATTGTTTTGGGAATCAGGTAGCGGCGGGCGATTTCCATTTTTTCTTCCGCGATATACCCGGAAAGGCGGATGACCTCCATGCGGTCGAGCAATGGCCTGGGGATGGTATCCAGCTGGTTGCCCGTGGCGACAAACAGGACGTGGGAAAGGTCGAACTGGACATCGAGGTAGTGGTCGCGAAAACTGTTGTTTTGTTCCGGATCCAACACCTCCAGCAGGGCCGATCCGGGATCTCCCTGGAATGACGCGCCGATCTTGTCGATCTCGTCAAGCATGATCAGGGGATTTTGCGTGCCGACGGTCTTCATTGCCTGAAGAAACTTTCCCGGCAACGCTCCGATGTAAGTGCGCCTGTGTCCCTTGATTTCCGCCTCGTCTCTCATTCCGCCGAGGGAAAATCTGAAAAAACGCCTGCCCAATGCATCGGCGATGCTTTTTCCAACCGATGTTTTGCCGACGCCGGGCGGTCCGACGAGGCATAGAATCGACCCGGAAATGTCGCCCTTCAGCTTTCCGACGGCGATGAACTCCAGGATCCGGTCTTTAACATCGTCCAAACCGTAATGGTCCCGGTCCAGGATTTTTCTGGCCTTATCGATATCATAGGAGTCCTGGCTGAACTTTCCCCATGGAAGAGCGGTAAGCCAGTCGAGATAATTGCGCGAAACCGTATATTCGGGTGAATGAGGTTCCAGCAACTGGAACTTTTCCAATTCATCCTCCACGACTTTTTTGGCTTCTTCATTCAGTTTCAGTTCTTGCAGCCTCTCCTGAAATTTTTCAATTTCAGTCGTCTTCCCTTCTTTTTCGAGGCCGAGCTCTTTTTTGATGGCCTTCAATTGCTCTTTGAGAAAAAATTCTCTTTGCTGCCCGGAGATTTTTTCCTGGATCTGTCTGTTGATCTCCACATGGAGCTTGGAAATTTCCACTTCTCTCTTCAGGAGCACCAGAACGCGATCAAGCCGATTTCGAATATCAAACGTCTCCAGCACTTCCTGCAGTTCGGCGCCATTCGCGGTGGTTAAATTCGCCGCAAAATCGGCAAGCTTGCCCGGATCGTCGAACGTAGACCTGCCGAGGAACATTTTGATCGCTTCCGACTGGAGCGGATTAAGTTTGACAAGCTCTTTGAGCGTTGTGATGACGGCCATCGAATAAGCCTTGAGTTCTTCATCAATTTTGACTTCGGACGGCGCCGGATACTGGACTTCGGCGATCATCCCGAACTCAGCTTTTTTGACATCCAAGATAGTGAAGCGATCGACGCAATTGACCAGAACGGTGGTCATTTCGCCTTCTCCCGGAAAGGCTCTGATTATTTTTGCTGCGACTCCGACCCGATGCAGGTTTTCAGGAGAATCCCCGCCGCCGAGGTTTTTTACCAGAACAATGCCGAGTGTTTTAGAGGCGTATTCGACAGCGTGCTGAACAATGGAAGCCTGTTCCTGTCCCATCTCCAGAGGAATGGGGACACCCGGGAAAACCGGGCGGGGGCGAATCGGCAATATGGGCAAATGAGACGGAAGCAGTTCGGAAGCAAGAACAAGAGGAGCTTGCGCTTCAGAATCGTTTTTTTCAGGATCCATTTCACCATTATTGATTGTTTCGGTCATTTCATCACCTTCGCGTTTATATGTCTCCGCAACCGGACACTCATCAATTTAATGCAGCGTTGCGGTTAATGCAAGAAAGCGAGTTCAAGCATTTTGATTCTGCGCCAAAGGCAGGTTCGCAGGGAGATTTTTGTGCGGCGATTTGAAAAGCAATTCTATTTCAAATTGGTTTCTGCTCCGAAAATAAAGCTGGGCTGCGCGATCTTCCGTTCGCCGAGCACAACCGGCCAGCCGAAGCATCTTTTCGGAACAGAAACCAAAAAAATTTATCGGAATCGGGATCTGCTCTTGCAGGTTTAAAAAAAAAGGCCTCAGAACTATCTGAGGCCTTTTTATAATTAATCCCGGCGACGACCTACTCTCCCACATCGTTGCCAATGCAGTACCATCGGCGCTGGA
>CAZXSV010000073.1:0-23715 GCA_964642735.1 uncultured Acidobacteriota bacterium
GCCCCCGTCGCGGCGCCTTGCATCTGTCCGCCCGGCGCTCGCGCCAAAGTGTAAATGTTATTCAGTGACAGGCCCTAAGCAGCCGCTGCATTCTTGCGATCATTCTAAAGACCGGGCATCGGGAAGACATTTGGCGGCGCTGATTGACGGTTTGGGTCCCTCTTTTCCTCAGCAATGGGAAGCCCCTGCGATTTAAAGGAAGCGGTCAGACGCTGCAGCACGCGCAAGCCGGTTGAAAGAGGGAGAAGGTGCAAATATTCGCTTTATTTCTTCGGCACTGCGATAAAAGCGGTTGCGAATTGAATCGAAGATCCAGGCCAAGTTTAGATCCGCCGGATTAATCTGCCATCAAAGCCAGCGGAATGTGTTTTGCCATATGGATAAAATCTCTGTCCGTGGATAATAACGATAGACCATGCCGCAAACATAGCTGGGCCAAAAGCGCATCTATTGTTCCGGCCTGAATTCCTTTCTGCCTTAATTTCACTTTTAAATCGGCAGCATCAATATGATCCCTTCTTTCAGGGAGGATAAGCGGGAGCGGCGCAAAGTATTCGATTATCCTCCGTCGAACTTTTGGGCCTTTGAATCCCTGCAACAATTCCTGAAGTATCAATCCTGTAGTCAACACGTTCTCCCCATCCTTTAGAGCGGCCTTCAGACGGGAAACTGCCTGACAATCCGGCGGAGAATCACGGCGAAGAGCGAGAGACCAGACACTGGTATCAACCAAAATGTTCACCGAGACCTCTCCTTTTTATAATTGTATTTTTCATCCCATTCGAGCGAGCCAAAGAGCTCCAGGATACGCCGCTGCTCCCGACGCGATATAAACTCCCTCAGGGCTTTTGTGACCGCTGCTTTCTTCGTTTTTTCACCGCTGACTTCAAGCGCTTTTTCAAGAAGCTCCGGGTCAAGGGACAGGTTCGTAGCCATGTGTAATTCTCCACTCATATGATCACACACTCATGTTCGACAATCCAAGCCGAATCTTGCCTGATCCTGTCGACAGCCGAGAATTTTCTTTCTTCAATCGAATCGTGAAGGCATCCTTCGCAAAGAAAGCCAAAAGCCGTGAAGATCTGCAGAGCCAGCGTCTCGCTGCCGCCAGGGCGGGTCCTATGAGCTCGGCTCCGCGCTCGCTTGCCCCGCAAAGCATCTTTTGCCCCGATTATTCGTGAAGCTTTTACTGCGGCGGCGGGTCCAGGCATGTCTGCGTTGTGCACGCAGGATTTCTCGACTTGCTGTCGACCGCGCCTGCGGAATCCTCCCGTCGCGTGCGCCCGCGCTCTCGGCAGCATGAAGAAACCGGGATGCCATGTGCGGCGTTTATGACGCCTGCCGGGACGATCTGGCGCCCGGCCGGGCGCTTCATCTACGGCGCGGCAATGCCGGCATTGAACGCTTGATTATGGATAAAAATGCATCACAATCGCTGTTTCTGCCGATGTTTTTAGTGCAGTTCGGTATGAAGAAATCGTCAGGAAATTGGCGGGGAAAATGTTGGCCAAATCCACCGGGCCCTTCCGTAAATCGTTTTTATGAAGGAGAACGCAATGAAAAGGCTTTTCTTAATGCACCTTCTTATTCTCGGGCTGGCAGCGCCCATTCCGGCGCAAGGCCCTGCCGCGGCGCCATCCGGTCCCCGGGCCCGTGAGATCCGGCCTGCAGCAAGTCCTAAAGCGGCCCAGGTCAAGAAACTGCCCGAAACCGCCAATCCGTATATCGATGTCTGCCAAACCCCTGTCACCGCCGAGGGGGAGTGGCTATACGCTATTCAGGTCCGCAATAGAGGATCGGTTCCTGTCCCGACGGACACTCTGGAAGTGATTGTCTTCCGCAAGACCGGGGAGGAATGGCTTCTGGTGGACACGAAGACCCTCAGCGAGGAGATTTCCCCCAAGGGCCGAGCTGCGGTCGCAACCGGAATATTCCCGCGCTGCTGTTCGACTTTTGAGATGATGGCCAAATTGAGGGTCAAGGGGACCCAGACGATTCTGGATACAAAGGAATTTTACGCCACCACCCTCAAACTGGTGCGTCTTTCCGATCCGGCCATTGATAAAAACAGCCAGAGTTACACAGTGACTGTTGAGAACCGTTCTACCAAAGATAATTTCTCCGTTCTGCTCAAAGCTTTTTCAGTCAGAGGAGATAAAAAGACGCTTCTGAGCGAAACGAAAATCATCGCTTCCCCGGGCAAGAAAACCTTCAGCGGCTCCTGCAAGGGCATCCGGGATACGGGATACCTGGAGATCAAAGCTTATGCTCCCACGACCTGTGTGGAATCCGAAGACGCCTGTCTGCTCAGTTTGGCCGGCAAGCGCTATTGACCGGGGGCCCTGGGAAAAAAGCAGATTTGAACGGTTTCAGCTCTTGCCGTTGTTGTTTTTCCAGCTGAGCGTGCAATAGGCTCCCATCAGTCGCCGCTATCGCCAAGCCTGTCGCAATTTTTGAATGAAAGCTTCCGGTTGCCGCGCCTCCATCAGAACAGGCATGCTTGGGCCCTTCGGCGGCAGGAGAACCAGACGTTGACTTGTCGTTCGATACATCCGGACTTTTTCTCCACCTGCAACACGGAACCACCCGGCTTTATAGTATCGAGCGCCAATGCCATTCGTGCGCGCGGTCGGCCGCCAGTGCGGATTTGTTCTGATATCCACAACCTTCATATGTTCGATATCAACATCGGCAGCTTTCACCGTAACCGGATAGAACCTGTCGTGGATAGTCAATCCTTCTGAATTCATTATGTATTTTGGGGGTCCGGGAGAATAGAAAAAGATGGCCGCCAACGGCAAAATCAACAGAGCGACCATGATCGCCAGGATCAGTCCATGGAGCAGTCCGCCGTCGTGGCCGGCCTGGTCGCCAGCAGAATCTGAATCATTGCGGCCAGCGTTTTGACTTGGAATGATTCCCTGGGTTGGATCGTCGTATCTTTTTACGGCGCCCGTACTGAGCTCAGCGGCAATCCGCGCCGCCTCCGTTGCGGCGGCAAGCTTTTCAGGCGTATTGGAACCGATAAAGAATTTCCTTCCGCTTTTCATGTGAATCATCGCTCCCCGCCTGCCTCCCAGGACGAAACCCCAGGCGCGCAGGGAAAGGGAATATCGATAAAGTCCCCACCCTAAAAAGTCTGCCAACGCATTAAAAGACATCACCTTTACCGATTGAGCATTGGCCAGCTTTAATCGCAAAAATGGCAAGCCAAAAATCCATGAGCGTATCGTCAATCGCCCGGGCGTCACCACGGCATGAATTCCGCCATAGCCAAGCCCCGAGAGCAATGCCAAAAAGCCACAGAACACGAAGCCGCCATAATCCGATTCCTTTGCCATATTCCATGCGGCTCCGGCAAGAAAGACCGTTATCAGGCCGACCCAGCAACGCCATAGGATCGAATTATGTTTTTCCCAATAGAACCAACGCCCGTCCGGTTTAAATTGATGTTGAATGCCTTGGGCCAGGGGCGCCACATTGACGGCCGTCCACTGCCGGACTTCCGGCCGATAAGGCCGTCGCAATTCCAACATCGCTGCCAATGCCACTGCCCCGCCGGAAAATAGAAACGCCACTGGCAACCATTCTGATAGAACCGGTTCCGGATTGGACAGCTGCGGTATCATCTTCACGTTTCTTCCCACCCAAAACCCAATCAATAGTTCATCCATCAAGCTGAACCAATTGAATTGCCGTTTCTGTTCATATCGGGCGCATCGCTCATCCAACAATACTGAACCGATCAATAAGAGCAGCGGCCAGCCGAGCGTCGTCAGCCAAAGATCCAGCGGCGATCCCCAACTGTCCGGCAATCCGTTCGTGAAATGTATCGGCGCCCGCGCCGGCAACTGGACATAAAGAAGCAATCCTATGTTTATTGCGATGCACGCGAATGCCGGCAAATGCGCCCACAAAGGATGATGCCGCTTGAATTTCATGATTTCACCTTTCGCTCATTCTGCGCGATGGATTCATCCACCAACTGCCGGAATTGTTTCGGCGTTATTCCGAGGTGGAATGCATCCGTCACCAATTCCCGCAACCGGGGCGCCACTTTCCTTTCAATCTCCGCGCGATCCGCCGGCGTCGCCCGCAAGGGCGCAATCCGGGCGCGGCTGCCCAGCCGGAGCAGAACCACCCCCTGCTCGCGGAGCAATTGATATGCATGCCGGGCAGTATGCAGATTAATGCCAAGATTTCGCGCAAGGTCCCGCACGGACGGCAATTCATCGCCGGGCTTCAGCATGCCCTTTGGGATCTGTTCTTTGATTGAGGCCGCAATCTGAAGGTAGACGGGGCGGGGATCCTTGTTATCAATCGAAATAAACATAATCGCTTACATCCATATGTTATAGTACATATATAACAGATGAATTGTTGTTCGTCAATCTAATCCGTTGGGAGATCCCCCGGCTTTGCCGGGGAGGCAGCAAAAGTTTGACAGTTCCGGGAGTAAGCTTTGAAATTCTTAATCGGCAAAATATTCACAGGGCTTCTCTCGCTCGTTGCATCAAAGTTTGATTCCAAGCACGCTGCCCGAATTTCATGTTTTGTTTTGGGATCGCGATAAGCCCCCTTTGAGGGGGCCGCGATCCATAAAGCCACCGGCTTTGCCGGTGGATACTTACATGCGAATGGATTCGGCTGAGTCTGCGGTTGAGGGCATGATTCCGGTCGAAAATGGCGGCCTTTTGGGAAAATAGTCCGCTTGGACGTAAATCGCACATCCCGTCAACGCGACTGTTCGCCTGGATTTATGGATTTCATTTTTCGGGTGCGCGACAATGCGTCGCATGAAACCGATTGCCCGTTCAAACCGCCTTTTCCAGTGTTTGAAAAAGGCGTTTCCGCAGATTCGCAGCCACAGACAATCTGTTTCGGCTGCAATGCCGAGTTCGATAAAAGCATCGATGGTGGAACCTTTTGGGAATCATTAGGGCATTTTTCGGCCGGCCGCGGGTTAGGGCCTGGCAATTGTATTTTATCCCAAAGTTTTGAACGAACTCGCAAAAACGAACCGCAGGATGCTGAATGAAGAATGCAGAAGTGGATGGCTGCCGGACCGCTTCTGCGGTTCGATATTCGACATTGGATATCCTGCGGTTCAAAACGCTTTAAAAGCGTCGGTCGCGCCGGTTGCGATCAGTCCCTTTTGAGGGGTTGGCAACCGTAGAGCCTCAGGCTCTGCCTGAGGCTATTTGTTGCAGCAGTTGCGAGAACGTATCCTTGCCCTGTCGCGAAATATGCCTCGACCTTTCATTGTGCGCCCCAAAACACAATCTTATAGGTTGGCGTTACAGAACTCAGCGGCGGTCAGCCGCTCATCGGCCCGGAGCGACGCAGGTGAAATTGGCGGCGTCGTTGACGTCGCCGCTTCCTTTATATCTTGAAACCTTCGGATAGGCGCATACCGGCCTGGTTTTGGTCGGTTTTCCTCCTCTGCCGCTCTCTCGATAGATGTAGGTAATCTGGTCAGGAGCTATGCCTTTTTCGACCCAATCCTGCATGGCTTCGAAGGCCTTGAAATCCGGGCCGACGACGCAGCCGCCCGCTCCCGGTATGGAGAAAAGCCGCGCGAAATCCTGCGTTTGCGCGGGCCCGCCCATAGCTTTTTCCACGCTCCTGTAATATTCCGCGACCTGCCTCGGCGGAAGGGCCAGGCTGTTCCAGGACGAAACTATCATGAGCTTGCCGCCGGCTTTCTTCAGCGGCCTCAAGTCGGGATTGTTGCCGTCCACGCGCTTGGACGTCTCCGCGATAGCCTTTCGTGTGTCTCGATCCACGTCAAAGGTGCGGAAATCCCAGTTGGGATCTTGAAAAACCATGCCTTTGAAAAAGTTGATGTTGACGGAGAAAGGCTCCTTCTCAATCATAAAGTTCCAGGTCGATTCGCTTCCGCGTTCAAAGCCGCTGTAAATCGGCGTGCCGTCTTTGAATTTGGCCCCGGCATAAATTTTTCTAACCGTGTCCACTTGGGCGGCGGTGAGGCAGGAGTCGGAATCCGCGCCCTTGCACTGTATGCTCGCGGGATCGAATTGGCACTTTGTCGGATCCACGATCAGGCCGTCCTCGAGCCCGTCTTCCTTGTCGCAGGCCGCGATCGCCGCCTTGTTCAGCGAAGCCACTTTGGCGGGCGGGATGTGGCCGGGGGCGCCGACTCCGTCCTTGAGAGCGACCCAGCTGATGTAAAGGGATCCCGATTGCAGATGCGATATCCAGAAAGCGGGATCCGCGGCGACGATTCCGTCAAAATCTTCGGGATAGCGCTGGGCTTCGTTGAGTCCCTGGTTGCCCCCGTTATGGCAGCTGTTCCAGTAAGAATATTTGATCGGCTTGCCGTAATATTTTTCAGCCATAGTTTTGGTTACGACAACCATTTCGTGGACGGCGCGATAGCCCCAGTCCGCCCATTTTTCGGGATGCCCTATGGCCCATTTGAATCCCTGGGTGTTACGGTCCGGGTTGTCGCTGTCCACGTGTCCGGTGTCGGTCCCTCCGGCCACATAGCCCTGCTCCATAATTCCGGCGAGGCCGGAGGCGGTGAGCCCGCCTATGAATCCAGGATTGCCGGCGGCCAGGAATTTCCCATTCCAATTCGACGGATCCGGAAGCCACACCTCGATGCCGATATGGGAGTCGCTGGTCGGTGCCGAAAAAGCTTCTATTCTGCAGAAGGGAACCTTCATGGCGCGCCCGGGCACGTTGCCCATGCCGCCGGCCTGAGCAGGCAAGGAGTCTCCCGGCTTGCCGGCCGTGACTTTGGCGATGGTGACGTTGGGAATTTTAACGGATGCCAGACTTTCACAGGTTTGCTGCGCTGCCGCAGGAATTGAAGCAATCAGAAAGCCGGCCAGAAGAGCAAAAAGCGATACTGGAGCGGAACCACGACTCATAGGCGCGCCTCCTTGCAGTTTTCAGATGTCGATTTTTCCCGGCGCGGCCCCGGGCCGCGCGCGTTCAGCGTTCAGCCTTCAGCGATCAGCAGCTTCCATGGTTTCTATTTCCGGGCATTGAGCAAAACATCTTGGCAAAATGCACAGAAACCACGGCAAGAGAATTTATATACTGTGCGGGTCATTATACGCCTGTCCTTCGCGATCTGCGTAGCGGAGAGACATAGAACCCGCACTGATGAAAGACTGCTGCTGCGAAAGCTGGAATACGCGCCGATCATACGGCAGGAGGGAAAGCTCCGCAACAAACTTTCACATCCCGGACCTTTTGAATGCAATGCAAAAATAATGGGTGTCCTGGTTTTTTCTAAAAACCGGCTGAAAGATGCGCTGGCTCCGCTGCAATTCTCAATCTATACTATGCCCCATGTTTCGAAAGGGCGTTCTCTACGCTTTGGGCGCGTACCTGATCTGGGGACTGTTTCCGATTTACTGGAAGCTGATCAAGCATGTCCCGGCAATCCAACTGATCGGGCATCGCATCATCTGGTCCTTCATTCTCTTGGCTGCAGTGCTTTTCGCAAAGCGAAAATGGCCGGAATTGCGCGCATCGGCTTCCGATCATAAAGTCCTCTGCATTTATTTCATCGCCGCTTTGCTGGTCGGCGCCAACTGGTTCATTTATGTCTGGGCAGTCAATTCCGGTTATATCGTCGAGGCCAGCCTGGGATACTTCATCAATCCGCTTCTGAGCGTGCTTCTGGGCCTCATCTTCTTGAGGGAGCGGTTGCGCCTGTTTCAGTGGATTGCCATCGGATTGGCTTCTTTGGGCGTCCTGTATCTTGCGTTCGATTACGGCCATTTGCCCTGGACCTCTCTCGGGCTGGCATTGACTTTCGGCTTTTACGGGCTTATGAAAAAAATAGCTCCGCTCAGCTCGCTCAACGGTCTGACTCTCGAGACGGGCATTCTGTTTCTTCCGGCCTCATTTTTTCTGGCTTATCAGGAATGGCTCGGGAAGGGGGCGTTTCTTCATACGGGTTTTATTTCCGACCTTCTGATGGCCGGCGCCGGATTGATGACAACCGTTCCGCTGCTCATGTTCGTTTCCGCGGCTCGCCGCATTCCCCTCACAACAGTCGGCATTCTGCACTACATCACTCCGACCTGCCAGTTCCTGCTTGGGATTCTGGTATATGGAGAAGCTTTCAGCCCCACGCGCGCGATCGGCTTTGGAATTGTCTGGATTGCGCTGATTATTTTTGGGGTGGAAGGCTTTCTGTCTCTCCACGCGGCGCCGCCGAAATCCGCGCCCGAACTTGAAGAAACCTAAGCTCAAAAACAAGAAGCCGGCGGATTTTACGGACAATAAATTAAAAATCCGTGGCGATTCTTGTTGTTGGACCGTCCCTACAGTTCGAGGTTTTGACGCGCATAGGCGATGCACTTCGCGTTGTTTTCATCCTCCGCCGCGAGCTGAGCTTCCTGGGGCAATCCCGTTATTTTCTGCAGAGGCGTCTTCGGGCGGTTCTTCCGGACCAGCGCAAGGACTCTGGCCAGATCTCTCCCCGGCAGGGGGCTATAGGAATCATCAAAAGTAGCCCAATATTTATCTGTGTAGACCGGGATTTTAAGCGGATCGCGCGTGATCATTTCGAGATTGAATAGCATGCCCGGATCCTTTGCCCGCAACAGCTGAACGATCTGCCGGAGATCCAATATCCCTTCCCCCAGCGGGACTTCAGAAAGCAGAAAACCGTCTTCGTATTCCTCGACCGCCATATCTTTCAGGTGCGCAAAAAAGGCATAGGGCGCCAGTGCGCGCGCCGTATCCATCGGATCTTCACAGAGAGAAATATTGTTGCCGAAGTCCAGGCATACTCCAACCCACTCGCTGCCGAGGCGCTTCAGCCACGCGGCCTGTTCGGCGGAGCGCCAGCCTTTATGGTTTTCAATCCCGAGCTTCATTTTATATTTGCGCAAAACCGGCTCGGCCAGCGCAATGGATTTCTTGCATCGCTCGAACATCTGTTTGAACGGTTCCAGGCTGGCGTAATCCTCATAGCGCCTGCCTGTCAGAGCCGCATGGCAGGCGGACGCCCCTGCTTCCTTGAACGCCTTGATCTGGGCGTCAAACGCGCCGACATCCGATTCCTTCTGGGGAAACCGCGGATCGCAGATCAGATGCATGTTATAGGTCTCAAGCTTCTTCCGGAATGTTTTGATTGCTTCAATATCATTGGATGGGGGATTCGTCTGAACGCCGGCAAGTCCGAGACTGCGGCAGTGCTCCACGATATCAAAAGACTTGCCCGATCGGGAAGATGCCGTCCAATGGTTTTGGAATGCCGATGGAGTGCCGCCCATGCGTGTGTATTTTGCGGAAACCGCCGAATCGCCCGGTCCTCTGCCGGCAGCCCATGATTCAGCGGCTCTCAAAGCCGGCCAAACCGGAACGGCGCCTGCCAGCGCCAGAAGTTGTCTGCGTGTAATCATGCGATCCTCCATTTTAAAAGAACCGTTTCCCGTTGCCCGTTTTACGCTCCCCGTTGGGTGAATCGGGAAGCAGCGCAAAGACATCCGAAAATATGAATGAAGTTTTTCCTGCCGTTTTCCCCAATCAACGGCTCGATTCTTCCCGGCGCACGAATCCAATTTTCCGCATTATAGCGCAAATGGAGTCCAGGCAGCGGATCCTTTCGGAGGAGTTGGCTGTTCTAAGATTGATCTTTCAAAGGCGATCCCTTACACTCCTTGTCTGTCACAACAGCCACGGCCATCTATTCCAAGAAAGGACAAGGATATGCAGGAATCTGCGACTCCGGCGCACAATAGCGCTATTGATTCCAGGAAAACCACTCGACGGGCGTTTATCAGCGCGGCAGGCGCAGCCGTCATGACGGCCGCCTCCTACGCGCGCGTTCTGGGCGCCAATGACCGCATCGGCATAGGAGTCATTGGATTCGGATTAATCGGCAAGCAGCATGTTGCGGATCTCAAAAAATTTAAGGACGTCGAATTGCTGGGCATGTGCGACGCCTACAAGCCCAGACTGGAAGAAGGCCTTGCCTACATGCAAAGTCCTAACGCCAGGCCATACGGCGATTTCAGGAAAATGTACGAAAACAAGGATATTCAGGGAGTGCTCATCGCCACGCCGGATCATTGGCACGCGCTGCAGACCATTCTGGCATGCGCCGCCGGCAAGGATGTCTATGTGGAAAAGCCGATGACTCTCTTTATCGATGAAGGCAAATGGATGGTTCAGGCGGCCCGCAAATACAATCGCATAGTCGTTGTGGGGACGCAGCGCCGGCACGGCAAAGGCGTCATCGAATCAAAAAAAGTGATCGAGAGCGGAGCGCTCGGGAAAATCCATTCCGTACGGTTTTCTTCCTATCGCAACATTTATCCGGGTTTCGGCAAAACGCCGGTGACGGCGCCTCCTCCCGGTTTTGATTACGATATGTGGCTGGGACCGGCTGAAAAAAAGCCATACCAGGCGCATCGCGGATTGTATCATTTCCGCTGGTTCTGGGATTATTCGGGAGGCCAGATGACAAACCTGGGCGCGCACCTGATCGATCAGGTGCTTTACGTGATGAGCGCCAAAGGCCCCACTATGGCCACATCCATCGGCGGGCGCTATGCATTGGAGGATGACGGTGAAACTCCGGATCTGCAAGATTCTATCTGGGCGTTCTCCGGTTCCAAGGGCTCTCCCGGATTCACAATGTATTGTTCGATCCGCGAGGCAAACGCCGGACGAAGAGACGCATCAGCCATGGGCCTGCAATTTTTGGGCGCCAAGGGGACGATGAACCTGGCAGGGAACTGGGAAGTGACTCCCGAAAACAAGATCGATCCGGTCAACGACATCCCGCGCTTCTCGGGACACCCTGCCGGCGGCATCGTGTATTCCGATACAAAACCGGTTCCGTGGATCAAAGCTTCAAAAGGAGGCGGGACCGAAACCGATCCGCGCTATGGATTTGGCGGCGAAGATACTCTGGCAATGAACAAGCAGGATTGGTTGAATTCGATGAGAACCCGCAAACGTCCGTTCTGCGATGTGGAAGACGGGCATCGAGTGTCCATTGCCTGCCACCTGGCGAATATGTCGCTTAAACTCGGCCGTTCCATTCGATGGGATGCCGGCAAGGAACAGGCGATAGGGGACAGAGAAGCCCAGGCCATGTGCGCCAAGACCTACCGCGCCCCATGGGACAACGCCCTCAAAAGCGCCCTTTAGCCCCGACTATTCATGAAGCTTCTACTGCGGACGCGGATCCGGGCATGTCTACTGCGTTGCGCTCCGTCGGGCGCCTCGACGTACTGTCGAGCACTGCGGCGCCCTCGGTCGCGCGCCCTGTATCCATGCCCGCCCCCGCCGCCTACGAACCTTCATGAATAATGCGGGTTAGGTATCGAGAGCGCCAGTTTTCTACCACGGATGACCTTTCCAACCCGAAGGCCTGGTGGGCCCCTCAAACCAGTATTCTTTGCCGCCCATAATCTTGTGAAATCTGGGGCCGAGATGTATAGCCTGGAACAGAATCGGCTTGTTGACGACTTTGAAATTCAGTGGACAATGGTGCATCCCCTTTGGAACGAAAACAAAAGTGGGCTGCGTAATAATATGTTTCTCTTCTTCCGGCCCATAGCACAACTCAACCACCGCGTCGAAGCTGCCCCAGATATCCGGCATCTGGGCGCCAAAAATTGCAAAGTATTCGTCGACGAGGTGATGGTGGCCTTCTTTCTCCATGAAATTAGCTTTTGTGATAACTTGCCATCCCATATTGATGCTGGCGCCCGGGATTTGCCATTCGCCTCTGAAGTACGCCGAAGGCGCGCCCATGCTGGGAAGCATGGAGCTCATATTGTCTTTCAGGCCCGTGAACAGATATTGCGAATATTTTTCCCCTGCCTTGTAAGATTCCAGGTCTGTCGGGTATTTGGAGGCAGGCTGCTGCGCGAACGCCTCCGCGCCCACGGTTGCAGCGGCAGCGGCCGTAGCGCCTGCGGCGACTTCCTTGACAAAATCCCTTCGTGTTATGGCGGTGATAAATTTCTCGTACATGAGAATATCTCCATTGAATAGGCTGGTTTCTTCAAAGAATTCTACTGTTTCTAGCACAGATTGCTTTATGGCTACAAGCGCAAAGGCTTCGCATCGGGAAGATGGACTTTTGGCGACGGCCGGCTTATATTGCAGCTTTGCATTTCCCCCATTCAGGAGAGAAACGATGAGGAATATCAGCGCGATCTTGACAGCGACTCTGCTGTTGGCCGTTCCATTGTCTTTGTGGCCCCAGAATGCGCCGGATGGCGTCCAGACATATAAAGACCGGTGCGCCGCCTGTCACGGCGCCAAGGGCGAAGGCTTGCCTTCAGTCAAAATCCCCCCGGTTAAAGGAACATCGTTGAATGCCGCAAAAGTTGCCGCCCTCATCGCCAAAGGCGAAGGCGGAAAGACCGTTCATGCGACGCCGATCGTCAATCTCAATGAAAGGGAAATCACGGCTGTCGCAGCTTTTGTGAAGAGTCTCAAATAAGCCGGCCTCCCATAGAATATCAGCTCGCCATATTTTTATTGGCTTGGGCGGCAGTATAGCTCAGGGCCTGCGCAAAAATACGTTCGCATTATGGCGCGAGCGCCGGGCGGGCAGATGCAAGGCGCCACGCAGGCGATGGGGGACATCGTCGAGGATCGCTAACGCCGCCGATGCCCGCCCGCCGCCGCGCCCCGCAGTGCTGCTGGCTCTCAGAATTGCAAATATTCATGTCGCTTTTTCGCATGTTCAACCAACCTGAGAGCCGGCAGCAATATGTGAAGTTGGCTCCATTTGAATGCTAACATTGGATCGCCTCAACGGAATCGCTTTTTCAATTTCGAATCTCGAATCACACTCGGCCGTTCATCCAGCCGGCGGTCTATGACACTCCGTTCGCCCGGCCCGATCGGCGCAAGGAGCCGAGTCTGCGCGTTTTCGACCGCAGCAACAGGGACGCCATCGCGATAAAGGATGCGGTTGCCGAGGACAGCCGTGATCCGAGGGCCCGGAGTCAATATGCCCACGAGGTTCAGGGGATCGCATGCGGAGATCCTCATATACCGTCCCTGGAGTCCCTTGCGGCGCAGAGCGCGCAGCGCCTCAACCGCTTCCGGCAACGCAAACTGTTCCCCATTCAAGCCGGCGATGAACCGTCCGCCTCTTAGTTCGCCGCGAGCCTCGGACCGGCGCAGGACTCTGAGCAGGTCGCGCCAGGGCGGGGCCGAGGCCTCGCGCACCAGCAGCTCGCGGCAGAAGATGCCATAGCGGCGCTCATATTGCTGCGCCCAGAACTCCGTTTTGTCTCCCGGGACATCTCCCTGGACCTCAAGAAGAGCCCAACGCCCCTCGCGTGTCCTGCGCGGCTGCCGCCGGCGGCGTCGCGAATGCTCCAGCCGTTTGGTTTCTCCGGTAACCAGCGACCTGAGCGCGGCAAAGGAGTCGGCCGCAACCAATCCGGCGGCGACCAGCTGCCACAGGGCTTCCTCGACTTCAGACGGCAGGCGCCGCGTGCCCGCGCTGATTTCCGGGAAAAAGGATGCACCGTGGCTGCGCAGAAATTCGAGGACATCGCGTGCGGATTTTGACAGTGCATTTTCGTCGGCAGGGCTTTCGTCGAGAAGCCAGGGCAGATCTTCGCGTATCGCCAGTCCGAGAGGCGCGGCGCGCGTGATGCCGGGCCTGCGTGCCGGGACTTCTGCCTGAGTTGCCCGCCGCCTCCATCTGCCCCATGCCACGTCGCCCCCCAGACAGAGTGCATCCAGGTAATCCGGGCGGTAGTCGGAGATCCTCGCCTTGAGGATTTCATCCTCCCATGCGGCGCCGGCAGCTTCGAATCCCTGGAGCTGATCGATCGCTTCCAGAACTCCCCGCTCGCCGCTCAGCTGCGCGCCGTCTGCAAGGTGCTGCCATTCGAACAGGAAACTGATAAAGGTCGCCGGCGCGACCGGCTCGATCTCTCTGCGCAAATGAGCGATGGTCGCGCGATGAATCCTCGCCAGGATCCTCCGGTCGCAAAACTCCTCCTCGCCGCGGCCGGAGAAGCATCCGCGCAGTACAAGGCCGGAGTTCTCCAGATGCGTCAGCGCGGTCAGCGCCTCTTCTTTCCGGAATCCCAGCATATCGGCCAAATCAGCGACGGTGAGAGGGCCGCTCACCTCGATCCACCCGCGAATCGTTGGAACGAGCGGATGCTCGCCGGCGGGCGTTCCGGACCAGTGTCTCCCTTCAACCGGCAGCAGGTCTGCCGATTCCGCCGCTGCAAAATACGCGCGGCCGTTTATTTCGCGGCGAAACGCCCGGCCGTCCCGAATCAGCGCGTCCATCCATTGGGAAGCCTGTTCGGGCAGGCGGACGAGTTGGCTTTCAGGCAAAAGGATGAGTCCGAGCAAAGCGTCATGCAGCTCTTCCGCGTCGCGCACCGGCGGCCACGCATCTTCGGAGGCGCTGCGTATGGCGTCGGGATTCAGCGTGCCCAGTTCGTCGGCATTTTCCGGCAGCGCACGTCGCAGGATGACGGCGCGCGCTCTTCGTTCCTCGAGGGGCGCGTTGTCGAGGAATGCATAAGGCATCGCATTCAGAATCTGGTGAGAAAAGACTGAAGGCATCGGCGTGTCCTTGCCGGAAAACTGAATTTCGCCGCATCCGATCTTCCGGAGCGCCTGGCGCAAACCATCGCTGTCCATCGCTTCGTGGAGGCAGTCGCGCAGCGTTTCGAAAAGCAGCGGATGATCGGGCAGCGGCGAACCGCCTTCAGAGAAGCGCGCAAGGTCCGGCAAGACAATTCCGAGCAGGTCGTCGGATCGCATGCGCTGGAGCGGAGGGGGGACGCGTCTTCCCCCCGCGAAACGAAGGAGAGCAAGGGAGCGGGCCACCGTCCATCGCCACCGGGTCATGAATACGGGCGATGACACTATCGCGTGTGTCAAAGTTTCATCCAGATTCTGCGGGTGGAGAAACAGCAACAGGTCATTCAGTGGAAACGAATGTTGCGGTCCCAAAGACAGGTTGACGCCGTCGTCGGTCGCTGAAGCCTGCAGCTCGACGTTGTAGCGGCGGCAGATCAGGTCGCGCAACGCCAGGCCCCAGGCCTTGTTGATCCTGGCTCCAAACGGAGCGTGCAGAATCAGCTGCGTGCCTCCCGTCTCATCAAAGAATCTTTCGGCAACAACGTGGGAAATGCTGGGCACCGTTCCAAGGACGCGCTTTCCTTCCATGAGGTAAGCGCGCGCCTGCTGCGCGGCATTCGGCGAAATGCCGACTTCGTCGACGAGCCATTTCAGGCAGGCATTCTCATCGGGCATCCGCAGATCGACTCCCTCCCGGATTTCGGAAATCAGCTGCGAGAGTTCCGGCGTTCTTGCAGGCGCTTCTCCTCTCCAGAATGGGATGTCAGGAGCCTGGCCATGCGCATCCTCAACCAGGATTCGGCCCTTTTCGATGCGCCGGATGCGCCAGGAGGCATTCCCAAGAAGAAAAACTTCCCCGGCCATGCTTTCGGCGGCAAATTCCTCATGGACAGTGCCGACATAGGTCCCGTCAGGCTGGGCCAGGACATCATAATTGGCGTTATCGGGAATCGCGCCGCCGCTGGTCAGAGCGGCCAGCCGAGCGCCGCGACGGCCGCGCAGAATCCCATGGATGCTGTCGCAATGGAGATAAGCGGACCTGCGCCCGAACTGCGTCGCAAATCCTTCCGAAAGCATTCTGACGACCCGGTCAAAGAACGCGCGCGGCAGCTCGCGATAGGGGAAAGCTCTGCGGACAATCCGGTAAAGATCCTCCATCCTCCAGTCCTCCGCGGCGCACATCGCCACAATCTGCTGGGCCAGGACGTCCAGAGGCCAGGGAGGGATGTTGATTCTGTCCAGTTCTCCTTTTCGGATCGCATAGATCAGAGCCGAGCATTCGATCAGCTCGTCGCGCGTGAGCGGGAATACACGGCCGCGCGGCAATCCGCCGAGCCAGTGGCCGGATCGGCCCACGCGCTGCAACAGGATGCCGATCGACCGCGGAGAGCCGATCTGGCAGACGAGGTCCACGGCGCCGATGTCGATGCCGAGTTCGAGCGATGCGGTCGCTACACAAACCTGCACACTGCCGCTCTTCAGACGCTCTTCAGCCTGCAGCCGCGTTTCCCGCGAGAGGCTTCCGTGATGCGCAACGATGTTCTCTTCGCCGATCTTGAGGGATAGCCGGTGCGCAATTCGTTCCACAAGGCGCCGGGTGTTGACGAAAACAAGCGTCGTTCTCTGCTTGCGAATCAGTTCGGCAATGCGCGAGATTGTCTCATCCAGAAGCTCGAGAGTGGCGATCGGCCCCAAGTCCGCATCGGGCATTTCGATCTGAAGGTCCATCTCGCGCAGATGCCCCGTATCCACAATGGTGCAATGCGGCGTTTTGTCAGGATTGGGTTCCCCCGCTCCGACCAGGAAGCGGGCGACCTCCTCGATAGGACGGATTGTGGCGCTCAATCCGATCCGAACGACCGGTTTCCCGGCAAGAGCGCACAGGCGCTCGACGGAGAGAGCAAGATGGGCGCCCCGTTTGTTTCCCGCAATCGAGTGAATTTCATCGAGAATCACGGTGTGCACGCCGGCAAGGCCGCGTCTTCCGCTCTCCGAAGTCAGCAGGATGTAGAGAGACTCCGGCGTTGTAATCCAGATGTGGGGCGGCCTGCGGGCTCGCATCTGACGCTCCTGCGCCGGCGTATCGCCCGTACGGACGGCAATGCGGATATCCGGGACGATCCGCCCTCGCTCCCCGGCCAGCCGGGATATTTCCTGCAAGGGCTGAGAGAGGTTCCGGTGAATGTCGCTGGACAATGCTTTTAGAGGCGAAACATATACAACCTGGGCGGAGTCTGTCAGTTCATTTTTTTCGGCGGCGCGCAGAAGGCGGTCGATGCACAGAAGAAAAGCGGCCAGCGTCTTTCCTGATCCGGTGGGGGCTGAGATCAGAGTATGGCGGCCTTGCGCGATCGCGGGCCAGCCTAAAGCCTGAGCTTCTGTCGGAGCGGGGAACCGGCTCTCAAACCATTCGCGGATGATGGGGTGAAATAGCGCCAGTGGATCCATTTGAGATAATAATCCCCTTTTTCGGGATCGGCGCCGGGGTCGTCTTTATATATTTTTCGATCCCGATCCCGATTTATAGGCTTTGTGAGATCTTATCCCGGGGCAGCGCTTGGGTGATATAAATAAAATGGCTCTTCCGTCTTTTTCATGGGCAAACAACGGCATCTCAATGATTCGCGATTCCGCTCCCCAACGGCCGGAATTCAAAGAAAGTGAAAACTTTAGGCCACAACCCCAAAATTTGAATCCTCGGGATTGGACTGAAAACGATAAATCCCGGGGAACTGGGCGCCGGCCCTCGGCAGTTATACCCGCCTAAAAGCCGGAATTCCTATAAAACAAAGGCCTTGTATTTAGAATTGCTTTTGCTGACGACCTTCTCTCAGCTTCTGATCAGATTCATCATGTCGACTAAGCCGAGATGCATTCCAAAGGAATTTACAATAGGCTGGAGTTGACCCGGATTACTCATGAAAATTCGAGGCGGCGGGGGCGGGCATGGAATCAGACATGCCAGGATATGCCGCCGCAGTAGAAGCTTCATGAGCAATCCGGGTTCAAATAGAGCGTTTTGCGCGGAGCTTTCCCTCCTGCAGCACGATCGGCGCGTGTTCCAGCTTTCGCAGGGGCTGTCTTTCAGTACGGCAGGGCTAGCGCCCTTTGAACTTCTTTATCTCGGCACGTGAATATTTCGCGCGAGGGTGCGCAGGATGCTGCGAAACATCGCCTGATTTCATATCATACTTGGGAGTAAAGAGAACATGCATCCACTGAAAGGGTTTGTTCACCTTTGTAATGGAAATCGGAGCGTGCAATAAGCCCTTAGGGACATAGACAATTGAAGTGGAGTTGATGATATGTTTTTCCTTCTCCTTGCCGAAATGCACCACGATTTCGGCGTCGAAATCGTAGTAATTCTGGGGATCGCTGCCGAAAATAAAAAAGATTTCGTCAGCATCGTGGGTGTGGGGCGGATGGGGAAATGTTATCGGTTTGGTGATGGTGAGCAGCTGAACCTCAACCGGGAAACCGGGGAACTGGGCTCCAAGGCAACCTTTTTCAGCGCATATATGCAGCATCGGAACGCTTCCTTTTTCCAAAGGCTCCTTGATGATGTACTTGCCGTACTTTTTCGTGGCCATCTTGAATCCTCTTTCTTTTTATCTTAGGTGGCAGCAGCAAAACTTTGCGATAAAACGGAACTGGGCTGTGATTATAATAGTTTTTACACGATAAGCAGAATAAATTCCTTCATTTTTTCAAACCCGGGACATGGATTCACGACGGACTAAATCGAAACACCGCTTCGCTCGGCGATTTTCTGTGCCGGATCGAATACTCTCACTGGAACGATTTCCTCTTGGGTCCGGCGATCGTCAAAGTTTTTTCCCATTGCTTTCGTCCAAATTCACAGGGCCTTCCGGAATCGTGGCCCGGTCAGCTTGAGTGCGCCGACTCCGGACTTGTCGGCGGATCTCGACCAGGCGCTGCGGTTCGGGCGGATTATGGTTCCTTTGTTCAACCGTGGGATAGAGTCTGAAGCTGCGACCCGCATGAGAAGGGCTCTGCGTCCGGCCGATGGCGCCATGGCCATTCTTCTCTATGCTTGTGAATCCGATTTCATTACAATGGCTCCATCTTCTTGATCCGGGAATTACTGCGTTGAATTCGAAGTCTTCGTGGAGGAGGCTCTCGCATGATCGGTAAAACTCTCGGCCATTATCAGATCACGGGCCGGATGGGCAAAGGCGGCATGGGTGAAGTGTTTCGAGCCGGGGACCAGAAACTGGGCAGGGAAGTGGCGATCAAGATACTGCCCGCTGAATTCGCGCGGGAGGCCGACCGCGTGGCCCGTTTCGAGCGCGAAGCCAAACTGCTCGCCTCGCTGAATCATCCCAACATCGCCGCCATCCACGGGCTGGAGGAATCGGGCGGAACAAACTTCCTTGTCCTCGAGCTGGTGGAAGGCGAAACGCTGGCGGACCGGATCAAGACCGGTCCGATCCCCGTCGAGGAATCCCTGAAACTGGCGCTGCAGATCACCGAGGCGCTCGAAGCCGCGCACGACAAAGGCATCATCCACCGGGACCTGAAGCCGGCCAACATCAAAGTGACGCCGGAAGGCAAAGTGAAGGTATTGGATTTCGGTTTGGCGAAGGCGTATCAGGGCGAAAGGGAGGACGTGAACCTGTCGAACTCTCCGACGCTGAGTGATGCGGCCACGCAGATGGGCGTCATTCTGGGCACGGCGGCCTACATGTCGCCGGAGCAGGCGCGCGGTAAACCAGTCGACAAGAGGGCCGACGTCTGGGCCTTCGGTTGCGTGCTGTTCGAGATGCTGGCGGGCCGCGCCGCGTTTTCTGGCAAGGACGTCACCGACATTCTGGCGGCGGTCATCAAGTCAGAACCCGACTGGAAGAGCCTTCCGGCGAACCTGCACTGGCGGCTGCGCGAAGTCATCGAGCGGTGTCTCGAAAAGGAAGCCAGGAACCGGTACAGCGGCATCAGCGACGCCAGGGTGGATATTCAGAAAGTTCTGACCGATCCCAGCGGAGTATTTGCCCAGCCATCCATTGGCCGGGCGTTGAAGAAAAAGGCGGTGCTGCCGTGGGTGGCGCTGGCCGTTGTCCTTCTCGCCATCGCGGCAGCCGCGATCTGGTATCTCAAGCCTGCGGCTCCGCCGCCTGAAGTCACGCGCTTTTACTACGAACTGCCCGAGGGGCTGCAGTTCATTAATAATCTCGGGCAGTACCTCGCAGTTTCACATGATGGCAAAAAGTTCGTTTGCAGCACAACCGAAGGGCTGCTTTCGCGCTCCATCGGCGAAATGGACGCCAAGTTGATTGCCGGAACCGCAGGCGAGAATGTGCTATATCCAACATTTTCTCCGGACGGGAAATGGATGGCCTACCTCTCCCAGGCAGATAGCAAGTTCAAGAAGATAGCCGTTGGCGGCGGAGCCCCCGTGGTTTTGTGTGACATCAAAGGCTCTATCACCGGCATAGCTTGGGATGAAGCGGACACCCTGGTTATCAGCAAAATAGACATCATCGCAGCAGGGATGTTGGGTGAGATCATGAAGGTATCCGCAAACGGAGGAACGCCCGAATCTATTGTGAAGATTAAAGGCGAAGCAGCCATGAATCCGCAAATGCTCCCGGGCGGAAAAGCAGTACTGTTCACCAAATGGGAAGTATTGAAAAACCCGGCAAGCGGCGCCCGGATCACGGTGCAGTCATTGGAATCAGGAAAATCCAGAGAGCTGTTTGCGGGCTATGCTGCCCGATATCTCCCCACAGGCCATCTCGTGTATACGCTAGGAAATAGTACTTTGGAAACAGGGGGGCATAATCTCTTCGCAGTTCCTTTTGACGCCGATAAACTGGAAACGAAGGGCGGCGCCGTTTCGCTCGTGGAAGACATAAGGGGCCCTCTCGGCGAGCACTATGAGGTTTCCGATTCCGGAACGCTGGTTTACCTGCCGGGTTCGAAGGGAGCGCTCGGGGGACAGACACCGGTATGGGTGAACAGGGAAGGGAAGGAAGAATCCATTTCGGTTCCGCCCAACCAGTATGCGTATCCCAAAGTTTCTCCTGATGGAAGCCGCGCAGCGTTTACCATTGCAAATAACCTGACCGAAGCCGATATCTGGGTCTGGGATTTCGTCCGCAAGAGCCTGACCCGGCTGACTTTTAATAAAGCATCTATAACGCCGGTGTGGACGCCCGACAGCAAGAGGATAGTTTATCGTTCGGCAGCAGTGGTAGATCAGCGCGCCGTCTATTGGAAAGCCGCCGATGGCGCCGGAAAGGAGGAGAAGCTTTATTCAGCGCCAGGCCGGGATGTCATTCCATGGTCTTTTTCCAGCGACGGCAAAAGCCTGCTGGTTTCGGACATAGAGGGGTTGGCAACAATGCAAAACAATAAATTTGACATCGCCATTTTGCCAATGGAGGGCGAGCGTAAACTGAAACCTCTGTTGAATGAGAGCTATGTAGAAGTTCAACCGCAGGTTTCGCCCGATGGCCGGTGGATCGCCTATTCCTCCCAGGAATCAACCGGCGAAGCGCTGAAAACGGAAGTATACGTTCGACCATTCCCTGAAGTGGACAAAGGCAAGTGGCAGGCTTCAACGGGCGGCGGCGGCTGCCCTCGCTGGTCGCCGGACGGCAAGGAGCTGTATTACCTGAGCAATGACAATGAATTGATGGCGGTTGCGGTGCAGAGAAATCCAAGCTTCAACCTTGGGACTCCCCAAAGGCTATTCAAAAGCAGCTATGCCGGACTCACGGGCAGCTCGGGTATTTCCTGGGACGTCGGCCGGGACGGCCGGTTTCTCATGATGAAAGAGCCGGGATCCCCCAGCCAGTCGGATGCGGCCGGCCCTAGAAAAATCAACGTCGTGCTGAACTGGACCGAAGAACTGAAGCAGCGCGTCCCGGTGAAGTAAATGGGTGCCTGGCATGACTGTCCCCTTTTTACCCGATAGGGACAGTGGCGCCAGGCACCCGTTTGATGAGGATTTCAGATGATGTACGTATTTGGCGGTTTCCCGCCCGAGACGCTGCGCTTCCTGCGGCAGCTCAAACGTAACAACAACCGGGATTGGTTCCTTGCCCACAAGGACGTATACGAGCAGAAGGTCAAGGCCCCGATGGCGGATCTTGTGCTTGAACTCGGCCTGACGCTGCAGGCGTCTGAACCGGAGCTGATCGTAGATCCGAAGCGCGCGCTCTTTCGCATTTACCGCGACGTCCGTTTCAGCGCGGACAAGCGGCCATACAAAACCAACATGGCAGCCAGATTCCATTTCCGGGGAATGCCGAAGGACGTCGGCGCCGGCCTGTATTTCCACATCGAACCCGCTGAAGTCGTGGTCGCCGGCGGCGTCTATATGCCGGCCCCGGAGACCTTACGGATACTGCGCCGGCACATCGCCGACAACTGGGAAGATCTTCAGGCGGTCACGAATCAACGGACTTTCAGGAAACTCTTTGGCGCTCTGCAGGGAGAGCGTCTGGTCCGTCCGCCCTCGGGCTTTTCGGCTGATCACCCGGCGATTGACGTACTGAAACAGAAACAGTTTTACGTATTGGCAGCCGAACCGGCGGCGCTTGCCGAAGGGCAGAAGCTCTTTCCGCGGCTGCTGGAGCTTTTTTCGGCCATGATGCCTCTCGTGTCGTTTCTCAACGCCCCGCTAAAATCCCTCGCAATCAAGCCCTTCTAACCGGCTGGGCGATCCTCTTAACACCACATTTTCTTCAAGTGCGTCAGGATTTCAGACTGCGGAGCTTGAAAATAATAGGGGTTGTAAGTTGTTGAAGGTCTGGCTCCCCGTGTGCAACCCTTTTCATAACCGTTCTCGTTCTCCGGCTGTTAACCGAAAACCGTTGTGATTCAATCATCTATCAAAGAGCATGTGGCCCCCGGTAGGCCGAAAGCCCCGACAACCCCATTTTCCCTCTCACCTTGCCAAAGGGTATGTCACAAGTCGAGTCGTGAGTTTGTCGCAAGTTGTGTCGCAAACCTGTCGCAAAAATCAACCCCTTTCCTCGGGCCGACTCGTTACCCAATTCGTTGCCCATTTCATTCGGCATTACCCAATTGCCGCTTGGCCGGTTTTTTTGGCCATCGGGCGTTATCATCCTAATTCATCCGGCCCTCTGTGGGCAGTGGCATCTTCGTCGACCCAATCCTCCTCAGTGTAGGACATACCCTTTCGACCCGGAACTTTCCGCGCAGGCCCGGGCAGGTAAAAGGGGCAGCTTTTTGGGCCGTAACAGAAGGTTTCGAACCGATACTGTTTCTGATTCAGTCTTTCTTCCAGGCGCCCACGACAAAATATGCTGCATGACTATGTATACATACTTATGTACTCTCCGGAAACTTAAAAATGTTTAGGCAACGGGCACGAGCTTAAATCCAAGAGTGGAAGCCCGTCGTTGCAAAGCAATACGTTCTTTTTCTTGCCGCTTGATTTCGTAATAAGTCGCGCCGTGATCTACGTATGCCTGCCCCTTGGTGACCAATCGATAAACCAAACAAGCGAGGTAGCGGGCCATCGCCTTTATTGCTTTAGGCCCATCCAAGCGCATCCGAAGACGACGATAGCGCGCACCGAGATACGAGTTGCTTCGAGAGAGCGATTGGGCAGCCATTCGTAATGCATTAGCCACGCGTTGGCGTCCAGCAGAAGGAACGTGGCGAATTACTTTCCCACCGCTAATATCTCGTTGAGGAGAAAGTGTCAGCCAAGAAGCAAAATGATTCTCGTCAGGAAAGGCTCCGAAGTCAGGACCGATTTCAGAAAAAACCATTTGTGCCGTGATTGCGTCGATTCCATCAATGAGGGTAAGATCTACGCCGAAAGTCCGCTGCAACTCGGCAGCCAAATCAAAACCGACTTGGCCTTTACGTTGCGTTTTGGATTGGCGTTGCGGTTTTGAGGTGGGCAGTACGGTGGCATCTTTCGGAACATCATGCTTTTCTACGATTTCGTGGCTGGGCACTTCCGCGATGTATCTCTTCAATTCGCGGTCGCAGGCAGCCATCTGCTTTTGGTAGAAGTCGTACGCCTCGATAACTTGCTTCAACTCAAATAGGACGTCCTCCCTCCAGTTCCCTTGCAAACTATGGGCGATTTCTTCTTCACTGGCCGCAATGCGTTTGTCCCGGAGTTTGGCTAGC
>CAZXSV010000074.1:0-10245 GCA_964642735.1 uncultured Acidobacteriota bacterium
CCTTAGAACCGGCTTTTTTGAATCCTGGAAGACGGGAATAAGCCGCCGCCCGAAAATATCAAACTCTGGGAGTCTTCCGGCAAAGCCGGGAGTTTACCCGAAAGCAATCACTCAAACAGATCGAGAGGTATCGATTCACCCATGAGGCGGTAGCCTTCGGTATTGGGGTGCACATAGTCTCCGGTCAAATCCTTGCGAATTCTCAACGGATTTTCGGGATCCCGGACGACTTTTTCGAAATCC
Source organism: uncultured Acidobacteriota bacterium (assembly GCA_964642735.1). GTDB lineage: Bacteria > Acidobacteriota > UBA6911 > UBA6911 > UBA6911 > UBA6911. The sequence continues at coordinate 244 of CAZXSV010000074.1, forward strand.
AATATTGCATCGAATCGATGAGACTCCAGAATCCACTTGTTTACAGCCTGCCGTGTGGCTTCATTTGCGGGCGTATCTTTTCGCGAGTTTTGGATCGGCAGCAATGTTGCGCCAATGACCTTGATCCCTTTGGCGTGAGCTCTATCGATGACTTGCTCATAGGCTGCAATGAGCTTTTCAGCCGGAACCTGTTCATAGCTGATGTCGTTGATGCCTTCCAGCAGAATCAGATGCGATACATTGGGTCTCGAAAGCACATCGTCTTCAAGACGCTTAAGGCCCGCCGGTCCCGCCGCGTCGGCGGACGCGAGGCGATTGGAGCCGACGCCCATGTTGATCACACTTACGGGCGCGCCGCTTTTCAGCGCCGGCAGTCGTCTGGATAGAACATCCGGCCATGCGGCGTTGACGTCGTTTGCCGCCGCGGCGCTATCCGTGATCGAATCGCCGAGCGCCACGATAACCTTTGAATTCGCCGGCGCCGACACTTGAATTCCCGACACAAAGAAATACATTGTGGTGCGCGAACCGGGGCCTTCGGATCGAAACGTTGCATCGCCGCAATGATCGCCCGTGATCCTATATTGCGTCTTCAAAGCGACGGGATGGAATGTTTCGGGAGTCGTCGCTTCCGGCAAAAATATACTGACCGATATGTCCTGATGCTGCTTGACGGCCAGCTCCGCCGGATCGCTCCATACTTCTCTCCCGGCTTCGATCTTTAGAGTTTTGGCTCCGGCGAACGTCAGCACATGATCCGTTTCCGCCACAACATCCGGCCCGGACGTAGAGAGCCGCAACGCTACGTGTGCGGAGCCGATGGTCAATGGACGAGTTGAAAAACGGTTGGTCAATTTCACGCGCAACGCAGCGCCGCCAAGTTTGAGAAACATGTTCAAGCGCAAGGTTTGATTATGGAAAGTTGGGACGGATTGAAGCGTTCCGTTGATTGTCGTCGGCAGGTAGCTGACAGCCCAGGCATCCACCCATTTGCGCTCCGGTTCTGTTTCGACGCCCGCCATGGCGGTCTGGATGAGGATGCAGGCCGCCGCCAACAAACATATCGTTTGAGTCCGCCGCCTCCAACATCCTATGATAAATGTCATCCTTAACTCCGCCGTCATTCAGTGACAATCTTTCGTATGCATTCGACGCCAAAAGACTATCAAGGCAATGCAAAAATGACAAGCGATCGCGCACAGCCCGGCCCTGCGGAAATATAATCCAGGCTAGTTCTTGCGGCGACGCTTAGGGCCTGTCAATCATCTTCCCTTTTTCTGCCCGATTGGCATTCTTGAATACGTATCCGGTCTATTTTACAAAGGCTTCGCCCTCCGGAGTCCGTCGCCAGGCGAAATATTGATCCATGGCCTTGAGCGCATCGGCGCTTGGGACTGGCCCGGTATGAGGCGTCTGAGCGAAGTACATAAGGACGGGATTGGCGTCGCTGAACGCCGGCCACTTGGGGAGGCGCGCGCCATTGGGATCGCCGGATTTGGCGAAGTTCGTCCAATAGGCGGCCATGGCCTCAGAAATCGCCTCGTCCGACTGGGAAGGCTTTTGACTGGGATTTAGATGCTGGAATACATAAGCCACTTCCTGCCCATGCGGCGATCCTCGCCCGGCCTGCGGTGAACCGGCCGGATAATCCGGGTGCTGATCGAAATAATAGTAAAAAACTTTGGACTTGCCCGTTTTCGACTGCAACCGCGCCCAAATCCAGGTGTGCCATCCGAAGGCTGCGTCGCGCATCAGGTCGCGCGCAGTTTTGGCCACGGTTCCCGCGCCCGGGGGATAGGCTGCGATAAGTATGTCGGCGAACGGGCCGAAGCGCGACTTCACACTGGCAATGTATTCTTCCGGAGTCTTCGGAGGGGAGAAGCTTAATCCCTCATCGGAATTGTAGCCGATCAGTACCGGAACGTCGTTGTACTGCTTTGCCTCATAGAGCTTATATTGATCGTCCGGGATCGCCCATCCATCGATGATCGGCCAATGGTTCAAGCCTGGCGGGTTGCCGCCCGTGCGGACAGGCTGGCTGCGTTTTTCGCCGCCGGAAAGTTTGTCGGGCGGGAGTTTCCGCGCTTCGGCGATGGACGCCACTCCGGCTTCCTTGAGGGTGGCCACGCCCGAGCGCTCCGCGTCGGCCAGCCGTTTCATGTTCTCCCCGGGCATTGTTGAAGGCCTCGGGGGGCCAAATGATCCGCCGCTCTGCGAGATTGCGCCGTGAAACAGCCCCTTCGCCAGCGGCGACGCGCACAGCATGCTGACGGCGATTCCCCCGGCCGACTCTCCGAAAATGGTTACGCGACGGGGATCGCCCCCGAATGCGGCGATATTCTTCTGGATCCACCGGAGACCGGCAATCATATCAAGAAGGCCGTAGTTTCCCGATACGCGGTTCTTGGTCTCGGCGCTCAGCTCCGGATGCACGAAGAATCCCATTTGCCCGACGCGGTAGGCAATGCTCACCAGCATCACTCCCTTTTTTGCGAGCTTTTCTCCGCTAAAAGCGGCTTCGGAAGCAGAGCCCATGGCGAATCCGCCACCGTGGATCCACACGAAAACGGGAACGCGATCACGCGGCGATTTCGCCGGGCTCCAGAGGTTCAAATAGAGGCAGTCCTCGCTCGGCGCAAGGCCGCGGCCGCCGGGGCCCATCATCATGCCTTGTATGCATGCGGGGGCGAACTTGACGGTTTCCTTCACGCCATCCCATTCAGGCGCCGGCTGAGGAGCTCGCCAGCGAAGGTCGCCGACCGGCGGCGCCGCAAACGGTATGCCTCTGTAAACCGTCAGCCCATCCTCGACGGCCCCTTGCACCAATCCACCCTCGATCTTGACAGGCGCGGGCGCCTGCGCGAGACAGAACCCGGCTGCAAGAATTAAGAATGTTGCGATCAGAAGAGCTCTCTTCATAGATGTTGCCTCCCTATTGCCGGATCTCATTCTGTTTGCCGGCGTCAATCTGTTGATATCATGGCCGGCGCGCCGCCATTCCGCCGGCTGCCGCGCCCCATTCAAGCGTTCTCATCTTTTTGATCGGCGCCCGTCGGCGCTGATGCGCTCAACGAGCCCTTGCCCAGATAGTATCGGGTCCTTTTTTCGTTGGGCAGCGGCCACTGCTTGGCCGAGCGCCACTCCGATCCGGCCGGAGCGTTGTATGTATAATAATATACCGGATCCTCCTTCATGATGCCGTTGTCGATGCCCTTGAGCCAGTAATCGAAGAAACGGCGTTCTTCGACGGTAATGTCAAACTTGGTCTGGCTTTGGACGGCGCTCCAGCCGCAGTGCCCTCCCGGGCCCACGATAAGTTTTGCCGGTGTGGCTGCATTGTTAAAAGTGAAGAAGGCTCCGTGCTTGGTGGTCCCTTCGTCCCAGTTCGCGGCCAGATACATAGCGGTTTTTGAAGCGTTGATCTGCTCCAGGTAGCTATGAGGGCTGCTCTTGATCCACCACGGCTGGGCGCCTCGATCGGCGATGGCGTCGGCAAAGCTGTCTCTGTATGGCGCGTAGCCCTCGCTTTCAACCGTGCCCGCGTGATCCGCAATCGCTTGATTCAACTGTGATCGGTCGGCATCGCCGTCAACCGGCGGCGCCGCCGCATCGCGAGATTTTTGACCGGACTGCACTTTGGCCGGAACGCCGCCGCCGCGGCCGATATCGGTTCCTTTGCCCGATGGAGTTCCTGATCCGCTTTCCTTCTTCATCTATCGCTCCGTCATAATTGGCTCGCCATTCCAAACAATCGACGCGCGATTTCCATTCTATGCAACCGGGAGCGCGCCGGCAAAGCTGTCGTGCGACAGCCGGATCAACCGTCGCCGCTAATCGATTTACTCGTGTGCGAGCAATTGCATGTATCCTGTCTGGTAATATCCGTTGAAATAGGGCGCCAGGTGCAGCGGCATGAATAGCAATGGTTTGCCCACCCTCAGACGCAGGAAATGTTTACGGAACCACCGCCGACGTTTAACGAAATTCTGCGGCAATTGAGGAATATCGAAGACATAATAAAGAATAAAGACAAATATTTCGCGGCTTGCTCGCGCAAGGCACACTACGGGATCGGAACGCCGGTTGGCAGGGCTTTGGCATAGCAGGCCGCGGCGTCGTCGGGGAGCATATAGCCCTGAGCCACCAGGTCGTCTGCCATAATTCTGAGTTTTGCCCGATAATTTGCATTTCGGGCCGCGGCATCGGCGCCCGGGTAGAGTTCCTCGAGAGAAGATCGTGGATCGCCGTTTGTCGCCCTGGCGGCTGCGGTCAATTCGAACTGTCGGTATCCGCCATAGATGCTGTTCATTTCGCCGGGAGCAAAATCGGCTTTGCGGACCGACCGACCCGAATAGGTGCCTACCGGAACGCTGATTTCAGGGTATAACAGCCCGTCCATCGTATTCCCGTCGGCATTGAATCTCGGCACATAAAGCGGGTAAGGGGAGCTGAGGATCGACGGAGGCTGGACGCTGTAATCGCGAACCTCGATTGTGTTAATCCGATCAAGCCACGGCCAGTTCGGGATTCCTTCCGGCCATTGAGCAGCAGCGGTTTCCAGCGTGACATAACTTCCATCGGCAGGAGTCGGCCATTTGCTCGCTACGGGAGTTGTCCCGTGGCTGATCCAGTTGTCCAGCGACAAAAGGAGCGCCCGCAAGGGAGCGTTCAACGAAAGGGTATTGACGGCCTGCATGCCTGTTGGAGAGTAGCCGGGAGCGTGGCAGCGGCCGGCCAGAAGAAAAACGCGTACATTATCCGGCGGATCGATGGCGTTTCCCTGTGTATCGGTGACGATCAGGGAATTATGTCCCTGCCAAACTTCAGAATCGGTATCCACATGGAAAATATTAGGGCATGAATTGGAAAGTTCGCAATTTTTAAGAATTCCATCCACTCGCCCCGAAAGATGATCGGCGAGAACATTGTAGGCAAAGGGAAAAGAGTTTTGGGGAAAAAGATGATCTTCATGCTGCCGTGTGAAGCGGCCCGGCTGAGCGAAAACGTCATTGGTGAAAGTCCGTCGCGCCCCTGCGATAACAGGCATCGCGCCTTCGAATACCACCCTTCCATGGGTGTCCATATTGAATCCCTGGTAAATGAAATCGCGAACAAACCGTCCGCTTTGGGAAACGCCGAAAAGTACGGCTCTGTGGATGGAGGCGTTGTTTAGCGGATTGCCGGCGTTTTTGCTGTACCTCAGGAAGGAGACAAGGTCTCTTGTCGCGGCAAAACCAATCCCCATGACGGTCGGCGACTTTGCCGTATAAATGAACTCGTAAATGGCGCCCGTGTCGTATCCGGCGACTTTTATCACTTGAATCTTTTGATTATTGCTTGCGGCTGCATAATTCCAATTCTGCGTCGGAACGAGCATCCTGGCGTCATTTTCTTTTTGTCGCACGGTCAGAATCGCATTTGTTTTGTCCGCGGTCGCCGCAGGATAGGTTAATGTTCCGGTAAAGGGATTTGCGGCCTGATCGACAAACTCTTCTCTGGACAGTCCGGTGATATCCGAGCCATTGCTGTGGACTGCAATGGGGAAGTCCGTGCCCATTGCGCCGGTCGCCGATGGAGCGTTGGACATCGCTACGTCTCCCTGCCAGCCGCTCCATACCATGGTATAGCCGCTGTTTTGAAGAAAATCCGCGCCTGAACCGGCGCTTGTCCAGGCTGTCTGGGAATTGATGTAGGTCAGAGCCATTTTGGTTCCCCGATTGACAACATCATATAGAATCTTCCTGTTGCTCCTTGTCATGTCCAGTGGCTTCAGGATTTGGACGTCAACGGCATAAGACACCGTTCCATCGGCGTTCTTGGGCGCTTTATTCAGATTGACAATGCTCGAATTCTGGGGATCTGCGGGATCGAGCGCCCCGGTCGCCCGCGCCAGAATCAGTTCATAGGGTCCAACGGACCCAAATGACTTGCCTTCATAGGCGATCGAGCGGCCCATGATTTCAAAGCTGGCGATGGCGTTGGATGGAGACGTTCCGGAGCTATTGCTGTCGCCGCCGCCGGCGACATAGCTGCTTTTGTGGCTGCCGTTGCCGCCGCCGCTTGAGCACGCGCCGATGCCGAACCAGAGCGCGACAACAATCAGAATCGCCCCTGTTTTTCTATTCCATTGCATTATGAACTCCGCAGATTAAGAAGCCGCCCATCGCGCCGCAATTTCCTTCCGCATCCTCGCAAATTCGCCATCGCCTATCCTGCATCCGAAAGAAAAAAACCGCTATGGCGACGATCCTGGACGCCCATTGTCCCGTTTCCTGTTTTGGGGTGAATCCTCAGTCAACGGGCAGTCCATGGGTAAAATTTCCACGTTTTATTGCGTGTGTTATTTTTAACATTCCTGTGTGCGATTGAACACAACGATTTTTTACAAGTCTGCGAGGTTGGCGGAATCAATGACCTTATAAGTGGAACGGCATTGGCCTGGTTGTATCTGGTTTCCGAGCAATTAGTCCCGGATGCCCATGTCCTGTTTTGGGGGAACCCTCAATCAATGGGTGTCCACGTTTTCTGCGTCACATACAGCTGAACGGAATCAAGCTGCGCCGCTGCGGCGGAAAGATCACGAAAATCGCGCTGGATCCGGCAACAGGCTGTTCGTACGCGATTGGGGACACGCTGGTGCGGCAAACGCAAAATTCGAACTCGCGCCTGCCTCCCCAATCGATATTGCTCGTTGGCGGGGCCGCCTGCAATTGCTTGCTGCGCAGGACATTCAAAAAGGTTTTCGAAGGGGAATCCCGGCAACAGTACGGGCGCGAGCCTGTCCGGATCTATTTCTCCTGCCCGACCCTGACGAAGGATAATGGCGCGTGATCGCCGCTGCAGAGACGCGCAGGGTCAGGCTCATCGGCTCTCTGGATCTCGCCCTCATCGCTTCTGCCGAGTTCCGCCTTTGCTGACGGTTCTATCCCTTTTCGATCAACCGCCGGTCAGCGTTGCCTCGAAGAAACTCACACCGAGATAACACCAGGTACAGTTCCGGCGATATCGGGCTAATCCCTTTTGCGCACGACGATCGAGGTAGGCGAAGAGGCCCGGCGCATAGGCATCGTACTCGGCGGGCTGGAAGGGCCGCTCCATCCAGGCCAGGCGGCGAAGCGTGAACCCGTATCGATGGAAAAGTCGCTCAACCCGCGGCGGGTAAGCCCAGTCCGTGATCAACATGTACAACCGCCCGCCGGTCGTCAGATAGAGGCCCGCTTTTCCAGCGAGCCTACGCAAATATCGAAGGCCATCGGGCCCTCCATAACGGGCAGCAAGGATAGGCGCCGGCGCTGGAAGCTGAGGGAGAGAGGTGATAATGATGTCGAACCGCTCTCCCCGGACCGGCGCAAAGAGGGATCCCACGCGGCCATTGATCCCACCGATCCCATTGCGGGCTGCGTTCTTGAGAGCACATTCCACAGCGGCCGGCTCGGTATCCGTCAGGAACACCTCTCCCGCACCCCGCACCGCAGTGGAAAGGCCGTAACCGCCGGCGCCGCAACCCATGTCGAGAACCCGGTCGCCGGGTTGCACTCGTATGGCCGCAGCCACGGTATCAGCGTAAGGGTCCGGATAATGCACCGGGGGAGGGGCAGAAAGTATTATTGCCACGTCGGGAGAAATTTGCAGCTTATAGGTTGTTGGCGAAGCCATTGAATTCCTTTCAACAATTTTGCGGGAATCACCGACTTGGGGCCTTGTTCCAGGAGACGCCCTTCGTGACGTTAAACTCGCCGGCGTCGATTGTTTCACCGAACCTCGATTTTTCTTGATGCGCTTGACGGAACGGCTGCCCGTGCTGTCTTCGCCGGTTACGGACATGGCGAATCCATCTGTCGCTGACAGCGGCTTGCCGTCTTTGATAGTGGCAATGACAATCTGGTCGCCCATGCGCGAGTTGAAAAGCTCGCCCCGAATGAGAACACGATTTCCCGGCCGTCTTTGTTGCGGATCTGGATGAAAACGCCCGGCTCCCATTTCCGCTTGTGCTTCAATCCTGCTTTCCACAGGACGTCACGTAAAAAGACGCCGCGCAAAGTCTTTTGAATGACCTTCTCCTCGTCTTTCCCGTCACCTACCCGTTCTGGGATTATTGGGACGTCCCGAATTAGGAATGAGGGCATCGCCTTGAGATCCGCAAGGGTCAGCGACAATTCCTGCTGCAGTTCGCTTCTTACCGCGATTGAGGTTTCCTGTGCAGAGGCTTTTTCAGCCGGAGACGGAATGAGCAGGGTACAGGCAGCAAGCAAGCACGCTCTTCGAGACAGTGCAAAACGTATACTGAGCAAGGAAGACATCTCGAACTCCCTTTGAGAATGCGGCAACCCCATCGTTGCCGTCTCCTCGCGGGAGCTTTAACAGGCAGGCAGAATCCTGTGCAGGGTATTTCCCGGACGGGGACGCAATGATGCGGTCTTGTCGGTCTTCAGCATTTGCACGCCGTGCAACCAACGCCGGGTTCAGGTTTTTCGAATATAAATCGCCATGTTAAGCCTCGGCTGCGGATTCTAGCATAGGCCATCAGGAATTCAAATGCTCAAATCGCCAAAAGGCCATCAGGATTTCTTGCGCAGTATGATCGGCGGATATTCTATCTTTCGCAGGCACAGATGAGCATAAGCCGAACCGGAGAATCGCGTCGATAGGGGACTACAACGCGGACAGGATGCTGGACATTTTGTTGCAGAACGCTGCGACCGGCAAAATCTGCATCTGGTTTCTGAACGAGGCGGTGCGGACGAGCAGCCAGTTCCTGAACGTCGCGCCTGACTCCAACTGGACCGTCGCGTTTTAAAATGGCCCGTGCTGGGAGCGGCGTTTCGCCAGCAAACAGATTGCTAATTATCGGGAATTTCCAAATATATCTGGATGATGCAGTTTTCTGAGCGGCAATTCCTTTTATCGTAAAAACAAGCGGGCGAGACGACGCTCGCTTTCAGTGCGCCGCTTCGCGGCTTGAAACCATAAACCATAATGATGCAATTCCGTTCGTCAGACATCCAGCCGGCAAGCGATTGACAATAATACAAAGTATGATTCCTGTGCCGGGCTTGTAGCACTGAAGTTCCATCCCATCCTGTCAGCCTTTGCAATAAAATGAATTGACGAAATCAGCTTAATGCCTTTGTGGCGGCACAATGCAAGCGGCGAGATCCTCATCTGTTTCATGAATGGCACAACTGCTGCAGGCGGTGCATCTCCGGCCACCGTATCGGACAGCAACTGGAAAATACCGCCGGAACAGAATTATGAATTAAAGCATTCGCCTGCAATCGAGGTTTCGCATGTAATCCCAAAGCATGGTTGAATTTGTCATTTTTCATTCGTAATTTCGTTAAAGGAACGGTGCCATGCAAAAATGCAAAAGTTTCGATCGCGCGATGGAGTTGCGGCTTTCAGTTCTATTCTGTCTGACATTTGTGCTTGCATCGCCGAGCATTTATGGCGCTGGAAAGTTCTGGGTCAGCAATGGTCCCGAGGGCGGCAGCATACACGCTCTGGCGATCGATCCGTCGGCGCCGCAGAAGGTCTATGCCGGTACAGACGGCGGCGGGGTGTTCAAGAGCGTGGATGGCGGGAGCCACTGGAGCGCGGTCAATACGGGATTATCCAACAATTATGTTCGCGCTCTGGCGATCGATCCATCGACGCCGCAGACGGTTTATGCCGGCACTAATGGCGGAGTGTTCAAGAGCGTGGATGGCGGGAGCAACTGGATTGCAGTTAACAAGGGTTTGCCAACCTATCCTTATATTAAAACCTTGGCCATTAATCCGATGTCGCCGCAGACGGTTTATGCCGGCACTTATTGGGACGGAGTGTTCAAGAGCGTGGATGGCGGGACCAACTGGATTGCGGTCAACACAGGCCTCGCCAATACTGAAGTTCTTGCCCTGGCGATCGATCCGATGACGCCTCAAACGGTTTATGTTGGCACTGACGGTGACGGAGTGTTCAAGAGCGTGGATGGCGGGACCAACTGGATTGCGGTCAACACAG
>CAZXSV010000074.1:10345-23440 GCA_964642735.1 uncultured Acidobacteriota bacterium
GGAGTGTTCAAGAGCGTGGATGGCGGGACCAACTGGATTGCGGTCAACACAGGCCCAGCCAACACTGAAGTTGTTTCCCTGGCGATCGATCCGATAACGCCGCAAACGGTTTACGCCGGCACTGATTGGGACGGGGTGTTCAAGAGCGTGGATGGCGGGAGCAACTGGATTGAAGTCAACACTGGCCTGCCAACCTATCCTTATATTAATGCCTTGGCCATTAACCCGACGTCGCCGCAGACGGTATATGTCGGCACGGATTGGGACGGAGTGTTCAAGAGCGTGGATGGCGGGAGCAACTGGATTGAGGTCAACACGGGCTTGCCGGCCTATACGGATATTAATGCCCTGGCCATTGATCCATCGTCGCCTCAAACGGTTTATGTTGGTACTGACGGTGACGGAGCATTCAAGATCGTGGGTGGCGGTAGCGATTGGATTGCGGTCAAAACAGGACTAACCAACACTGAAGTTCTTGCCCTGGCGATCGATCCAATGACGCCTCAAACCGTTTATGTCGGCACTGACGGTGACGGAGTATTCAAGAACTTGGATGGCGGGAGCGCCTGGAGCGCAGCCAAAACGGGCCTGCCGACCTATTCATACATTAATGCCCTGGCGATCGATCCATCGGCGCCGCAGACGGTTTACGCCGGCACGAATAGCGGGCTGTTCAAGAGCGTGGATGGCGGGAGCAACTGGATTGCAGCCAAAACGGGCCTGCCGGCCTATTCTGATATTAATGCCCTGGCGATCGATCCGATAACGCCGCAAACGGTTTACGCCGGCACTTATTGGGACGGAGTGTTCAAGAGCGTGGATGGCGGGAGCACCTGGATCGCGGCCAATACGGGATTAGCCAGCAATCATGTTTATGCTCTGGCGATAGATCCATCGATGCCGCAGACAGTTTATGCCGGCACTAATGGCGGGGTCTTCAAGAGCGCAGATGGCGGGAGCGCCTGGAGCGCAACCAACACGGGCCTGCCGACCTATTCATACATTAATGCCCTGGCGATAGATCCATCGGATCCGCAGACGGTTTACGCCGGCACGAATAGCGGGGTGTTCAAGAGCGTGGATGGCGGGAGCGCCTGGAGCGCAGCCAAAACGGGCTTGCCGGCCTATACGGATATTAATGCCCTGGCGATCGATCCGATAACGCCTCAAACGGTTTACGCTGGCACTGAAAACGGGGTATTCAAGAGCACGGATGGAGGGAGAAACTGGAACTCCATCAACGAAGGGCTGTCCTGCACGGATGTTCGTGCCCTGGCGATAGATCCATCGGCGCCGCGGACGGTTTACGCCAGCACCTATGGCGGCGGCGTTTTTAGGCTCTTAAGCAAGCCGGATGTAGATTTCAACAGCGACAATAATCCGGACATTCTCTGGCGGAACGCCTTCTCAGGCGGGATATTCGTCTGGTTCATGGATGGAGAGAATCGGTCGGGAAGCGGCTCTTTGCAGACAGTTTCGGACGCGAACCGGAAGATTGTCGCGATAGCGGATCTCAACGGCGACGGCAAATCCGACATCCTGTGGCGAAATGCAGAGACGGGCGAAAACAGCGTCTGGTACATGGATGGAATGGAGGTGACGGGAGAAGGAGCAATCCCTGCGGAGAGCGATTCCCAATGGAAGATCGCCGGTATGGCTGATTTTAGCGGCGATGGGGAGGCGGATATCCTGTGGCGCAACGTTTCAACCGGCGACAACCGCATCTGGCATATGGATGGGGCGGTTAAAACAGGCGTGGCGCCCTTGAGCGCCGTGATAGATCTCAACTGGCAGATTGTGGGGTTGGGAGACTTCAATGGGGATGGCTTCAACGACATTGTGTGGCGCAATTCCATGTCCGGAGAGAATTACATCTGGTTGATGAAAGGAACGATCTACACGGGAGGAGCATCATTGGAAGCCGTTGCTGATACGAATTGGAATATAGCCGGGATCGGCGATTACGGCGGTGATGGGCAGGCGGACATTCTGTGGCGGAACGCGTCGACCGGGGAGAATCATGTTTGGCGGATGGATGGAGCGGCGAAAACTGAAGAGGTCGTCCTGGAGACGGTAAGCGATACGAACTGGCTGATGTTTGACAGGGGAAAGAAGGTAAAAAGCGGAGCGGACTTCGACAATGACGAGAATGCCGATATCGTGTTGCGGAACGAAACAACGGGAGAAAACGTTGCTTGGATCATGAATGGGGCGAGCCGGACGAGCGAGGTTTCGCTGGATACGGAGGCGGATCCGAATTGGAAGATCGTCGGCTCGGGTGATTTCAATGGGGATGGCAGGGTTGACCTTCTATGGCGCAACGCCGCGACCGGCGAGAATCGCGCGTGGTTCATGGATGGGACGAGCCACACGGGCGAGGCTTCGCTGGATGCAGTAACGGATCTGAACTGGAAGATCGCCGGCGTGGGAGATTTCAACGGGGACGCCAAGGTCGACATTTTGTGGCGGAATGAGGAGACCGGCGATAATTACGCGTGGTTCATGAATGGGACGGTCTACATGGGCGGGACTTCGCTGGATCCGGCGACAGATCTGAGCTGGGAAATCGTCGGCGTGGGGGATTTCGACAACGATGGGAAGGTCGACATCCTATGGCGCAACTGCGCGACCGGCGAAGATCGGGTGTGGTTCATGAACGGAACGTTCTGTTTGAGCGAGACAGCGATGGAGCCGGTGGAGGATCTGAACTGGAGGATCGCGTCGGCAGGAGACTACAACGCGGACAGGATGCTGGACATTTTGTGGCAGAACAGTGCAACCGGCGAGATCTGCGTGTGGTTCATGAACCAGTCAATAAGGATGAGCGGCCAATTCCTGGACGCCGACGCCGATTCTAATCGGATTGTCGCTCCATGAAATCCGCTGCGGGCGCCGGTGTCTCGCCTAATGGGCATATTTTCTTCGGGATATTCAAATTCCCTTGAAGGATTGTGACTTGAAATATCTGTGATAAAAAAAGAATTTTCAAGGCAAGGCCAAAATAATGATTTTGTATAATGGACTCAAACTCTGAGATTTCGGCTGCTGCCATTTTTCAAAAAAGCGCCTTTGGAGTCGGCCTGAAATCTATTCTGCATCCCCGACAGATGCTGCTCCTTGTTTTGGCGGGCTGGATCAATGGGCATGAGCAAAATGCCATCGAATATTGGATTGCTGGAAATCGAATTTTGCGGGAAAAACTCGGCAAAAAGAGAATCTTGTTAAATGACGAGCAGGCTCAACAGGGTTGTAGTCCCCAGCCGGATCCAATGCTATTATGGCCTTGCCACAGCGCTTTAGGGAATGCAAATTCATGAAACACGCGATAACGGGCGCATTCGGATACACGGGAAGCTACGTCGCACGGCTCCTGATCCATTCAGGCGAACAGGTCGTCACGCTCACGAATTCTCCCCGAAAGCCGGATTCGCCGGACATCCCCGCCTATCCTCTGAAATTTGACGATTCCCTGGCCGGCTTTTTAAAGGGAATCGATATCCTGCACAACACCTACTGGGTGCGGTTCAACCACAAAAAGTTTTCCCATGCCCAAGCCGTCGAAAATACCATGCGCCTGTTCGACGCCGCTAAAAAAGCAGGCGTTCGGCGCATTGTGCACGTCAGCATCACCAATCCGGATGAAGCCTCGCCGCTTGAGTACTTTCGCGGCAAGGGACGATTGGAGCGCGCCCTGAAGGAAACCGGTTTGTCCTACGCCATTATTCGCCCGGCGGTTCTATTCGGAGGCCATGACATCCTGATCAACAATATCGCATGGACAATCCGCCATTCACCCATCTTCGGCGTTTTTGGCGGCGGGCAATATCGCCTTCAGCCAATTCATGTCGAGGACTTCGCATCCCTTTTGGTCGAGCAGTCCTTCGTCGCCGCCGACACAATCGTGAATGGGATCGGCCCCGAAACCTTCACCTATCGCAATCTGGTTGAAACTCTCGGCCGCATCCTCGGAATTAAGCGGCCTATTATCTCGGTTTCGCCGGCAATCGGCTTCCTGGCCGGATGGCTGATCGGAAAACTGATGGGCGACGTTACCATCACGCGCGCCGAAATTGCAGGGCTCATGTCGGATCTTCTTTATGTCGATGCGCCGCCTGCCGGCAAAATCAGGTTGACGGATTGGGCGCGCCGGCACGCAAATACGTTGGGACGGCGCTATGCCAGCGAGCTGGCTCGCAGGTAATTCCATCGCCAGCCGCTCCTCCAAGAAAATGCGCCCCTTCTCGAATTATTTGGCCCTTGCGGCAATTTTATTTGCCAAATTCAAGTTCAGAGCTTAACTATTGTTACATGGGCCGGCGAAGAGAGTTCGCGATGCATTGAATGCATGCAGCCTGCCTGGAAAGGGATTGGTTATGATCAAGGGATTTCGATGGATGGCGGCGCTTGGATCTTTTTTTGTCTTCGCCTCGCAGTTGCCGGGAGCCGATAGCGGGAAATTCAACGCGGAATTTGAGTTGGGCCCCGTCTGGCAGACAAGGAATGACGTTCGAATTCCCAATTCAACCGGAACCAAATTCTCATTAAGGGACGTTCAAGGATCCGGCCCCTTCACCTCGTTCCGAGCCACCGTAGCTTACGCCTTAACTCCAAGAAACGAGCTCGTCGCCGTCGCCGCTCCACTCTCGATCACGTCGACCGGAGACTTTCAATCCCCCGTATCGTTCGCAGGAGAATCCTTTTCGCCAGGAACAGGCGTCCAGGCGAAATATCAGTTCAACTCCTACCGCTTGACCTATCGATATAAGATATATGATGGCGATCGCTGGACATGGAAGCTGGGAATTACGGGCAAGATCCGCGATGCAAAAATACAGCTTCAAGATGGAACGACCCAGGCTTTCGACGACGACCTGGGTTTTGTCCCGCTGTTTCATATCGATGGCGAACGCCGCATAGCCGGGAACTGGAGATTGAATCTGAACGTGGACGGAGCGGCGGCGCCCCAGGGACGGGCTTTTGACGTCGCCTTCAAAGTGAAATACGACATCTCAAAGAACTTCACAGCCGCAGCAGGATATCGGATGCTGGAAGGGGGAGCGGACGTGGACAGGGTTTATACATTCGCGTGGCTGCACTACGCCGTCGCATCTTTCGCAGTGCGTTTTTAGGCAAGTGCGGATTGGCCTGCCGGCGTGCGGCTCTCTTTTGCTTTATTCCCGCGCATCGTTTGAAAATTAAAGCAGGACTGCAGGAAGTCTACGATCATTTCTGGCGCCGGCATCGCATCACTAATATCTATTATTCGTCTGTGCCACGGCAGAACAAGACAAAATCGGTGGTCGGCGGCATCTTCCCCAATTTGCGCAATTTTTCAATCAACTGTCCTCGATGGAATGTGGAGTGGTTGACATATTGAAAAATTGCCTGCCATAGCTCAAGGGCAACGGCCCGGCCGCGCGTGTCGGAATAATGGATCCTTTTCGAAAGCATAGCCTCATTCAAATCCAACAGGAATTGATTCCGTTGAGTTTCAATCGATAGCCAGGAATTTCGAATCTGATTCATTGTTCTCCATTCTGGCTCCTGTTGAGGCGGGAGTTCCTGCCAACGGCGAAGGAATAGAAATTCGACCGTCAAAAGGCGTCTCAATGTCTCGATGAAAGTAGAAAAACTTCCGCCCAATTGCGCTTCCTGCTCCGGAATTGCGAGTTGGCTCGCTGCGTCGAGGACGTTAGGGCCTGGCAATGAATAACGTTTACACTTTGGCGCGAGCGCCGGGCGGACAGATGCAAGGCGCCGCGCCCCTGCGGGCTTGCGGCCCGCAGGCTCGCCGGCTTTGTTGCTCGCTCCTTGCATGCACGCCAGCATGCTCGTCGCTCGCGCCTGGCCAGCGAGTCTGGGGGCCAGCAGCAAAGTGCAAACGTTATTCATTGACAGGCCCTTATGGTTTGCCCAATCATGGTATTCATAAATTCTTCTTATATTTTGCGGCAAGCGAGCCTCCGCTTCCCCCGGAATGGATTCGCGGCAGTATTTCGGAATGCTTACTTCTGCGGCTGCCTTCGTGCGGCCAGGTCTTTCTCCATTTGAGATAGGATATTGTTTTTCAGGGGATAGTAGGCCATGACGAGCCCTCCTATAATGCCGAAGCCGGCCGGGAAGAAGCTCATGAGCATCCGGATGCCGGTGATTGTATATTCGGTTTGTGCGACATTTTCGTGAAAGTTGTAATAAGAAAGAATCCATCCCACAAATGTTCCGCCGAATGCCAGTCCGAGCTTCAGCGCAAAGAGCGAAGCGGCCATGACCAGACCGGTCGCGCGTCTGCCGAATTTCCATTCTCCATAGTCCGCCGTATCGGTATAAATGGCCCACTGAAGAACAGAGACGGCTCCCATGAAGAAATTAAGCGCCACATTCAAGCCGTACATCCAAAGGACATTGTGCGGCGCGAGGAGATAGAAACCGCACGAAATAACCGAGCTCGCGATCAAAAATCCTGAATAGGCGTTCTTTTTATCCAGTTTATTGGCAAACATCTTCGCGAGAATAGCGCCAAGGATCGTGGCTATGCTCCCCGCAAGAAGAAAGGATTGAGTCAAAGCGTCAATGGTGAGGTCTTTCGCAAAATTGAATATCGTCAGTCGCTGATCAAGGACATAATACTTGAAGAAATAGGGAGTGGAAGAACCCCGCATTACGGCATAAAGAAGCTGGAAAACCGTTGCTATGGCGATCAGGATCCACGGCTTGTTCCGAAACAGATCTTTGAAGTCCTGCCGCGCATTCGTCTTCTGGGCTATCGGCGGATGAACGCGCTCTTTCGTAGAGAGAAATGTGATGCTCAGCAAAATAAGCGCAAAAACGCCAAAAAGACCCAATGTCCATTGCCACCCGGCCTGCGCATCCTCGCCGCCGAATGCGGCGACGAAGTAAAGGATCGTTCCATTGACAATCGACTGGCCTATGAAGGCGGAAACGAATCGGTATTGAGAAGCGCTGGTTCGCTCCTGTGAATTGGGCGAGATCACCCCCATCAGCGACGAGTAGGGGACGTTGACGGCCGTATAGAGCATCGTTAAAAGCGTATAGGTCACATAGGCGTAAAACAGCTTGGCCCCTCCTCCAAAGGACGGGGTGGTAAACGCGAAAACTCCGCAAAGAGCAAGAAGGGGCGCAAAGCCGATAATATAAGGGCGAAATTTGCCCCACCGCGTCTCCGTTCTGTCCGCGATGGCTCCCATAATAGGATCGTTGACTGCATCCCATATTCTGGTAATTAAAAACATGGTCCCCATCGCCGCCGCGGAAATTCCGAATACGTCCGTGTAAAAGAAAGGAAGCCATGACATGAATATCGGGAAATATAGATTGGAAGCGGTGTCTCCCAGTCCGTACCCTATTTTTTCTTTTATGGACAATTTGGAGTCGGAAGAAATCCCGTCATGTTTCGGAGCGGAAACGGAAGCATTCTCGGAATGTGTCATATGTCCCCTGATTTATTCAACGGCAGCCCGATGAAATATCTGTTCTGTCAATTGTTTTTTCAAATTCCCCGTATTTTCGAACCGATTTTACTACAGGTTGCGACAAAGACATTCGAATTTCGGAGCCCTGCAAAAATTCAAATGGATTGCTGCGCCAATCTGACCTATTATGGTCGCTGGGCGGATGTGGCTTGACGGCGCGGCGCCGATTGCCAATGCCGGTTGGGATGTCCCGATTCCCGGTGCGGATGCCGCTGCAGGCTGCGACGCCGCGACAGCGTTCAGCCAGAGACGACCATCGCCGCCGGCTAGGATATAAATGCCTCCAAAATGATTCCATCCGTTTTCTGCGACCGCCAACCGCCGCCTCGAAGCGAACTTTCATGAATAACGCGAGCCGGCAAAACATTTTTGTTGTCGTTCGCCATGCGGTATAAAACCCAATTCAAAGGAATTTTCCATGAACGCCTGCAATCAGGGATTCGAATACCGGAGACTCCTGGGCGCAGATGCCGCGGGATTTCAGGTCATCGATTACCTGACGCTTTGCTATCCCGCATTCACACGGGAGGAATGGCTGGCGCGAATCCATTCGGGACGAGTGCTCCTGGACGGGATTCAAGCCGGGGAGAACCAAATTCTGAGGCAGGGAACGCTTTTGAGCTGGCGTCGGCCACCCTGGAAGGAGCCGGAGGTCCCAAGGTCTTATGCAATATTGTATCGGGATGAGCATGTGCTCGCAGTCGCCAAGCCTTCAGGACTGCCCACTCTGCCCGGCGGCGGCTGTTTCATGGACAGCACTCTCTTAGCCCTCGTCCGAAAACATTTCCCCACAGCCAATCCATTGCACCGTTTGGGCAGAGGAACTTCAGGAATTGTCCTGTTCGCGTTGAATCAACACGCGGCCGCAAAAATATTGCTGGAATGGCGCAGCGGCGAGGTTATAAAACTCTATCGCGCGTTGGTGTGCGGGCGCCCGTTTCGAAACGATTTTGACATTGATGTATCGATCGGTCCGGTTTGCCATTCGATCCTGAAGACTGTACACGCCGCTTCTTCTGCCGGGAAGCCCGCGCACAGTCACGTCAGAACTTTGGATCGGCGCGCCTATAATTCGCTTGTTGAAGTTCAGATAACCACAGGTCGTCCTCACCAGATCCGCATTCATCTGGCAGCCGCAGGGCATCCGTTGGTTGGAGATCCACTATATAGGGTTGGAGGCGTTCCATCGGAAAACAGCCGGGCGCTGCCATCGGACCTGGGTTATCTTCTGCACAACAGCTTGCTGGGTTTTCATCATCCGACGAGCAAAAAGTGGATCGAGATCGATTGTTGCCCTCCGCCTCCGCTGCGAATAACAACACCGCAGCCGCCGTCAACGGCTTCTTTTCAGGCGCACATCTAGCCAATCGAAAGTGCAGTCGCCGGGATAGGAACCGGTGTAACATCCATCCGGGATCGCAGCAATGGAGAACCTATGGCTTCGATAGATATTTCGGAAAAACGACGCTCCGGCCGGCCGGTGGAGCGCTTGTTCGCGTTTGTTTTGCGATCGCGCATCCTGATTGTGGGACGCGACGCTCTGGCGCGCAGCAAGAGCAAGCTGCAGTTTGTGTTGATCGCCCGTGATCTTTCGACAAACAGCCGGATGGAAATCCTCTCGGAATACGCGCATTATCCTGTGGTGCAGCATTACACCCAGGAGGATTTGGAAAAGTATTTCGGGCTGAAAAATACCAAAGTAATTGGCTTTGAAAAGTCGGGCCTTGCGAAATCGATTTACGCGGGGTTGAAGGAGCATCGCATCAACCGCCCCGCCCGGCGCGAAGAGTAGGTTCTGTTTTGGCAGGTAGAGACCTGTCAAACAATAGGGGAATCCGCGCATCCATCCTAACCGTCACGAAGCGGATCGTCGTTTCAGGGCAGGATTCTAAGATGGCACTGATCAGTCTCGACCGTGTTTCTATCGCTTACGGGCATCTGCCGCTACTGGACAACATCGGCCTGCAGGTCGAACCGAGGGAGCGGATAGGCGTCCTTGGGCGCAACGGGACAGGAAAATCAACGCTGCTTCGCATCCTTAGCGGCGAACAGGCGCCCGACTCGGGCGTTGTGCACAAACAACCCGGCATACGAAGCGCGCTCCTCGTGCAAGATGTCCCTCTTTCCGACGACCGCTCGGTGTTCGATGTCGTGGCCGAAGGATTGAGCGACTTATCCGATCTGGCGTCGGCTTATCATCGCACGGCGGTTGAAGTGGCCGAACAGGGCGCCCTTCACCTGATGGAGAAGCTTGGCAGCCTCCATCATGAACTCGAAGAGAAGGATGGCTGGCGGCTCGAACAGCGGATCGAGGACGTGCTGGCTCGCCTGGGGCTTGAGCCGGATGCGGTTGTCAACACTCTGTCGGGCGGCTGGCGCCGCCGCGTTCTCCTGGCTCAGGCGCTGGTCGCCCAGCCGGACCTCCTGCTCCTGGACGAACCGACCAATCATCTGGATATCGAAACCATCGCCTGGCTCGAAAGCTATCTGGGGGAGTATGTCGGAACGGTTGTTTTCGTTACTCACGACCGCACATTCCTGAAGAGGCTCGCAACCCGGATTATCGAGCTCGATCGGGGTCAGCTGACTTCCTGGCCCGGCGATTATGAGACGTTCCTGCGCAAGAAGGAAGAGTGGCTCGCCAATGAATCCCTGCGCCATGAAAAATTCGACAAGCGGCTCGCAGAAGAAGAATCCTGGCTAAGAAGGGGAGTCAAGGCCCGGCGTACGCGGAATGAGGGACGCGTGCGTGCGCTGATGGCCATGCGTGAAGAACGAGCCGCACGACGGACTCCAATGGGCGCAATGCGGCTGCAACTCGAATCTTCAGATCCTTCGGGCCGGATTGTCTTTGAAGCCGATCGCCTGACGAAGAGTTTCGACGGGAAGCCGGTTATTGCGGATTTCTCCTTTCGAGTGATTCGCGGAGACCGGATCGGTCTCATCGGCCCGAACGGCGTCGGCAAGACGACGCTGTTGCGCCTCCTGCTGGGGCAGTGTCTGCCGGATTCCGGCGCCATCAAGCGCGGCGCGAACGTCCAGGCGGCCTACTACGATCAGCAGCGCGAACAGCTCGATCCGGAACGAACTGTTTTTGAAACCATCGGAGAGGGAAGCGAAACCGTAACGATCAACGGCCGGCCCCGCCACGTCAACGGCTACCTGCGCGATTTTCTTTTTCCTCCCGAACGGGCCCGCTCACCGGTGAAAGCTCTTTCGGGAGGCGAACGCAACCGGCTTTTGCTGGCGCGCCTCTTCACCCGCTCAGCCAACCTGCTCATACTGGATGAGCCCACGAACGACCTGGACCTGGAGACGCTTGAAATTCTGGAAGAGCAGCTTTTGGCATTTCCGGGCACGCTCCTGCTGGTCAGCCACGATCGTTCATTTCTCGACAATTCCGTCACCAGCACTTTTGTTTTTGAGGGGAATGCCAGGGTGCAGGAGTATGTCGGCGGCTACGAAGACTGGCTTCGTCAAAAGCCTGTCCGGGCCGCAAAAGAAGAAGCTCCGCGAGAAAATCGCGCCGCGGCTGACAGCGCTTCGCCGGACAAAATAGCGCCATCGAGGAAAAAGCTGTCTTACATCCAGCAGCGCGAGTTCGATTCTTTGCCGGAACGCATCGAGGCGCTGGAGACCGAACAGCAGCGGTTGAACGCCTCGATGTCGCATCCGGATTTTTACAGGGAAAGCGCGGAAAATATCAAACAGACGCTGGCACGGATTGAAGAATTGCAGAATGAATTGCTGGAAGCATACGCCCGCTGGGACGAATTCGATTCAAGAACGGAATAGGGATCGCGCTGCCAGCGCCGGAGCTTCCGGCGCGGAACTGCCGTTCCGTCCTTTCGCCCAAACGAGCCGACGGCAACGGAAGGCCTGCGGGAAAAAATCGGAGCCGTTTCCATTTTCACCGCAGCTGGACATAAACTCCTTCGCCCTGCGCGCACAGGGCTTTCCCCGACGACACCGTTACTTTGACAATGACCTTGCGCCCTTTGATCTCCTTGACGCTGCTTCTAAGCTCCAGTTCCACCCCCACCGGTGTCGGGGCAAGGTAATCCACTTTGATGGCGGCAGTGACAAACCTCGGCATATTCCCCGGTTTGACCTCAATGCCCATCTCCCGCGCTTTTGCCGCCGCCGCCGTGCCCGCCCCGTGGCAGTCGATCAGGGAAGCGATGATTCCGCCATAAAGAATGGTTTCCATCCCGCCGGTGTAGCAGGAATTCGGAAGAAATCGACAGACGCCCTCATCGCCGTCCCAGTAGCTTTTAATTTTTAGCCCATTTTCATTCCGGCGGCCGCAGCCGAAGCAGTGTGCATAGTCGTCCGGATAGAAATCCTGAAAAGCTTCCGTTCGGTTTATTGAGTCGGGCCGGGTATCTTCAGCCATGTCCGTTCATCCTTTCCATTGAGGGCGACGCCGAAATAATTGCAAAACGCATCAGAAAGCCGCAAACCGATTGTTGGAAAGAGCCTGCAGCAAGGACGAAGACAAGCGGGATGCTTCACCATTCAATTATTCTTATTTTCGTCAAGGCCAAGGCTTTCATTGAGTCGGTTTTCGGTTGAAAGAATCCGGATCCATTGCAATCTACGGATGCAAAACTATAGGACTTGTTCGTGCGTTGTCAAGAATGGCGGCGCAGATATGTCACGGAAATATGACAATTATTGTGTTAAAGTCTCGATATCCGGGCTGGGCTTCGAAAAGAGACGCCTTCATGTCGCCAGGTTGATAGTTGTGCTCTGTTGAGTCGGCATGGAATGCTCCAATGCTGGATCGTCGACCTCGGATGGGAAGGATTTTGGCGCATGCTTAGAGAAGCTGCAACCGCAAGTCGAAGATTTCGAGCGCAGGATCGGATGGATTTTACCGACGGCGGTCCGGTGGCAAAGAAAATTTGCGGCGGGCAGTCGGGAATCTGTTTATAGAGAACGAAAAGCGCCAGGCGAAGCAGGCGTTTTTTCACTGCCGGGCGAATGCAGAATATCGGGATGCGTCGACGAAACATCCCCGAATTCCCGGCGCCCCAATTCAATAAACGGGAATTTTGCGATCGACAAGGAACACAACAGGCAGTTTCGATAGCGGGAGGCTTCGATGCGGAAAGACGATCAGAAACCGGTTCGCGTCGGCAGACGTGATTTTATCAGGGCAACGACGCTGGCCGGCATGGCTGGAACTCTTCCCGGGGCAAACCTTCCTGCTCAGGACGCTCCGAGACAATCGAAACCGAGGAATGCGGGAAAGACCCGGAAAGTAGTTTTCGTGAGCGATTCGCCGTCAAGCTACGAAAAGCTGATCGACTCGATCAAGGCGATCCGGGAATATCAATTCCAGGTGATTCCAATCCAGGCCAGTCTTCAACGGAAGCCGCAGGAAGTTGCCCAATCTGTGCGTGAACTGAGCCCCGACATTCTCATGATCCGGCCGACCGTAAGAACAGCTGTTGGGAATATCGGAAATATCGCTGTATCGATGGCGGATCTGGATATGCCAATCCTGCTTCTTCCTGTAAACCTTGATCTGATCATGGTGGATGCCGATCTGGTGGCGGCAATGCGGACAAGGGGCGCCAATGCCGTCCTGGCGAATTCG
>CAZXSV010000075.1:0-23389 GCA_964642735.1 uncultured Acidobacteriota bacterium
TCCAGCTTATTGCATTCTGGAAGCTACCGGTAGATGCACCCTGGTTACCGCTTACGGTAAAACGGAGTTTTAGGGCGAAGTGGCTTGGATCCGATGAAATCCGAGAATTTAAGGAAGAAGAGGAATTCTGGGCGGATTTGGACCAAACGGGGGAAAACGTAATCTTTCGCGTTGACAACTTTTTGGAATTTGAGGTGGACAGAAATACGTTTTGCGTCGCAACAGAGATAAAGGATATCGGCCTTTCCTGATTTTAGAGCATTGATTGGTGGAAATATGTGCACTCCAAAATATGTTCGTTTAGTTGATACAGCCTACCGGGCACGACTTGTGGATCTCCGTTCCTATGTCAAAGGCATATTAGCCGGAAACTATCTTCCATCATTTACAGACCATTCCGTCACCCATTCTGACCGCCTCTGTAACATCATTGACCAGCTTTCCCAGCCAGCAGGAAAAGCTCAGCTTTCCGATCGAGAGGCATTTGTGCTGTATGCCGCCTGCTATCTGCACGATGTTGGCCTTCAAAACCAACGAGCAGGTGAGACACAGGTGATAGAGGAAGTGCTCAAAAATCCGGTTTTTATCGGAAGGAAATGGAGTGATTTGGAGCTTCCCTTGCAGCGGCAAATGGTGCGCGATCAACACCACCGCATATCGCGTGAAATGGTATTGCAATCCATTGATGCACCCAATCCTATCCTTGGTATACAGTTGAACCAGGACTGGGATCCGGGCCAAATCGCTGGTCTGTGCGTTGCACACTGCCTCGATACTGAGAGCGATGAATATCAGCAAGTGACAAAAGACTGGGGGCCTTTCCGGATGGCCCTACTGAGCGCACTCCTGCGATTGGCGGATATTTTGGATGAATCGAGAGGTCGCAGTCAGCTTTATCTTGAACCCACACGTGAATTGGACCTCGAAGCGAAGCTGCACTGGTGGAGACATTATTACGTTGCAGATGTCCAAATCGATACGCAGGCTCGACACATTACTCTCTGGTTTGATTTCCCCCCGAGTCGCAGGCCCCAATACCGCGAGATGTTTATGCCGATGCAAGTACCCCTACTCGAGGCAGAGTTTTCAAAACAAAGTGCAGTGTTAGCCCCCCATAATATGCTGTGGGCGTTTCGAATAGCGGAGGTGGAACCTGCTCAGAGTACAGCAAAGGCAATGGATGACGAGATGGAACGATATGTCCTTGAAAGGACAGCGCAGCAACGCGAGCTCAAAGCCGAACAGGACAAGCTTCTTCTGCTTAATCAACTGAAGATAGCCCGCCCCACACTCGACCGCGAGCTGAAGGAACTGCGAAGCTTGTCTGAATCATTACCAGAAGAAAAGCTCTTGAAGTTCCGGGTAATTGCACGACATCTCTGGCGTTTAGGAGGACGTAGAGACGCATGGATGATTCTGCTTTCGGAATACGAGCGAATCAAATCGGCTATTGCTCTCTCTGCTCAAATCGAGACTGCGCTCGAACTGGCCGACATGATGCTTGAAGACCGCAACTCCAATTTGGCGATGAGGATTCTTCATGATCTGCGTTCACATGCCGAATCCTTAAATGATGATGACCCATTGAAGCTGGCATTCCTGACCCGAATAGGGCGAACTTACATGGAAGAGTTCGCAGGAGCTGAAGCCGACAGTGTTCTTTCAAAAGCAATATCAATTGCCGTTACTGCCCAGGACCGCACAAAAATCGAGGCGACCCTCGCCGAAGCTCGGCTGCTGCGGGGTGAACTATGCGCAACTCCGAATGTAGTGAGGGACTCGAATGATTGATTCCATTGAACCCAGTGTGAGGCTAGAATTAGTAAATGTTCGCATCGCTGCATTGACGCGAGGGGCCGACGCAGCAATTGATCTTATACGCGCGGCCAGCTCCAAAACTCAACCCCGGAGCATCGAATCTATGGCTCTGGGACTGGTCGAGAGCGAGATCAACTATCTCGATGGCCGTACTCCGGCGGCATTTGAATCATTTGCGAAAAATGTGGAACCCCTCCTGCCGGAAACTGATCCAAATATCGCAGTTGTTTTGGCCGACAACAGATATTCGCTATTTTGGGAAGACACAAATTCTTCTAGCGGAGACGACTTTTATCACCTAGTAGATCAACGTAGGTTATTGGGTGTGCAATTATGGAACTACGAAGCGATTCATGAAGCATTCACTCACGCCTCTAAAAACCAACACTACAGGGCACTGCCTCTTTATTGGCAACAGCTACAAGCTGCCTATAACCTTCAAAGTTGGCGCGCAATTGCTTTGGCCGAGAGGGATTTCGCATACGAACTAATTAGGTTAAATCAGCTCTGCGACGCGGCATACCATTCAGTGATGTCCAGAGACAAGGATGCTGTCGATGCCGTTACCAACGCCCTGCTTTGGGTACGCTCCCCGGACCCAATTCGCGCCACATTAGCAAAACTATTGTCGACATCATGTCTGAAACAACACGCAAGCTTTGCGGCAATGATTTTGGGGCAGATTGCTGATCTTATTCCAGATGATGCTTTAGTTAACGCGATAAAATGGCTTCAAAAATGGGCCCCCTTTGTCCCTACCACACGGCGAGACGTGATATTGATGGAAAAGACATGGGAAGCCGTGGAGTCCATTTCGATCCGGCTTGACAAGAATACGGCCGCAAGCTTTGCCACAACAGCGATGGCCCATTCTTCAATGAACGGTGGAGCAGGGCGCCAACAGCTAATCCGTGCTTTAAAAGCCCTATGCCCGAACTTAGAAACGCAACAGCTTGAAGCGATTGGAAACCTGGCAGTCGAACTTATTCGGGAAAAGAAGAACGATTTCGACTACTCGGATTCAATAAGGCTTCTATGTCAGGCAGCAGATGCGGGGGGGGATGAGATCAAGAAAGCGCTAAAAGCGAAGGTATTCCCGCCAGGTTCAGAAATAAAGGATACTTTATTGATACAGGCTGGCTATCATTTAGGTGCAATTTCAAATGATCCGGTCCAGGTCTCAGAAAACGCCCGCAAAATCTCACGAGAGATACGTAAACAAGTGCAACAGCTTTCCCCAGGCGAACAACCTGCAAAAATAGGGGGATTCGGAACAATTAATAATGGCAACAAAGTCGTGCACATTAGCGGTGGATTGCACTGGGTGGATGCACTGATACCACCCCGACACTACATTGATAGCGCTTCAGTTGGCGAACTTCTCTCTGCAATTTTGGCAATGATTACGGATGACGATAATATTATCGAAAATCGTGCAAGCCTCGCTACCAGTCTGTTGGATTTCGTCGACTGCATCCCGGATGACATGGTTGGTCAAATTATAGCCCAGCTTGAACCGCTCGCCGAAGGACACATCGTTGAATCGAAAATTGGGCAGAGCCATTCCACTGCCACTCATCCTCTCAATCCATTCAGAATGGGGACGGGAGATCCGATCAAACTACGTGGGGCGGCTCTGCGCTGTTTAGCAAATATTTGCCGTCTCAAACCTGAGGCAGATATTCACCAGCGAAAGAACATCTTGGTTTCAGCAATTACGAGCGAAAATGCCGAATTGCGTCTTTACGGACTAGTTTCCGCCACCGAAATTGGTGAGCTTAACCCAGTGGAGCAGAATTTGATCGCATTGGCCGGATTAGACTCCGACCAGAGCGTTGCAAGAATTGCCTTGGACACAATGAGGATTACTCTCCAGCAACGAAAAACACGGACGCTCCCTGGAACCTGGCATACACTTCTCCGCTCAATCGAAAACGCTGTTCAATACGGCCCACCTGAACACCGGTGCGCGGCAGCAAGGCTCCTGAGAGAAATACCCACGAAGAAACTGCCGAGAGAATTACGTGAGCGGTTCCGCATGATGTCTGTATCGCTCAGGAATGATGTCTGTTATTCAGTACGAGCGTCCTGCAGCGAATGAACGGTTGTTAACAGAACTCAAATAAATAGCAGTTGCGACTATTTTTCTTTTGCACCAAAACTGTAGATTTAAAAATTCTTCTAGCTGTTACCTTTATGTTACCTTTTTGGGTTTTGGCTTTTGGAGGAAAAGCTGTAAGCCTTTTGTTTTGTGGTGGGCCCAGCAGGACTCGAACCTGCGACCCGCTGATTATGAGTCAGCTGCTCTAACCAACTGAGCTATGGGCCCCCGTGGCGCGGCAATACGACGGGTATATTAACATTTCAGATGACGGTTTCAAAGCCAGTTCTGACGCCGGCAGTCGTCCATTCATTTAAGGGATGCGCAGAAAGGCAGCAGATATAAAACGAAGGTTCATGCCCGGCTTTATCCCGCCTCAAAAAATAGCGCGCCGCATCGGAATCTTCCGGCGACCCGCGGCAAAAAATAAAACCGGCCGCGCTCATGGATTCAGCAGGATTTGCAGGTTTAGATTGCCCCCCGTCCCTCGTCGCAGTGCGAAATCCGAAGCTGGACCCCCTTGAACACTCCCCGGATTGCCGACGGCAGCAGCCGGATCCGGCTCGACGAAGCGATAAAAATGGCGGAAGACATGTTTGGAAAGCTTGTAAAAGGGGGTTGTGAATATTGCGCAGAAAATCAATCTTTGTCCGGGGCTGGAAGACGACAATTTTATGGAGCGCAATTCGATGATCGCCATCCGTTCTTCTCACCGAAACCGCAGCCGCGAACTCGTCGTCCCCCCGCCCCCAAGAAATCCGCTCTTTCAATTTCCCCGACCCACCCCGTTCAGGATTGGGTTATAGTAGCTTGTCACGCTCCCAAAAATCCCGAGAAATGGAGGAAGGCCGATGATTCGAATATTCGCTTTGTTTGCGCTGCTTTTCAGCGTCCTGTGCGTCCATTCCAAGGCTCTGGCTTCCGACTGCACGCGGGCCAGCCTGCAGAAAAACGTCGAGCAGTATCTGGAGGCGCTCAAAACAGGCAACCTTTCAAAAATGCCCCTTGCCCTTGGATCGAACTATAACGAAAACAAGAAAAACATCCCGCTTGGACAAGGCATATGGCAGGCGCCGCTGGCCATCGATTTCCACCGCAGCATCCTCGACACAGAAGCCTGCGAATCCTTTACCGAGATCATCAGCGCCAAGACCAGCCATCCGTACGTCATTGGAACCCGCTTGAAAGCCGTCGACGGGAAAATCTCCGAAATAGAAAGCCTGGTCAGCGACAAGGACGACTGGCTTTTCAACGCCGACAACTACCTGAAGTATTCGTCCACGGAAAAATGGGACATCATCCCGGCCGGCAAACGCAGCGACCGTCAAACCTTGATCAAAGTCGCAAGCGACTACTTCGATATCTTCCAGGATTACTCCGCCTTCGACAAAGTGCCGTGGGGCATTCCCTGCGTCCGCATCGAGGGCGGCGCCTACACCAATCCCAACAACGACCCTAAGCCTTCCTGTACGGCTGGAGTCCCGAAAGGGGGCGGCGTGCCGATGACCAACCGTCGCTACATCGTCGATCCCGACATGGGAACGGTCGTGGGACTGGTGGACTTCGGCGGAGAAAAAGGGCTGCCCGACGCGCACACGTTCCGCCTGGAAAACGGAAAGCTGCGCTATGTCCACGTGATCACTCTGTGCCCCAACGGCTGTCCCGTAATTCCTTCGCCCAAGGACATGCCCAAGGGGAAACCTCAATAGCTTTCCGTTCTCAAGTCCCATGCCGAGGAAGGCGCAGAGAAGCCGGGAATATCTCCGCGCCTTCCTCGGCGGGATCCGCAATGCAGCGTCGCCGCCGGGATTTTGTTGCAGAATGAGAATTTTTAAACTCAAAGGCTCGAAGCCTGCGTGTGCTATTCTATTCTTTTAAACGCTCCGAGAAGAAAATTATGAAAAAAATGGAAGAAAGTCCTCTGTCCGGCGTCGTCGATCGAATGGTGGCGGCAAGCCAGCAGCTGTCGTTCCACCCGCTCGGCCCGAAATCCTGCAAAATCGAGCTGCCGTCCCGAACCAGCTGCATCGAAATTATGCAACAGCTCCGTTCGGTCCTGTTTCCGGGGTATTTCCAGCTTTTCGAATTCAACGAGGAAAGCATCGGATTTCATGTCGGCGCCATACTGGACCGTATAGCCATCAATCTGAGAGAGCAGATCCGGCGTGGATTTTGTTTCAGCTGCAGCGGCCAAAGCGAAATACCCCTGTGCGCCGACCGTGCGGCTCATATAACCGGAGT
Source organism: uncultured Acidobacteriota bacterium (assembly GCA_964642735.1). Taxonomy (GTDB): domain Bacteria; phylum Acidobacteriota; class UBA6911; order UBA6911; family UBA6911; genus UBA6911. The sequence goes on from CAZXSV010000075.1 coordinate 6,161, forward strand.
CTTTCTAAACCGGCTTCCTGACGTCATGCTCCTTCTTCGCGAGGACGTTCAGGCGGCGTTCGAGGGCGATCCGGCGGCCAAGAGCCCGGCCGAAACGATTTTCTGCTATCCCGGCGTTTTCGCGATCACCAATCACCGGATCGCACACGAGCTCTATAGCCTCGGAGTTCCCGTCATACCCAGAATAATCAGCGAAAATGCGCATAGCGCAACCGGGATCGACATCCACCCGGGCGCCAGAATCGGCAAAAGCTTTTTTATCGACCACGGCACCGGCGTCGTGATCGGTGAAACCGCCGTCATTGGCGAACGGGTGCGCATTTACCAGGGTGTGACGCTGGGCGCAAAAAGCTTCCCCTTGGATGAAAAAGGCAATCCGATCAAAGGAGTGGACCGCCACCCGGTCATTGAAGACGATGTCGTCATCTACGCGGGCGCGACTATCCTCGGAAGGATCAAAGTCGGCGCCCGTTCCGTCATCGGGGGCAACGTCTGGTTGACCCAATCCGTGCCGTCCGACAGCTCCATAACGCAGGGCAAAGAGCCGAAGGCATCGAAAGAATAAACCGCTGAATGCGTCACTGAAGACGCGGAAACAGATCGTTTCAGAACAATCCGTGGAGCTTTGCTATCGCATTCATCGCAACGGAGATGCGCCCCTTGAAGGAACGCGTTAAAGATCACTTCGAAAACGAAGCCCATGAGTTCGATTCCACGATTCTGAAAATGATCCCTCATTATGAAACCATGGTGCGGGCGCTCGTTGGGGCCATCCCATTCGAAAAATCCGCTCCCGTGCACATCCTTGATCTGGGATGCGGCACCGGCGCGGTGTCCATGCAGGCCATGAAGTCCTTTCCAAACGCTCAAATCACCTGCCTGGATTTATCCGAAAGCATGATCGCAACGGCAAAAGCGAAGCTTGCGCGCTTTCCGAAGACAAACTACATTGTCGCCGATTTTGAAACCTGGGATTTTCTGGGCCGGTATGATGCGGTTGTCTCATCGCTGGCGCTGCACCACCTTGAAACGGACCAGCTGAAGCAGCTCTGCTGTCGGAAGATATTTGAAAGCCTCAAGTCGGGCGGAGTTTTTTTCAATGCCGACATCGTTCTGGCTTCAAGCGATTTTCTACAGAAAGCGTATTTAGACGAATGGCGGAAATTTATGGCCCGCAGCATTTCCCTCGATGAAATCGCCGGCAAGTGGCTGGTCAAATACCGGGAGGAGGATCATCCGGCGAAATTAACCGACCACCTGGAATGGCTCGCGCAAATCGGATTTGCCGGCGTGGAAGTCGTCTGGAAATATTTCAATTTTGCCGTCTTCGGCGGCGGCCGGCCATAGAGGCCGGATCATAGCAATCCAGTGCTGAAGTACCGCTCCGCCCGATCCGGGAGGACCGTCGCTATCACCCAGTCCGGGCGCTCTTTGGCAATTTGCCGCGCTCCCCAGATGTTCGCCCCTGAAGACGTGCCGCACAGCAGCGAATTGCTCAGCCCCAGCTCCCGCGTCGTCTTAATGGCGTCTTCGTCCGTCACTTCAAGGATGCGGTCGATCAGCGAGACATCGAGAATATCCGGGATAAAACCGTCGCCGATCCCCTGGATCTGATGCAAACCCGGCTCATGCCCAAGCAGCGCCGATTTGTTCTTCGGCTCTACGGCCGCGATCATCACGGAGGGATTGTTCTTTTTGAGGAATGAGCCGACGCCCTGAATGGTTCCGCCGCTGCCGATGCCTGAAACGAAAGCGTCGATTCTGTTGCCGGTCTGCCGCCAAAGCTCAGGCGCCGTATACTCGTAGTGCGCCTGAACGTTGTGGGGATTCTTGAACTGCTGCGGCATGAAAGCGTTGTACTCCGCAACCAGTTCTTCGGCCTTTTTAACGGCGCCCGCGATGTTCTCGGAGTCCGGCGTCAGGATGAGATGGCCGCCGAGGAATTTGATGATGTTTTTTCTTTCCGCGCTCATCCCCTCGGGCATGACGATAAAAACCTCGTAGCCCTTGGCGACGCCGACCAGCGTGATCCCGATCCCGGTATTGCCCGACGTAGGCTCCACAATCTTCATCCCCGGTTTCAGCGTTCCATCCCGTTCCGCCGCTTCAATCATCGCCAGAGCGACGCGATCTTTTATGCTTCCCCCGGGATTGAGGAATTCCGCCTTGGCGACGATATTTTCTCCGCGGAGCTTTACCAGCGGCGTATTGCCGATCAAATCCAGAACATCACAAGCTCTCATAAATTCATTCCCTGTTCTTTGTTAAAGCTTCCTTATTACTTCTTTTGACCGTCACTTTCCAGTTTGATTTTTAATTATACGCCCTCCCATTGATGTAAAATCGCAATTGTCCGGATTAAGGAATCCGAAATGCCAATGCAAACGCATATCGATCGCCGCCGTCGTACGCCAATATTCCCCGGCCGGCGCCGGAAAGGAATCCAGCCATGCGAGTCCGAACTCAACGGTTCCACTGTATTCGAATAGTCGCGATTATAATCTTTGCAGCCATGTCGGGCGCCCTGACGCCGGCGCAGCAACCTGTGGCCTTGACGGTCCACGCGGATCAGCCCGGCGCCAGGATCGATCCGATTTTTTACGGCTTGATGACGGAAGAGATCAACTACTCCTACGACGGCGGGCTGTATGCGGAACTGATTCGCAACCGTATTTTCCAGGACAAGCCCATGGTTGTGCGCAGACGGCCGGGAACTGTGGATAGCGCGCAGAGCGCGCCGGCAAATCCTGCTGCTGCAAAGAATCCGAACCTCGTCAACTGGTGGCTGGTCGCCGACGACGGGGCTGTCGGCGAAATGGACATCGACACAGCGAATCCCGTCAATGCGACTGCGCTGAAGAACAGCTTGCGGCTTGACATAAAATCGGTCGCCGCAGGCCAACGCGCCGGCGTCGCCAATGACGGCTACTTTGGCATACCCGTCAAGCCGAACACCGCTTACACAGCTTCGTTCTATGCCAGAGCCAGCCGCGATTTCCGCGGTCCGCTGACGGTCGCAATCGAGGGCAACAACGGAGTCGTCTACGCCTCCGGCAAAGTTCCCAGGTTGACGGACTCCTGGAATAAATACATCGTCAAAATCAAGACCGGCAAAGTCCGGCCGACCGCCGATGCAAGGTTCGTTCTTTCGGCCTCCAGTCCCGGCTCCGTTTGGTTCAGCCTCGTTTCGCTATTTCCGCCGACCTATAAAAACCGGGCCAACGGCATGCGGGTGGACCTCATGGAAAAACTCGCCGATATGAAGCCGAGCTTCCTCCGATTCCCCGGCGGAAATTATCTGGAAGGAAACGATTTCGCCAACCGTTTCAATTGGAAGGCGACGATCGGCCCGTTGGAAGAGCGCCCCGGACACATGAGCCCCTGGGGCTACCGGTCTACCGACGGCGTCGGCCTGCTGGAGTTTCTCCACTGGTGCGAGGATCTTGACATGGAGCCGCTCCTCGGCGTTTATGCCGGCATGCATCTCGACGGCGGCCGCACGACGATTACCGGAGAGGCGCTCAAGCCCTTCGTGCAGGAAGCGTTGGAAGAGATTGAATATATCACCGGCGACGTATCGACAACATGGGGCGCCCGCCGGGCGAAAGACGGCCATCCGGCGCCGTTCAAGCTTCGCTACGTCGAAATCGGCAACGAAGACTGGCTTAACAACGGCCTGCGCGACTACGCCGGCCGCTTTGCCATGTTCTACGACGCCATCAAATCCAAATACCCGCACCTGCAGGTCATCTCGAGCCTGCGATCGAGAGACAAATACGACCATGGCCGCACGCCGGACCTGCTGGACGACCATTTCTATGTCAACATCGCCACATCGCTCGCTCAGGCTCATTACTACGACAATTACGACCGCGCCGGAATTAAGATCTTCGTTGGCGAATGGGCGACCAACAATCCCGGCAGCGGCGATACGGGGCACATGGGTTTCGCCCTGGGAGACGCCGCCTGGCTCTCGGGACTTGAACGCAACGCCGACGTGATCGTCATGAACGCCTATGCGCCGCTGCTCGTCAATGTGAATCCCGGAGGCCGCCAGTGGCAGGTGAACCTGATCGGATATGACGGGCTGACAAGTTTCGGATCGCCCGCGTATTACGTACAGAAAATGTATTCCAACAACCGCGGCGACGTCGTGCTGCCTGCGAAGTTTGATCCGCTGCCTCAGCTTTCCGCGACGGAAATCCCTCAGGCGCCGCTGCCGGCCGGTGCGCCGGCGCCCGGAGGCGGAAGAGGTCCGGCCGGACCATTCGACGGCCTTTACTGCAGCGCTACGCGCGACACCGCCACAGGCGACATTATTCTCAAACTTGTCAATGTGCAAGCTGCGCCGCAGCCGCTCAACATCGAGATCAGGGGCGCATCGAAAATCGCCCGCAAAGCGTCCGGCGAAGTGCTTTCAGGCGCAGTCGGCGATATGAACTCCGTCGCCGAACCGGTCAAGGCGGCGCCCAAGCCTTTGGCCATCGCCAACGCCGGGACCCGGTTTTCCCATACGATCCCGGCCCTTTCGGTGACAGTTCTCCGGTTGAAAACGAAATAGGCCGGATTTAATCAACCGCGAACCACACGAAATATATTTTCGTGCGGTTCGCGGTTCATAAATCATTTTATAAAATTTTAGCGGTGACGATGGTGATGATGGCCGGTCCGAGCTGTTTGCTTTCAACCTGAGAAGCCCCGAGGACGACAATTTCTCCCTCGGCGATGCTGAAGGGCGTGGACAATTCCGCCACAACGCTCAAATTCACTTTTTTGACGCCGGGGCCTCCCGAAGGATTGACTTCAGTCACAAGGGATTCATCGCCGAACGGCCGGGTGAATGTGATGTTGAAGCCTCCTATCCTGATCAGGCGCTTATTCTCCTCCGTGTTTATTAAAGCATCGGCAATCGATATCGTATAGTTGTATATGCCCTTCCCCTTTATTCCAACGGGTCGCCGGTTGCGGATTGGGTCCTCCTGAGTGCGGAGGAAGGGGGCGTCTATAATTTCAAATCCTTTGTAGCGTGTTAATGAAGCAATCTCCTTCAATGCCTTTTGCACCTTCTCCGGCAGCCCGTTCTTCAGACCTTCACCCGTCGCGTTCGCTTGAATCAGGAAGAACTGGAATTCAATGGTCCTGAGAGGAACGTCATATTTCCGGATCAGGTCCGCGACAGCAGCATGGCCCTGTTCGTTGGTTCGAACCGTTATCGTATTAAAAGCAGGATTGATGGATACGGATCCTAATCCCATATCCATGGATGTCAAGAGCCCGGCTATATCGTTTGGTTCTCGATGTTTGATTTCGTAAATCTTGGGTGCAACACCCTCTTTTTGCTGCGCCATGACAGGCGCAGCGACTAAAAATAAAATTATCAAAACGCAAAATGTTTTCCTGATCATTGATCATCTCCCTCCAATTGAAATCTGGAATCCATGATCCAGATCATTCGGGCGCCCGATTCAGGCAGTGTAAAATTTAAAACTATGCGTTCAGGCTCTTTAACCGACGCACTTGCTTGTGCAGGCGCAGATTGCCTTTTAACCGGCTTGGGCTTTCGCTCCGGAGCGGTTTCGATAAGCAGTTTGGTTGTTTGATCGGCAGCCACGGCAGGGCGCGAAGCATTTTGAGGCGCAATCGGCGAAACCTGTTCAATGCTCGTTTCGCGGCCGCTCCAAAGCCATGTCAGAAATGCAACCGCAACTATCGTTGTTGCTGCCGCAGCCCAAACGAAAATTCTCCTGCCGCCGTGCGATCGCTGCATTTTCGCCCAGGCCATATTCCTCGCTTGCAGCTTGATTGCTTCCGGTATTTGCGTTTCCTTCCATTCCCGCCTTAATCTGTCCATAAAACCTCGCCGAAATCGCGAAAATGCTTTTGCAGCTTCTTCCTGGCGTTATGCAGATGAGAGCGCACCGTCGTTTCGCTGCATCCAAGGATCTCCGCCACTTCAGCCGTTCCCATTTCTTCCAGGACCTTAAAAATGAAAGCGGCCTTTTCGTTGAAAGTCAACAGGCCGAGCGCCTCCGTCAGCCGATTCCGGATTTCCTTCCGGAGCACGGGATCGCGAAGACCTGCGCCTTGGATCATCTTCGTCAAAGGCAGAAAAAACCGCTTCCGCCGCTGAAAGTCCCGAGCGGCGTTCACGGTAATCCGGTAAACCCAATGCTCGATCCTGCCGACGTCCCTGCAATCGCGAATGCTTCGGAAGATCCTGACGTAGACTTCCTGCGCGACGTCCTGAGCGTCGTCCATATTGCGAACCAGGAAGAGCGCCGTTTTTATAACCTTTTCCTCGAAGCGCATAATAAGATCGTCGAATGCATCGCGGCAGCCGGATCGGGCGCGTTCGACGATATCCGCCAGAGGTTCTTCCTTTATCAGCACGTTCAATCCTGCATTCACAATGTAAAAGACGCAGCAATCCCTAAAAACGTTGAGGAAAATGTGAAAATCGGCTGACGGCCCTCAGCAGTCATAAAAGAACTGCCTGTCAGCTGACATCTGAAAGCGGACGGCTGATGGCTATTTCAAGTATTCGACGGCGTTGCGGAAGAAAGCAAGCCCCAAGCCTTGTTCGGGCAGGGCGCCGCGCTGCTTCTGCACTTCCCATTGCGGGTGGTTTTCGGGATAGAGATAGGCTTCGGGATGCGGCATCAATCCGAAAATGCGACCGGAAGGATCGCAAATGCCGGCGATCGCATTCAATGAACCGTTGGGATTGTCCGGATATTTTCGGGTCGGCTCTCCCGTCGCCGGATCCGAATACCGGCATGGGACGCAGCTTTCCGCTTCGATTCGCTGCAGCAGTTTTTTGTCCAGCGCAAAAACTTTGCCCTCGCCATGGCGCACCGGCAGCGAAAGCGAAGTCAGCCCGCGGGTAAATACACATTTTGTATTTTCTTCGAAACGCAGCCGGACCCAACGATTTTGAAATATCCCGCAATCGTTCTGCATGATCGACAGCTTCTGGCTGAAATAATCGCCGTCCAATCCCGGCAGCAGGCCAATCTTGACCATGATCTGGAAACCGTTGCAGACGCCCAGGATCAGCTTGCCGTCTTTGATGAATTGCTCCAAAGCGCCGCTCATTCGATGCCGGGTTCGCAGCGCGAATACGTGCCCGGAGGTCATGTGATCGCCGTAGCTGAATCCGCCGATAAACATCAGCGCCGCAAAATCCTGCAGCATGGAAGGCCGGGCCAGCAGGTCGTTAAAATGGACCAGCGCCGGCTGGGCCCCGGCAAGCTCCCAGGCGTACTTCGACTCGGCTTCGCAATTGAGTCCGTATCCGGCAATGACAAGCACTGGAACGTTAGACGCCATCGAGCGTTTCCTTAAAAGCGCGCCGAAGCGCTTCCACCTCAATATCGACAACTCTGCGCCCGCCTTCGCCGTCGATGCGCAGGCGCCGTTCAGCCGTCACTTCTCCAATTCGCGCGCAGGGCAAATCCCGAAAGAGCGCCTCAACCGCCGCCGCGTTTTCGGGCGCGCAGGTTGCAACAAAGCGGCTGTTGGACTCTGAAAAAAGCCTGGCGTCGTCATCGAGCAGACCTTCGCAGCGCAGCAGCGACAAATCAAGTTCCGCCCCGAGGTCGCCGCCGATAGCGGCCAGAGAAAAAGCCGCGGCAAGACCTCCCAAGGAGGGAGTGTGGGAAGAACGGAGCAACCCTCTCGAAATCGCCTCGCTCATCGCGCGATAGATCGCAAGAGCGTTTTCTATATCGAGTTTCGGGACTTCTCCTCCAATGGATTCCGGCGCCCCCTGCTTTCGCGCCAGAAGCCGGAAAAACTCCGAAGCGCCCAGCTCGTTCCTGGTATCGCCGACGACATAGATGCCGTCGCCGGGGTTTTTGAAATACATCGTCACGGCTCTCCCGATATCGTCGATTTTTCCAACAGCCGAAAAGAGCGCCGTCGGCGGAATGGAAATCTTCCGCCCGCCCCGGACCGAATCATTCTTCATGCTGTCCTTGCCGGAGATCAGCGGCACGCGGTAGGCGGTCGTAATGTCGTAAAGAGCCTTGTTGGCCCGGACCAGCTGGGCCATTTTATAAGGGCCGTCAGGCGTTTTTTCCGACAGCACGGGATCGGGCCAGCAGAAGTTGTCCAGGCCCGCGATCCGATCCATCCGCCCGCCGACGCTGACGACTCGGCGCACCGCCTCATCGACGACGCTCGCCATCATGCAGTACGCATCCAGGTCGGAATAAAAAGGATTGATTCCTTCCGCCAGTACAATGCCTTCTCGACAGCCATGCTCCACCAGCATGATCGTAGCGTCGCTCGGGACATCGCTGTTCACCCCGACAAAAGGCTTGACGACGCTCAAACCCTTGACTTCCCCGTCATACTGCCGGGACCTGAATTCACGCGAACAAATGTTCAGCGACCCGAGCAGATCGAGCAGCGCCCGGTTGCGCGACCCCTTGCGGAGCGCTTTTGGCGAAGAAATTTGCGGCGGCTGCCAGCGCGCCTCCAGAATCATGCGCGGACCGCCGTCGTGCAGGAAATCGAGATCGATCCGGGCGACGACTCGGTCTCCATAGCGCACAACCAGCGCGCCGCTGTCGGTGAAATTTCCGAGCCCGGTGGCTTCCACGTCGCGCCGAACTGCGAGCGCCAGCAATTCATCGAGCTTATCCGGCGGCACGGCCAGCGACATCCGTTCCTGCGCCTCGGAAAGAAAGATCTCCCAGGGCTGGAGCCCTTCGTATTTCAGGGGCGCCTTTGCCAAATCCAGGTCCGCGCCGCCGCTCAGCCGGCTCATTTCGCCGATGGAAGAGCTCAATCCTCCGGCGCCGTTGTCCGTAATCGCCCGGTACAATCCCAGATCGCGCGCTTCCACGAGGAATTCATACATTTTCCTTTGAGTGATCGGATCGCCGATCTGTACGGCCTGCGCAGGGGACTCCTTGCGCAATTCTTCTGAGGAAAAAGTGGCGCCGTGAATGCCGTCTTTGCCGATTCGGCCGCCGCACATGACGATGACGTCGCCTGCGAAAATCTCCTTGCGGCCGGAAGGGCGGCCCTGCAGCAAATGAGGAATGCGGCCCACGGTTCCGCAATAGACGAGCGGCTTGCCGATGTATCGTTCGTCGAATCGTTCGAATCCCCGCGCCCACGGGATTCCGCTTTGATTGCCTCCATCGATGACGCCCTGGTGGACGCCGTCGCGGATGCGGCTGGGATGCATCAGGCCTTCCGGCAGATCGCCGTCGTAAAAGGGCGATCCGAGGCAGTAGCCCCATACGTTGCAGAGCATCTCGCAACCCATGCCGGTCCCCATGGGATCCCGGTTGACTCCGACGATGCCGGTAATGGCGCCGCCGTACGGATCGAGCGCCGACGGGGAGTTGTGCGTCTCCACCTTGCAGGCGATATCGTAGCGCTCGTTAAAGCGAATGATCCCGGCATTGTCGCTGAACACCGACACCAGCCAGTCTATTTCTTTCCCGATCTTTTCGGTGGCCGCTCGAATGTATGTTTTGAAAAGCGAGTCGATGCATTCCTCGCGCCCGAACTCGTCCACGTAATGCACTCGCCCGGCGAAAATTTTGTGTTTGCAGTGTTCCGACCAGGTCTGGGCGATGCATTCCAGTTCCACGTCGGTCGGTTGCTCCGGCAGTCCGAGCGCCAGGCGGGATTTCTTCACCGGCTCGTCGTTGAAATAATCCCGGATCGCGTGCATTTCTTCGAGGCTCAGCGAGAGAATTCCCTCGCTGCTGATCCGCGTCAACTCCTGATCCGGCCCGCTCAGATCGTACGAACCCACCCGGAGGTCCGCTTTGTCCCTGACCGCGGGCACATTCTCATCGAAAGGAGCGGCCGCCCATTCTTCGGAGGAAAATATCTGTATCGTATGGATCAGCGGGTTCGCCAGCAAATCGCGGGCGATTCTTTCAACGTCCTGACGGGAAAGGCCGGCGCCCCGGATAAAGTGCTGGATGGAGGTGTAGACGGATTCCTGCAACGCCAGCGGGCGGCCAAGCATGTCCTCTACGAGGGCGCGCGCCGTGGATCCCACATTGTCGGTGACGCCCGGCTTGAATCCGACTTCAACCATCCAATGGAATCCGGAGGCGGCTAGCCGGCCCAGCGCCGCCCGCGCTATAACCGGGTCGGTGAAGGCCTTTTTCACTTCGCGCAATTCCCTGGACGAAAGCTCAATATCGACCTTATATACGTCCCGGGTCCGGCAGGATTCGACCGGAAGGCGAAGAAAACGGCGGGTTTTATCGACAACGGACCGTCCCCGGGCGTCGAGGACGCCCCGTTTCAATCCTATCTCAATTCGAGAAGCCAAGTTATATTTCCGGTAGATGGGTGAAACAAAAATGACACGGATTCCACCGTTTTTGTTCTTGATAGGCGCGTTCGCAAATGCTTAGTCCCGGACGACCGATCCTTCGAGGAAGGCCATCAGCATGCGGCTGCGCGACGGGTGCCGCAGTTTTCGAAGAGCTTTCGCCTCGATCTGTCGAATCCTCTCGCGGGTGACGGAAAACCGCTGCCCCACTTCTTCGAGCGTGTGCTCGCTGCCGTCCCCCAGCCCGAATCGCATTTTGATCACCTGCTCCTCGCGCGGGGTCAAGGTTTTCAGAACAGATTCCGTCTGCTCCTTGAGATTGATGTTGATGACGGCTTCAGCGGGCGAGATGACGCCGCGGTCTTCGATAAAATCTCCGAGATGGCTGTCTTCCTCCTCGCCGATCGGCGTTTCAAGGCTGATGGGCTCCTGGGCGATTTTCAGAATCTTGCGCACTTTGCTGACCGGAAAATCCATTTTCTTTGCTATTTCATCGCTGGTGGGCTCGCGTCCATATTCCTGGACGAGGCTGCGCGAAGTGCGGATAAGCTTGTTGATGGTCTCGATCATGTGCACGGGGATTCGGATGGTTCGGGCCTGGTCGGCGATCGCGCGCGTGATAGCCTGCCGGATCCACCAGGTGGCGTAGGTTGAAAACTTGTAGCCGCGGCGATATTCGAATTTGTCGACCGCCTTCATAAGCCCGATGTTGCCTTCCTGAATCAAATCCAAAAACTGCAGCCCTCGATTGGTGTATTTCTTCGCGATGGACACGACGAGCCGCAGGTTGGCTTCCACCAGCTCCTTTTTCGCAATGTCGGCCTCCAGTTCCCCCGATCGAATGGTCGCAAGGGTGCGCTTGAGTTCGGGAACGCTGGCAAGCGCATCCTCTTCGATCTTTTTCAGCTCGTCTCCGAGCAGCTTCACTCTCTTCTTAACGCCCTTGGAATCCTCAAGCTTGCGCGGGCTTTCAAGGCTCTTGTTCAATTTGTTAACTTCACGCTCCAGGCTGACGACCTTGTCGACGGTATTTTTAATGAGGCCGATGAGCTTGTCATGCTGGACGTTGCTGAACTCCAGGGCTCGGACTTTCCAGGCGATCGGGATGCGATAGCGCGCCAGCATCGACAGATGTTTTTTGTACAGCCGGGAGCCTTTGCGGCATCGACCCAGTTTCAAACGGATCCGGTGGGCGGATTTTTCATGCTTGCGGATGCTCTCGATGACTTCGATGACGGCGCAGGCTTTCTCTTCCAGCTTTTCATCGGTCACTTCGTCTTCGTTGAAAGACACGACTTCGCGAATCGACAGCTGCTTTTTTTTGAGCTGGTCTCCGATATTGAGAATTTCCCGCACGATGATGGGCGACCGGGAAAGCGCCTTCAGAATGACCCGCTGACCGTGTTCCACGCGCTTGGCTATTTCCACTTCGCCTTCGCGACTGAGCAGCGGGACGGTGCCCATCTCCCTCAGATAAAGACGAACAGGGTCGTTGGTCTTGTCCAGGTTCAGGGCGCCGAAGTCGAACTCGCTCTCTTCTCCGGCCCCCTCTTCTCTCTTGTCGTCCCGCTTGCTGTCGTCCTGAAACTTCTGTTCGGTGTCGATGACTTCAATCCCGGCCGACCCAAAAAGGGAAAAAATGCTGTCCAGCTCATCGGAAGAGCAGATGCCTTCGGGCAGGAGGTCGTTCACTTCGTCGTATAACAGGTACCCGCGCTCCTTGCCCATAAGGATGAGCTCTTTTACTTCGTCGTATTTTTCTTCGATAGACAAGACCGATGTCTCCTTTCCTGCTATTTCCTGGATAGGCTGACTAATTCTCGATCAACCAAAACACGCTGCTCGATGAGCTGGTTCAGCAGCTCGTCGTCATTCCGTTCCGCTGCTTCGGCGATTTTGGCCAGGATTTTCCGCTTATAAGAAGCCAGCCTTATTGCTTTCAGAGCGTTTAAAAAGCTCTCGGCAGTCTCTCGGGAAGGGCTCTCGGGCACTTCCTCCATTTGCAGTTGCGCCAGCAGAGCCTGTTCCGGCTCTCCCGCCAGCCGGCGATGCAAGCTTTCAAAGTCGCCGATCCGGCGGTCCGCAAATCCCTCCAACAATAGAGAGAACAATCTGCAGGCCGCCAGCCCCTCGAAATCCTGCATGGAGCACAGGGGCAGGATCTGCCGCTGCAGCTCGACATTGTTCAAAAGCAATTGCAGGAGCCTTTTCTCGGCGAATTTCATGACGGATGCGGAGGCGGCGGTTCCCTCGGGCAACTGCATCTTCTTCTGTTGCGCAGCCCGCTTCAATTCCGCCAGCATCTGCTGGTCGTCGATCCGAAGCCGACGGGCGAATTTGAACGCGTAGTCCGATCGCTCCACCGCGTTCGGCAGCCTCGCCAGATAGGGCAGGACTGCATTCATCGCCTGAACCTTTTTTTTGGGATCGTCCAACGAACCCTGTTTCCGAACAGCCTCCTCGAGCACAAATTCCAGGTAGGGGATGGAATCCTGCGCCCGGCGCCGGTATTCTTCCGGCCCCGCATTGCGCACAAAAACATCCGGGTCCTGCCCTGCCGGGAGTTGCAGCACCCTTACCCGAAAATCTCCTTCCAGAAAAAGGTCCAGCGATCTCTGAGTCGCCGCGACGCCTGCCGAATCCGGATCATAGCTGACGACTACCTCGCGAGTATAACGTCCCAGCAGCTCCACTTGTTGCGGCGTAAGACTTGTTCCCAGCGAGGCGACCACGTTTTGCACCCCATACTGGAAGGGGATGATAAAATCCATGTATCCCTCGACCAGGATAGCTTGATCCTGCGCTTTGACAGCCTCCCGGGAGAAGCTCAGACCAAATAAGTTTCGACTCTTATTATAAAGCCGGGTCTCGGGAGAATTCAAATACTTCGGAGGCCGGTCTCCCATCGCCCGCCCGCCGAAAGCGACGATCCGCCCCTGCACATCGGAGATGGGGAACATTATCCGACCTCGGAAAGCGTCGTACCGGCGGCTGCCGTCCTCCGAATGCTTGATCAGTCCGCAATCCTCAAGCTCCTGGAGGCCAAATCCCTTGCTTTTCATCTCCCGGATCAGGATTTCACTGCCCGAGGGAGCGTATCCGATTTGAAATCGGGCGATCGTCTCGCGCTCGACGCCCCTGTCCCGAAGATATTGCAGCGCCGGCTGGCCTTCACCGGAATCAAGCAGCGAGCGGTGATAAAAACGAGCCGCTTCCGCCATAACTTTGCGCAAAACGTCCGCATTGGATCCCGCCGCGGCCGCGCTCGGAACAGACGATTCCGGCAAAGCTATTCCCCGGCGGTCGGCGATAAAGCGGATCGCTTCGGGGAAAGACAGGCTTTCCGCCTGCATGATGAATTTGAATACGTCGCCGCCCACGCCGCAGCCGAAACACATGAAAATCTGCTTTTCTTCACTGACGTTGAAGGAAGGGGTTTTCTCGTTGTGAAACGGGCAACGGGCTACGTGATTCCTGCCGCGCTTTTTAAGCGCCACATATTCGGACACGATGGAAACGATATTCACCGAGTTTCGCACCTCATCCACGATAGCGTCGCTGTAAAAAGGCATAAGGGCAAGCCGTCAAAAAATTGTTCGGAGCGTTTTCATTTTACATGCTTCAGAAGCCGGATGCCAGAAGCCAGAATATTCTGAATGCAGAGGGAGTCAAATATTTGCTTTTGGAGAACTCAAAACAACCCTTGAAATGGTCGAGCAAACAGAAAATCAGGCTTGCAGCTTCCGGCTGCGGTTTATCAAACTGGCGACATAGCCGGCGCCGAAACCGTTGTCGATATTGACCACCACGACATTGGAGGAGCAGCTGTTAAGCATGGCAAGCAGAGAGGAGAGGCCTCCAAAGGAGCTGCCATAGCCGATGCTCGTCGGGACGGCGATCACGGGAACGCTGAGCAATCCTCCGACAACGCTTGCCAGAGCCCCTTCCATGCCGGCGACGACAATGACAACTCTGGCGCGAGTCAGCGCCTCCCGGATATTCAACAATCGGTGGATTCCCGCAACTCCCACATCGAAGGCGGTTTCGACCGAATTGCCCATCAGTCGCGCCGTCAGAGCGGCTTCTTCCGCAACAGGGATGTCGGATGTGCCGGCGCAGACCACATAAATGATCCCTTCCCCGTAAACCTTGGAGTCCTGAACGATGGCAATTGCCCGGGCGAGTGCGTGAAACTGCGCCTTCGGCGCGATCCGCCGGACTTTCCGATAGGTCGAAAGATCGGAGCGCGTGACCAGGACATTGGATTTTTGGCGAAGCAGGCTTTGGACGATTCCGACAATCTGCTCCGGCTTCTTCCCGGGGGCAAAAACAACTTCGGGGAATCCCTGGCGCAGAGCGCGGTGATGATCCACACGCGCGTATCCCAAGTCTTCAAAAGGCAGGTGCTTCAGCTTTTCGAGACCTTCTTCCGGCGTAACCGCGCCTTCCCGGACTTTCTGAAGCAGCTCCAGCATCTTTTGTGGAGTCATATTTTTGTGCGGGCCCGAAAGCAGACTCCGCCTCGGAGATCACAGAGAACTCAGATAAATTACAAATCTGTTTTGCGGTCCCTGTGATCTCCCTGGCTGTCTAGTAATTACGCCTGTTGTGGCCGCCGCGGTCCCCGCGGGGGCGTGAACGATCCCGGTCGCGGTCGAAATTGCGCGGACCCGGCCTCCGGTCCCGGTCCGAGTGCCTGGGCGTTCTGGGCGCAGGCTCCTGCGGAGGAAGGCCCGCCTGTTCCCGCAAAACGGCCTTGCGGCTCAACCGGATCTTGTTCGGAGGCTCGATGCTGATCACCTTGACGGGGATCTGATCGCCGACCTTCAGTTCGGAATTGATATCCTCCACACGAAAATCGGCGACTTCGGAAATATGAAGCAATCCTTCGGTTCCGGGAAATATCTCGACAAAGGCGCCGAAGTCCACCAGCCGGGTCACCGTGCCAAGATAAGTCTTCCCGACCTCCGCTTCCATGACCAGGTCTTCGATCATTCGAATCGCCCGCTGGGCGGAATCAGTGTCGGTTGAGGCGATGTTGACCTTTCCGTCGTCCTCGATATCGATCTTGACTCCGGTCTGCTCGATGATGCCCCGGATGATCTTGCCTCCTGTCCCGATGACGCCGCCGATTTTATCCTTCGGAATCTGGATAGTGATGATCCGCGGAGCGTAGGGAGAGATCTCCGAACGGGAAGCCTGGAGGCATTCCTTCATTTTATTGAGGATGAACAGCCTTCCCTCTCTGGCCTGAGCCAGAGCTTCAGCCATGATATTTTTGTCGATGCCGCCGATCTTGATATCCATCTGAAGCCCGGTGATGCCCTTTTCGGTTCCGGCGACCTTAAAATCCATGTCGCCATAATGATCCTCGGCGCCGGCGATGTCGGTCAGGATGGCGTAGGAGTCCGCTTCTTTCACCAGGCCCATAGCCACGCCGGCCACCGGAGCTTTGATCGGAACCCCCGCATCCATCAGGGCGAGGATCCCTCCGCAGACTGTGGCCATCGAAGACGACCCGTTGCTCTCCATGATGTCGGAAACCACCCGGACCGTGTAAGGGAACGCTTCTTCCGAAGGCATGATCGGCAGGATGCTTCTTTCCGCCAGGGCCCCATGTCCGATTTCCCTTCTGCCGGGACCGCGCAGGAATTTCACTTCTCCAACGCTGAACGGAGGGAAGTTGTAGTGCAGCATGAATCTCTTGAAAGATTCTCCCTCCAGAGTGTCCATGCGCTGTTCGTCGTCCGCAGTTCCAAGCGTGGCAGTCACCAAGGCCTGGGTCTCGCCGCGGGTAAACAGCGCGGATCCGTGCGTCCTGGGAAGAAGAGAGACATCCGCGCTGATTTCACGGATCTCTTTGAACGACCGCCCGTCCGGACGGCGCTTTTCTTGCAGTATTTCGCGGCGAAAGATTTTTTCCATCACGTGGTGGTAAATCTTTTCCGCCTGGTCCCGGCGAGCCTCGTCTTCCTCTGGAATCGCCTGGACAATTTCTTCCTTGACAAGCTTGAGCCGGGCGTTGCTCTCCAGCTTGCCTTTGATATGAAGCGCATCCGAGATTTTTTGAGAATATTCCTTCTCGATACGCGCCACTTCAACCGCGTCAAGCGCAGGCTTCACATATTCGCGTTTGACAGGCTGAATCTGACTGTAAAGGTCTTTCTGAAGCCCGATCAATTTCCGAATGATGCCGTGGGCGAAATCCAGAGCTTCCACCATCGTCTCTTCCGACATTTCGTTGGCGCCGGCTTCGACCATCACGATGGCGTCTTCGGTCCCGGCCACCGTCAGGTTCAGGCTGCTGTCCTTGAGTTTTGAAATGGGGGGGTTGACGACAAATTGACCGTCCATCCAGCCGACGCGCACAGCGCCGATGGGATTGTAAAAAGGAATCGGCGAGCAATAAGCGGCGGCCGAAGCGCCCGTGATCCCCATGACGTCCGGATCGTTTTCTTTGTCGGCGGACAAAACCAGCGCGATAATTTGCGTTTCGCAGCTGAAGCCTTCCGGAAAAAGCGGCCGCATCGGCCTGTCGATCAACCTGGACGTCAGAACTTCCTTTTCTGTCGGCCTTCCTTCACGTTTGAAAAATCCCCCAGGGATCTTGCCGGCGGCATAGGTGTTTTCACGGTAATCCACCGTGAGAGGGAAAAAGTCCTGCCCTTCCTTGGCCTCTTGAAGCGCGCATGCGGTCACCAGAACGACGGTGTCTCCATAACTTACGAATGCAGCTCCATCGGCCTGTTTTGCGACCTTTCCCATTTCTATTGCAAATTCAAGCCCGCCGATATCGGCGGAAACTCGATACGCCATGACTCCTCCAGTTTAAGATTGCGCGGGGAAACGCAGGGCGGGATTGATGAACTAGGAATTATGATTTATGAGTCCTGAGTTAAGGATTATCCGCAATAACC
>CAZXSV010000076.1:0-10780 GCA_964642735.1 uncultured Acidobacteriota bacterium
CCTCCCTCGCGTTACGAGGCACACTGCCCTGTGGAGTTCGGACTTTCCTCGGCCCCGAGAGGCCGCGATTGCCTGTCCGGCTCCGGCGAATACCTATTCTATGCCATGAAGCATGATTCATCCATGCATTTCGATATTTGAAACGGAAAATTCAGGATTTCCTCAAATCCCAGGACGCCGGGCAGATTCTCGCGATGGCGCCGGCAGCCGCCGCCTTGAATCAGCGGCTATGCCGAGCGCTCGCAAGCTGTTGAACCTCATTGCTCAATAAAGCTTCTGTTGCGGCGGCGGATCCGGGCATTGCTGCGGCTTTGCGCTCCATCGGGCGCGCCCCGACGCACTGTCGAGAAAGCTTTCGACGCCCTCGAGTCGCGCCGGCTGCGCCCGGCATCCATGTCCTGCCGCCGCGCCGCTACAACCGTTCATCAATAAAGCAGGTCAACTGCAGGCTAGTATCTCCTATCGGCGAAATCCACCCATCCGCCGGCATTCACAAGCGTTTCATCGAATTCCATGAGGGCGAACGGGATCGACAAATTTTCGCCTTCCGCGGAGTGGAATTTCAAAGTCTTGTCCGCCATGTTGACGGCGCATTCCACCTTCCCGTGTTTGCGTAAATCAAAAATGGAGTCGATGGTCTGCGCATCCAGCTCGATTGCGAGCATTCCTCCGTTGAACATGTTCTGGCGAAAAATCCGTGCAAAATTCTCGGCGACGACCGCGTGGATTCCGTTCACTTCCAAAGCCCAGGGCGCGTGTTCGCGAGACGAGCCGCAACCGAAGTTTTTTCTGGCAACGATCACACGCGCGTCCCCAAACTCATCGCCGCGCCGGTCGAACCCCTCCAGTTTCAAGTCTTCCAGCAGGTGCGGTTTCAACGCTTCTTTGTCTATTTCGGTCAGATATTTCGCCGGAATGATCTCATCGGTATTGACGTCCGACCTGTCCAGGAACAATACCGGTCCCGCAAATGTTCTGGTCATAGAGCCTCTGTTCACCCCTTATGAATTTCTCTTGCGGAAGAAGTCTCTCGGATCCGCCAGGCGGCCGGCGATGCCGCTCGCGGCTGCCGCTGCGGGGCTCATGAGATGAACCATGCCCCCTTTGCCCATGCGTCCGTTAAAATTGCGATTGGTCGTGGAAGCGCAAACCTCCCCTTCCGCAAGCACTCCGTTGGACATTCCGAGACAGGCGCCGCACGTCGGATTCGTGACGCAATAGCCTGCATCCATGAAAATCTTTATCAATCCCTCCTTCAGAGCCATCCGGTAAACTTCGGGAGTCGCCGGCGAAAGGATGCCCCGCACGCCTTTGGCCAGGGGACGCCCCTTAACGATCTTGGCCGCTTCACGGAGGTCAGAAATTCTCCCGTTGGTGCAGCTGCCGATATAAACCTGATCGATTTTAACTTTCTTCATATCTTTAAGCTTTTTCACCTGGTCCGGCTTAAATCCGAAGGTCGCGACCGGTTCGAGCCGGCCTGCATCTACCATGATTTCTTTTTTATAAGCCGCATCGGCGTTGGAATGCCAACGGCTGAAATCGACAAGCGCTTTCTTTCGGCTGTTGCCATATTGCTTTTTAATAAAAGGCCACAAATAATCGACCGTAACCTCATCGGGCATGCAAATGCCGGAAGTCCCGCCGGCTTCTATCGCCATATTGCTCAGCGTCATCCGCTCTTCCATACTCATTGCCTTCACGACATTTCCGTGAAACTCGATCACGCAATCGGTTGCGCCGTTTACAGTCAGCTGGCGAATCGCATCGAGGATGACGTCTTTGGCATAAACGCCCTTTTGCAATCTGCCGGTTATCGTCACTTTAATGCTCTCCGGCTGGCGGAATGCGCAAACCCCTTTCAGAATCCCAACCTCCAGATCGGTGGTTCCCACTCCGGCCGCAAAAGCTCCGAACGCGCCATGCGTACAGGTATGGCTGTCTCCCATAATGACGGTATAGCCGGGACGAATGAAACCTTTTTCGGGAAAAATAGCGTGACAAACGCCATTCGCCCCGATATCGAAGAAGTCTTTGATGCCGTGGCGGTGCGCCCAATCCCGGAGGATTTTTCCCTGCAAGGCGGTTTTGCTGTCTTTTGCAGGGGTGACATGATCGATGACCGCCTTTATTTTATTCTTGTTGAACACCCGGTCTTTCCCGCGCGCCATCAGATCCGCAATGGCCATGGGAGTGGTGATTTCATGGCAGAGCACGAGGTCGAGCGACAGGACTTTTGTTCCCGGGAAAGGTTCGTCCCGCAAATGAGCCTTAAATATCTTTTCAGCAATCGTCGCCATTTCTTATCCTTCAGGTTTTCCGTTCTCCGTTTCCCGCTGCAACGGAGAATCCGCTAAGTGCTTTTGCTTTTATCCGTGGAAGCTGCGACGGGCTTGACTAAAGCAAGCATTTCTCTCAATTTCGCATCCAAAGCGCTGGCGATTTCCGGATGCTCTCGGAGGAACAGCTTGGCGTTGTCACGGCCCTGTCCAAGCCGCTCTCCTTTATAGGAATACCATGCGCCGCTCTTTTCAATCAGCTTCTTGTCCACGGACAAATCCACAAGATCGCCTTCATAGGAAATGCCCTGGTTGTAGATGATGTCGAACTCGGCTTCCCGGAAAGGCGGCGCGCATTTGTTCTTGACGATCTTTACGCGCGTTCTGCTTCCGATCACTTGATCGCCCTCTTTGATGGCAGCGATTCGGCGGATGTCGACCCGGATGGACGAATAGAATTTCAGCGCCCGGCCTCCGGTGGTAGTCTCGGGATTGCCGAACATGACTCCGATCTTTTCCCGGATCTGGTTGATAAAAACCATGCAGGTATTGGATTTTGACACAATCGCCGTCAATTTGCGCAAAGCCTGCGACATGAGCCTGGCCTGCAAACCAGGGAGAGAATCGCCCATCTCCCCTTCCAATTCAGCCTTGGGAACCAGAGCGGCGACTGAATCCACCACCAGAATGTCGATGGCGCCGCTGCGCACCAGCACCTCCGAAATCTCCAGGGCCTGCTCCCCGCTATCGGGCTGGGAAACCAGCAGCTCTTCGGTGTTTACCCCAAGCATTTTGGCGTAACCTGCATCCATCGCGTGTTCCGCATCGATAAAAGCGGCGGAACCTCCCATTTTTTGCGCCTGGGCGATGGCGTGCAGCGATATTGTGGTTTTGCCGCTGGATTCCGGCCCGTAAATTTCCACCACGCGGCCTTTGGGAAAACCGCCCACCCCCAGCGCCGCATCGAAGGAAATCGATCCTGTGGAAATGGCTTGAATCCCTGCGGTGTCGATGCGGTCCCCCAGGCGCATGATGGATCCCTTCCCAAACTGCTTCTCGATCTGCGTCAGCGCCATGTCAATCGCTTTGTTCTTGCTGTTTCGATCGTCTGACATTTTTACTTTCCTTCCGGATGTTTTATCTATTCAATGTATCTAACCGGGAAATGAAGGAATGAGCAAAGAAAAATTGCATCCCTCTGCAGGTTTCGCCATGTCCGTCAACGTGCCAATCCTATCACACAGATTGACGATTTACGATTGACGATTTACGATTGAAGGTCGTGCAGAGCAGGATAAAATCGTCAATTTTCAATTCCCATCGGGAGCGATAATGGCAGACCCAAACAATTCAAAATGGGCTTTGGTCCTGGGCGCATCCAGCGGTTTCGGCGCCGCTTCAAGCCTGGCTCTTGCAAGGATCGGATTTAATGTTGCGGGAGTTCACCTGGATCGAAGAGCAACAGCCGCAAACGCCGAAAGAGTCTCTTCGGAAATTCAAACGATGAACCGAAAGGCTCGTTTTTTCAATCTCAACGCAGCCGATCCGGCCCGGCGTTCGGAAGTCATTGAAGCTTGCAGGCAAATTTCCCTCGCCGAAAATGGCCAGGGCATTCGCCTGTTTCTGCATTCGCTGGCCTTTGGCTCTTTAAAGCCGTTCATTGCAGAAAACGGAGTTATGCTGAAGCCCGGCGACATGGCCATGACTTTAGACGTTATGGCCCATAGCCTTGTCTACTGGACGCAGGACCTGTTCGCGGCGGGATTGCTCCGGCCGGGCGCCGCGATCTTTGCCATGACGAGCGCCGGCGGCCGCCGGGTTTGGCCGACCTATGGCGCGGTTTCGGCCGCCAAAGCCGCACTGGAATCGCATGTTCGCCAGCTGGCGGTGGAATTAATCCCCTTCGGCATTTCTGTGAACGCCCTGCAGGCAGGCGTCGCCGACACGCCGGCCGCCCGCCGGATTCCCGGCAGCGAGCGGATGTTCGCGCAGGCCCTGGAATGCAACCCCGGCAAAAGGCTCACAACCCCGGATGACATTGCCGATTTTCTTGTAGCGATCAGCCGATCCGAATCCGCCTGGATGACGGGCAACATTATCAAGATCGACGGCGGCGAAGACCTGACATAGCCAAGACGCCGCGGATTTCGCCGGCTTCATGTATTTCAGATTTTATTCCGCAGAATCAACGGCGTTTTTAAACTGTCTGCTGAGCGGTATTGACTCCAAGGCGCGCGGTTGATATCATTGGCCGCTCTGAATGGAGTTTGATTATGCCAATGCAATGTTATGTATGCGCAAAAAGCCCGGTATTCGGCCATACCGTTTCTCATGCCCATAATGTCCGTTCACGGAAATTTTATCCCAATCTTCAAAGCGTGCGGATTGTGGAAAAGGGCGCCGTAAAGCGCGTTCGCATCTGCACCCGCTGTCTGAGATCCGGGAAAGTCCAGAAAGCAATCTAGGCCAGTGCGACAGCCTCAATCTCAAGTAAAACATCCTTGGGAAGGCGTGTCGCCTGGACTGTAGCCCGAGCGGGCTTTGTTTCCCCAAAATACTCCGCATAAATTTCATTAAATCTCGGAAAATCATCCATATTCGCCAAAAAAACCGTGGTTTTGACGACTCGGCCGAGATTGGCCCCGGCGGCTTCCAATACCGCGGCAATATTCTTGATCACTCGATGCGTCTGGGCTTCTATCCCGCCGTTCGCCACCAGTCCTGTTTCCGGATCGAGCGGTATTTGGCCGGACAAGAAGATAAAACCATTGGCGCAAACAGCCTGAGAGTACGGCCCGATCGGTCGGGGCGCCCGATCGGTTTCGATAAATTTCTGCACAAACGGCCTCCCGGTTTTCCGCTGAAAAGCGGATGGAACGGATAAGAACGGAGAAATTCCCGTTTTCTGAAAGATCTTGCAGCTGAAAACTCGTTACGGCATCTGGTGAACGCGTTCAACCTCCTGGACGCCGCGTATAGCTTTTAATTCCTGGACGATCCTTTGAAGATGTTTGACATCGGAAACGTCCATCGTGATCTCGACTGTGCCTTGCCCCAGTTCGTGATCGGAAGTGGAACGGGACTCTCGAATATTTGTCTTCAGATTGGAGATCGCAGAGGTGATTTCAGCCAGAATCCCTTGCCTGTCTTCCCCGATTATCATCAGCTTCACGCTGAAGAGTTCCTGATCAGGAGCGGTCACCCATTCCACTTCCGTCATGCGTTCGGAACCAAAGAAATTGGCGAGGTTCGGACAAGTCGTCGTGTGAACCGAAATACCCTTGCCCCGAGTTATATAACCGACAATTTCATCTCCTCTTATCGGGTTGCAGCACTTGGCGCGGAAAACAAGCAGGCCATCCTGGCCCTTTACCGTGATGGTGGGATCTGCCCGGCCCAATACTCTTCGGACGGCGGAAGGTATCGCCGAAGCTTTTTTCTGAGTTTCGGGGGCGGGCGATTGATCCGGGAAAAGAGGCGAAAGGATCTGGCGGGGAGCCAGTTTCCCGAAGCCGACAGCGGCATAAACGTCTTCCGGCTTCTGCAGGCTATGCTGGGCGAGCATCCGGTCCAATTCCTTCATCGCCAACACTTTCTTCCATGTCGTCTTGAACTTGCGGGCTTCCTTTTCCACCAGTTTTCGTCCAAGCTCCGATGCATCCTCTTTTTCGCGCTGGTTGATCCAATGCTTGATTTTGCCCCGTGCACGCGCGGTCTTGACGATCGAAAGCCAATCACGGCTGGGGACCGTTTCCGCGGAGGTGATCACCTCGACGATTTCTCCATTCTTGATTTTATGCCGCAGCGGAACCGGGCGGCTGTTGACTCTTGCGGCGATGCAATGATGTCCCACTTCCGTATGAATGGCATAGGCAAAATCGATAGGAGTCGCCTCCCGCGGCAGCGTGATCACTTCCCCCTTAGGCGTGAAGCAGTAGACTTCGTCCGGGTAGAGGTCGACTTTGAGATTGTTGATAAATTCCCTTGGATCGCTGATCTCGCTTTGGGACTCTATAAGCTGCCGCAGCCATCGGAACTGCTCCTCTCCTTCCACGACGCCCAGCTTTCCTTCCTTGTACTTCCAATGGGCGGCGATTCCCTCTTCGGCGATCCAGTGCATGTCCTGGGTGCGGATCTGAATTTCGAAAGGCTGGCCGTTCCGGCCGATGACAGACGTATGCAGCGACTGGTATAAGTTCGGGCGAGGAATGGCAATATAATCTTTGATGCGGCCGGGGACCGGCCTCCATAGATTGTGGAGGATTCCCAGAATCGTGTAGCAGTTTTTAACGGTATCGGTGATGACGCGGATGGCAATAAAATCAAACACTTCGTCGATGCCGATCTTCTGTCGCTTCATCTTTGTATAGACGCCGTAAATTCGTTTGATGCGGCTTTCCAGCTGAGCCGGTATATTGTGCTCCGCCAGTTCCTTGGAAATGATGTGCTCGGCTTCCTGGATGAAATCAAGGTTCACCGATCGCCGCGCCTCGATCTGTGCCACGGTGTTCTGATAGGCCGCCGGGTCCAGGAAGCTGAAGGCGAGATCTTCCAACTCGCCTCGAATTTTCGCCATCCCCAGCCGGTGCGCCAGCGGCGCATATATTTCCAAAGTTTCGAGAGATATTCTCTCGCGTCGGTCCGGCGGCAGATACTGCAGGGTTCGCATGTTATGCAGGCGGTCGGCCAGCTTCACGAAAAGCACCCGGATGTCGCTGACCATCGCCAGCAGCATTTTGCGAAAATTTTCCGCCTGCTTCTGGTGCCGCGAAGTCAAATAGACCTGCGCTATCTTGGTGACGCCGTCTACGAGCTGAAAGACTTCATCGCCAAATTGCCTCCGGAGTTCGTCCGGCGATATCAGGGTGTCTTCCAGAACATCGTGGAGCAATCCCGCGGTCACTGCGGTTGCATCCAATCTCAGTTCGGCCAGGATGTTCGCAACTTCTAGTGGGTGAGTCAGATACGGCTCTCCGTTCATGCGCAGCTGCCCCTTGTGGTATTTGGCTGAAACCACATAGCCGCGCTGAATCAATTCCATAGGAGCGTCGGGGTGGCAGCGCGCTACTTTCTCTGCGAGGTCTTCGTACCGTATCATCGCAATTAAAATTCTCGGCAGTATTATAGAAACAGTCCTGCCGTTCTGAAAGAAGTTATTATTTAAAAATCGGTTGGAACGATCATCCGCATCAGAACAAAATAAAAGGGGACGGATGCCCGTCCCCTTTTTCTATTGCCGTAACTTCAGAAGCCGCTATCGTTCCTTCTTGCGGCCGATCACTTGGCAGCCGCCGTCTTCGATCGTTTTGCCGCTTCCTCCTTGGCTTTCAACTGCAATTTTATGACTTTCAACGACAGCTCATCCGCTTTGCGGATCAGTTCGTTTTTCACTTTTTGGTCCGTCTCCAGTTTGGCCTTTTCCCTCCAGAGATAGTTCTGGTACTCCATGGCGTCCGTGTAGTCGGGCTGGATTTCAATCGCTTTGGAAAGGCATTGAAGCCCTTCCTCGATGGCCTCTTTGGTGCTGGTCTTTTCTTCAGGAGACATAAACTCAACGTTTTCCCCTGAAGCTCCTGTTTTCTCATAAGAAAAATCGAAGTTGACGACCGCAATGCGATAGTAAGCCTCGGCGGAGTTCGGATCGGATTCCAGAACCTTGTGGCACCATTTTTTGGAATCATCGGCTCTTTTCAGGTTATAGTAAAGGCCGGCGATAGCTATCATCGCATTCTTTTTATTTTCTGCGTTCTGGGAGTTATTCGCAATTTGTTCGAATGTCTCGATAGCTTTATACGCCATCTTTTCGCTCTTCGGATCGGTGGATCCCGGAATGAACTGAGACATATACGATGTAGCAAGATACAGGCGGGCGACTTCAAAAGTTGGGTCCTCTTGAAGCGCTTTTTCGAAGAACTGCGCGGCTGCGCCGTACTTCTGGTCGCTAAAAGCTTTAACCCCCTTATTGGAGTAATTCCTCGCACGCAACATTTGCATGAAGCTGCAACCGGACAGGGGCAGAGCTGCCAGCAGTAGTAACACAGCCAGCCACTTACAGTTAACCCTCATTGTGGCCTCCAAACCATATATTTAAGTGTCCGAATTCCCTAACGGATCTGTTCTGTCATCAGCCCGATATCGCCCAATACTCCGGCGCCTTTGGCTATATCGATTATTTTTACCACATCGCCGTAGATCAACTTGGGGCTGGCGCTGATGAACATGTTCTTGTTCGAGCGAACCTTGTAGATGTCCCGAAGTTTCGGCCCCAGTCCTGTGATGGTCGTATCTTCGCCATTGACGACTATTCTGGCCGCTTCATCGATGGAGACGACGATCACACTGGGGTCGGGCACGCCTCCAGCAGTGTCGCCCGATGTCTGCGGCACTTTAACATCCAAATCCATCTGCTTGATCGGAACAATAACCATGAAAATAATAAGGAGCACCAGAAGGATGTCGATGTACGGTGTAATATTGATGTCCGACATGGACCCCTTTTTGCCACCAACATTCATTGACATAATAAATCCCTTTCATTCTGACGGCCGACCAAGGAGTCGGGCTCTTCAATCCCCCCCGACGGCCCGACAAAAGCGCCGAATTGGCCAAGCCAACGCCAAAACTTATCCAGCCGCCTCCGTGTGGGGCTGCAGTGGAATCTCTGGCGCGACAAGGCAATCAGGCTGATTGCCGATGATCAGACAGCCCCGTGGTGGCGGGGCTGATCCCGATCATTCTTCTTTTTCCTTTTCTGCCATCAAGCCGATTCGTTCCACCCCCGCTTTTCGGCAGCCGTTTATCAGGTTCACCACCTGCCCATAAAGGAGCGCGTTATCAGCTTTGAGATAGATCGTGCGGTTGATCTCGCCGCTGGAATATCTCGCGACAAGAAAGTCGTAGAGCTGGGCTTCCGTAATCATCGTTTTGCCTCTGAAGAGTTTTCCTTCACGGTTCAGAGCGATGACTACGGATTCTTTCTTTTCCGCCTCTTTATTCTCCAGAGCATTCTTGGCTTTCGGCAGGCTCACGGTAATGCCGGATTGCAGCATCGGGGTTGTGATCATAAAAATAATCAGCAACACCAGCATGATATCCGCCATGGGAGTGACGTTGATATCCGCCGAGACGCCGCTTTTTCCAAAAGTGCGCTTAGCCACGATTTTCGCTCCGTCTCTTCAGGAAATAATCGATAAGTTCCGAGGAGGAATTGTCCATTTCAACCGTAAACGTTTCAATCCGGTTGGTAAAATAGTTGAAAGCCCAAACGGCCGGAACCGCGACGAACAATCCGAGAGCCGTAGTAACCAGCGCTTCGGCAATGCCGCCCGCAACCGCCGAAATTCCGACATTCTCTTCCGCCTTCATTCCACGGAAGGCATTGATGATGCCGATGGTGGTTCCGAAAAGGCCGACGAAAGGCGCCGTCGCTCCGATGGTCGCAAGGCCGCCGAGGTACCTTTTCAAGTCCTCGATCGCAATCGCCGTAGCTCTTTCCAGGGAGCGCCGGGAAGCTTCAATGCTTTCCCCCGGGATATCTTTGCTCTTGGAATGAGCCTGGAGTTCATGGAGTCCAGAAACCAAAACCTTCGCCAGGTGGCTCTTGTTGTACTGCTCGCCCAAAGCGATGGCTTCATCGATTTTCCCGTCCTTCAAACACTCTGCAACCGCGGGGGTGAAAAGCCGGGACTGTTTACGAGCCTGGCGATAAGTAAGCCAGCGTTCGATCATCACGCTTATGGAATAGGCGGATAAAATCAGCAGGATGATAACAACACCCTGTGCAACCGGGCCCATTTCATGCCACATCTCTAAAGGATTCATTCCCATCGAGTTAATAACCTCCGATTGAATATTGTGAAACTATTTAAACTTGAAAACCACGTTCACCGTTCCTGTGATTGGGACCGGCTCTCCATTCAGTACTGTTGGCGTGTATTTCCATTGCTTGACCGCATCAATTGCAGCCTGGTTCAGCAAAGGATGCCCTTTTTGGACTTTAATATCGGTAACGTTGCCTTCTTCGTCGACGACGACCACGAGTATGACCGTGTCCTGAACGCGCGCGCGTTTGGCCAATTCAGGATATAGAGGCATTACTTTGCGAATCAACAGGGATTCCTTGATGTTTCCGCCGATTCTCATCGGCTCTCTTTTAACCGGTTTGGGCGGCGGCGGCGGCGGCGCGGAAGGCGCGGCAACGCTTGAAAGCAGCCCTCCGATCACCCCTCCTGCAACTCCGCCCGAGACTCCACCGCTTACCCCTCCGGGGATTCCGGCAGCGATATTGCTCACTCCGACTACCGGCGCATCATCGGTGGGCGCCGGAATACTTTTGGGCATCTCGTTTGGGGCCACAAACTGAGTTGGGTCGATGACCGCGACTTTCGGCGTCGCCTTATCCTCCTGCTCCCTGCCGGGAGCCGCTAAGCCGATTTTCGAACTGGCTGAATCCGACATGGAAATCGGCATGGGCATCCACGGCGAACCGGGGGTGCGCCGCG
>CAZXSV010000076.1:10790-23175 GCA_964642735.1 uncultured Acidobacteriota bacterium
ACTGAGTTGGGTCGATGACCGCGACTTTCGGCGTCGCCTTGACATTGGTCGGCGGCGGCGGCGGCGGCGGCGGCGCGGGCGGCGGCGGCGGCGGCGCAATCAGAAATGTCAGCAATTCTGACTGAGGCAGCCTGGTGTAAGCTAGAAGGGGAAGGATTATTACAACAATAAGGGCTATAGTATGAATTACTATCGAGCCCATTACTGTAAAAAATCGCTTCACCGGGTTGGTTTCAGTGATTTTTTGCAAGTCTTCAAACATATATCACCCCTCACTCTTTAACTGCCCGTAGACCTGGAAGCGGACTGGGCTTTTCTGCGGGTGTTTATTGAGGCCCCGATCTTAATATCGCCTCAGAAAAACTGTCAAGGAAATTTCTGCCCCGCACGCCGTCTCTCTCGATTTCTTCTGACAATCCTCCGACCATGGAATTCGAAAACATAATTCCGTGCAGCCTTCTATTTTGACTTGCGATCTACGGTGCGATACCACCATTCCACGATTGGGGAAGCTATCCCTATCGTCGAGTAGGATCCGATAATGATGCCCACGACCAGCGCGAAAGAAAATCCGTTCAGCACTTCCCCGCCGAACAAAAACAGGGATAAAACCGCAAGAAATGTAAATCCCGAAGTTAAAATGGTTCGAGAAAGAGTCTGATTGAGGCTGAGATTGAGTATGTTGTAGATGGACTCTTTCCGCATGATCCGGAGGTTTTCCCGAGCGCGGTCGAATATGACGATCGTATCATTGATCGAATACCCGATCAGGGTCAAAAGGGCCGCAATCACGGTCAGGGAAATCTCCTTGCCGGTAATGGCGAACAGACTCAGCGTCACAACGACATCATGGATCAGCGCAACGATGGCGGCGACTCCATAGATAGGCTTGAAACGAAAGGCGATGTAAACCAGCATGCCCAGGAAAGAAGCTATAATGGCGTAAGCCGCGCGGCGCCGCAAATCAGAACCGACGACGGCGCCGATGCTCGTCAGCCCTTGCGATGCAAAGGGCCCGGCATAATATCGCTGCTTCAGACTGGTCAAAACGGAGTCGGACGTTCCGGGAACGCGTTTCAGATCGTCCAGCGAATTAATGAGCCCGCCCTTTTCGCCGTCGCGATAATTTTTCAGCTTCAGCGCCAATCCCCGGTAATGATCTTCCGTTTCCTGCATGGTCTTTTTCTGGTTCTTAAAATTATCGGGATCGCTCGAAAGCAGATATTGGGCCACGGAGTCGACGCTCTTTACGTTGTTGAAATCTATTTGACCGCCGTCCTCAGCGCGCCCGGAGTCAAAAACCTTTTTCAGCGAGTTAATAATCTGCCGTTCACCGGCCTCGATGTCGGCCCCCCCGTAGACTTTCTGCAAACGGACCTGGACCATATTATCGCTATGAGGCCCGTAAGTCTGGATTGTCGGCGGAGTTGCGGATTCCGATTCCAGAGCCTTGCGGATCCGGTCTATTTCAGGCTTTTCTTTGAATTTTAAATAAGCGACTGTCCCTCCGGTGAAGTCGATGCCGAAAGTAAACCCATGATTGACGACATACCCGAGCACGCCCAACGCAATAACCGCCCAGGAAGTGATGAAGAAGAACCACTTTTTTTTCAACCAGTCGATTGAGCAGCTTTTTAATATTTCCACCGGCTATACCTCAGACGCCTGCAGAATCCCGTCGATTTCATAGACCCCGCGCGGCGATTCAAAGTTCCCCTAAATTGACAACTTTTCGATTTTTCGACTGCCCAGCACCCATTCGAACAGTCTGTGCGAGACAAAGATGGCCGTAAACATATTGGCGATCAAACCCACCGTTAAAGTCACGGCGAATCCCTTGATCGGACCTGTCCCAAACTGGAACAAAAACAGAGCTGAGACCAGGGTGGTAAAGTTGGTGTCGAAGATCGTCCAGAACACCTTGCTGAATCCGGTGTCTATGGCGGCGCGCACGGTCTTGCCCGCCCTCAACTCTTCGCGAATTCTTTCAAAAATGAGGATGTTCGCATCCACCGCCATACCGATCGTGAGAATGATGCCGGCGATTCCGGGCAGAGTCAGGGTTGCGCCCACAGCCCCCATAAATCCCATTAAGATAACGAGGTTCGCCAGCAGGCAAAACACGGCATTGAATCCGGATGTTTTGTAATAAATCAACATGCCGATTATTACCAGGCTGAATCCGACGAGTGAAGCATAGATGCCGGATTTTATCGAATCGTTGCCAAGGGAGGCGCCTACGCTTTGCTGCGATTCTATCTTCAAAGAGGCGGGAAGCGCGCCCGAACGTAACAGCAAAGAAATGTCATTCGCCTCTTCCACGGTGAAGCGACCCCGGATAATGCCGTCGGCGTCGATCTTATCCTCAATCACGGGCGCCAAAATAACCATGTTGTTTAAAACGGTGGAAAGCCTGTCTCCTCTGTGTCTTTCGGTAAAATCCGAGAAGATTTTGGCCCCGCCGGAATTCAAGTAAAATCCGATAGCCGGATTGCCTACGTCATCCGTCGTTTTGCGAGCGGTTTTCAAGTCCTTGCCGGTGATGACCGGTTCGCCTACCACGTAATATTCCCGAAGGCCGCCTTCCTTGGACTCGCCCGGCATAACCGCATATCCATCCGGGATTTTGCCTCCGTTCGCTTCCAAAGCCTGTTCCAGGCTCGAAAAAGGGCCGCCGCCTCGTCCCGGTTGAACCAGCCTGAACTCCAACTGCGCCGTATTTGCGATCACGCTCTTCACTCGCTCCGGGTCGTCGATCCCGGGCAGTTCCACGATGATCTGGTCGTCGACCTCTTTGCCGCTTCCGCCATAGATCTGAAGATTGGGTTCCGCAACTCCCAGCGCATCCACGCGTTTGCGTATCGTCTCCAGCGCCTGCCTCACGGTGGATTCCTGCAGACTGCGGATGTAGGGGCCGGTAAAAGAAAGGCTGAAATTAGCTTTTCCCTCGGAAGCGCTGCTCCGGATCGTATATTTTGGATTGGCGCCGCCGCTGTAATATGAATTCAGATAGGAACGGACTTCGCCTTCCTGGGCGGACGGGATTCCCGATATGTCTAACGTGAATCCATTCCCCTTCTTGGAGGCTTCATAAGAAATGTTTTTTGATTTCAGTTCCTGGGAAACCCTGCCGGCGTCCTGATAAAGCTCCTGGTTGAGGGCATCATCGGTTACGACCTGAAGCACGAGGTGCACCCCCCCCTTGAGATCCAAACCAAGATTTAGACGGGACAGCAAACCGGCGCCCTTCTGCCTGGGGCTGATGAAGAAAAAGAGGCATACTAATAGGACCGCCAGGATAAACAGGAGCTGCCATTTTAATTTCTTCTGCATAATTCACCTAATCATTGTGAAGACCGTCCAATAGCCCCGGATTCACTGATTCTCTTTAAACTGTTATTGCTACGTTTCTTCAGGGCCCTGGAGGCCCGCAATAGCGTTTTTGGTCACCTCAATTTTCACCCCGTCGGCGATTTTGAGAACAATAGATTTGTCTTTGACTCCGGCCACAACGCCATAAATCCCCGAACTGGTAATTACTTTGTCGCCATTCCTCAAAGCGGCTATCATGGCTTCAACTTTCTTTTGCCGTTTCCGCATCGGCATAAAAATAAGAAGGTAGAAGATGACGCCGATGAGCAGGATGGGCGCAAATTGGAGCCACATGTCCGGAGCGGCAGCCTGGAGTATCAGCATAGGCTGTTTCATATCCGTATCAGCACCTTTTCCTATATCCTCGAATCATTCTGGAGGAATTTTTTTTTGTTGAGTTGGGCTGGACCTACAAGGCCAAGACCGGGGGAGATTCCGGGATCAACCATTCCCTTTCTTCATTAGCTCTAACCAGTTACCAAAAAAATCAAGATCGATAGCGTCTCTTATTTTCCGCATCATGTCAAGATAAAAGGTCAGGTTGTGCAACGTGTTATAAACGGCCGACAGATGTTCTCCCGAAAGGAAGAGGTGCCTGAGGTATGCGCGGGAATACCGGCGGCATGTCATGCATGAACAGTCCGGGTCGGGGGGGCTCTGGTCTTCTGCATAAATGGCGTTTTTGATCAGGATCCGCCCCCTGCTTGTAAACAGGCAGCCATTGCGCGCATTTCGAGTCGGCAGCACGCAATCAAACATATCGATTCCCAATGCAATATTTTGAATCAAGTCCTCGGGAGTTCCCACACCCATCAGATACCTGGGTTGGTCCCACGGCAGGGATGGAACGGTCGATTCCACGACCTCATACATCAGTCCCTTCGGCTCGCCGACGCTCAGACCGCCGATCGCAATGCCTGAAAATCCAATTTTCAGCAAAGCCTCCGCCGAACGCTTCCGCAGGTCGGGGTAAACGCTTCCTTGAACGATACCGAAAAGTCCGCGGGCGCCAGTTTCTTCTTTGTCCCACCGATCCCTGCACCTTTTTGCCCAGCGCATCGAAAGTTCCATCGAAGCTTCGGCGTCCGCATGGCCTGCGGGATAAGGAGTGCAGTCGTCAAAAACCATGGCAATGTCCGAACCCAACGCCCGCTGCACATCGATGGCTTTTTCCGGAGAGAAGAAATTTTTGCTCCCGTCCAGGTGCGACCGGAATTGGACGCCTTCTTCGCTGATATTCCTGAGGTCCCGGTGGCTGAAGACCTGATAACCGCCGCTATCGGTCAGAAGAGCCTTGTCCCAGGACATGAAACCATGAAGCCCGCCAAGTTTTTGAATCCGTTCATGCCCGGGGCGCAGGTAGAGGTGATAGGTGTTGGCGAGCAAAATCCTGGCATCAAGCGAATCCAGGGAGTCGCCCGTCATTGCTTTAACGGCCCCCGCCGTGCCGACCGGCATAAAAACGGGCGTGTGGACGTCTCCATGGGCCGTGTGCAGCACTCCCCTCCTGGCGCCCGTCCGGGCGTCTTTATGCAATACTTCAAATCCAAATTTCTTCATAAAAAGGTTTCCCGTTTCCGGTTATAATCATTGGCGACAGGCCAGGATGTCCCCGTTATCCGCCACCAGGGCGCCATCGGCGCCAGGCTAGGATGTCCCCCATTTTCCATAAAGGTTCATCCTTTCCTGTCGGACGCCATCGTCTCCGGACGGGAAAAGGGAAAAGGGAAACGGTTTAAGATTACCATTGTTGTCGAGTATAGTAATGCTATGAAAATAGGGATTGTTGGCGCGCGCCTGGCAGGTTCTTACGCAAGCCTGCTCCTATCCCGAATCGGGCATGAAGTCCTGCTTTTCGACCATGCCTCCGAAGAGGACAAGCCTTGCGGCGGCGGTGTTACGTTCAAGACGATACGAAAAATGCCGTGGTTTACAGAAAGCCCGCTCCCCCACGTCAATATTGAAACTATTCAGCTTTCCTCTTCGGACGGCTACGGGGGCAGCATTCTGCTGCCGCACCCGATCCGCCTTGTCTCGCGTCGCGAACTCGATGCTCATTTGCGTCAGCAGGCGATCGATTCCGGAACGCATTTCATCCCGGAGAGAGCCCGTCAATTTGTTCAAAACGGCAATGGCTGGCGGATCGGCGCCGGCGCCGGCTCGTTTGAAGTCGACTACCTCGTGGGAGCGGATGGCGCAACCAGCTCCGTCCGGGCGGCGCTGGCCGGCCGACGCGCTTCTGCGGACCTGACTCTGACTTTGGGCTATACCCTGTCAGGCGCATTTCACCCGGGGACAGCCAAGATTTTATTTCAGGAAAGCGGCTTCGTTGGATACATATGGTCGTTTCCTCATACGAACAATACATCCGTAGGGATCGGCTGTTGGCTGCCGGGGGCGCGCGCTTCAGACCTGAAACGAAGGCTGGAAACCTTCATTGCCTCTCAATATCCCGAAGCGCAAGAAAAGCGTTTTTATGCAGCCATGATTCCGTGCCTGAGCCGGCAATCCCTAATCGACCAGCGGGTGTGCGGCCAAACCTGGGCGCTTCTGGGAGACGCAGCCGGATTCGCCGATCCCATAACGGCCGAAGGCATCTATTACGCGCTCCGTTCCGCCGAACTTTTTGCGGAAACTTTCCGCCGGGGAGATCCTCTGAAATACGAGGAGAGATGGCGGGCGGATTTTTTGACCGACCTGGAAACTGCGGCAGCCTGGCGAGATCGTTTTTACAGCGGGATCGTCTTGAATCAGACTTTTATCCGGCGAGCTCTTCAGTCGATCCGGTACAGCAGCATCGCCCGAAAACTGCTCGATGATTTGATCTCAGGAGCAATTTCTTACAAGACTCTGCTTCGGAACCTGCTCTTCCGAAGCCCTCAGATCGTCGCCCAAATGGCGTTCAACCGAACCCTGCAAATGACGAATTACGAACTGCGAACCTCCAATTGAAGCCTTGACGATTGGACCGGATTGACCCTGCGGTTCTGTTCTGAAGACTTCTATTGCGGGCCGGGAACGCATCGGTCCCCGGTCAGTTGATTGTCGACTTGCCGGGAAGCGGCGCGGTGTAAATTGAACTGCCGGTCGCCATGTAGATATCTTTGCCGGAAACAGCAAGACCGACCAGCATAGGCGCGGCAATCAAATGATCCAGAGTTTTGCTCTCGGGCAGGTATCGAAATATCCCTTTCTTCCCCTGAAAACCTGCGGAAATCAACAGCGAGCCGTCTGGAAGAAACGCCATCCCTTGGGGCCTCGCCAGCCCTTTGACCAGAATTTCTGCGGATCCTTTCTTGGAAAACCGGTATAGAGAGTCCCTCATCGAAAGTGTCGGGCCGGTGACATAAAGGCGGTCCTGGGCGTCCATCGCCAGGTGATAGGCTGAGACGCTTGGCTCGAGGCGGGCGTATTCCTCTTTGGCCCCGGAAGAGTCAACTCGGAAAATTTTCCCGGTTCTGTCGCCGACGTACAGCCTTCCGGCCGAATCAAAAATGATCCCGCAAGGAATCCCCAGATCCTCCGCCACGATTTCCAAACTTTCATAATTCCTGTACCGGAAAACGATTCCGTCGTGTCGGCTGGACACGTACAGCTGGCCGTCCGGCGAAAAGGCGAGGCCCGTGGGGTTCATGATCTCACAGTGGAAAGGCATTTTATCGCCCCGTCGGGTTATCCGAACCAGAGGTTGAGCAATCTGTTGACCTCGCCCGCCGCTAATAGTCGTAATCAGGGTTCCATCGGGCGCCACAGCCGGATTGGTTACCGGGTGCAAATCTTCGGCCAGGCGGATGGCAAGATTAAAAGGGAAGACCTCGGAGACGGCGCCTCCCCGCTTCAACGATAAGCCAATGCGAGGGGGACTTTCGGGCAGCCGCACAATAATCCGGTCCTCCGAAGCGGAAACAATGGAAGCTTCCGATTCTCCGAACAGCACTTTGGATGCAAGATCCGGAGCAAATCCGCGGCAATCGATTAAAAGTTCTCCTCCCGGGACGCCCATAGCCGGCGACGTTTTAATAATTGACAGACTTCTTTTCCTGGCCATAGTTGCGAAATTATTACACGAAAGACGGAAGCGGACCATGACAAATTGTCGCGTTGAACCCTGTTGACAAGCGTTTGAGCCCCAAATAACATCTTCAATTAACCTGCTGGGAGCCGGCCCTATTGAGCGCAGAACAAAAAGACGCCATCGTTGTCCGAGGCGCCAAAGTCCATAACCTGAAAAACATTACCGTCGATATTCCGCTAAATTCGCTCACGGTGGTGACAGGAGTGTCCGGCAGCGGGAAAAGCAGCCTCGCTTTCGATACGCTCTACGCCGAAGGACAGAGACGATATATCGCCTCTCTGTCCGCATACGCCCGGCAATTCCTGGAACGGATCGATCGGCCGGACGTGGAGGATATTGAGGGCATCTGCCCCGCACTGGCCATCCGTCAGAAAAATTTCTCCCGAAATCCCCGTTCAACTGCGGGGACGGTGACAGAAATCAACGACTACCTGCGCCTCCTCTACGCTCGCATCGGCACGACCTATTGCCATCGCTGCGGACGCAGGGTGGAAAAGGACACGCCCCAGAATATCGCCGATTTCGTCATGTCGCTTCCGGCGGGCCAGCGCCTCTACCTCTGCATGCGGCTTTCCCTGGAAGGCGCCCCTCTGCAGACAGGCAAGACAGTCCGCCAGGCGAAGCCGGAAGACAGGCTTGCCGTAATGCTCCCCGGTCTGCGGCAGCAGGGTTTTGTTCGTCTCTTGATTGGGAAAGAACTGGCGGATCTGGCCGACGCCGTCGAAACGCTCCGGAGAAACAAAGTCAATGAAGTCCATGTTGTGGTCGACCGCCTTGTCGTTCAACAGGACGTCCGGAAGCGGCTGGTGGATTCCATAGAAGTCTGCAGCCGGGAATCGGAAGGACGCGTCGAGCTTTTGCTGCTATCCGAGACGCCCGCCGAAACCGAGCGCATGTTGGAGGCCCGGCACCCGCATATCCGCTGGATTAGCCACCCTGCCGGCACGCTCGTCAAGTTCAGCGAAGTGTTCGAGTGCCAGCTTTGTCATATCAGCTATCAACAGCCGGAGCCGAGGCTTTTCTCATTCAACAATCCATTCGGCGCCTGTCCCGAGTGCCAGGGGTTCGGCAATACGCTGACGATCGATTTTGACCTTGTAATCCCCGATAAATCGAAAAGCCTGGCCGAGGGTGCAATCAATCCCTGGACTAAACCGCGCTACCAGAGAATTCATCATCGTCTTCTGCAATTCGCGACACGTGAAAACATCCCAGTCGACCTCCCGTGGAGGGAACTTTCCGAAGAGGCACGGGACAAGATAATCCGTGGACATGGCGGCTTCCCGGGCGTTTTGGGATTTTTCGATCATCTGGAACAAAAAAAATACAAGATGCAGGTCCGCATCTTCATCAGCAGGTATCGAGGATATGCCACCTGCCTCGCATGCAATGGCGACCGGTTGCGACAGGAAGCCCGCGACGTGCGCATCGGCGGCCGTTCGATCGCGGAAGTCGTACGGATGACAATCCGGCAAGCCGCCGATTTTTTCACCGGTCTGGAGCTGTCTCCCCATCAATCCGCTATCGCAGGACGAATACTGGCCGAGATCCGCCACCGGCTGGATCTTCTGGTCCGGGTCGGCCTGGACTACATTGCACTGGATCGCCTCTCGTCTTCCCTTTCCGGCGGAGAGTCTCAGCGGATTGGGTTGGCGACCTCCCTGGGATCGATGCTCGTGGGCGCACTCTATGTTTTGGATGAACCCAGCATCGGGCTTCATCCGAGAGACAGTCAGCGGCTGGTCGAGATACTGAAAAGCCTGAAATCTCTGGGGAATACGGTCCTGGTTGTCGAACACGACCCCGAGATAATGAAATCGGCCGATCATATTATCGATCTCGGGCCTCGAGCGGGCGAAAACGGAGGAGAAGTGGTTTTTCAGGGAAGCTACCGTTCCCTGGTTGAAAATTCGAACTCCCTCACCAGCCGCTACCTCAAGGGAGAAATGAGAATACCGGTCCCCCTTTTCCGCCGCAAAAGCAGCGGCAGGCACATTGAAATTTTGAACGCACACAAACACAACCTCAAAAATATCGATTTGAAGATTCCTCTTGGAATGCTGGTTTGCATCACAGGCGTCAGCGGCAGCGGGAAGTCAACCCTCGTCCATGACGTCCTTTACGCGGCCGTCAAAGGGGCAAAAGGCGAGACCAAAGATTCCGGGGGATTTGACTCTATTCGGGGCGCGCATCTGATAAGCGATGTGATTCTCGTGGACCAGTCCCCTATCGGGAGGACGCCGAGATCCAACCCTGCCACCTATACCAAAGCTTTCGACGAAATCCGACATATTTTCGCTGAAACGCGCGAAGCCTTCGCGCGGGGATTCGGTCCCGGACATTTTTCCTTCAACCTGGACGCCGGGCGGTGCGAAACATGCCAGGGAAGCGGCGTCGTCACCGTCGAGATGCAGTTTCTGGCCGACGTGGAACTGATTTGTGAAGACTGCAAAGGCAAACGATTCAAAAACTCCGTCCTGGAAGTCCGCTATAAATCCAAAAATATAGCCGAGGTGCTGGATTTGACGGTTCACGAAGCCATTGAATTCTTCGCCGGAAAGTCCGGACTGGTGCGCAAACTGCGCGTTCTGGAGGAGATCGGGCTGGGCTATCTGAGGCTTGGCCAGTCGGCGACTTCGCTCTCGGGAGGCGAAGCGCAAAGGATCAAGCTGGCCGCTTTTATTTCAGGATCGAGCGCCGCTCCTACTCTTTTCATCTTCGACGAACCGACGACCGGGCTGCATTTCGACGACATTCACAAGCTGCTGGCCGCCTTCGACAAATTAATCGGCGCAGGGAATTCCCTGGCAGTGATCGAACACAACCTGGACGTGATTAAAACAGCGGATTGGGTGATCGATCTCGGTCCGGAGGGGGGGGGCGCCGGCGGCCGGATCGTTTTTGAAGGCGCGCCCGAAGACCTCATAAAATGCGATAATTCTCATACAGGCCGCATGCTCGCCCCTTACTTGGGATAGAGTTTCCGGTTTCCGATTGAAAATCAAGGATCGAGATAAAGAAAGAGGCATTATTCCCGGCGCGATCAAGGCGCCATAGATCAGATCGGGATCGAAATCGGGAATCGCCGACAGCTGAAAAATTGCCGCCCATGCCGGCCTCGATTGCATTCCTGATTCCGATTCCGACCGTAAAATCCCTTTTCCAGCCGCTTTGATTGGCTCCCAGATCAAGGCCGCCGGCTTTGTAGTCGGATGCTTGCTCATGCAGGAAATTTTTGCTTGCCGGTTTTAATCCGGAACTCTGAACCGGCGACTCTTCTTTGATCGCTTGACCCTTGGGCTGCGTCAAAGGTATGATGTTGTCAGCCCCTGCAATGTTGGTGATGGCGAAAACTAATTTGAGCCAACATTCTATTTGAATGGGTGTTCGGATCACACGGTTGTGTGCGAGCTTTTCCTTCGGGAACTTGTTTGCCTGATGCTTTGTGTAGAGCGCCCCCTTGTTATCGAGGTTCAAATAGATTAGCCACACGGCGGCGCGGGGGTGTTTTTGTTTCTGCACGAATTTTTCTGGAAGAAGACACCGGATGCGCACTCTTTTTATCGGCGATGTGTTTGGGAAGCCCGGCCGCAGACTCGTCATGGATAAGCTTCAAGGCATTATCCATGAGTTCCGGGTGGATTTCTGCATCGCGAATATCGAGAATGCGGCGGCGGGATACGGAATCACTCCCCAGATCGCCGACGAGCTTCTAAACTGCGGAATAGACTTGTTGACGTCCGGAAATCACATCTGGGACAAGCGCGCAATCATTCCGTACCTTTCAGAGCAGCCAAGGCTTCTGCGCCCTCAAAACTACCCCCACGCGACTCCAGGATCCGGAGTTTTCGTCGGCGACACCAAATGCGGCGTCCGTGTCGGGGTTTTGAATCTTCAGGGGCGAGTTTTTATGGCTTCCATTGACTGCCCTTTCACCGCCGGTCTGGCCGCCGTCGAGCGCATCCGCAAGCAGACGCCGATCATCCTCGTCGATTTTCACGCCGAAGCGACCTCCGAAAAGCAGGCGTGCGGATGGTTTTTCGATGGGCGCGTCAGCGCGGTGATCGGGACTCACACGCACGTGCAGACGGCGGATGAACGCATTTTGCCCAAAGGAACGGCTTATATCACCGAC
Organism: uncultured Acidobacteriota bacterium; assembly: GCA_964642735.1. Classification (GTDB taxonomy): domain Bacteria; phylum Acidobacteriota; class UBA6911; order UBA6911; family UBA6911; genus UBA6911. The sequence continues at coordinate 22,373 of CAZXSV010000076.1, forward strand.
CTTGGGATGACCGGACCCCATGACTCGGTGATCGGATCGGTTCCGGATCTGGCGCTAGACCGTTTTTTAAGACAAATCCCCGTTCGGCTGGAGCCTGCTTCGGGAAATTTGCGAATATGCGGCGCTGTGGTGGAAATCGATGAATCCAGCGGCCTCGCCCTGCAAATCGAGCGGATCAACCTGCCCTGCACCTTGTAGTTCCGGTTCCCGGTTCAGAGTTCTCCGGCGGAACAAGACAAGTCCGCAACAAGGGTCTGCCCCATAAGAGCAGGCTGGAAATTGATGTCTGTGGATGCAACCCCAGGCATCGGTTCGGCGATTTTGACTGCGAACCGCTTCACCCGAAGATCCGGTCGAGCAGAGAAATGCAAGCGATCGCCCTGCGCTCGACGGTTTCATCGATTTTTTTGAGCTCTTCCCCGGAACGCTGACAGGCGTCCTCAAGGCTAAGCGCCGCCAGGACCGCCACCTTCAGAGTGTCGACAGCTCCTGTCGTCGAGGCAATCTCGCGCATCCGCTTGTCCAACCTGTCGCAGAGGTCCTTGAGCCGTGCTGGATCGCCGGTGGTTCGGAGCGCGTATTCGCGGTCATAGATCCTGACTCTGACAGAGCTGCCTTCCGGCTTTTCGCTCATACGCCTCTCCAGTTTCCAGTTCAGAGTTTCCGGCTCCCGCTTGTCGCTACCGTTCAGCTGAAGGCTGGCAACTCCTTAGGGCCTGTCAATGAATAACGTTTGCACTTTGCTGCCGGCCCCCAGACTCGCCGGCCAGGCGCGAGCGACGAGCATGCTGGTGTGCATGTAA
>CAZXSV010000077.1:0-22835 GCA_964642735.1 uncultured Acidobacteriota bacterium
CATAGAATCGAGCGCTACAGGCCTGCAAGTCGATCCATGCGCAATTCTTTTCCTTGGCTACGGCGCGAACGGCATCCGTATAGCCGCCGAAGGAATTTGCGATGGTTCCATCGGGACCGAAGGTGCGACGGCTGACGGAAGTGACCAGCACCGGCGTGCCGCCGTGGTTGCGGGTTTCGTCGACGACGCGGCGCAGGTTGTCCGCATAAGCCCCCAGGGCGTTGGTTGCTTTGTTTTTCATATCGTTGTGGCCGAACTGGATAAAAAGATAGTCGCCGGACTTCATCTGCCCCCAGAACTTGGCAAATCGTCCCGCAGACAGCGCAGCCGCAATCGAATCGCCGGATACGGCGCCGTTGGCCACCGCAACTTCCGGCTTCAGGAACCGCGTCAGCATCTGGCCCCAACTGCTGTATGGCTCGCGCGCCTGATCGCATACAGTCGAGTCGCCCAGAAGATACAAGGTGGGCACATCGACTTTCTTGATTTCCATGGAGCGGATTCCCGGATGCGCCCCATGGAATTGCAGTGATAGGCGGCCGTCCCAAGCCCATGCCTCCAGCGTCTGTTCACGACTGTTGATCCCGACCTTCCCTCCCCCGGAGATGGCCGGAGTGCGGGTGTTGACGATGAAAACGCGCGTGGCGGACGCCCCGGCTTTGGTTTCAACGTTTTCCACCATCAGACGGCGGAGTTCTGCAAACACCGTGTTGTCGGCGGCGGACAATGAACCGCCGAAGGCGACGGCGACCCTGTAGTTGCCTTCCTGTGGGACGGCAATATGAAAATAGAACGGCTTTTCACTCGTCATGCCTCGGCTGGTTTGTTTGATCTCCGCTCCCGGCTCAAATCCGAACCCGCGCTCTTCGGAGTAAACCATGTCCGGCGCAACCCGCACCCATCCTGCGGCGGCGGGAGCATTGGAGAACTCGAATTTGAAATGCGTTCGTTCAACCGTTTGAGCCGGGGCCGCCGCAGAAAGCAATAAAGCTGTCAGAAAAACGCCAGTCAGCGATTGGGACTTCATGGTTGAAATCTCCGTTCATCCAATGTGCGGCTGCGAGAAGCTGGGGAAAAAACCGATATTTTTCTCCGATGCCGCCGGGGAAATGGAACCGTTCGTTATTATAAAACATCGGGGCCTTTTGAAGGCGCCCGGCCGGATTCTTCGATCCAGACTCTTGCCTCTCAAGGCAGAAACGCTCATAAATTTGCAGGGAACAATAAACATGTTCTTGGCTGCTTAGGCAGACTTCATCGCGCGTCGGGTTCCTATCGCCCGTTTTGGTTGCGGCCGCCGGCCGCGCCGCGAGCATCGCATCGCCCTATTCCAATCGGCCGAGCGTGCCGGAGATCTTATCGAGGTTGAGGCTGCGGGCGGATGCGTTGAATATTTCGAAATAGGCGCCGCCTTTTTCGTAGAGCTCCTCATGAGCGCCTGTTTCCACGAGACGCCCTTCTTTCAAAACATAGATCAAGTCCGAGTCGATGATCTGTGAAATGCTGTGCGAGATGATGACGACCGTCCGGTTCTCTTTGATGGCGTCCAGGCTGTTTTTGATCTGCTCGGTTGCAATCGCGTCCAGGCTGGCTGTGGGCTCGTCGAGGAAAAGGATCGGGGGATCTTTCACGAACAACCTTGCGATGGCGATCCGCTGTTGTTGTCCGCCCGAGAGCAATTGCGCTTCGCTGGCATATCCGTTGGGCAGTTTTACGACCTGATCGTGCAGGTAGGCTTTTTTTGCGGCGGCCACGACCTCATCGAACGAAGCCCGCATTTTCCCGTATCGGATGTTCTCCTCGATGGATCCCCGGAATATATGGTTCTTCTGCAGCACCAGTCCGATGTTTTGCCGGAGCGCCTGCGTGTTGTATTGCCCGAGTTCCCGGCCGTCGAGCAGTATCCGTCCAGCGCCCGGGGGATAAAACTTGCAGAGCAGGTTGATAAGCGTCGTTTTGCCTGCGCCCGAAAGCCCGACGAAAGCGACTGTTTTCCCCGCGGGTATGGTCATGGTGACGTCGCAGATCGCCCTGTTGCCGTTGGGATAGGTGAAGTCGACATTTTCCAGGACAAATTCGCCGCGGAGATCTCCCGCGGCGATTGGGCCGCTTTCCTCGATCGCGCCATCGGCATCGAGAATCTCGAAGAACCCTTCGGCGTATGTCAGCGTCTCGTTCATCTGATCGTAAATGCGGTGGAGCTGACGGATCGGAGCGGAGACATTGTTGAAGAGCATGATGTGAAACATGATGGCGCCGATGCTCATTTGCCGATCGAGGACGAGATATGCGGTGAGGATGATGATGAAGGTGACGCCCACCTGCTCCACGAAAGTCTTTAACGCGTCAAAGACATAGTTGGTCCTGCGCAGCTTCAGTTGAGCCCTGATGAGATTCTGCTGCAGCTCATACTGCTTGCCGCATTCATATTCCTCCCGCACAAAGGACTTGACGACGACGATCGATTCGATGATGTTGAAAAGCCCGTTTGTCCGGGTTTCGCGCAGCGCCCGCAGCCCGCGCCGGACCCCCCGCAGCATGAAGGCCTGCCTCCAGCTCAGCAGGAAATAAACCGGCAGGATGATGAAGGCGATCAAACCGACATAGGGATTTGCAGAAAACATCAAAACGAGCGCAAAAGCGGAGTTCGCGAACAGCGGCAGCAGTTCGATGAAGATGTTCTGAACAAAACCGGTAAGGCTTTCCACTCCGCGGTCGATCCGGGTTTGAAGCTTGCCGGTCGCGTTCTCCTCCGAAGCATAGAAGGCATACTCGTAGGTAAGGATGCGCTCAACAGCGTGCTGTGCGAGCGAGCCGGTCAGGTTCACGCGAAGGTTTTCGCCCACCATGCTCTGACCGTATTTGATGGCGATATTGACGAACTCTTTGAGAAAGAGGACCCCGGAGATGAACAGAAGCAGCGAGGCGCTCTGGCGAGCCGCGATTCCCTCCCCGAGCAATCGCTCCACCGTGTCCACGGTGTGCCGAATGACAAGGGGATTGACTTGGGCGGCAGCGGCGCCGAGCGTGGTCAGGAGGAGAGATCCCACGACCAGCTTTCGGTGAGGCTGGACAAATGGAATGAGGCGCCGGATGATCTGCCAGATGTTCATTTCAGGGAATCTACCACAAAGAACAGCGATACGACCCGGAAAATGCTAAAGCAGATTTGAAGTGTACACTATGGATTTTGTACGCACCTATAATGCAATATAGCGGAGGACCGGACATTGTCTCGAGGCCGCTTTCGGCAGCGGGAAGCCCGTCGCAGTAGAAGCTTCATGAATAATGCTGGTAAAGGAGGAGCATGAAAATTCTGGGGATTTCGTTCAGCCCGCGGGAGAAGGGCAATACAGAATTGTTGATGGGCAAGGCGCTTGCGGGCGCCAGAAGCGAAGGCGCCGAGACGGAGCTCTACCGGATCGCCGACAAGAGCATCAAACCCTGCGATGGATGCAGCGCCTGCTTCAAGACAGGCCGATGCCATATCAAAGACGATATGGAGGAGGTTGAAAAAAAACTCCTGGAGGCGGACGGCATTCTCTTCGGAAGCCCGGTGTATTTCTACAACATCACGGCGCAGGGCAAAGCCGTTATCGACCGGAGTCTGCCGTTGGGCATCCGGGAAAAAGCTTTGGCTAATAAAGTCGGCGGCGTTGTCGTCGTGGGCGGAAGCCTGGGCCTGGTGGACGCCGTGAAGGATTTGTATTTTTACATCGTGCTGCACCAGATGATACCGGCCAACTTCGTCGCCGCCTATGCTTCGATCAAGGGCGATGTCAAAAAGCTGGAGAAGTGCATGAAAACTGCCGAGGAGCTGGGCGTTCAGATGGTGAAAATCGCAGAGAAGAAATTCACCTATCCTGAAGAGATCAAAGCTTCCCACATCGGCTTCGGCACTCATACCTGGTAGCGGGGGGATAACTCCGGCGCAGGCGCAGGCGGGAAATACATGGAGTTCCGCGCCATTTCGAGAAACGAATGCCGAAGCAAAAATCGTCATGAATGCGCGCCGCAGAATCCGCTCTTTGCCCCGCGTCAGGAATTTTCATTCCACCATGCGGGAACGTCGCGGATGGAATCGAGGACGGCATCCGGCTTGACCGTTCCCAGCAGGTCGCTTTCCCGGAATTTGCCGGTTCGCACGAGCGCGGCTTTCAGGCCTGCCTGCTGGGTGCCATGAATGTCGGTTTCGATCCCGTCGCCGATCATCACGACGTCGCCCGCCGGCAGCCCCAATCGTTCCACTGCGGTTCGGTAGAACTCAGGAGCCGGTTTCCCAAAAACCATGGCTTTCCGCCCTGAAGCGGCTTCCAGCGCTGCGATGAAAGGGGCCACGTCCAGACGGAGCCCGTCCTCGGCCTGCCAGTAGAGCGTCAGCCCAAGGGCGATAAGGCCGGCGTCGGGATCGGAATGCAGCAGCCGGAAAGCCCGGTTCAATGCCCGATAATCCCATGCCTCGCCCAGGTCGCCGACCACGACGCATCGGGCGCCGGTTTCGGCGTCGGATGGCAGAATCCTCAATCCCTGGAATTCAATAAAAGATCTCGGGTCGACGAACAGGGCCGCCGGGCCGCCGGGCCGCTCCCGCAACCACGCCGCGGCCGCGGCGCAAGGCGTCAGGATTTGACCCGGCGCCGTTTCAATCCCGAACCGCTTCAGCTTTCCGACGAGATCCGCACGGCTTCGCGAAGTCGTATTGGTGACAAATAGATGGGGGATGCCGGCGGATTGCACCCAGCAGAGGACGCCGGCCGATCCGTCGATCGCCTCTTCGGAATTGTAAAGCACGCCGTCCAGATCGAATAGAATTCCTCTCATACGGCCGCAATAGTATCAAAGGACGGGGACTTTTTGCTCAATTATAGATTCCCAAACCTGCTTCAGACAAAAGACCGCCGGCGCAAAACCGATGAAAAGCAGCCCAGCGTCCTGCTTCACCGTGGAGACAAATTTTCAAAATCTCGTGTACAATGGAACAATGGCCAGGGGATGGGAAAGCAAATCGGTTGAACAGCAGATCGAAGATGCCCTGGCGGATTCGATGCGTTCTCCTGCGTCAAATCAAGCGCCTGAAGAGGCGCAACTGCGGCAAAAAAGAGAGGGGTTGCTGCTCCAGCGTTCCCGCATCCTTCAGGAAATCGAATCGGCGCGAAATCCCCGCTATCGGGCGCTGTTGGACGAGATGCTCCGCGACCTGGAAAGCCGCCTGTCCTCCCTGTAGAAATCCCCCATTGTTCTTGACTTCAATAAGTCCCGGCGCCTAGAGTGAACAAGCCATTCTACAAGGAGGAATAAGGAATGAAGCGGCATACGACTTTGTTTTTGACTGCAGCGCTTGGCCTGCTTTGCAGTTTTCAGACTCAAAACAGCGAAGCACAGATGAAAGCAAAAGCGGCGGATCCGACGTTGACGGTTCTCAACCCTTTGGGCACGCCACCGCCACTGGAGCTGAAAGCCATGGCGCCGCGCCTCGACACATTGGACGGCAAAACCATCTATATAGTGGACGACGGGTACCCGGGATCGGACAATCTGCTGCTGGAATTGGAGAAAGGGTTCAAACAGGCTTACCCCAAAACCAACTTCCATTACGTAAAAAAAAGCACGTTCATGTCTCAGCCGGATCCGGCTTTGTGGGCGGAAATGAAGCAAAAAGCCGATGCCATGGTCATCGCGCTGGGACATTGAAGCGTCTGCGCGCCTGGCGTCGCCAGACTTTCGATCGACTTTGAAACCACCGTCAAAAAACCCGCAGTTCCCCTCGTCGTCTCCAGTTTCGAAAAGCAATTAAAGGAAGTCGCATTCACCGCGGGGATGCCGGGCATCCGCATTCAATACATCCGCGGCCCGATCTGGGCGAAAACTCGCGAACAGCTGCGCAGGGATGTCGTTCTGGGCAACAATCCTCTGACCGGCAAGCCTGTCATGGGGGAGATTGTCGACAAACTGACCAAGCCCTTGACGACGGAAGAGAAAAGAACCGGCGTATTGCACCGGGACAAGGGGCCGGCGAAGTTCAGCGGAACAGCCGATGAACTCCAGAAAATTTTCCGCGAGAAGAGATTTACGGATTTTCTGCCCGTAATTCTGCCGACGGAAGAAAAGGTCAACGAAATGCTGAAGGCCACGAGCCATAAGCCGGAAGAAGAGCTCGGCCGGATGGGCCCGACCGCCGGAGTGTTTGAAACCTGGACCTACACGGTCAAGGACGCGGCCATCAATGCCGTCATGGCGGGCGCCGACCCCGAATATTTCCCGATCATCCTGGCGATAGGGTCCACCGGGATGGAAGGCATTTCGGTTTCGGACAACGGCTTTGTATCCGGCGCCGTCATCAACGGAGCCATCCGGGATGAGATCGGCTTGAACTATGAAATCGGCGCGATGGGACCCTTTGCCCATGCCAATACTACGATTGGGCGGGCATGGAACCTGCTTTCGATCAACGGCGGGAACTGCGGGAAAGTGGGAACAACGTACATGGGCACGGTGGGAAATCCCATGAACCTGATCAACATCATCATCGCCGAGAACGAAAAGGAATCTCCATTCGAACCGCTCTCGGTAAGGCGCGGCTACAAAAAGAACGAAAATGTCATTACGCTGTTCAACGGATGGGGCGTTCTTTCCGCCAAAAACTGGGCCGACAATGCATGGGGAACCGTGATGAACTACCCCAAGATCATCAAGGACATTTACAACACGCAGGATGGCTCCCTGTTTGGAACCTGCGCCGTCCTGAGCCCCCCGATCGCCAATTTCGTCAAGGACGCGGGGTACGATACAGTGGATAAATTCACCGCCTACGTGACCGGCGTGCCGATAGGATCCAAGCCCGCCCCCTTTACCGGCGCCCCGAACGACGGATCGCGCCGCGCCGGCGGCACGTTTACCGTCATCGTCACCGGCGGTTCGAACAACAACTATTTCAGCATCGGCGGCCTTGTGCCCGGTCAATCCGTCCCGATCGACAAATGGAGATAGCAGCGAATCGGCCGGTTTCATCCTGATTATTCGCGAAGGTTCGCACCGGGGCGGCGGAGGCGGGCATGGATGCAAGGCGCGCGACTCGAGGGGGACGATGGCGTGCTCGACAGTGCGTCGAGGAGCCCGATGGAGCGCAAGCGCCGCAGACAGGCCCGGATCCGCCGCCGCAGTAGAAGCTTCATGAATAATCCGGGTTAAGAGCGCCGGCCAAGGACATAGAATCCCGAAGGCCGGATATTCCTCCTTGCGGCCTTATAACGGGCATAGGATGATCCTGGCTGTTCTCGATCCCCAAGAACGATAAACTTGGATTTCAAGTCAAGATGGTGTTGAATGACCATTTTTCATCCGGGAAGAAATATGAAATACGTCATCGGCGTCATGCGTCCCAGGTTTTTGCTGCTTGCGGCTGCCTGCGTTTTCCTCGGCCTGGCGGCAGCCGTGTGGGCCGGCTATACGATCAATGCCTGGCATGCCCTGCTTTGTTTTGCCGGCGGCGTGCTTGTACATGGAAGCGTAAACGCTTTCAACGAATATGAGGACGTTAAAAGCGGCCTGGATTTCAAAACAACCCGCACCCCATTCAGCGGAGGAAGCGGCACGCTGGTCCCCGTGCCGCACAAACTGCCGGTCGCCCTGTGGACCGGGATCATCACTGCAGCCATTTGCGTCGGAATTGGGATTTACTTCTTCATCCTTTACGGCTGGCCCATTCTTGCGATCGGCGCGCTTGGTTTGTTCATTGTCGTCGTCTACACTCCCTGGCTGAACAAGGTCCCGCTGCTGTGCCTGATCGCCCCGGGATTGGGATTTGGCGCCCTGATGGTGAACGGCGCCTATTTCGCTCTTACCGGTTCGTTTTCGTGGACGGCCCTGCTGGTCTCTTTCGTCCCATTCTTCCTGGTCAGCAATTTGCTGCTTTTGAACCAGTTTCCCGATGTGGAAGCCGATAAGACCGTAGGACGCAAGCACCTTCCGATCACGATTGGAAGAGGGGCCAGCGCATTCATCTTTGCGGCTTTCATTGCCGCCACCTACCTGACCATAATTTTGGGCGTTGCGCTCAAGCTGACTCCGATATGGACGCTGCTGAGCCTTTTTTCGCTTGTTTTCGCCGTTCCGGCGGCCAGAGGCGCCCTGGCGCATCCGGACAATCTGGCGAAACTGGGGCCCTCCATGGGCCAGAATGTTATTCTGAATCTTCTCACACCCGTGCTGGTGGGAATCGGGCTCCTGATCGGCTGATTGGCAATATTTTTTTTGTTGCGCTTTACGCCCTGAGGATGTTCGAACGCTGGAGTTTTCAGGGCATCCCGTAGAACCGGCGCTTCCGGCGGCAGCGTCGAAGGATGCCGGGTTGCGCTAGCGGGATCTCTGTTCAGGAGCTTAGGGCCTGGACGATTTAGTCGCCCGTCTTTCAAGATTGGCGTTCCCGAAAAGATCCTGAGATAGCAAAGGCTCCAGCGTCTTCAAAATGAGGCCTTTATTGACTGACAGGCCCCTGCTCGGCATTCGCCGGCGAAAGAACAGACAAAGGATGTCGAATGGCAAAGCTCGAGAGGAATTCATGAACGAAGATCTCAGAAAAGTCAGGAAAGACTTAAGAAGTCTATTGCAATCGCAACCGCTGGCCGTGCTGTCCACCCAGAGCGGCGGCCAACCCTACGCCAGTCTGGTTGCATTCGCTTTCCGCCGCGATCTCACTAAACTCTATTTTGCCACCATCCGGTCCACCCGCAAATATTCGAACATCCTCCAGGACGCCAGGGTGGCAATGCTCGTGGACAATCGAACCAACAAAGCTTCCGACTTCCAATGGGCAACAGCGGCCACGGCAACGGGAACAGCCGTCGAAGTGGAGGCCGGAGAAAGAAACGAAGCATTAAACCTGTATCTATCAAGACATCCCAACCTTAAGACATTTGTTCAATCGCCAAGCTGCGCCCTCTGCAAAATAAGGGTTGAAACCTATTTCTTCGTGACTCGATTTCAAAGCGTCGTGGAGGTTCCCATCAAGCGGTGAGACCCATCCTTGCTTTGCATGAATTTATAGATACAGCCAGAGCCTTCGTCGGCGGCAAGGCTCCCGCCCCCGCGACGATCGGAAAGGATTGCATCCGCATTCGCTGCGCGACCGGAGTCCCGGAGGCGGTAAAGATGATTCGCTACGGGAACTCTGTCGCCGCGGACGGTTTTTTTGACATTGTACCGGCTGGCAAATGATGCAGGAAAAGGACCGAGGCCCCACATTAGACCCGCGCGATCAGAGTCCGGCAGTTTTCCTTGAACGAGCCGGCCGGCTATCGTTGTCGCCGCGAAATGCACGTCGCTGGCTCGCGCTGGCGATCGGGAGAGGAGAGTGCAGCCTGGCTGAATGCAGCCGCCTGGACGTTCTTCCGCGGAGTTTTATTGAAAAGACCCGCGAGCTTCCGCGGTTGCGCCTGGAAAAACAACTCGTCTCTGGAATTTCCGATTTCCAAAAGCTTGTCTTTCGCACTGCCGACGAACTGCCTGTCGAATGCGTCTTGATTCCATTGCACAGATCCGGCGCCGTTTCCATTTGCCTTTCTTCCCAGATCGGCTGCGCTATGCGCTGCAGCTTTTGCTCGACGGGAAGGATGAGCGCCCAAAGAGATTTGCGGACATGGGAGATCATGGATCAATTCATCCAGGCGCGCGAAATCGTTCGCCGTGGAGGGGGGCGCGTCACCGGCGCCGTTTTTATGGGCATGGGGGAGCCGTTTTTGAACTATGATCGTGTGCTGGCGGCCGCCGAATTATTGAGCTTCCCCGTCGAAGCGGCCATCCGTGCCAAAGCGATCACAATCAGCACCGTGGGTCTTGTCCCGCAAATTGAGAGATTCACCTCCGAAGGCCGGCATTTTCGTCTTTCGATCAGCCTGGGAGCTGCAACGGACGAGAAGCGGAAATTGTTGATGCCATTGGCTGCTCGCACCCCCGTGGCCGATATTATGCATGCCGCCAGGCGGTATGCGGAATCAAGGCGCGGCAGAGTGATGTTGTCTTATGTGTGCATCGGCGGGATGAATGTTTCGGAAGACGACGCCCGCGCGCTCGGCGAGCTGATTCGCGATACGCCAGTCCGGCTTGATCTGATCGATGTCGACGATCTGACGGGCCGCTACCTTCCGCCATCGCCCGACGAATGGAATAAATTTCGCGACGCCTTGAGGCGCTATGTCCGACAGCCGGCAGTCAGGAGATACTCGGGCGGCGCCGATATCGGGGCGGCGTGCGGGACCCTGGGCGACGATAAAAATCCTTAACCCGCATTATTCATCCGGGTTAAGGATTCAAAAATGCCGGTTGATCGCAACGATTCCCTTCGGTTTGCCAGGCGATTAAGAATCTTCTTGAGCGGCAACATCGCGCATTGCGGTCGGCGAACAATGCATGCACGGTCGTTGCGGTGGACGGAGGACAATGATTTGTGCGATAAATCCCCATCAGGCTGGGCGAAAAACATCGGATCGGAGAGGCTATGGAATCGTTGGCCGGCATAATCTCCAGCATTGATGCATTTCTATGGGGACTGCCGCTTATTGTATTGTTGTTGGGCACGCATCTGTATCTCACGATTCGTTTGCGTTTTATTCAGCGCTACATCTGGGCTGCTATAAAGATGTCTCTATCCAGAACCCCGGAGGCTGAAGGGGACGTCAGCCAATTTGGCGCCCTGGCGACTGCTCTGGCCGCCACTATCGGCACCGGAAACATTGTCGGCGTAGCCACCGCCGTAGCCATCGGCGGGCCGGGCGCGGTGTTGTGGTTGTGGCTCACCGGAGTGTTCGGCATTGCCACCAAATACTCGGAAGCGCTGCTCTCGGTCAAATATCGTATCAAGACAGCGGGCGGGATGATGGCCGGCGGCCCCATGTATGTATTGGAGCGAGGTTTGAATCAGAAATGGCTGGCGCTTCTGTTCGCTTTGTTCACCGCCGTGGCTGCGTTCGGCATCGGCTGCATGGTGCAGGCTAATTCTTTATCCGCCCTGGCGGAAGAGTCCTTTCATGTGCCTGCCCGGATCACCGGCCTCCTATTGACGCTGGCGACCGCCGTCGTGATCCTCGGCGGCATTCGCAGCATCGCCCGAGTATGTGAATGGCTGGTGCCATTTATGGCGTTCCTTTATGTCCTCGGCTGCCTGATCATTCTCTTTTTAACCCGGCAAACACTGCCTCAAACCATTTCAACCATTTTCTTTTCCGCCTTCAACGGACACGCGGCGATAGGCGGTTTCGCCGGCGCCGGCGCGCTCATGGCGTTGCGCTATGGCGTTGCGCGCGGCCTCTTTTCCAACGAATCCGGTTTGGGCAGCGCGCCCATTGTGGCCGCCGCGGCGCAAACGCCCAATCCGGTGCGCCAGGCGCTGGTTTCTTCCACCGGCACTTTTTGGGATACAGTGGTTGTCTGCTTAATAACCGGCCTGGTGGTGGTGAACAGCGGCGACTGGCAACTCGGATTCAACGGCGCCAAACTCACCAAATCCGCCTTTGAACACATACCCGTCATCGGACCCTTCGTGTTAACCTTCGGTTTGCTCACCTTTGTTTTTTCCACCATTTTAGGTTGGTCTTATTACGGAGAAAAAGCCATGGAATACCTGGCCGGCAAAAAGGCCGTGTTGCCCTATCGCGTTCTCTGGTGCATTGCGGTCTATTTCGGCGCTGTTTTCTCCCTGCAATTCGTCTGGGACTTTGCCGATCTGGCCAATGGACTGATGGCCTTGCCCAACCTCGTTTCATTGATCGCCTTGAGCGGCGTCGTTGTCCGCGAGACAAAAACCGATTTGTGGAATGCACGGGATTTGCGGTAAAAGCCGGCGGCGCTATCCAATCAAAATCCCCGAAAGCGTTTCCGCATTCCGCTGCCACGACGCGTCTTTTTGCGCCGCGATATGTTGCATTCGTGTTCTTCCACTTCGCCCTGTTCGTCGACGCGGACGTTTCGCGCCTTTCCATGGCCGCAGAACAACACCGGATTGCATTTCGAGGCGATGGCGAGCAACAAATCGAGGGAAGTAAATCACGGCGGCATCTTTATGTTTCAGCGTTGTTGCATTTCCAGGATTATTTCGTAAGAATGTTGCCGCCTGACAAATCTTGCAGAAAAACAAAGAAGTCATAGTCAAGGAATCTATCCGCGAAGGAGGAGAGCCATGAGGATCAGATTTATTGCTGCGGCGCTTTTTTTGTTTCTGGCGCCCGCTGTTTTCGCCCAAAAAGGCAAACCCGCCTGCGACCGAGCTTGCCTGGAGGGCTATGTCGATAAATACCTGGATGCCATGCTCGCGAAAGAGGTGAGCCCGAAGCTTTTTGCCAAAAACGTCCTGTTCACCGAAAACGGCGTAAGGCTTCCGTTTGGCAATGAAGGGCTTTGGTACGCCATGACGGGAAAAGGAACCTATAAGTTCTACATCCCCGACGTTGAAACTCAACAGGTCGCCTTTCTCGGCACGGTTCGGGAAGGCGGTCCCGGCCCCCGAGCCAAAACCCTGGCCGGCGAGGTGAGCGCAAAACTCGCAGCGGCCAAACCCAGCGGAAAGCCCGCGGCAAAATCGGCGGCAAAACCGGCGGAGCCGACCGTTGTAGCCTTTGCGCTTCGCCTGAAGATAGTCAATGGACTGATCGCCGAAGTGGAACAACTCGCGATAAGGCCCGAGACCAGCCTCACCGGAGGGGAAAGCGCCTCCAAATTCCCCCCGACAGGAGTGAGCGTCGAGAAAATGGGCGCCCCGCACGAAATATTTCTTCAATCCATTCCGGAAGCCGAACGGGCTTCCCGCAATGAGCTGATTAAAGCCGCCGATTATTACTTCACGGGATTGGCAAGGAATGACGGCAAAGGCTACTACAACTTCACCGACGACTGCGTTCGGTTTGAAAACGGAATGTTGTCCACCAAAGAATGTAAAAAACAATTTGAAAACGGATCGCTCTTCAACATTGTTTCAAGGATCCGGGACCGTCGCTTCGTAGCCGTGGACCGCGAACGAGGGATTGTCTTCGCTTTCGGATTTTTCGATCACGAACAAATTAACTGGACCTGGCAGATCGCGGAGCTGTTCAAGATCGAAAAGGGCAATATCCGCCGTATTGAAGCCATTTTTGCCCGGTGTCCCTACGGGATGAACTCCGGATGGAGCACTTACGAAAAGGGAATTTCGGAAGAAGCTCAAATCATAAAATAAGCCCCGATCCCAATGTTCAAAGCGGCATGGAAGGCCGCCGGATAAAAACGACGGAGAACGCTGGGAAGAGCCTCTTTTCAACGTTCTCCGTGCAATTCCCCGCCTCGGCCGCAAAGGCCGCTCATAGACGCCCCGGGTTTAATCCGCCATCCTGACGCCAACGGCAGAGTTTCGACCAACGGATCCGATTGTGGAAAATCAAGGAATGGGAATCCGGGCTTGCCCGGTCAAGTTGGCGCGCGGCATTTTCAGAACGCTGAACAGGCCCAGCAGGACGCAGACCGCCGCAAGGACCCATGCCGCGCTGAATCCGAAGTTTGTCGCAATGGCGCCCAGGGCGAAAGACCCGGCGGAAATCCCAGCGTCGAAGCCGAGAAAATAAGTGCTGACGGCCATCCCGCGTTCATCCAGAGAAACGAGGTCTACAGTCCATGCCATGGTCGCCGGCTGGCAGGTCCCGAATCCCAATCCGATGAATGCGGCCGAAAGCAGAAACATGAACAAGCCGTCGGCGAACGGGAGCAGCAGCAATCCGATTGCAATGCTGACGAGGCCCGGGACCATTACAAAAACTCGTCCCCGGCGGTCGGAAAGGCGGCCGGCGAACATCCGCGACGCCATCAATGCAATCGCCTGAACGGTAAAGAACAGGCCCGGGTTGCCGATCCCCTTCTGCTGAGCGAAGATCGCAATGAAAGCGGTGACCGGGCCGAAACCCATTCCCATGCAGAAGGCCATCCACGCCGCCGGCAGCGCCGACTTCGAAACGATCCCTGTTTTTAGCTTCCATCGAGGCATCGGCCCGACGCGAGGCGGACGGTGCTCCCGGACCGGGACGGACAAGAAGAAAGCGATGCAGGAGAGAATTGCGGCGATAAAAAATATATTCTGCAATCCGGCATGCTTCGCCAGGAAAAAAGCCAGAGCCGGACCTCCCAGCAGTCCTATATCCATGGCTACCGAATAATAGCCCATCGCCTCCGCCCGACGGCGCGGCGGCGCGATGTCCGCCAGGAAGGCGCTCGAAGCCGTGGAGTAATTCGAAAGTCCGAATCCGTGAACGATCCTGCTGGCGAGCATAATCGGCAAGGATCTGAAAAGAGCGTACATGACGTTCGAAACCGCATAGCACGCCGTGCCGATCAGCACCATCGGGCGGCGACGCCAGGCGTCCGCCAGCCATCCCACGAAGGGCCGCATCAGAAGCGCCGTGAAGGCCAGCATGCCGGTAACGATTCCTGCTCGGAACTCCGTGCCCCCGAGCGAAACCACATAGACCGGCAGAATCGCGCCCGCCATTTGCGCGCCGAGCATGTTGGCGAGATTTGCGCTGATCACCAGGATGAATGCCGTAGTAAACAGACGCTCCGTCGCCCGAGGCGCCTCATAGGGCTCCCCCGGCTCCTCACCGTCTCTCATCTTCCACTCCTCCGACTTCACAAGCACATAACTATACCGTAAACGATTGGCGGTTGAAGCTTTTCTATCGTCATCGGATGGAAGCAGACAAGACGCCGCCGCTCTCAGCAGTCGAAGGCCCGCAGGCGGAATCCGGGTATAAGCTCAGCAGAGTTGCGGCGTCCACGCCGGGCGCCGGTTTCGCAAACAAAACCTCCGCAAGACTCGTGTATTTGTATCTCACGATATGAAAATCGTGCGCGCTCAGAGAGAAGACGAAACGCTGTTCTGAGAGCTTGCGGCGGCATTGAGCCGTCAGATCGTCGACCGTTTCCTGGACTTTCTCGCGTTCACCGCCGGAAGCGGTTTTCCATTTATCCGCATCGAGTTCGCCCAGAACGAAAAAAAGATCGTTGTCCCGGTCCTGTGGCCGGATGTGATACTTGTGGACGATGTTGAACTCTTCAAAACGCTTTCGGAGATCCATGACGCTCGGCTTGAACGATGCACCGGCCATCGGCCATCCCATAGCCACCAGCAGCCCGTCGGGCCGGATGTCGAAGGAGCGTTCGTACGGCTTTCTTTTCAAATCGTAGGGATTGACTTCCATTTCCTGAAAACCGCCGACCGCCAGGTCCAGAGTGCCGACAAACGATTTGAGGAACTCCGTCAGCCCTTCCAAGTCCATCGGCGGCGCTTTTGAGGCGCCGCCTAAACGTTCCCGGATGTTCTTTTGAACGACCGAACGGCCGCGACGCTCCCCCTCCAGTCCCACGATCGTTGCATGGACCTGTTCATCCCGGTAAAGCCGGATCCATCGCCGGGAGACTGCCGAACCGCTGCAGCGGCTCTTCAGCTCCGACAGAAGCCGGGTGAACGGTTCCGGCTTTTGACGTCCGAAGGCGGCGACAAGCGTCACGCCATCGGAAATCCGGTTTCGGGACAAGGCAGAGGCCGCAAGGGCGTCTGCATTTATCTTCGCCATTTCATCCTTCGTTCAACGAACGGCGACCAGGCGGCTGTCCGTTGTCCAATAGAGTCGTTTCACCCATTACACTCAAACAGAACCATCGGTGCAAGGTCTATTTCGTCAGGCAACGGCCGGCGGACCGCTCAATGCCGAATTAAGCGCAATCCCAAGAGGATGCGACAAAAGCTAGCAGCCCCTTTTATAGAACGGGCTGGCAGGCGTCGAGGAGGTCGCGAAAAACAGGAGAATCGATAATTGCGAGCTTTCGGCGGGCGGCGTTGTTTATAATTGCAATTGTCTGCGGCGCCGGGAGTCGGGGCTGAAAAGCACAGACGCGAGCCGGACATGAGATTTCAGGAACGGCTTTGACATGAAAATTCAGAGGCGCGAATTGTCTGCGACAGAAACCATTGCAACGCCATTCAAATCCATCGTCCTGGGAGAAAAGACCATTGCTCCGGCTCTGTTTTTGGCGCCGATGGCGGGGATCACCAACTCCGCTTTCCGGCGGCTGCTGGCGGATTTCGGGGGATACGGAGCGCTCACGACCGAAATGCTGTCGATTCCGGCGTTCCTGCATGAGGACGCGGCAAAATCCGCATTCACAAAGCGCCGGATTTGCGAAGGCGCGGTCATCTACCAGTTGCGCGTCTCCGGCAAAGAAGACCTGGAAACGGCTTTTGCAAAGCTGGCGGAGATGAATCCCACGGCCATTGATTTGAACCTGGGCTGCCCCGCGCCTGAAATTCAGCATCTGGATTCCGGAGCGGCCTTGTTTCGGGATTTTAAACGTCTCGAACAGGTTTTAAAGCGGATCCGGTCCTGCTACTGGGGAGCTCTCACGGTCAAATGCCGATTGGGGGATGAACCTGATCGCTGGAGGGAACTCTTCCTGGAACGCCTGAGACTATTCGAAGACTTCGATGTTCACGCCGTCACCGTGCATCCCCGTTTTTCAACGGAAAAGCTCAAGCGCAAGGCCCGCTGGCATGAATTTCCATGGATTGCCTCCGGCGCCCGGTTGCCGGTCATCGGCAACGGGGACATCCGTTCGCCGCGGGACATTGAGAAGCACGAATCCTATTTCAACCCGCTGGCAGGCATCATGCTCGGCCGCATCGCCGCGCAGAAGCCCTGGATATTCCGTGAATTCGCCGGATATCCGCGCATTGAAATCAATCATTCCGAGGTCTGGGACCGCTTTTACCGGTATGTCCTGGAAGATCTGCCGCCCGAGCGCGCCATCGGGCGCATCAAAGAATTTACTTCTTACTTCTCCAAAAACTTTTTCTTCGGCCACGAGCTGTTCAAAAAAAGCCAGGCGGCCAAGAATGTGGCGGAGATCCGCGAAGGGGCCATGCGCTTCCTGGACTCCAATCCGCGGCTGGCGGCGGATTCTATTTAAGGCGTTCTTCGAGCGCGCGAATCCGTTCGGAAACCGGCGGGTGAGAAGAAAGGTATTCGGCCAATCCGCCTTCGTCGGGAGAAATTTGCGCCAGTTTTTCGAGTGCATGAACCGATGCGCCCGCACGGAATCCCGAAGCTGCCGCCAGCCGCATTCCTTCCTGATCGGCCTCAAATTCGAGCATCTGCGAATATCCTTTGTCCATCGCATGGCGCAGCATCCGACCGGCAGCCGGCAATCGGGACATAACGGCATTCAACAGTGCGTTGGCCGTCATGTGATCCTTTGCATGTCCTCGCAGAACATGTCCGATTTCATGGCCCAGAAAGAATGCAATCTCGTCGGAATCATGGTTGCACAGATTCAGCAGGGATCCGGTAATGAAAATGAAACCTCCCGGAAGAGCGAAGGCATTGGCGATTTTCGATTCAACGGCAGAAAAGCGAAACTCGCGGCGGGCGTCCTTTACCGCGCAAGCGAGCTTTGATCCGATCGCTTCCACCCTCTGCTGATCGGCGCGGGACGCGATGCCTCTGAACTGCAGGGCGAAGGCTCGGGCGCACTCCCGTCCATACTCTCGTTCCGCCCGGATTTGCTCATCTTCCGAGCCTGCGAATGAACTCCACATCCACCCAGCCTGCCGATACGGCTTCCGGGACTGGTTTCCAAGCCAGCGCCCGATGATGGGTAAAAGCTTCGGATTGAACAAAATAATGATCAAAATTACGACCAGGATGAGTCCCGGCAATTATCCATCTCCTTCCGCGGCTGCAGTACAAAGGATCCCTTGATTCTTTTCAGCTTATCGATAAGGTCGTCTTTCATGGGATGGTCCCGGATTCACTCCCGCCCCGGCGGCTGATTCTGCATCGGCGCCGGCCCTCAGACGTAGATCCGCGGCACGCGTGTATTAATGTTCGTAAGTATTTCGTAGGGAATTGTTCCCGCCCACTCCGCAAGATTCTCGACGGTGATTCTCTCCCCTCCCGATTCCCCCAGCAGGATCGCCTCGTCCCCGTTGTAGGAGCAGTCCCCCTCTATATTGACCATCATTTGATCCATGCAAATGACGCCGACCTGCGGATATTTCTTTCCCCGAATGATGACCTGAGCCCGATTGGACATGCTTCGAAAATAGCCGTCCCCATAGCCGGCCGGCACGGTCACGACGCGCACGTTATGGTCCGACTGCCATGTGGAGCCGTAGCTGACCGGATGTCCCGGCTTCACGACTTTAAAATAGACGACGCGCGATTTCCAGGCCAGCGCCGGCTTGACATCCACTGTATGCGGCGCCGCAGGCGACGGATAGACTCCGTACAGCAGGATGCCCGGCCGCACCATGTCGAGATAGCTTTCCGGGAGTCGGAGCACTGCAGCCGAATTGGCGATGTGGCGCATCGGCATGGGCAGGCTGCGGCGCTCGTAGAAGCGCAACACCTCGTTGAAACGCTCCAATTGAAGCCGGGTGTGGGTCAGGTCGCCGGAATCGGCGTTGGCCAAGTGTGAAAATATCCCTTCGACTTCCACATTGGCGCATTGGAGCGCGGCTTCCTGCAGGGACTGTGCGCTATAAAAATGAATGCCGATGCGCTCCATGCCCGTGTCTATCTTAAGATGGACTTTTGCCTTCACTTTCATTCCGCCGGCGGTTTCGTCGATCTGCCGCAGCCGTTCCACCGAAGAAGCGGTCAGAGTCAGATCATGTTGAAGATAGAGATGAATCTGCTCGCTCCATATTCCGCCCAGGACGATGATCGGCGCCGATATGCCCAGTTCGCGCAACAGAATGCCCTCTTCCAGGACCGCGACTCCGATAGAGTCCGCTTTCACGGCGAGGGCTTTCGACACTTCCGCCAACCCGTGACCATAAGCGTTGGCCTTGACGATCAACATCACTTTGGCGGGAGAGACTTTCAGCCGGATTGCGGACAGGTTGTCCTCCAGGCGCTTTAAATTGACTTCCGCCCAGGTCGCCCGGACGCCGCCGTCGGTAGAAATCACGCTATGACCGATTCTCATAGGGGCTATTCTAACCGAATTGTCCGGCCCTTGGTATCTTACTTGCGCATCTTGCCGGGAACGCCGGCGCTCCCGGCGCGCAGGTTGCTCCTGCCAATCAGAATTTCGTGATAAACTTCCGACTTATTTTTGAATGGCGCATATGGCGAAAAAAAACAGGAGAAAACCAGGACGGCCGCCGGAGATCGATCCGCGCAAACATGCTGCCGCCCAATTGTCTCCGGACGCCGCGCCGCTTCCGCCCGTCGGATATAAATCCCGCAGCCTGCCATGGATTCTGGCGGCGCTTGTCGCCGTCAATCTCGTCATCTATGCCCAGGTGCGCCGCCATGAATTCACACAATGGGACGATCCTTATTACGTCAGCCAGAATTTGGAGGTTTCTCGCGGCCTGACCTGGCAGGGCGTTCGCTGGGCGTTTACGGCAGTCCATGAAGCCAACTGGCACCCGTTGACCTGGCTGTCTCACATGCTCGATGTGCAGCTTTTCGGGATGTCGCCCGGGCCGCATCATCTTGTCAATGTTTTCATTCACATCCTCAACACACTCCTTTTGTTTTGGGCTTTGTTTCGGATGACAGCGGCTATGGGCCGGAGCGCATTCGTCGCCGGTCTGTTCGCCGCACACCCTCTGCACGTGGAATCGGTGGCCTGGGTTGCGGAGCGAAAAGACGTGCTCAGCGCTTTTTTCATGCTGCTCGCCATCTGCGCGTACATATTTTACGTTCAGAAAACCGGCGCTCGTCGCTACCTGTGGGTTGCGGCGTTTTTCGCGCTTGCCCTCATGTCAAAGCCGATGGCTATAACGCTGCCGTTCATCCTGATGCTGCTCGACGTTTGGCCGCTCCGGCGTCTCCATCCGGTTCCCGGCCAAAAGGGTGCGATCCTGCGGCTCGTCCGGGAAAAGGCGCCGCTTGTTTTACTGGCGACAGCTTCGGGCATTGTAACGATCTGGGCTCAATGGCATGGCGGATCGGTTGTGAAAATGGACGTCTATCCTTTGAGCAGCCGGGCTGCCAACGCTCTGGCGTCTTACGCAGCGTATTTGGGCGATATGCTATGGCCCGCCGGCCTTTCAGCCTTCTATCCTTACGGCGCCATCCCGGCCCTGTGGGTCCTCGCCTGCTTTCTGGCTCTGGCCGGCGCGACCTTCCTGGCGGTTCGCTTCGCCAGCCGCCACCCTTTTCTGTTAACAGGATGGATATGGTATCTGGCGACGCTGGCGCCGGTGATTGGTTTGATCCAGGTGGGAGCTCAGGCCAGAGCGGACCGGTACACCTATGTGCCGTTGATCGGAACATTTATCATCATCGCCTGGAGCGTTCCCGAAATTCTTCGCCGCCTTCGCATTCCGCGCATCGCTTTGGCAGCCGCCGCGTGCGGCGTCATTTGCGCCCTGGCAATCGTTTCCCGCGCCCAGGCCGGCCATTGGATTAATGGCGTCGCGCTATGGGAGCATGCATTGAAGTCTTATCCGGACAGCTATTTCATCCATTCGAACGCCGGATACGAATACAGCGCCCGAGGGGAAACCGACAACGCAATGCGGCGCTACTCCGAATCTCTCCGCCTCAACCCGAATTATGCTCAAGCGCACAACGGCCTTGGGGTGGAACTGATCAAAAAAGGCCGGACCCAAGAGGCTTTGGAGCGCTTCACATCGGCTCTGCGCCACAAACCTGATTATGCGGAGGCGCATTGCAATTTGGGCGCAAGGCTGGCCGCCCTTGGCAAGACGGATGAAGCGATCTCCCATTTCCGGACGGCTCTAAAAATAAATCCCCGCGACCCGCAGATACACTACGACATGGGAGTGGCGTTGACGAAGCTGGGCGAAAGCGAGCAGGCAATCGCGCATCTTGCCGAAGCCCTCCGGCTGAATCCCGGTTTTGCGGAAGCATGCAATTGGCTCGGGAACGCCCTGGCGAAACAGGGCAAACTGGATGAAGCCGTCGCCCGATACAAAGAAGCGCTGCGCATCCGGCCCGGCTTGGCGGAGGCGCACAACAATTTGGGGATTGCGCTGGCAAATCAAGGGGATCTCGATGAAGCCGTCGCACAGTACCGACAGGCCCTGCGCTTTAAACCGGATCTCGCCGAGGCCTACAACGGCCTGGCCAACGTTTTGTCGAATCAGAACAAACCGGACGAAGCCATCGCCCAATACAACGAGGCTCTTCGCGTCGCTCCCGATTTTGCGGAGGCGCGACGCAATCTGGGCGTTGTTCTGGCCAGGCAAGGAAAAATGGATGAAGCCTTCCACCAGTTCCGCGAAGCTCTGCGCATCAAACCCGATCTTGCGGAGTCCTACGGCGGCATGGGCGACGCCTTCCTGTCCCAGGGCAAAATCAACGAAGCGCTAGCCCAATACAAAGAAGCCGTTCGGATAAAGCCTTCCTACGTGGATGCACGCTATAGCCTTGGAATAGCGTGCATGCTCCGGGGCATGTACGATGAAGCGATCGTTCAATTCACCGAAGTGCTGCGAGCGGCGCCGGACAATATCGGCGCCCGCGGGAACTTGGGGATGGCCTTGATCAATATAGGACGCGAAGAGGAAGCGATTTCTCATCTTATGGAAGTGCTGCGCGTCCGGCCTGACGACAAGGCCATGAATAACAGCTTGAGAATAGCGCAGACCAATCTGAAGAAAAAGGGAAAGCGATCCGCCTCAGATTAAAAACAAAGGGGATAAAACAAGGGATGTTTCGGAAGCCCCAGGCTTTGAAATCATTTTCCTTCATTGCCGTCCTGGCATAAAATTATTGTTGCGCGAGGTCGTTTTATGAAAAATATTTCCTTGGGAAAAACGGGCATCAAAGCCATCCGGCTGGGATTCGGCGGCATTCCGATTCAACGAGTCAGCGAAAAACAAGCCATTGAGACGGTGTTGTACGCTCTGGAAAAGGGCATGGATTTTATCGACACCTCAAGAATGTACACAACCAGCGAAACAAGAATCGGGAAAGCCCTGAAGGAAACGGATAAGAAAGTGTCGGTGGCCACCAAATCCTTCGCGCGCTCGGCGGATGACATCCAGAAGGACGTCGAAACAAGCCTCCGGGAGCTTCAACTCGATTTTATCGATCTGTATCAATGCCACGGGATCAGCAGTTCGGAAGAATACCGGCGGATCACGGCGCCGGACGGGGCGGTTTCGGGATTGATCAAAGCCAGGGAGCGCGGCTTGATAGGCCATATAGGCGTTACAAGCCATAGTCTGGATCTGCTCGACAAGATCATGGACGACAATTTGTTTGAAACCATCATGGTCTGCTTCAGCTTTCTTGAGCCGGCAGCCAAAGAGAAAGTGATTCCGAAAGCCCGGATGAAGGGGGTCGGGATCATCGCGATGAAGCCTTTCTCCGGCGGCGTGATTGAGGCGCCGGAAGCGGCCTTGAAATGGGCCCTGTCGTTTCCCGACATCCTGGTGCTCGCCGGCGTTGAAGAAAAAAGGTTCATCGATCAAAACTGGATGGCGTTCCAGGGCAGTTACAGCCTTTCCGAGGACGAGCTCCGGACCATCGATCGGATCGTCGAGGAGTATGACAAAAAGTTCTGCCGCCGCTGCGATTACTGTCTTCCCTGCCCGGCGGAAATACCGATCCAGTTTGTTCTGGGCGCGCGGTCCATCCTGAGAAGAATGGGCCCCGGCGCATTGCAGACTCCAATGTTTGCGAACATGCTGAAGAAAGCGGCCGGTTGCACGGAGTGCGGCGAATGCATGGAGCGGTGCCCTTACGGTTTGCCGATACCGGAGATGATCAAGGAAAATTTCGAATGGATAAGGGCCTGTCAATGAATAACGTTTGCACTTTGCTGCTGGCCCCCAGACTCGC
>CAZXSV010000078.1:0-16420 GCA_964642735.1 uncultured Acidobacteriota bacterium
CGTCATACCAGCTCATCGGCAGGCCGCACTTGGGACAACGCCAGCGCTCTTCTTCCTTTTTAACCCATTCCTGAACGCCCATCTCACGAAACTTTTTAAGGTTTGGCAGGTATTCCTGACGGTGCAGATAGTTGCCCATATTGATCAAATTATTAATGCGGTGGCAGGGCAACTCTCCGCAGTCCGCACAACGGGAATCTTTCTGTGTGCTCGCTGCGTGCAGCCTGATGTTGCAGGTTCTGCAATGGGCCGCCAGCACGCCGCCGCTGAGACAGCCGTCGCAAAGAAGGCCATTCATCCAATTCGAAGGCGGAACCCCTTTCGTTGCCTTCGCCGGTGCGGAGGATGATATCTTTTGCCGTTTCGTTTTCATCTGCTCATCTTCGCCGTGTTTGGCGAGGTAAGCCGGGCAGGCGCCGCAATAGGTTCCGCATGCGGCTGCCAGATGTTCTTTTCCCATGCCTTGCTCTGGTTTCTCTGCTGAGAGCGCCAAACGATCCAATGAAAAACATGCACAACAAACAGCTGCGCCGGCCGCCCCTTTAACAAACTTTCTTCGAGCCATTTTCTTGTTATTACAAGGGTCCATATCCGCTCCCGCTTCTTTAGGAATGCTTATCTTAACGCATTTTTATTATGCGCTCACCTTAATATTACCCCACTCGGAGACCTTCGGCAAAGCCGGAGGTTTGAAAACCATGAATCGCTCAAAGCGGATGGCGAACTTCGCGCCGAAAGCCACGTTCCTTAAAAAGCAAAAATTATTTACTATTTTCCATTTAAACGAAGATAATTGAGGGACAAAATTGGAGGCTGACGCCAAATTATAACCGAACAAGCCCTCCCCGGTGAATGGGGATTGTACCGGAGCTTCAGAACTGCCTTTGAAACCGCCGTCCGAAATGCTAAATTATTGGACGTCGCCCCGTTTGTTATAGGGCATACGTGGGCGAGTCGGCTGGTAATAAAAGGCGTGGATCTCAGGACGTTCATGGAGCTTGGCGGATGGGAAAGCCTGAACATGGTTCAGCGATACATCCACACAAACCCGGAGCACAAACGGCGTGCCGCAGAATTGCTCGCGGAACGAGACCCCGCACTTTTTTCTACTGCCGAAACTGCAAAATCCGTAACTCATTGTGCGCCCATAGCTCAGGTGGATAGAGCATCTGCCTTCTAAGCAGAGGGTCGCAGGTTCGAGTCCTGCTGGGCGTACCACCTGACTCTCAGATAAATCAATCACTCGGCAATTTTGAGATTTTTTGTTTTTGAGCCTTGCGGACTGTCTTGGGCTGTGTCTTTGCCTGAAAACTGATCCAGCCGCGCCGCCGCATCTTTTAGATCGCCTTCACTTACGATGGTATACCGCTCGAAAATGGATCGGTTTTTTTATTCGGTCATTTTCACAACCAATCTTTCGGAAATGCCGGCCCTGACTAAATATCCTATAGCAGTTTTCATATCTTCGTGCCTCAATCGGCCCGGAAGTGCAGCCTTCTCGCAATCGGTTTTCCAAGAGTGCCTGAACTCGCCGAAAGGTCTAACCTTGCTATTGAATGCCCAGCGACAAATCTTGCCGTCCTTCGCCAGGGCATCTCTCTTTTCCCTATGGCTTCAGAGGATCTTCATCAATTAGTCGCGAAACGCTTTTTTTTCAAGAAGCTCCGGAGGAGCGACAGAGAATAGCCCCGGCGACCGGGGATTCGTTTCACTCGCCCCCGGCCATTCTCTTTCGGCCTAAATCCCGAGTTTCACGACTAATTAGGAAGCGAAAGGGAGATGGCTTGTTTCGCGGTTTTTCGTCGCACCTGGCTCCAGGCGTAGAGTCCCGTCCTCAAAATTGGCTTGTCGCCAATGAAGGCGAAGAATTTTAATTTTGCGCCGGTCAGCGGCGGGGGTGAGCTCAACCACAGTCTTCACCTATACCTGATCAGATAGCTTTCGCCGCCGCTGCTGTCTCATTTGCCCGCAATCGGATTGCAGGCTTCTTCTTTACCCATTTCGCTTGCATTTGAATCCGATCACGCCGGCAAGGCCGATTAAAAAGGGCGCGAGCAGAGAAGGTTCCGGAACCGGCCTCAGGGTTTCCAGCTGCCAGGTCCCGACCTTCCACGGGTGGTCGGTATCCGCCTGAGTGTCGACGCCGTTTATGATGTATAAATCCCCTGACAGGTTGACTGCGTCGTCGAGGTCGCCTAAGGGTATCCATGGCGGCCCGAAAGACCACGCTAGTCCGCATGGAACATAACTGCCAGGAGGTTCACCTATATAAATATTCGTAAAATTCGGCGGCATCCAATGTTGGATTTCACCCCACAATTTTAAATAAACATCGGAAGGACTGGCCGCCGACGCCGTAAAATTAAACTCGGTCGTTCCCGGTTCTATGAGGCCGTTCCCGGAAACTATAGAGGGCGGCGTCAGTGCAGTCGGCCAGTTATTGGCGTCGCTTTCAAACAGGGTAAATGAGATTCCTGTGTATTCAACCCAGGACGGGACGCTGTAGTAGTCGATCGTCAGCTTCATATCGATGGGCGTCGCCCGGGCGACGGAACTCAAGAACAGGAAAAGCGCCAATGAGCAGGCCAAACCTGCGGCGGCCGCCAAAGCGCGACTGGGGTTTTTTTTCTTTCCCGACAGGACGTTCATAGCGAGTCCTCCTGAGATATTGGGAAATGCATTCTATTTTGCTGTCACAGAGCAATCCAGACGCCGGTCGTTCAACCTAATAAAGCAATATCCTATCCACAATAAACAAAGTCCTATCCTGTTGCGCTGAACACATGAGCCGCCAAGGACTTCCGGATTTTCTGATGCGGGATTCCATGAAAGGGCAGACGTCGGGACTGTAAATATTTCCCGACGTTGATTGGGATCCCGCCGCCGGGAACCTGCCGGACGGGAATCGGTTGGAGCTTTCAGCCATCATTGTAAAATGTTGCGACACTTTCCGTCCTTTTCAATGAAATGCAAAATTCATCGGAGAGATTGACAGGCCCTTAGCGGAATTCGTTTCGGCGCCGGCGGCCTCAGGGATGTGTTAAGCTGCAAGCATCTTCAAGGGGGGTCGCCATGAGCGACGCTGAGATCGAGGACCGGGACGTTGAAGTCAAAAAGACAATTTGCTGGCCGTCGCCGGGCTGCCACTGCAATTGCGGCTTGCTGGTGAAGGTCAAGGACAACAGGATCCTGGACATCAGAGGCAATCCTGAGTTTCCTTACAATCGCGGCTCGGTATGCGCCGAACGTCTGCCGCATTTCCGGAAATGGCTCGACCACCCGGGGCAGCTCATGCATCCGCTCAAACGCCTCGGCGGGCGCGGAGAAGACCGCTGGGAGCGAATATCCTGGGAGCAGGCGCTCGATGAGATCGCCGGGCGCCTCGAGGCGATCAAAGAGCAGTACGGCGCCGAGAGCCTTTCCTTCATCGAAGGGACTTACCGCAGCGACTTTTATGCCATCCGCGCGCGCTTTTCGAACCTCTTCGGCAATCCGGCGAATGTTGGCGCTCCGGGCACAGCCTGCGCCTGCAATAAGGTCGCGCTGGCGCTTGCGCTGGCCGGCGCCAACATCCCGTGCACCCTGGCCCCTCCAATCAAACAGCTCAACTGTTTGGCGCTGCTTGGCAGGGATTACTCCGAGGCCAATCCGGTGCGGCGGCGTCCCATGCAGAAGTGGCGGGCAGGGAAGCCCGAAGCGAAGCTCATCGTGATCGACCCGCGGCAGACCGAACTGGCCAAAGCCGCCGACTTCTGGCTGCAAATCCGCCCGGGAACCGACGCAGCCCTCCTGATGGCCTGGCTTAACGTCATCATCGATCGGGGATTGTACGACCGCGATTTTGTCGCGAAATGGACTTATGGCTTTGAGCAGCTCGCGCAGCGCGCCGCCGAATATTCACCGGAGCGGGTTTCGGAAATCACATGGCTGCCCGCGGAGCAGATCATAGCTTCCGCCGTCGCATACGCCGAAAACAAGCCGGGCTGCATCCACACGGGACTGGCGCCCGACCAGATTGGCCTCAACGCCATCCGCGTGGAACAGGCGCGACTCTGCCTGCATGCCGTCACCGGAAACATGAAAGGGGAGGCCGCCGGATTTGCGCCTGAAGGCCCCGGTCCCATCATAGACGGAGCGATGGCGATACGCGATTCGATGCTGCAAATGGCGGACCGCTGCAATCCGCAACAGCGCGCCAAACAGCTTGGCAGCGACCGCTTCAAGCTTATGACCTGGCCGGCCTACGAACGCATGAACGAAATGTACGAGAAGACTTACGGCATACCCCTTCCGATGAGCGGACACAGCTTTTCCGCTCCGGAGCCTGCGATCTGGCGCAGCATCATCGAAGGCTCGCCGTATCCGACCAGGGCGCTGATAACCTGGGGCAGCAACCCTCTGCTGAACGCCGCCAACACCAAGCTGGTCTACCGGGCCCTGAAGAGTCCCAATCTCGATCTTCATGTGGTGCTGGAGCATTTCATGACACCCACAGCCATGCTGGCGGATTACGTGCTGCCGGCGGCCAGCAAATTGGAACGGCCGACTTTGTCCACCATGGAGGACTTCACGTCGGCTTTTGTCGCCGGCGAGAGAGCCATACAACCGGTCGGCGAGCGAAAGTCGGATTATTACTTTTTCCGCGAACTCAGCATAAGGCTGGGATTCGGGGAGCATTTTCCGTGGAAAACGGAAGAGGAGCTTTACAACTACCGGCTGCAGCCGCTGGGAATCACGTTTGAGGAAGCGGCTGCCCGGAAATACGTAATCGCCGGCGCCGAACCCTGGACCTACGACAAGATCAATCCGCGTACCGGCAAAGCCACGGGTTTCGCCACCCGGAGCGGAAAGTTCGAGCTGTATTCGAATCTCTTCGAGGAACTTGGTTATGACCCGCTTCCGTTTTTCGAGGAGCCCCCGGAAAGCCCAGTGCGAACGCCGGAAATTGCGGCGGACTACCCCCTGATTCTGATCAATGGCGGGAGGTTCCTGCCGCAATTCCAGTCCGAGCATCGTCAACCGGGCATGGGACTGCGCGAGCAGCATCCCGACCCGCTTGTCGAAATTCATCCGGATACGGCTCGAGGCGCGGGAATCCGGGAAGGGGATTGGACTCTTATCGAAACCCGCCGGGGCGCCATTCGGATGAAGGCGAAGCTTGCCTCCGGCATCGATCCCCGGGTTGTTCACGCAGAGCACTGCTGGTGGTTTCCGGAGCAGCCCGGACCCGAGCCTTCCTTGTACGGTTTATGGCAGTCGAATGTGAACGTGCTGACCGAAGACGATCCGGACGCCTGCGATCCGCTGACCGGCGGCTGGCCCGGCAGAGCGCTTTTGTGCAGAGTGAGCAAAGCTTAGAAAACCGGGACATCGCTGCAGAAAGCGATTGTTATGAAGATGAGGATGCGCGCGCAGGGCGCGGTTTGCGCCGGCTTTCCTGCCGGCGATTTATAAGCGCGCTTTTTGCTGACCCATTCCTTTCGATTCATCGCTTTCCAGCCTGCCGGACGCTATAGCCGGTTTGGGCCAGGCAAAATGGTCGGTCGTGACGATGCGGGCGACGCAGGGAAGTCGTAAGATAACGCCATAGTTGGTTGCTTAATTTAATGCATTGGCATATTGACGAAGAGGAGGTATTCCGGAGTCTAACTGCCACAGAAAAATAATAGCCGCGTTCAACCCAGTACGCCGATCATTGAATGTTGGGGACCGGGCTTTCGCCACACTCCCTTCGCCTTTAGAGGCTTGATATCGGCAAAACCTGGGCTATAGGGGCCGCTGAAAAGAGCGGCCCTTTGGTTTTTTACCCATCCGGAATGCGCGCTCTGCCGAGGAAAATCAGGCTCGCTTCTGCGCGGGAGCGAGCGGGTCGCCGTCGCGGACAGGCTCGGGAGCGCGGAAGCCCTCCAAAGCATAGGGAAGGATCTGAAGCAAAGCCGACTGCAGATTGCACGGGTCGCAGTTTCCTCTGGAAACAGCTTTCAGCGGGCCCGGCACTCGTATGCCAAAAGCAATCGCCCCTACCACGAAATGCAGCCTCCACATCAGAGTTTCCTTCGAAAGGCAGGGGAGGCAGCGATGCAGCTCCCTGATGAACGCCCGGTGCGTCCGGCTGGTGTAAGAGGAAGCTTTTTCCGTATGTTCCCACCGCTCCTCAGACAAATTGGCCATGAAGCGGACATGCTGAACGTCCTCGCCTCGGCCGTTTTCAGTTCGCAGCCAAGGGATGAGCCATGCTTGCAATATTTCTTCCAACGAAGGGTTGCGGCCCTTTCGGCTGATTTCGGCCAGCATCCTCATTCGCTCACGCGCCAGCGGCGCCGCCTGGGCCCGGTAGACTTCGTTGAACAGAGCTTGCTTGCTCCGGAAATAATATCCGACGAGCGCCGAGTTGACGCCTGCGTGAGCCGCGATTTCGCGCACCGACACATCGCGGAATCCCTTGGCTGCGAACAGGGCGCCGGCTGATTTCAGCAGCCGTTCTTTGGCGCTGATGCCGGCTTCCGACAGAACGCCGAATTCGTTTTTTGCGGCAGATATTTTCATCGCTGCCGATTTTGCTAGGGCGCATCCATCCTGTCAAGAATGAACATGACTCTTCCGCAAGAAGTCCATAAAACCAAGAAACGGAATCGAACGCCTGAAAATCAATTTTTCCGGCGCCGCCCGCGAAGTCCGGACTTTGGAGCGGGCGGCATGGGTCCGTGCAGGCCGGGTTTCGGCGGCTGAAAATCCGGCCGGTTTTTGCCGGAATTCTTGGCGTGGCTTGCCATGTCGTGCTATTATTTGCCGCGGTTTCAATGAGGTGAGCGTAGCTCAGCTGGTAGAGCTCTGGATTGTGGCTCCAGCGGCCGGGGGTTCGAATCCCCTCGCTCACCCCACCTCTCTTTTCGATTTGCGTCAAATGCTGTAATATTGATCCGCGCACCCGTAGCTCAGTTGGATAGAGCGTCGGACTTCGAATCCGCAGGCCGCCCGTTCGAGTCGGGCCGGGTGCGCCACTAATATCAATAACTTAGCGAAATCATCTAACTTAAGCGAATAGCAGTTAACGGCAAGGCAACGTCAGGGTGATTGCCTCATAATTAGGCGGATTGCGGGGTAAATCCCTCTTGGCCCACTTGAAAGTTAAGTAGGCTGCCTTCGGTTTGCTATTTCGCCTTCGATTTCGATATTGATGGCCGAGAAGCATTTTCTATTAATGGCCGCAGATTTTTGCCATTGCTATCGATCAAATATAGTCGGCTAGTGCTGGGACCAGATTCGCCTGTTTTTTTGTCAGCCTTAATGTCGGAAACAGTGAATCCTTCGAACAGAACCAAGTTTGCAGAAAACCAAACGGGATTTATTGCACAAACATTTTTTGGCGTTAGCCTCTTGAAAGCCGAAATGTCCTTTGCTGCGGGGAAATAGCGTCGTCAGTCCACAATTCCAGACATTTGTCTTGAAAATGAAGCATTAACCTAACAGGATAAGAACCGGCCGCCGGTGCGGGTTGCCGCCTGTTGTTCCCGCAGCGCCCGGCAGAACCAGTCCTGCCATTGGAAAAGTAGATCATGAAACTCGTGTTCCAGAGAATGCGGAAATGGATCGGCTTCATAAAACCCCATTTGTTTTGCTTTTTTCTGCTGGCCGCCGGCATCTTTGCGGCATGGCCGGCGCATAGCCTTAGCCAGGAAGAAGGCGGCGTCCTTGCCGGCGTGGTCGCCGACTCGGCGGGAGCGATGGTTCCCGGCGCGGTCATTGAGGCGCGGCGCCGGGATACGCAGGCCCTCTACAAGGGCATCAGCACCGAAGCGGGGGCCTTCCGGATCGAGGGCCTGACGCCCGGCGAATATGATCTCAAAATAACCAAGCCGGGATTCCGCCCCTTTACGCGGCGCACCCCCAAAATGGAGTCCGGCCGCGTTTATCCGTTCGATGCGGTGCTGGAAATCGACGCCATCAGCCAGACGATCACCGTCAGCGTGCCCGCTCCGCTCCAATTCATGGACCATCCGCAAAGGGAGCCGGAGGCCTTGCAGATCGCGGTCTCCTCGGTGAGCCGCACCCAAATGGAATTGCAGGGCGCGAAAACGATCGTGGACGGCTTGAATTATGTACCCGGAGCCTGGGTGGAATCGCGTGGACGCAAGGTCAAGCAATTTTTGTCCTTTCGGGGTCAGAGGTACCCCTATCCCGAATATTCCATCGATGGAGCGCTGTTCCGAGAATTTCATGAAGTCCCGTATTTTCTTTCCTCCGCCGATGTCGAACGCGTGGATGTGCTGCGTTCCGGCGCTTCGCTGCTCAACGGCATTTCCGGTCTGGCGGGCGTGATCGATGTGGTCCCCCGTCAGTATGAAAAGAGGGAAACCCGTGTTTCGGCCGAATACGGTTCTCTGAACACGTACCGGTTCCACCTGTCGCACGGCCAGAAACTGGGCCGGTTGTCCTACGGATTGGGAGCGGACGGACTGCGTACGGACGGGCCCGATGACCGGCGCGGCGATGAGCGGATGATAAACTTTTTCGGCCATATTTCCCTGAAGCTGAAACCTTCTCTTACGGTCCGCGCCACCGCCCTCTATCTGCGCGGCAGAAGCGAGCTGGTTCAAGCCGTCCCGCCCGCCGCGCGGCAATATCGCATAGCCGTTGAGAGCTATGATCCCATCAAAACCGCGGTTGTGAGCGTCAAGACCCTTTACCAGCCGAAAAGCTGGGCATCCACCCAATTCACGATCGGCTACAGTGATCGCCACAATTCCTTCGTGACAGAAACCACGGCCCCGCGCAGGATCGCGCCGGATTATGACTCCGAATGGAACCTGAATCTGGTGCAATCCCTGGCCGTTTCCGATCACAACGTGTTCCGCGTCAGTGCGAATTACAACCACTGGGTTTCCCCGTTCGGCAAACGCTTTTATACCGGCAGACGCTCCGAACTGGAAACCCACTCGGTGTCGCTCCTGGATGAACACAGTTTCGGGAAACTGGTGGTGGACGGCGGGATTCGCTATCAGCGGACGTATGTCAACGAGTACGGGGCGTTCAACATCGACGGGTCCGCTGCCGGCTTCAACAAGGTCGCCACAATCAAGGATGTCTGGGAGTCCCCGCAGTGGAGCGGCAGTCTGGGCGCCGCCTATGCCGTAACGGAACATTTCGCGTTGAAAGGGAGTTTCCTGGCCGGGGCAGTCGAGCCAAGGACCGGCGCGATTACAGCCGGCGGGAAAGCGCCGGCCACGGAGCACAGAACCATGGTGGACGCCGGGTTTGCTCTCAGCATGCATTCGATCGGGGCCGTGTCACTGACCGGATTCATGCTCCGGCAGAAAGATGCCATTGCCTTAAGCGGCGCGACCGCAACCATCAACGGGGTTGTGACCGAGCTTTACGTGAACCGGGATGAAGACTCCAAAGGAATCGAGATCGATTTCCGATCCCGTCCGGTGTTTAATAGCCATAGCTTTTTCGTAAACCTTACCGTCCTGAAAGCCCGCAGCCGGCTTCAGGGATCCATGACCCGGGACCCGGAGAAGCCTCAGGTGGTTTTGAGTGCGGGGCTATTGGGAGAAAGACGGCATTTCGACTATAACCTCTTTTGGAAATTTGTTTCCGCCTATCAGAGCAGCCGGTTTGCCGACGCCGCTGTGCTTCAACCTCTGGGCCATTTTCACGCCTTGAATCTGACGATCGGACGGTCTCTGGGCCAATCGGAACAAACGCGCGTCTATGTTGAAATGCTCAATCTGACCGACAGCCGCTATCAGACTGTGGTCGGCTATCCGGATTACGGCAGAAGAATCCAGCTTGGCGTCCGGCAGGGTTTTTGATCCGGATTGCGGTGACGCGGCCTGAAATCGTGTTTTGGGACAGGCAAACATCGTGGATAATGAAGGACAGCAGGCGCCGCCGGCGTCGATGGAGCTTCATCGGGCTGACAGCCAGAGGCTTTTGAGCAATCGGATATCCATCTGAGGCGCCGGGGCGCCTTTCGGGGGACACATTCATGAAAAATCGATCTCTTCGTGGAAAGCTTGTTTATGCGGGAGCTTTGGCAGTCTGTTGTGCGCTTTTCAGCCTCAGCTGCTCCAGGAGCGACACGGTGGAACAGGCCAGGTCCATCCTGGAGAAATCCGCCGTGAAGGGCGGGCTGGTTGTCCATCTTTCCTGCGGAGACGGCACGCTGACGCAGGCTCTCAAGGTCAATGCCCGTTACATGGTGCACGGCCTGGATCCCGATGCTGCAAACATACAAAAAGCCCGCCGGTTGATTGCGTCGAAAGGAGCCTACGGCCCCGTATCGGTGGATCAGCTGAGCGGAAACCGCCTTCCCTATAACAATAATCTGGTTAATCTGATTGTTGCCGAAGACCTGGGCGGCGTTTCCATGGAAGAGGCGATGCGGGTCCTCGTTCCGAATGGCGTGATGATGACCCGGGGACTGCTGGGCTGGAAAAAGACCGTCAAGCCAAAACCGGCCGGAATGGATGAATGGAACCAGTATCTGTACGATTCCCAGGGGACTATGGTCTCAAAGGACGAGATTATCGGCCCCATAAAGCACTATCAATGGGTTGGCAGCCCGAAATGGGGACGCCATCATGATACTACGGCCAGCATGAGCGCCATGGTTTCCGCCAACGGCCGCATTTTCTACGTTATGGACGATGGCCCCAGAGAATCGATTCAGCTGCCCGCGGAAAACTCCCTCATTGCTCGGGACGCCTATAATGGGACTATCCTCTGGAAGCGGCCGATTGCGGAATGGCAAGATCATTTGTTCCCGCTCAAAAGCGGTCCGGCCTATCTGCCCCGGCGCCTGGTTGCGGTCGGTGACGCAGTATACGTTACCCTCGGCATCGACGCGCCCCTGAGCGAACTGGATGCGGCTACGGGGGAGACGAAAAGGACTTTTTCGAATACGGACGGTACGTCGGAAGTCATTTTTTCGGGCGATACGCTGTTTCTGGTTGTCGGCCGGCCGGAAAAAACCACGAAGCTGTTTGCTCCTCAGAGCACTTACGTTTGGGACAATTTCCTGTGGGCCAAGTCCGAATGGTCGTGGGGCAAGCAGACATCCTCCATTGTGGCGATCGACAGGAAAGGCGGGAAAGCGCTGTGGGAAAATAAAACCTATCCAGTCGCGCCACTGTCCCTTTCCGCCGATGCGAAGTCTGTTTATTTTTACGACGGATCCAGCCTGGTTTGCCTCGGCCGGTCCGACGGGCGGGAGACGTGGCGGTCGCCCATTCAAATCAAGGGTATGAAGGCGATCGACACGGCGTATGCGCCACGCATTTTAGTGTATGAAGACATCGTGCTCTTTTCCGGAGGCCTCGAACAACCCTTCGGGGCGGCCAGGCTGATCGCGTTCGGCGCGGCGGACGGGAAAAAGCTCTGGGAGGCGCAGCAGGAACCTTCGGGGCATTTCACCCCACAGGATTTATTTGTCATCGACGGGCTGGTCTGGACCGGAGCGACGGCGATGACGGCGGATAAAGGAAATTTCGTCGGCCGGGATATCCACACGGGAGAGCCGAAACAGGAAGTCGCCTGCGACGCCGATATTTATTTTTTCCATCAGCGATGCTATATCAGCAAAGCGACGAAAAAATATATTCTCCCTTCGCGCACGGGCATCGAATTCGTCGATCTGAAAAACCGGCACTGGACGGTGAATCATTATACGCGGGGTGGCTGCACCTACGGAATCATGCCGAGCAACGGCCTTATTTACACGCCTTCCATGGCGTGCGCGTGCTATATGGAAGCCAAACTCAACGGATTCGGAGCGCTCGGGCCGGCCTATGCCGTTGAATTGGACCTTGCGGCCTCCGCTTCTGAAAACCGTCTGGAGAAAGGACCTGCATACGGCCGGGATATCCCATCGGCTCTCGCGCCCGGGGACTGGCCGACCTACCGGCATGACACCCTCCGCAGCGGGTTTACTCCGTCCGCGGTTTCTTCCGATCTGAAAACCGGATGGCGCACGAACCTTGGAGGAAAGCTGAGCAGCCCTGTTGTGGCGGAGGGGCGCGTGTACGTCGCTCAGGTCGATGCGCACACCCTGCACGCTTTGGATGCCGCATCCGGCGATGCGGTGTGGAGCTACACCGTCGGAGGCCGCGTGGATTCTCCGCCGACTGTCTATCAAGGCCGGGTGTTATTCGGCTCGGCGGACGGTTACGTCTACTGTCTCCGCGCTTCGGACGGCTCTCTGATCTGGAAATTCCGCGCCGCGCCTGTGGACAGGCGCATGATGGCCTATGAGCAGCTGGAATCGGTCTGGCCGGTGCATGGGAGCGTCCTGGTCCAGAATGACATTGTGTATTGCGTGGCCGGACGTTCCGTGTTTCTGGACGGCGGCATGCGCCTGCTGCAGTTGAATCCGATCACCGGGGAAAAGCTGGCGGAAATTGTCCTGGACGAAAAGGATCCCGCAACCGGAAAAAACCTCCATGCGTACGTCGATGATTTGAACATGCCGGTGGGGCTGCCGGATATTCTCTCGAGCGATGGGAAATACATCTACATGCGCTCGCAGCAGTTTGATCTGCAGGGAAACCGGCTGCACATCGAGGTGCGCGACGTAACCGATCAGTCCGGCGAGGGCGCCCACATATTTTCTCCCATCGGCTTTTTGGACGATACGCAATTTTCAAGATCCTACATGATGTATGGCAAGAGCGTAAAAAGCGGGTGGGGTGGATGGGAAGTGATGGGGAAATTGACGCCGTCGGGGCGGCTGATTTCATTTGACGGCGCCCGGGTGTTTGGATTCGAGCGCAAGCCCGAGTTCCTCAGCGAGTCGACCGTTTTGGAATTCAGGCTTTACGCCGCCGAGAAGGAGGGGGATCCGGATTCCGTGAAGCGGATCACGGCGCCCGGCGCCATGAGTGCATTCGACAAGAAGATGATGAACGGCGCCGGCGACTGGAAGCTCCGGCAGGGATTCCCTGCGACGGAGCAGTCGGCTGTGCGGACCCGATGGGCAATCGATAAACCGCCGTTCCAGGTTCGGGCCATGGTTGCAGCGGGCAAAAACCTCTTTGTTGCGGGCCCGCCGGATGTGTTTGACGAAGAAAAGGAATTTTTCACCGTTAATGACTCCGAGGTTCGGGCAAAGCTCGCCGAACAGAGCGCGCTGTTCAAAGGCAAGGAGGGAGGCGTTCTGTGGGCCGTGTCGGCGTCGGACGGGAAAAAACTTGCCGATTACAAACTGGAGTCCTTGCCGGTGTGGGATGGAATGATAGCCGCGGGTGGAAAGCTATACCTGACCACAATCAATGGCGAAGTTCTCAGTTTTGTGCAGCAATAGACCGGCTTGCGAGAGCATGTATGCCCGGATTGGAGACGCATGAGGATTATTAAATACTTGTTGTGGGTTCTGGCGGTGTCCGGCTCGGTCCCTCTGGCTGTCCGGGACGCGGAGTCCTGCTCTGTCCCCGTGTTCCGGTATGCACTGGAGCGCTGGAAACCGGATCCCTACAAGGGCGTTTTTATTTACCGCGGCGAGATTACGAAGAAGGATCAGGCCTTGCTTCAGCAACTGGAGGAGGCCGCTCTGAATCCCGAGCATCCCTTAAACCTGCGGATTCGTCCGGCGGAGGTGGGAGCTTTTTCGGAAGATAAACTCCGGGAATTGTTGAAAGGTCCTATTCCCGAAAATCTGCCGTCCCTCGCGATCTGGTATCCGGAACAGATGGGTAAGGCGGCGCCGCTGTGGACATTGCAGCTCACTCCGGCCAGTCTTAAGGCTTTGGCGGATTCGCCCAAGCGGAGGGAATTGACCGAAAGCCTGATCCGCGGCGAATCCATCGTCTGGATATTCGTTCCTTCGGGAAATGCAGGGAAAGATGAGCAGGCCAGAGCTTTTCTGCGGCGCGAGCTGGCTCAGGCGCTGGATTCTCTCTCTCAAACGCCGTTCTTTGTGCCGTCGGGCGCGAGCAAAAAGAAGCTGGTCCATGGGTTCCCGATCCTGACGCTGTCCCGCACGGATCCCGCGGAGAAGTTTTTTCTGGAGATGCTGCTCGGAAGCGAATCGGATCTTTACGAGCACAAGAGCGAACCCATGGTGTTCCCGGTTTTTGGGCGCGGCCGGCTGCTGGGCTGCCTTTTTGGCGAATACATCAACGAGAAAAACGTCCAGGGGGTGATCTCTTATCTGACCGGGGCCTGCAGCTGTGAGGTCAAGGCTCAAAATCCCGGAAAAGACCTGCTCCTTTCCGCCTTCTGGGACAGAGTCGTGATGGGAGAACTGTTCGTGACCGACGAGGATCCCTTGCCGGAATTGACAAGCGTGATGCCCGCATCGCCCAGACCGGTTTCGAAAATGGCCGTCCCGCCCGAAAAGCCTCCGTCCCGCACCGGCATATTCAAGATTTATGGAATCACCCTGGGCTCCGCCGTCTTCGTGGTGTTATTCGCCGGCCTGATCCTGTCCCGCCGGCGGAAGGAGAAACGATGAAGATCGGCCGCCTGGTTGCAAAGGAAATAGGCCACCGCAAATTCAACTTTGCGCTTGGAGTCTGCGCGACATTGATCGCTACCGCCTCCCTCATCGGATCGATGGTGCTTCTCCGGATGCATGATGTAAAGACCGGCTCCATTCTCCGCGAAAAAGAGACCGCGCTGCAGGCGCGCATGGATCAGCTCAAAGACGACACGCGAAAATCCATGCTGAAACTTGGATTTAATCTCGTGATTCTTCCCAAGGGCCAGAATCTTGGGGACTGGCATGCCGACGATTATTCGACGCACTATATGCCCGAATCGTATGTGGATCGGCTTGCGGGTTCGAAAATCGTGTCCGTGCGGCACCTATTGCCCAGCCTTCAGCAGAAAATCCGCTGGCCTGAGCGGAACCGGACCATCATTTTGATGGGGACTCGCGGGGAAGTGC
The DNA here is from genome assembly GCA_964642735.1 of uncultured Acidobacteriota bacterium. Taxonomy (GTDB): domain Bacteria; phylum Acidobacteriota; class UBA6911; order UBA6911; family UBA6911; genus UBA6911. The sequence continues at coordinate 14,888 of CAZXSV010000078.1, forward strand.
CCAACGTCCACCTGAATCCCCAAAAACCGCTGCTTCAGCCGGCGCCTCCGGGCGCCATTGTGCTGGGATATGAGCTTCATCGCAGCCTGAACATCCGCGATGGCGATACGATTTCGCTTCTTGGGAGGGAATTCAAGGTTAAGGAACGCTATAAGGAGCGGGGCAACAAGGACGACATCACGGCGTGGATCAGTTTGAAGGACGCCCAGCAGTTGTTAAACAAGGAAGGCCGGATCAACGCTATTCTTGCTTTGGAATGCCTCTGCACGGGCAATTCGCTGCCTGTAATCAGAAAAGAGGTGGGGGCGATCCTTCCCGACATCCAGGTGATAGAGAGAGAGCCCAGCGTTGTGGCCCGGGCGGAGGCCCGGAACCAGGTTTCGGCGGAAGCCAGTGTCACCCTGGAGAAAGAGATGCGCGGGAGGGAAATCCTCCAGGCCGAAAGGGAACGGATGGCATCCATCCTGATCCCGGTGATTCTAGTGACCTGCGCACTCTGGGTGACTCTTATGGGATTCATCAACGTGCGCTCGCGGCGCGAGGAAATCGGAATATTGAGAACCATCGGCGTTTCCGCCCGAACACTATTCCTGCTGTTCATTTGGAAACATCTGACCGTTGGAGTGCTGGGCGGGATGTCCGGATTGATTCTGGGAAGCCTGTTTGTCCTGTCCTTTGCCAATCCCGGCGTTCCTTTGGGTGATGTGGGATCTCCCTTGTTCTGGGCCGGGATGGCGGCCCTGGCCGTTTTGGGCGCTTCTATGTTGGCGGTACTGGCCGGATGGATTCCCGCGATGCTTGCCTCGCAGCAGGATCCGGCTGTGGTGTTGCGGGAGGAGTAAGCGATGATCCGATTGCTGGGCGTTACCAAATCCTTCGATGGTCCCAACGGCAAAGTCGCCGCTCTGAATGACGTTTCATTGTGCGTGCAGTCCGGAGAAATGTGCGCCGTGAACGGACCCAGCGGATGCGGCAAATCCACGCTGCTGTTGACGGCGGCCGGCATGCTCCGGCCGGATCATGGGGATGTGCAGATTATGGAAACGTATCACCCCTATGGTCTCGCTCCGGAAGAAAGAAGCCGTTTGCGCGCCGGGTTGATCGGCTTCGTTTTTCAGCAGTTCCATCTCATTCCCTATTTGTCGGTCAGGGAAAACATCGCCGCTCCCTCCCTGTCCGCCGCCTGCGATGACGAGGAAACGCGCGCCCATGAACTCATCGCGCAATTCGGATTGCAGGATCGGGCGGACCACGTCCCATCGCAGCTCAGCACGGGAGAAAGGCAGAGAACCGCTTTGGCGCGCGCCCTGTTCAACCGGCCGAAAATCATACTGGCGGATGAGCCGACCGGAAACCTGGATGACGAGAACGCTGAGGCCGTGCTGCGTCGCCTGCGAGATTACGTTTCGGCCGGCGGCAGCGTGCTGCTCGTCACCCATAATGCAAGAGCGGCTGATTATGCGACGCGGACCGTTAAAATGAAGGCCGGGCGCATCATCGGGGGCTGACGACGGCAACCTGCTGAAAACACTC
>CAZXSV010000078.1:16520-22435 GCA_964642735.1 uncultured Acidobacteriota bacterium
CTCATTTTTTGAATATAAGGGTATTTTAATACGGCTTTAAAGGCAAAATGTCCTTTGCTACCCGAGAATTAGCGTCGTCAGTCCCCAACTATGATCGGCAACGTAAGATAGGATTGGTGGTTTGAATCGCGATATATCGTGACCTTCGGCGCGGGATCGAGCTTAGGCGTCGCCCGGTCCGCGAGATTAATCGCCAGCCGTATGCGATGGCCGGCTTTGAAAATCATCGATATGGGCAATATTTCAAATTCAAGCTCCGCCGGTTTGCCGGGCACAAGCGGCGTCACGTCTTTCTGATAGAAGCCATGCCAGGGCAATCCGAGGTTGTTGTAGGGCGCATTTTGCAGCTTTCGCAACGAGGCACGAAGCCGCCCGTGCACGTTATACGATGTAGCTTTACCGTCCGGCGCGACATCTTGAATGGTAGCGATGAAGTCTCCATCCGTTGCGGTTGATGACACCCACAGGTTGATGGCGGGATGCCCCGTGACTTGAACATCCGTGCCGAGCGGGGCGGTCTCGTATACGAAGCCCTTGGCCGTCATGTCGGTGGGCGTGACATCGTATCCGACCGTGGTTTCGTCCTTTTGATCTGCTTGCGCCGGCACTGTTGTGCTCAAGGAGCCCTTGCCCAGGTAGTATCGGGTCCTTTTTTCATTGGGCAGCGGCCACTGCCTGGCCGAACGCCACTCAGTACCGGCCGGAGCGTTATACGTATAGTAATAAACGCGGTCTTCATTCATGACGCCGTTGTCGATGCCTTTAAGCCAGTAATCGAAGAACCGGCGTTCCTCGATGGTGATGTCGAATCCAGTCTGGCTTTGGACCGCAAGCCAGCCGCAGTGCCCCCCCGGGCCCACAACCAGTTTTGCCGGGCCGGTTACGTTGTTGAAAGTAAAGAAAGCGCCGTGCTTGGTAGCCCCTTCGTCCCAGTTGGCGGCTAGATATAAAGCGATTTTGGAAGCGTTGATCTTTTCCAAATAAGTATGAGGGCTGCTTTTGATCCACCATTGCTGAGAATCTGGATCCTTGATCGCGTCGGCAACGCTGTCGCGGTACGGCGCGTCGCCCGGGCTTTCAATTGTTCCTGCATGCTCCGCAATGGCTTCATTCAACTGCGACCTGTCGGTGTCGGCGTCCACCGGGGCCGCCGCCGCATCGCGAGCTTCCTGGGCCGACGGCGCCCCGGGCCGAACCTTGGCAGAAGCTCCTTGGGCCGATGCTATGCCGCCGGGCATGCGAAACGGATAGACGTCGAATTCGCAACTCATCGGGAATATTGCTTTCAAATGAGGGGGAGCTGTGGTCGCCGCCTGCAGCTGACTGCCGCCGGTAGCCGAACAACCCCACATGCCGATATTGCCGTTGCTCCAGGGCTGTCTGGCAAGCCATTCCGTAATGTCATATGCGTCCCGTCGCGCGGTCGTGATCCATTCACCGCGGTTGAACGCTACGTTATGTCCGTAGGAAGCATACAAACCGCGGAAGTCCACGGTGGCGACCACATACCCGTATTTCACAAGCTTCGCCGCCGTCCCCGGATAGCTTTCGACTGTAAGCGCTTTGTTATTGCTATATCTTCGATTATAGGGAGTATGCATCCATAGGACAGGTAGGGGGGTGGTGATTACATTTCCGGTTGTTTTATCCTTGGGACGATATAGATCCACAGCAAGCCTGACGCCATCGCTCACCCGGACATACTGAGACGTGATCTCGTATTGATCGTCGTACATCGCATCGCCATAGCCGGCATATTCGCCCGGTCTGGAGACGCGATTGGCCGTGGATGAATCATGGCTCCCGCATGAGAGTGTACAAAAACAGAAAACCAAGATCCTCGACAAGACATATCGTTTCATTGGAATGCTCCCTTTTGTGGATAACAACAAGACGCATGTGCCGGTCACGCCGCGATCGACAGTCCGCGATCAGGTTTCAGCCTGACAACACGTTTTCATCAAGTAGGTCGGGGTTTCATCCCCGACAAGCCGGCTACGGTCCAGCATTTCGGCGCTGAAGCGCCAACCCATTTGGAGGGAACAGCCGATGCAAAATAATTGTGTCGAAAAAAGCCAAATAAGCGTAGTTTCTCGTCTGGCTGTCCGGCGCCTTTGATTACATCTTCTTTTTCTTGTATTCCCACTTGGCGTCTTTGCAAAGGCCGCAGTTTGAACCCGAAAACATGCTCTTCGCAGTTTCATCCCCTTTGAGTTGCCATTTCAGCCATGCCACGGCTATTTTCCCAAACTCGCCGCCATTTGGCTGGCTATAAGTCCCTCCATGGCCCACATCATCAAAATGAGCTATGGCAATCGGCACTTTATCGATTCTTGTGAAATCGTCCTCGCCATTCGGATAAGCCATATCACTCTTTCCGCCGTCGATATACAAAACAGGCGAGTGCAATTTCTGGAGGTGATCCTTCCCGATGGTCGGCAATGCCATTGTCATCTTCGGCGCCGCTCCTTCCTTGGGCGCCCCCTCTTTGGGCGCTTCTTTTTTCGGCGCTCCCATTTTGGGCATCCCTCCTGCAAAAAGGCCGCTGTCCATGGGGAGGGTTGTCGAAACGCGCGGGTCAGCCCCTACTTCCAATGCCTGCATTCCTCCACAGCTGTGGCCTGCCACGGCAAACTTCGACGGATTCAGTTTCTGGTAGTATTTGCTGTCCCTGCGCTTGTTCTCGGCCGTCGCCCAGTCGAGGGCTTCCAGCAACTGGACAGACTTCGTACCGCCCATGCCGCCGCCCATCATGCCTCCGCCGGGACCTGCGGGCGCGGAAAGAGCTTCCGCGCTGTAGGGGCCGATGGCCACAACCAGGAAACCATAGGATGCAATTTCCGCAAGGAAGGGGGCATACAGCGTATTTGAGTTCATGCATGCGCCATTGCCCCAGGCAAAAATCGGCAGGGAATTCTTTTGATCGAAGGACTTCAAATCCTCAGGACGGTATATTGTATGTCCCGTAACTCCGGGATCTCCTTCGATGATCACCGGGTAAGGTCCCGAACCGCTGCGCTTCGTCTGGGCGCTCGCAGTCGCCGCAATCAGCGCGACTGCACACATCATAATCCAAGCATGTCTTAGCATGTTTTATTCCTCCTGTTTGCAGGACAACAAGATGCGGCCGCATCGAACGACTCCTGTCCGGACCGCCGCATTTTCTGATATTATACACTCGTATAAAGCGTCAGTAATGGCTTTATAATATGAACAAGGCCGGCCATCAAGCGATAAGTTCCGGGACCGGCCGCAATGAAACTGTGAACTGGAGTCCCATCACGGATCCATCTAAGCGCGGTCGACGGCAAAGCAATCATAAAAATCCCCTCCTACTTCGGTGCAGGTTTGCAGGCCGGCGGCCAATTCGACGCCCGGAAAGCTAAACGATTGGGACGGGATTAGCCCTGCTGAATCTGCGCGGCTTCATGCACTTCGGCGCGTATGCGGGCTGTCGGATCTTCGAGTATTTCAAGCAGCCTGGACTGATAGTGTGAAATGTTCATCATCAAGGATGACACGGCCACAATGCCGTGACATTTTCCATTGGATACGATTGCTATGGAATCGGTTTCCAGCAGGGGATCTGTTTGAAGAAGAAGCGTTAGAGCCGAATGGATATCCAGTTCGGGATTCATTTGAACGGCGTTCGGATCGAGAAGAGAGCCGGTCGGCCGCCTGCCGTAAATATCCAGCGCATAAGCTTTGCTTATGGCTTTATAGAGTTGGCTTTTCCGAACAAGGCCGATATATACTTCGTCGCATAGAACAGGCAATGCGATGGAATCGGCGTCCTTGTTAAATAATTCCACGACCGATGCGGTGGGAGTCGCCGCCTCAATCGCGGGCGCAGTTTTGACAATATCTAATATCTATGGAATATTTTGCATAATTTATCAAACCAGCATATCGTCGGGATCGAGAGTATGCAGCCATGAAGAATCCGTGAAGATTTCTTTAATGGAAAGGCAGCAAGAGAACGCAGGCGACGAACCCGGGTCGCGCCCGAAGAAATCGCTCTCCATAAGCCTTGACAACAATATGCTTTTAAGTAAGATTCCGGCCTGTATCCATTCTATTTCTCGGGTGTCGCGGGGTGCATCATGCCGAGGATTGTCGGGATTATTCAAACCAAGGGCGGCGCGGGTCGTTCCACGATTGCAACCAATTTGGCCGCTTATTTTTCCTTTGAAAATCCAACGACTCTAATCGATTGCGATCTGCCTCAAGGAACAAGCTCCTCCTGGTATGCGCTTCGGCAGCCGGAAATTCCTCCTCGCGGACTTTTTCTTGCCGCGGCGCACGATCACAAAGAGCTTATTCAAAGAGTTAAAGAGCACGCGGCCCTCGCCCAATATATAATTATTGACGGCCCGCCGCGCGTGGCGGAGATGACGCGGGCGATAATTATTCTTAGCGACCTCTGTCTCGTGCCGCTTGGCGCCAGCGCTGCGGAAATCTGGTCGATGACGGATTTGATAAAGACGCTTGAAGAGGCCAAACATTTTAAATCGAATACAGACGCCCGCATTGTTTGGACCCGCTTTCGCGCCCAGACGCGGGAGGCTCAGGAATTGAAAGATGCCGTGCAAAGGGAATTACATCTGAAAGTTTTGCAGTCTCGGCTCGGCTATCGAGTCGCCTTCAGCGAGGCGCTTGCGCGGGGGCTTTCGGTCGAAGAGATTGGGGATCCGGCCGCAAAGGCTGAGATGAGCTGCCTGGTCGATGAAGTGAGCGCCATTCTAGCGGGGAAACCGTAATGAAAAAACATAAAATAATCCCGACGATTTTAAAGCCGCTTATTGATGAAGAGGCAGCCCTTCAATTCGCTTCCTACGGGGTAGACGAATTGTCAAAAACCGCGTCAAAGCCGGCGGGCTCGGATAATGAATTGAAGAAAGGTCTGCGGAGGATATCATTGACAATTGCCGAGGACCTCTACAACAAGATCGCCAAAGAAGCGGCAAAGAAGAACCGGTCGGTGGAAGAGCATCTTAGAAAACATCTTGTCAAACGCTACCAATGAGGATGCCTTGGCTGCGCTGTGGCCGGATTATCCAATTTGAAACAAACCAAAAATTCCCGTCTCTTTGATGGCGCTTTGATAAAAGACGAAGACAGGCGGCGCCTTTCATCCCGTGATCTGCATCGCTTGGGATTCTGCAGAGGGAAGCCCCGTCTTGAGAAGAGCGCTGATTGGCGTTTCGATCTTGGCTGTTTCAAGGCGATGGTTCGATCGGAAAACGCCGACCATGGTTATTATTTCTTCGGACTGAATCAGCAATTCCTCGGCTCTGCCGGCTGATTGTTCCGCGTCGGCGGCAATTGTCTGCGTCATCTCATTCATTTGACCGATGATCTCCTAACTTTCTTGAATATCACGCAAAGATAAGGCTCCCCGCATTCTTCTCGATAAAGCTTTCAATAGTCATGCCTTCCGGCTTCATTTTGGAGAGCCTGAGCAAAACCTTCTCGTTGCCGCTTACGCTGCCGTCGGAAATGAATGCCTGGCTGACGCCTGAACTGCTGCATTCCGTAACGCTGTAGCAGGAATCTCGCTTAAATATCACGAAATGAGTTTTTGCCAACATATGTTCCCTCCTAAGGGCGACAATCACGCAGGGATAATTTTGCAGATCGATTGTTAAAAGAAATTATCGAACTTGTGAATTTGTGATGAATTCTTGCCGGCAAAATTGATGAAAAGAATCGATTGGACAATCCCGGTCCGGCCGTATCAACTGGTTCAAGTTGGGGCGCGCGGATGGCATCTATCCTGCTCGTCCTGGAAACGCGGCTGAGAGCGGCCGTGCTGTACTCCGGTGGATACGCCATGGTACAGCGAAGCCCAGAGATCAATGGCCGTTACGACTTTAATTTTCGGCTTGAGACCTCAGCAGAACAGATGTTCAAGC
>CAZXSV010000079.1:0-13568 GCA_964642735.1 uncultured Acidobacteriota bacterium
CGTGGACGAACAGCCGGGGCGGGAGCGGATCGGCGAGCGGGACGACGAGCTGGACCGTGAGCGGCATTACGCTGCGATACGGGTCGAATGTCCTGACGGTTACGGCGCGCGACGCGAACGGAAATTCCGGTTCGAGCGTCCTGACTGTCGGCTATGGCCCCAAAATATCGGATTTCAACGGCGACGGGAAATCGGAAATAGTCTGGCGAAACATCAAAACAGGTGAAGTCACCCTCTCGTCCCTGGAACGGGATATCGCATCCCTGGGAATCGTGTCGGATTTGTCCTGGAAAATCGGCGGGATCGGAGATTTCGACGGAGACGGCAACCAGGACATTTTGTGGCGCCATTATGCCCAGGGCGAGAACTTCATCTGGTTCATGGTTGGGACCCAGTACGTCGACGGCGCTTACCTGGAAGCCCAACGGGATCTCGAATACAAAATCGTCGGAGTGGGAGACTTCAACGGCGACGGGAAATCGGACATCTTATGGCGCCGCCAGACCGAAGGCGCCTATAGCGTATGGTTCATGGACGGCATCAACCGCCTGGGCGATGCCGACATGGATGCGTCCAGGGACCTCAACTGGCAGGTCGGAGGAATCGCCGACTTCAACAGCGATGGAAACGCCGACGTCCTGTGGCGCAACAACGCAACGGGAGAATCCCGCCTTGTGCTCATGAACAACATGAACGTCCGCGAATATAAGAGTCTCGACACGGTGGCCGACCCCAATATGAGAATCGCCGCCGTCGGGGACTACAACGGCAACGGGCAGCTTGAAGTCCTTTGGAGAGATGCGCGGGAAAACAGGAGCCGGCTGTGGCACATGAACGGTTTGGCCAAAGCCGCGGAGGAGGACCTGGGCGCGATCAAAGATTCCAGCAGCCTCATTGCGGACACCGGCAAGGCTTCGGCCGGAATGGATTTCGACAATGACGGCAATTCCGACATCCTATGGCACGATTCCATCGACGGAGAAAACTACGTCTGGTTGATGAATGGAACGAATTACAACGGCGGAGTCTTCCTCGCGCCGGTTTCAGACCTCGACTGGAAGATTGTCGCGGCCGCCGACATCAATAAAGACGGGAAAGTCGACCTGATCTGGCGAAACGATTCCACCGGGGAGAATTCAGCGTGGCTGATGTCCGGCATTTCTCGAACCGAGGGGATCCCGCTGCCGGCAAATTCCGACAACGACTGGAAAATCATGGCCGCCGCCGATTTCGACAACGACGGGAATGCGGACATCCTTTGGCGCAATTCCCGCACCGGCGAAAATTCCCTATGGCTCATGAACGGGGCGTCTCGAGTCGGCACGGTTGCGATGGAGACGGTTCAGGACCTTAATTGGAAAATAGTCGGCGCCGCCGATTTCAACAGGGACGGGAAGCTTGATCTGCTGTGGACCAACGGCGCCACCGGCGAAAACGCCCTCTGGTACATGAATGGGACCGTTCACTCCGGCGAAACCCAGCTGGAAACCACTACCCTTGATTGGAAAATGGCGGGGATCGGCGACTTCAATAGAGACGGCAACCCGGACATTATGTGGCGCCAGCAGTCCACGGGCGAAAATCTGGTCTGGTACATGGAAGGGGCCGCGCATACCGGAAACGCTCTGTTGCCGCCGGTGGCCGGCGCCCGCTGGACCATGATGTCCCAGCGCTGATAGAAGGATTATTCGCGAGGCCTTGCTCGGGCCTTCATGAATAATGCGGTTTAAAAACAGGGACGTTTCCCTATTCCCGGATGCGGGAAGGGGAAAACGTCCCTGTTTTCGCTTCAATCCTGTATCGGAGAAGCGACCGGCGAACGAATAGAATCCTGTTTGCCTGCCAAAAGAAAAAAGAGACCGGGTTTTTATCCAAAACTTTCATCCAATTTTTCCATGCCTGGATTTTTTGCGAAATTCTGGAGGAAATGCCGGCTTCGCTTTCTGCAGAAGGCCTCGGGATGAAATGTAAATCCGCTCTTTTCGATCGTCGGCTTTTTTCTCCGGCGAATTTTCCGATAAGATCCCGGCAGCGGCGTTCAAACTGTTCCTGAGAATAATGCCGGCGCGAGAATTCCCGCGATTGCCTCTTCAGCTTTTCAAGCAAATCCTGATCTTCTATAAGCCGCTCGATCGCGTCAAACCAATGATCCGGACTGTTGTGCACCAGCAGACCGGTTTCTCCATCTTGTACGCAGGAGGAGTAGACCGGCGCGTCGGAATAGACGCCCGCAATTCCGCAAGCCCCGTATTCCCGGAATTTGTTGTTGGTCTTTGAGCGATGAAAGAGATCGTCCGGCATCGGGGCCAACCCTATGTCGTAATGAGCCCGGGAGAAAGTGCGCAGAAAGCCGTCATAGTCCATGATGAATTCGTGGCAATAAACATGAGGTAGGCCGGCCAGGGCTTTAGGTCTCATGCCCCAAAAGTGCGCTTCAACCCTGCCGCCGTATTTTTTCAGGATCCGGTCCACGGCAGGCTCAATAATTGACGATGACGCGTTCTGGTAGCTGCTGGTGGAAAAGACCAGCCGGATCCGACCGTCCGCCTTTTTCCGGGTCGAGTCAATCTGACGAAAATCTATGGGGCCGAACGTCTGAATCGCGTTTTCGTTGATCGGGCGTATGTATTCCAGCATCGGCCGCGAGTACACGCGCACCAGATCGGCGCACTCCAGATACTCCCTCAATTGGGCGATTCTGTCCGCACGCCGGTGATAAGCGCCCAGTTCCGTATTTTCAGGCAGTTCAAAAAAATTATCGTCGAGGTCGTAAATATACGGGATGCCCAGGCTGCAAATCAGCTCGAGGTTGTTCCTGAATCTCGGCTCCGTGTTTCGGCAGAATTGAACGAGGTCCGCCCATTGAATCTGCTTTTTCCCGGCCTCAGATTCCAAAACGATCTTCAACCGGATGCATCCGGATTTGCAGAGCTGCAGGAGAGGCTTGATAATAAGGATGGAAGTGGAAGGGATTATTCCCGGCAAAATCGCCAGTATTCGGGGCTTTCGGGAAAGCGCGGAACGCTCCGCCGCAGCATCGGAATTCTCCGTTTGCCGGTTTTCGTTTTCCATTGTCCGCTCAATCCTGAACAGGCGGCTCGCTGCGCAATGCCAGGTTGCCGGGCGAGTGCGCCGCCGGGCAGTCGCGTTCTTTCGTCATAGCGATCAGGCCCGCCTCCGCCGCCGCTTTTACAAACCCGCACTTTTGGTAAAGCGATATCGCCGCCAAATTGCTTTCCAGAACTTTCAGGCGGATCGTTCGGATCCCCATGACGGCGAATGCGTAGTCCAGCAGAATCTCCGTTGCTTTTCCGGCGATTCCAGTTCGCCTGGCCGCCGGCTCCCCGATGAGCAAGCGCCCAAATTCAGCCGTCCTGTCCTCCCATTGGATTTCATACAACGCAACCTGGCCGACGGGCGCCGCTCTGCCGGCCGATTGTTCGATAACGAAGACGAAATCGTCGTCTCTTTCGATATATTGATGAAACCATGCCCTGTGCCGGCCTATCGTCAGCGGATCCGAGTGGACAAACCATCTGCGGTTTTCATTCCGCCAGGAGAGCGTCGTCTCAAGGTCCGCTTCCTCCAGAAGCCGAAGACGCACAGAGCCTCTTTGAAGGATAGGGATGCATCTTTTCGACACGCGCCCGCCTTTTCTTAAGTTCGGAACCTGATAAATTTACTCAGGCTAGACAGTATCACGAAACGGATTCTTCATGTCGCATTTTGAACCCCGAAGATGAACTGAACGCCTGTGCCGGCGGCGCCCGGCGACCCCGGTCCCAGTTTCCTTCATTGCACTGCATATTTTAAATTTGTATTGGATATATTTTCTATGCACCGTCATAAGTGTAATAAATACAAGGCTTGTGACCGCTCCGGCCGCTGTTGGGCAAAATCGGCGCCCCAAGTGTATATGAATATCATGCAGAGAGTGGTGGATTATTGCGCCGGAGCGCATCGGTTAAATAGCTATAAACTGTTTATTATTAATTAATTATAAAAGATCCGGCGGTTTATGAATTGAATTGGCACGCGATGTGCATTAAACAGAAGCGTATTTGATCAGCACTAAAACGATAAAAGGTTTAGGGAGGAACGAATCATGTCGCAGGCTAAAACAAAGAACGACCGGTTGAACGTAATGGTGGTGGACGACGAAGCGATTCTGTGTCAGAGCGTGGAAAAGATCCTTAAAAGAAGGGGTCATGTGATTGAAATGAAGACCAGCGTCGCCGATGCGTTGAGCGCTCTGGACAAAGGCGCCGGATATGATCTGATCGTCGCGGATTTGATGATGCCTCAAGCCGGCGGCATGGAACTGCTGGCGGCTGTCCAGTCCAGCTGGCCGGAAATCCCTGTACTCATCATCACCGGATTCTCTTCCATTGCTTCCGCAGTTGAGACGACCAGGCTGGGGGCTGCCGGGTATCTCCCGAAACCGTTTACTCCGGAAGAGCTGGAGAAAGCTGTTGAAAGAATAATGGCCGGCAATCCTGCGACCCCGGGGAAGCCGGAGAAGCAAAACGAGCAGGCTGATGCGGAGGCCGACGACATTATAGACGTCGACATGCCGTTCAGCGCCAAAGAAGTTGAAAAAGCCACTTCGGCCAGGTACGTGGAGCAGTTGACCCGCTCGGACATGCCCCTCGTGGCTGCCCAGCCGATCCCGGCGGCGGATTTTTGCTCTTTAGGCCAGAGGGCCTGCAAGCGGTTTCTTACAAAAGGCGTTTGTCAGCAGGAAGAATGCCCGATCGTCGCGTCCGAGAGGAAGAAGATCCGCGCCGCCGCTGCGACGGAATTCGTGTTCGATCCCATCGATGTGGACATGCCGTTCAGCGCATCCGAAGTCGCCTCTCTCACCAGCGAAGCGTATGTCGCTTCTCTTGGAAGGTCGGATATGCCGGTCGCGGGGCATTGGGGTCAATTCGCCCCTTCGGCGAAGAAGGTCTTGGTTGTCGACGACGAAGCCGTTGTGGCCAACAGCATAAGAAAGATACTGACCAGAAAAGGGTATTCCATCGAAGAGGCTTTCACCTGCAAAGATGCGCTCGGCCAGGTTTTTTCGCAGGACTATGACCTTGTGCTCCTCGACATGAAGATGTCCGACGGGTCCGGACTCGATGTTTTGCAGAAGATCAAAGCGAAGAAGCCGGAGCAGCGAGTGGTCATCGTGACCGGGTATGCCTCGATCGACACGGCCGTCGAGGCGATTCAAAAAGGGGCCAGCGATTACATGCCGAAGCCGTTTACTCCTGACGAGCTGTACAATGTGACGAGCCGCGTGCTGGGCGTCAAGGCCGCTTAGATTTACCTGCTCCAATGCCGGAAATGCAAAAAGCGCCGGAGGGCTGCGGTCCTCCGGCGCTTTTTTTATGCCTATCGCAGCATCCGATACATAGAACAAAAGCCAAACAAACGGGGATCGCAAAATTTTCGAAGAAGGGCGTTGGGAATCGAGTATGGAGCGGGAAACGGGATTCGAACCCGCGACTTCAACCTTGGCAAGGTTGCACTCTACCACTGAGTTATTCCCGCTCAGAGCGGAAGGATATTAGCAAACAAGGCGGCAGGAATCAACCTCGAACATTAGTTTGTCAAATCAGAAGGCGTTCCGGTAAAGATTCACCTGTTTCGGCCCTTTACCGGGGAGCAGCACGGAAACCACGTCGAACCTGTACGGGCAGTGGCCAAGATCGTGGTCGGCGATAAGTCCCTCCGCGGTGCGGCGCAGCGACTGCTGCTTGCGCCAGTCCACGAATTCGTAGGGTTCTCCGAAATCGCTTGAACTCCGGGTTTTGACCTCCACAAAAACAAGCACTTCCCTCTCGAACGCGACAATATCCAGTTCTCCGGAACGGCCCTGGTAGCGCCGGGCCAGAATGTCAAAGCCCTGGCGCAGGAGATAGCGGCACGCGATTCTTTCCCCTTTGCGTCCCTGGAGAATGTGCGGCGCGACCATGACCTTATTGTTTGTCGACAATCCCTCCCATTTCACCAAAACCCTCCTCCGTGTCTTCCGTTTATTTCTCCGTGCTCTCCGTGTATTTCTCCGTGCTCTCCGTGTTCCCCATATTTCCGTGCTCTCCGTGTTCCCCATATTTCCGTGTTCTCCGTGTTCTCCGTGTTTCCAATTATTTCCCTTCCAGCAGCCGAGCCGTATGTTTTAGAGTAGCTTCCATGTATCTTCCGATGCTTTTCAAAGACGGATTTGCCTGTTTGATTGTGGGCGGAGGGCAGGTGGCCGCCCGAAAAATGGAAGTATTGCTCGATTTGCCCTGCGACATCACGGTCGTCGCGCCTCAGGTCGCCGGTTCGATAGGCCTGCAGGCTCAGACCGGAAAAGTCCGGTGGCTAGAGCGGGAATACGGTTCGGGCGATTGCTGCGGATTTCAGCTCGTCATCGCGGCCACGCCCGTCAGGGAAGTGAACCGGAGCGTGTTCGAGGAGGCGAAAAGGCTCGGCATCCCGGTCAACGTGGTCGACGATCCCGCGTTGAGCACGGTCATTTTTCCGGCAGTCTGGAGAGACAAGTCGCTGGTCATTTCGGTAAGCACGGAAGGCGTTGCGCCTTTCATGGCTTCAAAAATCCGGACGAGGCTGGCTGCCGGGGTGCAGCATTTGGGGGATTGGATTGAAGTCGCCGGAAAATTCCGAGCGGCCGTGCGCAAAGAAATCGGCGACCCGGGCGAGAGGAAAAAAATTTACCAAAGGTTTCCGGATTTTCAACCGTGCCGGCGCACCGCTCCTCCTGAGAGCGGAAGTCTGCAGGATTGGATTTCCTGGCTGGAGAGCATCCGCGGTTCATCCGGCTAGGCCGCTGTCGGCCGCCAGGGCGGCGGCCAGGGCTTCGAAACTAGAGACGTCCGGCCGGACGTCGACGCGAAGGCCGCGCTTTTGCAGCGCTTCCGCCACAAACTCATCCAGCGCGCCGATCCGGCTTTTCTCCGCCAGGGCGAGAGCCTTTTCGTCGCCCAGAAGTCCGAACCATTTTTCCACTTCTCCGGCGCCGGTGAAAACAATATAGTCCGGCGGATTTTCGACAAGCTCGCTTTCCCAATGCGCTTCCCAAACCGCCGCGGACTCCTCGCTTGTTTTCAATACAAAAAGATCGTTGCGCAATTTGCGCAGGCTCGTTTCCAGCGCCTGACCTTCGAATCCGCAATGCGCCAGAGCGAGGCGGGACGAGCGGCCGGAATCGAAATCTGCAAGCGCCTCTGCCGGGTCGCCGGGTCGAACAGACCGGTCCGCTTTGATTCCGCGCGCCGCCAGGGCTGTTTCAGCCGATCGGCTGAACGCGATAATTTTCAGGCGGCAGAGGCTCCGAGCATCCCAATCCCGGTCAAGCAAAGCCTCCATGAAGCAGTCGACGTCCAGTTCGCCGGCAAAGCCAAGCAGGCCGCCGCATTGCATCATTTCCTGCAAGCGCTTCCAACTTTCGGGATCGAAACCGGGCTTGCGGACAACCGTCGGGCAGGGAATCGGCTCCCCGCCTTTTTCGCGGAGCAGCGAACACAACGCGCCGGCGGCCCGGGAAGGGCATGTGGTGAGGATCCGCCGGCCGGCCAGCTCTTTGCCTTCCTCGCCGCCGGCTGTCCTGCAGCGCACGGCTTTGCCGATAAGGATCAGCGCCGGCGGTTTCAGCCCGCGGCGCGTGCATTCGCGGCTCAACTCATCGAGCGGCGCTTCAACCGATTTCTGGATCCCGGTGGACGCCGCCTGGACGGCCATCGCCGGAGTTTGCGGGGCCAGTCCGGACGCGAGCATCCGTTCGATCAGGCTTTCGAGTTTGGCGAGTCCCATGTAAATCACAAACGTGCCTCCAGCCAGCCCGGCAATCCGCTCCCAGGGAACAGGGATGGCTGCGGACTCGGCGCCGTGGCCTGTGCCCAGCAGAATCCAGGAAGCGGCTTCCCGGCTGGTCAGAGAGAACCCTGCCGTCGCGGCCGCGGCCGACGCGGCCGTCACGCCGGGAACCATCACGACCCGGACCCCGGCTGCCGCAAGATGTCCGGCTTCCTCCCCGCTCCGGCCGAATATAAACGGGTCTCCGCCCTTCAGCCGAACGACCCTGAGGCCGCGCTGCGCCAGGCAGAGCAGCAGTTCGTTGATTTTGGATTGAGGCAGCGAGTGCTTTCCCGCCCGCTTCCCGACGTAATATTTTTCGACTTTTTCCGAAAGCCCGGAAATCAATTCCATCGGGACGAGCGCATCGTAGGCGACGGCGTCGCATTGTTGCAGCAGGTCATAGCCGAGGCGCGTAATAAGGCCGGGATGGCCCGGACCCGCCCCGACAAGATAAACGACGCCCGACGGATTTGTTTTCACGGCAATCCTTCCTGAAACAGCGCTGGCGTTCGCAATTGCAAACGCCGGCGCTTAGGCAAAGCACAGGTTCTTCGTACCGCGCCCACAAGCGCTCCAAACCCCGTCCCCTCTCTTAATCCTCCGTGCCTTCCGTGTCTTCCGTGCCTTCCGTGTCTTCCGTGTCTTCCGTGTTCCCCTATTCTCCGTGTTTTCCGTGCTTCCCGTATTCTCCGTGCTTTCCGTGCCTCCCGTGTTCCCCGTGCCTTCACCCCTGCTCTTTGGGCGGCAGCTGAATGTAAGATCCGCCCAGATAGCTGTAGACGCAGCGGCCGGAGTCAATAAGGATCCGGATGGCTTTTTTGCAGTCGTCTTTGCTGCAGCCGGCCTCGCCGTGTTTGGCGATCATTTCTTTCGTGAGATCGCCTGCTTTGAGGTTTTTCTTCCCGGTGCACTCGACGATCAGTTTGTACATGTCTTCGGCAAGCGTTTCAATCGGCGTCGTTCCCATCTCACCCTCCATGTGATTGCAGCTTTCATTCGATACCAGACGGCATGCGTTTGGAAAGAGAATTGTTCTTTTATCCCGTCGATCTGTCAATGGATAACCGCAGGCAAAACGGTCTGGAAACAAAGTGTCAGTGAAATTTGACATTTCAGCTCCTTCCCTTTCATAATGGGCAGGCGATTTTTGCGGCGGCGGACAATCAGCAGCAATTTCAGGAGAAGACATGGCCGAAAACGGAAAAAGAAAAACCGAATTGCTCGACCAGCTTGAAAAAGGGCCCTGGCCGAGTTTCGTCAAGGAGATCAAAAAAGCCGGCGAGTCGAACGCGATGTGCGACGATCTTCTCGGGCAGCTCGAGCTGTCCTATGAAGAGAAAGTGGGGCACTGGAAGCACGGCGGCGTCGTGGGCGTCATGGGCTACGGCGGCGGAGTGATCGGCCGGTACAGCGACGTCCCTGAGAAGTTTCCGAATGTCGCTCATTTCCACACCATGCGCATCAACCAGCCGGCGGGATGGTTTTACACCAGCGATGCGTTGCGCGTCCTGTGCAACATCTGGGAACGCCACGGCTCCGGTCTCACCAACATGCACGGGTCGACGGGCGACATCATTTTCCTGGGGACCAGGACCGACGAGCTGGAGCCGGCCTTCAAGGAACTGACCGAGGCCGGGTTCGACCTGGGGGGCTCCGGCTCCTGCATGCGCACCCCGTCCTGCTGTCTGGGGCCGGCGCGCTGCGAATGGGCCTGCTACGACACCCTGGGAATCTGCGACCGGATAACCCGCGAGTTCCAGGATGAACTGCACCGTCCGCCATTCCCTTACAAATTCAAAGTCAAATTCGCCGGCTGCCCGAACGACTGCGTCGCCTCGATCGCGCGCGCCGACCTCTCCATCATCGGCACATGGAAAGACAACATCCAGCAGGACGACCGGGCCCTGGCGGAATATGCATCCAAAGGAGTCGACATCCAGCGAGACGTCGTCGACCGCTGCCCCTCCAGGTGCATGACCTACGCCGGCGGCAAACTTGCGATCGACAACAGCGAGTGCGTGCACTGCATGCACTGCATCAACGTTCTGCACAACGCCCTTCGCCCCGGGAAAGAAAAGGGCGCGACCCTTCTGCTGGGAGCGAAGGCGCCGATCCTTCAGGGCGCGCTGCTTTCTTCCGTCCTCGTCCCCTTCGTGCCGGCGGAAGAGTTGACTGAAACGATTTGCGAACTTATCCGGCGGGTCTGGGAATTTTGGGATGAATACGGGAACAACCGCGAACGAGTCGGGGAGCTGGTTCAGCGGGTCGGGCTGGCCAACTTTCTGGACGGGATCGGTCTGGACCCCGTTCCGGAAATGATCGCCGAGCCCCGGGACAATCCCTACATCTACTTCAAGCCCGAAGACAAAAAATAGCCCGAAAAGGAGACCGAGATGGCCGTTCAGACGCAGAAAAGAATTACCGACATTGGGCCGCCGAATTTCGAGAAATTTCTTCATCCCGTCATCAAAAAGAATTACGGAAAGTGGGCCAGTCACCGTTCCATCGCCCCCGGAGTGCTGTGCCACGTCGCCGAATCGGGCGACAGGATCTACACGGTTCGTGCGGGGACGCCCCGCCTGTTGAGCATCCAGACCATCCGGATGTTCGCCGACCTGGCCGACCGGTACTGCGGCGGCTACCTGCGGTTCACCAGCCGCAACAACGTGGAATTCCTGATCGACAATCCGGACAACATCGAGCCGCTCAAAGCCGACCTGATTAAGGAAGGCTTCCCCGTCGGCGGGACCAACAACTCGATCAGCAGCATCGTCCACACGCAGGGGTGGGTGCATTGCCACTCCGCCGCAACCGACGCTTCCGGCATCGTCAAGAGCGTCATGGACGCCCTGTACGAGCGGTTCACCCATGAAAATCTCCCGGCGAAACTCCGCATCGCATTGGCCTGCTGTTTGAATATGTGCGGCGCGGTCCATTGTTCCGACATCGCCATCCTGGGGATTCACCGGACTCCGCCGAAAATCAAGCACGACCTGCTTCCCAAAGTCTGCGAAGCGCCGACATTGATCGGGTCCTGTCCGACCGGCGCCATCCGTCCCGCCACCGTCGACGGCAAACCGTCGGTGGAGGTTCTTCAGGAACAGTGCATGTATTGCGGCAACTGCTACACCGTGTGCCCGGCGATGCCGCTGAACGACGCCGAGAACGACGGTTTGTCCATCTATGTCGGCGGCAAAGTCAGCAACGCCCGGACCGCTCCCAAGTTCAGCAGGCTCGCCATCCCTTACCTGCCGAACAATCCGCCGCGCTGGCCCGAAGTTGTCGACGCCGTGGTGAACATCGTCGAAGTCTATGCCCGCAACGCCCGGAAGTTCGAGCGCATGGGAGAATGGATCGGGCGGATCGGCTGGCCGAAGTTTTTTAAATTGACGGGAATCGAATTCACGCGCTATCACATCGATGATTTCAAGCATGCGGGTGCGACTTATGCGCGGTCGGCGCATCTGAAATTCTAGTGTTCCGTCCCTGAAGTTCGTTGAATATCTCGCCGGCTCTCGACGACGCCGGCGACGCCGGGGAATCCGCCGGTTTTTTGAGAATTGAAACTATGCCTTTATTCAAAGATGTGAAAAAGCCGACGATCCGGACCTCGACTGCGGCGGCTGAGATCAGCCCGCTTCGTCCAAGGTATTCCGAAAAAAGCCCGCCCTGCGTCGGAGGCTGCCCGAACGACGCCGACATCCGCGGCTGGATTACGACCATCGCCCAGGCGGAAGCTTACGGACGAACCAACGAACAGGCCCTCGAGGCCGCCTGGTTCAAAATCGCCGACCGCAACCCTTTCCCGGCGATCTGCGGCCGCGTCTGTCCGCACCCGTGCGAAACGGATTGCAATCGCAAGAATAAAGAGGGCGCGGTGGCGATCAACGCCCTGGAACGCTTTGTCGGCGATTTCGGAATCGACAGGGGCCTTGCCCTGAAAAAGCTTGCGGAGGGAAAGCGTCCGGAAAGAATCGCGGTCATCGGATCGGGTCCGGCCGGCCTGTCATGCGCCTACCAGCTCGCCAGGCGAGGCTATCCGGTCACGGTTTTTGAGGCGTTCCGCCAGCCCGGAGGCATGTTGCGCTACGGCATTCCCAAATACCGCCTGCCGAGAAATGTTCTGGACGCGGAGATCCGGCGCATTTTGGACCTCGGCGTGGAATTGCGATGCGATTGCGCGGTCGGAAGCGATATCCCGTACGACCGGCTGCGCAGCGAGTTCAGCGCCATTTTCGTCGGGATCGGCGCCCACAAGGGGCTCAAGCTCGGAGTCGCGGGCGAGGACGCCGCCAATGTTTTTACCGGAACCGAATTCCTCAACCGCGCCAATTCCGGCGAAGCCGTCCCGGTCGGCGACAAGGTCGTCGTCGTGGGCGGCGGAGATACGGCGATTGACGCGGCCCGGGTCAGCCGGCGGCTCGGCGCCGATGTGACGATCCTCTACCGCCGCACACGGGCCGAAATGCCGGCGATGGCGCCGGAAATCGACGGCGCCGTGGCGGAAGGAGTGGCGATCGAATTCCTCGCCGCCCCGGTGGAAGTCCTTCGCAGCGACGGCAAGGCGACGGGATTGCGATGCATCCGCATGGAACTGGGCGAGACCGACGCTTCCGGCCGTCGGACGCCCGTGCCGAAGCCGGGCTCGGAATTTGATCTCGAAGCCACCGCCATCATCGCAGCCGTCAGCCAGGCGCCCGATTTCGGGCCTGTCGCCGAATTGCAGGAAGAGAAGGGCTGGATTCAAACGGATGATTTTGGAAGGACGGATAAGCCCGGAATCTACGCCGGAGGCGATGCTATCGACCTGGCCCTGGTCGCTACCGCCGTTTTCCAGGGCCGGATGGCGGCCCAGGCGATCGACGCCTGCTTCCGCGGCGAAAACCTGGTCAAGCCGGCGGCTCTTCCGCCTGCCGCGAATGTCAAACTCGACTGGTACAAGGAATCGGCCCGCAACGAGCGGCGGCAAATTCCCGTCGATCAGCGCGCCATGGAAGCCGAGATCGAGTCGGGCCTGACGGAGACCGAGGCGATGGAAGAAGCCAAACGATGCATGTCCTGCGGCCTGTGCATGGATTGCGAGACCTGCTGGATGTATTGCACCAACAACTGCTTCGTCCGGCTGCCCAAGGGAGAACACTACAGGATCAAGCTGGAAGTCTGCAACGGCTGCAAAAAATGCGCCGAAGCGTGCCCCAGCGGTTATATTGATTTGATTTAACCCGGATTTACGGGAAAATAAAGAAACCAGATTATCAGGAGAGTGTCAATGCCTACATTCGAAATCGGCGGTAGAAAATATGATGTGGATGAGGACGGATTCCTTCAGAATCCCGAAGTTTGGAGTGAAGAAGCGGCGAAGGATTTCGCCGGGTCCGAAGGGGTGGAAGCTCTTACCGAAGATCATTGGAAGGTCATCCATTATATCCGGAATTATTACCTTCAGTTCGGAATCGCGCCCATGATCCGGAAACTTTGCAAGGAAAGCGGCTTCAAACTGAACGAAATATACGACTTGTTCCCGTCCGGGCCTGCGAAGGGCGCCTGCAAGCTTGCGGGGCTTCCGAAGCCGACCGGGTGTGTCTAGGAAACACGGAAGACACGGAAGACACGGAGAATACAGGAAACACGGAGGGCACGGAATCAGGGACTTTGGAAAGATTATTCTCTGTGTCCTCCGTGTTTTATAGGGGCGCCTAGAACACGGAGGGCACGGAATC
>CAZXSV010000079.1:13668-13753 GCA_964642735.1 uncultured Acidobacteriota bacterium
TCCTCCGTGTTTTATAGGGGCGCCTAGAACACGGAGGGCACGGAATCAGGGACTTTGGAAAGATTGCTCTCTGTGTCCTCCGTGT
>CAZXSV010000079.1:13853-21993 GCA_964642735.1 uncultured Acidobacteriota bacterium
TTTAGACGGTATACGTAGAACACAGGAAACACGGAGGGCACGGAATCAGGGACTTTGGAAAGATTATTCTCTGTGGCCTCCGTGTTTTAGACGGTATACGTAGAACACAGGAAACACGGAGGGCACGGAATCAGGGACTTCGGAAAGATTGCTCTCTGTGTCCTCCGTGTTTATGGGAGGGGAGCATGTATCGACCGTCGTTGGCGAATTTATTGTCGGAGCGCAAGCCCGGGCTGCTGGCCAAATGGCTGGAGGAGACGCTCCGGGTCTATCCGACGCTATCGACGGCCTGTCTGTCCGGCAGCCAGGACCCGTTTCGCAACCCGGTCGGGCACAGGCTGAAAGAAGGGCTCTCGATTCTGCTGGACACGCTGATCCGGCCGGAAAAACAAACCGAATCGGCGCTGGAAAGCATCGTCCGGCTTGCAGCCGTTCAGGATATTTCCGCCGGCCAGGCGGTCGCATTTTTGTTCCGGTTCAAACGGATCGCAAGAGAGCGATGCGCATCCGAAGCGGCGGCTTGTCCGGACGAATTCCAGGAACTGGATCGCAGGATCGATGAAATGGCGCTGCTCGCATTCGATTTGTATATGAAATGCCGCGACCAGATTGGCGCCATTAAAGCGAATGAGGCCCAAAGGCTGGTGCGAAGGCCGCATGCTTACTGAAGCGCGCCGCCTCTTCGACAGCCGCGGAATAAAGCACGGAATGCGCCGGAAATCCGCGTTAAAAGCAATAAACATGCGGACCAGGCGCTTGAAAACCAGGGCGGCAAGATGGGCATTCGGCTTTCGTTGACGGTTGTTTTATTTCTCGTTGCGCTCGGCTGCCTCGGCGACGCAACGCCGGGGACGCGCATGTTTTTCGGCGCCGTCGTCCCGTACGCCGCCGCCGCCGTTTTTCTCGCCGGAACGGCCCGCCGGGTCGTCCTGTGGGCCGGCAGCCCCGTGCCCTTCCGCATCCCGGCGACATGCGGACAGCAGAAGTCGCTGCCCTGGATCAAGCAGAACCGGATCGACAACCCAAGCACGGCTCTCGGCGCGGCCGCCAGGATGGCCCTCGAAATCCTTTTCTTCCGTTCGCTCTTCCGGAATGCGAAGGCGGACCTTCAAAAGGGACCCCGGCTGGTTTTCGGAGAAAGCAAATTCCTTTGGCTCGGCGCCCTGGCCTTTCACTGGTCGCTCCTGCTTATCCTCCTCAGGCACCTGCGGTATTTCATGGAGCCGGTCCCCCGATGGGTCCTGTCGCTGCAGAATCTTGACGGCTATTTTCAGATCGGCGCGCCCGTCGTCTACGCCACCGACATCGTCCTTTCCGCCGCCCTGGTCTATCTTTTTCTTCGAAGGATCTTGGATCCCAGGGTCCGCTACATTTCGCTTTTCACCGACTACTTCGCGCTTTTCCTACTGATCGGCCTGGCCGCCTCAGGCGTCCTGATGCGCTACTTCTCCAAAACGGACCTCCTCGCGGTCAAACAGCTGGCCCTCGGCCTGGCTTCCTTCGCCCCCGCCGTCCCGGAAGGGGTCGGGCCGGTCTTTTTCGTCCATCTGTTCCTGCTCTGCGCGCTGGCCGCCTATTTTCCTTTTTCCAAGCTCATGCACATGGGCGGGGCGTTTTTGAGTCCGACCAGGAATCTGGCCAACAACAACCGTTCGAAGCGGCACGTCAATCCCTGGAATCATCCCGTGAAAGTCCACACTTACCCGGAGTGGGAGCGGGAGTTTCGGGACAAGATCGTCGCTTCCGGCCTGCCGCTTGACAAAGAGGCCGCCAATGACTGAACCCAACCCTGCGCCGGAAAAGCTGGCCGCCGTCGACTACACCCCTCCGGCTAAAAGCTGGATGGATCCGGCAGTGGAGTTCCGCAAGGGATTCTTCTGCTACAGCGCTTCCGCCAAGCATCTGCGCTATCTCGACCTTCCCAATCCCAGGGACTGGCAGCCCTTCGACCAGGACTGGCAGCTTCCGCCCGACTGGAAAAAAATCATCCTGGACGGGATGAAAGAGCGGCTGGAAAAATACCGTTCTTTCCGCCTGTTCATGGACATCTGCGTGCGCTGCGGCGCCTGCGCCGACAAGTGCCATTTCTACCTGGGCTCGGGCGATCCCAAGAACATGCCCGTCCTGCGCGCGGAGCTCCTGCGGTCGGTCTACCGCCGGTATTTCACCGCAGCCGGAAAACTCTTCGGGAAAATCGCGGGGGCGCGCGACCTCGACGAATCCGTGCTGAAAGAGTGGTTCTACTATTTCTATCAGTGCACCGAGTGCCGCCGCTGCTCCGTATTTTGCCCTTACGGGATCGATACGGCGGAAATCACCATGATTGGCCGGGAACTGTTGAACCTCGTCGGATGCAACATCAACTGGGTCGTCGAGCCCGTGGCGAACTGCTACCGCACCGGGAATCACCTGGGGATCCAGCCTCACGGTTTCAAAGACAGCATAGAATTCGCCGTGGACGACCTCGAGGAGATCGCCGGCGTCCGGGTGGAAGCGCCCATCAACAAAAAAGGGGCGGAAATATTGTTCGTCATCCCTTCCGCCGACTACTTCGCCTCGCCTCACTACTACACGCTCCTGGGCTATCTGCTCCTCTTTCACGAAATCGGCCTCGACTACACCTTCAGCGCCTTCGCTTCCGAAGGGGGGAACTTCGGCCTGTTCACTTCTCACGAGATGATCAAACGGCTGAACGCCAAGGTTTACGCCGAAGCCGAGCGGCTGGGCGTCAAATGGATTATCGGAGGCGAATGCGGCCACATGTGGCGGGTCATGCACCAGTATATGGATACGATGAACGGTCCGGCGGATTTTTTAGAGGCGCCCGTATCGCCGGTCACCGGGACTAAATTCGAAAACGCCCGCTCCACCAAAATGGTCCATATCTGCGAGTTTTCCGCCGATTTGATCCGGAACAATAAACTGAAGCTCGATCCCCGCCGGAACGACCATCGCATCGTAACCTTCCACGACTCGTGCAACCCGGCCAGGGCCATGGGCTTGCTCGAAGAGCCGCGCCTGATACTGCAAAGCGCGTGCCGCCAATTTTACGAGATGCCGGAAGGAACCATTCGCGAACAGACTTTATGCTGCGGCAGCGGCGCCGGCCTCGGCACGGATGAAAACCTCGAAATGCGGCTGCGGGGCGGCTTCCCGCGGGCGAACGCGGTCCAGTACGTCAAAGACAGACACGGAGTGAATTTTCTCGCCTGCATCTGCGCCATAGACAAGGCGACCCTGTCGACCCTGATGGAGTACTGGGTCCCGGGAGTCGGAGTGGGCGGCGTGCACGAGCTTCTGGGGAACGCCCTCGTCTTGAAAGGGGAAAAACCCCGCACAAACGATTTGCGCGGCGATCCTTTGCGTTTGGCCGGGGAGGGAAGCGATGCGTGACCGAGCGCTCATTTACACCGGTTTGGCCCTATTCTTCGGCCTCGTCACATTCCCGGTCGCCTGGAACCTGCTGTCGGGCGAGGCTTCCGGCGCCCCCGACATTGCACTCCCCGAAAATGAAAAGCAGTGCGTGGCGCCGACGGCGTACATGAGAAGCTCCCACATGCAGCTGCTCATGGACTGGCGCGAAAACAAAGTGCGCCGCAACGTGCGGTTCTACAACACCTTCGACGGCAGGCGGATCCGGGTGTCGCTGTCCGGCGCCTGCATGGAGCAGTGCCATAAAAACAAGGCCGAATTCTGCGACCGCTGCCACGGCTACGCCGGAGTCGAGGAGCCGTACTGTATGGATTGCCACGTGGATCCGGCGAAAGTCCGGCGGAGCGGATTATGAGGATCAGCCGAAAGCGGTTTCTGGAGATTTCAGGATTGTACATTGCGGCTGCGGCCGGCGAACGGATTCTGGGCGGGACGGGCGAATCCTCCGCAAAGTCCGGAAGCTCGAAGCCCGTCCGCTGGGCCATGGCCGTCGACCTCGTCCGATGCGCGCAAAATCAGGGCTGCACTCAATGCATCGATGCCTGCCACCGGGCTCATAACGTTCCGGATTTCCCAACCCCGGAGCGCCGCATCGAGTGGATCCGGAAAGCGGAGTATGAACGGGCATTTCCTGAGCATGACAGCCGCTATCAGCTCGCGCGTATAAAGAAATCGCCGGTCCCGCTGCTGTGCAATCACTGCGAAAATCCACCGTGCGTCCGGGTTTGCCCCACGCAAGCCACCTGGAAGCGCGAAGACGGCGTCGTCATGATGGATTCGCACCGCTGCATCGGCTGCCGGTACTGCATGGCCGCTTGCCCTTATGGTTCGCGCAGCTTCAACTGGTCGAATCCCCGGGCCCATATTGCGGAGCTGAATTCGAATTTTCCCGCCAGGACCCAGGGCGTGGTGGAGAAATGCAATTTCTGCGAGGAGAGGATCGGGGAAGGGGCGCCGTTCTGCGTCGAATCCTGTCCTCAGGGAGCCTTGGTCTTTGGCGACCTGAACGACCCGGACTCGGCGCTCAGGTCGCTGCTGGCGACCCGATTCGCCATCCGGCGCAAACCGGAGCTGGGCTCCAATCCGCGGATCTATTACCTGGTGTGAGGGCGGCTCATGTTCATGTTTGAAAAAGCTCTTGCCGGCGGCAGGCGATACTGGCTCTGGATGCTTGGCTTGACGGTCCTGGCAGGCTTGGGATTTTTGGCCTACCTCAGACAGATCGAATACGGATTGGGAGTCACCGGAATGAGCCGGGACGTGACATGGGGCTTATACATCGCCCAGTTCACGTTTTTTGTAGGAGTGGCGGCGTCGGCGGTCATGGTCGTTCTTCCTTACTATGCTCATAATTACAAAGCGTTCGGGAAAGCGACGGTCCTGGGAGAGTTTTTGGCCATCTCCTCCGTGATCATGTGCATGCTCTTTGTCTTTGTGGATATGGGACAGCCCGCCCGCGTCTTCAACGTGCTGCTTCACCCGAATCCCCGATCGCCGATGTTCTGGGATTTCGTCTCGCTGGGCGGATACCTGGCGCTCAACGCGGCGATCGCCTACGCGACGCTCGATTCCGAACGAAAAGCCGGCGCCCCCCCGCAATGGATCAAACCCGTCATCTTCATTTCCATCCCATGGGCGATCAGCATTCATACGGTGACGGCGTTTCTTTACAGCGGCCTGCCGGGCCGGTCCTTCTGGCTGACCGCCATCCTGGCGCCGCGGTTCCTTGCGTCGGCCTTCGCCTCCGGTCCCGCCCTGCTGATCCTTCTGTGTTTGACGGTCCGAAAACTGACCGGATATGACGTGGGGAAAGAAGCGATTCAAAAGCTGGCCGTAATCGTCACGTACGGCATGATCCTGAATGTGTTTTTCCTCCTGATGGAAGCGTTTACCGCATTTTACAGCCAGATCCCCGAGCATATGGAGCACTTCCAGTATCTGTTCGCCGGTTTGGAGGGGCGCAATGCGCTGGTTCCGTGGATGTGGGCTTCCGTCGTCCTGGCCGCGATCGCGCTGGCGCTGCTGTTGATTCCGAAGGCCAGAAACAGCGGAAAAACGCTTCCGGCAATCTGCGTCATGGTCTTTCTGTCGCTTTGGATCGATAAAGGGCTTGGCCTTATTGTCGGCGGCTTTGTCCCTTCGCCATTGGGCGTCGTGACCGAATACGCTCCCACGTTTCCCGAAATATTGATTACGGCGGGCATCCTGGCGATTGGACTCCTCGCAACTACCGTGTTCTACAAGATCACACTCTCGGTCCGGCAGCCGAGCGCCACAGCGGGAGACACGTAAAACACGGAGAACACGGAGAAATACGGAGAACACGGAGAAATACGGAGAACACGGAGAACACGGAGAACGCGGAGAATAACACCTTTAAATATCATCATTCCGTGTTCTCCGTATTTCTCCGTGTTCTCCGTGTTCTCATCCGGCGATCATGGAATCTGAAACTGCGCCGATATATGGAGATGATGATATTGAAAAAGTCTGTTCTCTCATCCGGTTCTACAAAATGGCCTCTTCGGGCGCTGCTGGCGTTTTTAGTCGTGTCCGCAGCTCAGGGCATAGAGGCGAATGCTTTCAACGGCGACCAGGCCGCGCAACCCAAACCGGCCGCCAAAAGCAAAGCGAAAGAAGCGTTCGTTCCCCCAAAACCCCGATACCGTGCAGGCGAGGACCCGGAATTCGCAAAGAAGCACGGATGGCCGGTAAAGTCGCCGGAACCCCTGGCCGGAGCGATCGTTCCCAATAAAAGGATCGTCGCCTATTACGGCAATCCATTGTCGAAGCGGATGGGAGTCTTGGGCGAATATCCGAAACAGGAAATGCTGCGCCGGCTGAAAGGCGAAGTCGAGAAGTGGGGGAAGGCGGACCCCGAGCGCCCGGTTCAGCCCGCGCTTCACCTCATCGCGGCTGTGGCGCAGGAGAAGCCGGGACCGGCAGGGAAGTACCGGATGGTGATGCCGGACAAGATCATCAATGAAGTCTACGGGTGGGCGAAAGAAGCCGGCGCCATCCTGTTTATCGACCTCCAGACGGGGCATGACAACATCCGGGTTCTTCTGCCCCGCTTCGAATGGATCCTGAAGAACGCCGACGTGCACCTCGCCATCGATCCCGAGTTCAACCTGATCAGCAGCGGAAAACGCCCGGGGAGCAAGATCGGCGTCTATGACGCCGCCGACGTCAACTTTTCATCCGGCTTTCTCAAGAGTATCGTCAGGAAATACAACCTGCCTCCGAAGGTCTTCATCGTGCACCGGTTCACCCGCAACATGGTGACGAACGCCAACCGGATCGAGCTGCACCCCGAAGTGCAGATCGTGATGAATATGGACGGGTGGGGGGCGCCATGGCTGAAAAGGGACACCTACAAAGACTACATCGTCAAGGAACCGGTCCAGTACACCGGCTTCAAGCTTTTTTACCACAATGACACCAAGAAAGGGAATCCGCTGCTGACGCCGAAAGACGTGCTCAAGCTTGTTCCCGCTCCCGTGTACATTCAATACCAGTGAGAGGGTCCGCCGCCCAAGACCGGCATTCGCGAAACAGGGCTAAAATTCAACGGCGATTTTAATGGCTGCAGGATTGCGCTTGTCCGTCGTCCTGCCCCGGGTTCGGTTGGATCGCCCGAGGACGCCCGCTCCTTAGGAGCTGAGCGCAGGAACAAGATATTCGCGACAGGTTTTTAGAGAAACGGCAGGATTGCTTCCCTCAAATCGCGAAAACGCGACAATTCCTTTGCGTCTGCAAGCTCAAAGTCCGAAAAATCGAAACCGGGGGCGACTGTGCATCCCACGAAAGAATATGCCGAAGCTTCGGCCGGCCGAGCGCCGAACCAGCGCCGGGCCGGTACGGCGTGCTGCAGTTTTTGGCCTGCCTCGACATCCGGGCCCAACATCACCCTCTCCATTGTGCCGTCCTCTGCAATCTGCAGCAGCTCCAGCGGCCCTCCCAGGTAGAAATGCCAGATCTCGTCCGAAGCGATCCGGTGCAGCCGGGAGACTTCACCCGCGCAAATCAGGAAATAAATTGCCGTGGAAAAGCAGCGATCGCCCTTGTAGCGGGATGGAAGAGCCTGTTTCGAAAGGATTTCACGCGAGCGATAGGTTTCTTTGAAATGCCCGCCCTCAGGATGCTTTTTCAGGTCGAATGCCTTTATCAGGCTTTCCGAAGAGATCATCGGCGCCGCGCTCGAGCGAATTTGATGAATCGTCATTTCGGCAATTCGTGCGGCCCGCGATAGTCCTGGTCGGTCGCGGTGGCGAAATGAAAAACGGGCCGGTTCAGTTTCTTCAGAATGAGCGGGCAGTGCCGGATCCCCTTTGGGACAAAGATGACGCAGCTTTTGGTTATCGTGTGCGGTTCGTCTTCGAGCCAGAACTCGATTTCGCCGCACAGGTCGGTCGGGTCGTCGGGATTGGACCCGAAAAAGGTCACCACTTCCCCAAAATCATGCGCATGGCCTTTATCCACGACCACCACTTCCTTGGCTTGCGGCCAAAACCAGGCGCAGTCCACATAGGGCGCCCCTTCGAATACTCCGCCATGGAGGCAATACACGCGGGTGCCCAGGGAATCCGCGACTTTGTTTAAATCGTCGACGATGTATTTACCGTATTTCGATTCGGCCATCTCGCATACCTCTCGGTTTTTTTGTGCGCCGATTATATTCGACGGGCGCTTCCTTGTCGAGAAACAC
>CAZXSV010000080.1:0-21449 GCA_964642735.1 uncultured Acidobacteriota bacterium
CTATCGTTCCGATGTTCACATGCGGTTTGCTGCGATCAAATTTCTCCTTTGCCATTTTATCCTCCGAACCTAAGAGCCCGACGATTTTCCACGGATTTTCGAGATCACTTCTTCGCTGATTGCCTTCGGCGCTTCCTCGTAATGAGAGAAGTGCATGGAGTAGGTGGCCCGGCCTTGAGTCATGGAACGCAGGTCTGTGGAATACCCGAACATCTCCGAGAGGGGCGCCTTGCACTGAATGATAGTGGAGCCCAGGCGGTTTTCTGTCGCCTCCACTCTTCCCCTGCGGGAATGGAGATCGCCGGTAACGCTTCCCATAAACTCCTCGGGCACGACAACTTCAATCTTCATCATAGGCTCCAGCAGAACCGGTTTTGCGCGCCTGACCGCTTCCTTCAGCGCCATGGAGCCGGCTATCTTAAATGCAATTTCTGAAGAATCCACTTCGTGAAAGGAGCCGTCCACGAGCTTCACCTTCAGATCAACCATTTCGTATCCCGCCAGCACTCCCGTTCCCATGGCCTGGCGCACGCCGTCCTCGACAGGAGAGATGTATTCGCGCGGTATAGCGCCGCCCACAATCTCGTTGACGAACTCAAAGCCTTCTCCGGGCTGAAGAGGCTCGATCTCAATCTTCACGTGTCCATACTGCCCGCGCCCTCCGGTCTGTCGCACGAACTTGCCTTCAGCTTCGGCGGGCTTGCGGATGGTTTCGCGGTAAGCCACCTGAGGTTTTCCTATGTGGGCGGCGACCCCGAACTCTCGGACCATTCGGTCGACAAGAATCTCGAGATGAAGCTCGCCCATACCGGAAAGAATGGTCTGACTCGTGTCCGGATCCGTATGAACTCTGAACGTGGGATCCTCCCGCATCAGTTTGTCGAGCGACAGCCCCAGTTTCTCCTGATCGCTCTTTGTCTTGGGCTCTATCGCGACCGAAATTACGGGCGCCGGAAAATCAATGGCCTCGAGAATGATCGGATTCTGCCTGTCGCAGATAGTGTCGCCTGTGCTGACATTCTTGAGTCCCACAACCGCCGCGATGTCGCCGCAATAGACCTCTTTAATCTCCTCGCGTTTGTTCGCGTGCATCTTCAGCAGGCGTCCGACTCTTTCGGTAGTGTCGCGCGTCGAATTATAGACGCTCGTGCCGGACTTAAGCTGCCCGGAATAGACCCGAAAAAAAGCGAGATGCCCGACGAAGGGATCGGTCATGATCTTAAAAATCAGGCCCGAAAAAGGTTCGTCGTCCGACGCCTTGCGCACCGGAGCGCTCCCGCCGTTTTCAGGGACGCCCGTTGCCGGGACGCCCGTTACCGGCGGAACATCCAGAGGAGAAGGAAGATAGGCGACGACGGCGTCGAGCAGCTGCTGGATGCCCTTGTTTTTGAAAGCGGAACCGCAAAGCACAGGCACAAATTTCAATTCGATGGTGCCTTTGCGCAATGCAGACTGAAGATCCGCCGGCGAAATCGGCTCCCCGGACAGATATTTCTCGATGATCCGGTCGTCCATCTCAGACGCCGTTTCGATCAACCGCTCCCTGTAGTGCGCCACCTCCTCCTGATATTCTTGAGGAACGTCTTCAATCCCGAAATCAGATCCGAGCGTTTCTTCCCGGAACACTATGGCTTTCTGGTTGATGAGATCGATCACCCCCCGGAACTCGTCCTCCGTCCCCAGGGGAATCTGTACAGCCACCGGCGCTGAATTCAATCGAGTGCGCATCATGTCAAGCACTCGAGAAAAATCGGCCCCTGGACGGTCCATTTTATTTACAAATCCAATTCGCGGAACGCGATATTTGTCCGCCTGTCTCCAAACAGTCTCCGACTGAGGCTCCACGCCTTCCACCGACCCGAAAAGCGCCACGGCGCCGTCCAGGACCCGGAGGCTGCGTTCGACTTCAGCCGTAAAATCCACATGGCCGGGAGTGTCGATGATGTTCACCCGGCAGTCGTCCCAGAAGCAGGTGGTGGCGGCGGAGGTAATGGTAATCCCGCGCTCCTGTTCCTGCGCCATCCAATCCATCGTCGCCGTGCCTTCATGCACTTCGCCCAGCTTGTGCGTTATCCCCGTGTAATAAAGGATCCGCTCTGTGGTCGTGGTCTTGCCGGCGTCAATATGGGCCATAATGCCGATATTCCGGGTTCGCTCTAACGGTACGGAACGTCCCACAAAAACCTCACTACCACCGATAATGAGCAAAAGCCTTGTTGGCTTCCGCCATCCGATGAGTGTCTTCCTTTTTCTTTATAGCGCCTCCCCGATTATTGGAAGCGTCCAGGAACTCGGCCGCAAGCTTCTCCCGCATGGTTTTTTCGCTACGCGATCTTGCATTTGAAATAAGCCATCGGATCGCAAGCGATGTCCTGCGATCCTGCGACACCTCTACCGGGACCTGGTAGGTAGCGCCGCCAACCCTCCGGGACTTCACCTCCAAAACAGGCTTGACGTTTTCAAGAGCCTTTTTGAAGACTTTCACCGGATCGTCCTTGGCTCGATCCTTTACCAGTTCGAGACTGCCGTAAAAAGCGCCTTCGGCAACGCTCTTTTTCCCCTGAATCATCATGCAATTGATGAATTTTGTAATGAGCGTGCTCCCAAACGCGGGATCCGGCAACGTCTCTCGTTTGGGTACTTCTCTTCGCCTCGGCATAACGAAATCTCCCAGGTGCTTATTGCTGCGAGGGTGAGGATGCCCACCGAGAGCGAATTCTATCGGCTTCTGGCAAGCGCCGTTGCTAAATTCGGCGGGTGCGAATCGCTCACCCTTGAACAGTTGTTATAAAGAAGTGATTAGCTTTTAGGCCGCTTGGCGCCATATTTGGAACGGGAGTTTTTACGGTCCTGCACTCCAACAGAATCCAATGTCCCCCGCACCACATGGTACCGAACCCCGGGGAGGTCCTTGACACGTCCGCCGCGAATCAACACGATGGAGTGTTCCTGCAGGTTGTGCCCGATGCCTGGAATGTAGGTGGTTACCTCTATTCCGTTTGTAAGCCGGACACGCGCAACTTTACGCAGAGCAGAATTGGGCTTTTTGGGCGTCGATGTGTACACCCTCGTGCATACGCCTCTGCGCTGGGGACTCCCCTGCAAAGCCGGACTCTTCGTTTTATAACGAATCTTCTTTCGGCCAGATCGTACCAGCTGATTGAAGGTCGGCAAACTTTGCTCTCCTTATAATAAAATACCGCACGGATCAGGGTAGCGTCCACTATGTCGCACCATTCCCCCAAGCCATACCTTATACAGCGAAAAACCTGACGAATATAGCAAACAGCCCCAACCCTGTCAAGCATATAGCAGTGAATATCCGCAGACTTGCGGAGCAGGCTCAAAAAACGGTCCCGATCCGGGCCCGATCGCCGACGGAAGTCCTCCAGCAGGAACGGATGGGTCTTTTTTCTGATTTTCGAGATTTGTTCAATCCAGCGGCGGGCAGAAAAGGCTTGGGGCGCGTTAAACCTGGAAAGATACGGCGCCGAACCGCCGCCGCCCCTCCGGCGGCGAATAGAACTGCGGCGATTGCGCCCCGCTCCCCGACGCCAAACGAAAGATCCCGTTTGAATCTATGCGAAAGCTTGATGGTCCTCCATTGCGGACTGCATTCTGTCGAGCGCTTCCGTCAACTTCTTTCTCGTGCAGGCAAAATTCAAACGGACGAAATTTTCTCCTCCCTTTCCGAATTCAGATCCGTCGCTAAGCGCAACGCGCGCTTTTTTCAGGAAAAATTCCGAAGGATTTTCTTTCATGTCCGCCGCCCTGCAGTCAATCCATGCCAGATAAGTGGCTTGCACCGCGCACATTCGGAGCGTCGGCATCTTCTCGCTCAAATAATTTGAAAGAAAATCCCTGTTGCTCTGCAGATAGGTTAAAACCTGCTCCAGCCACTCCCCGCCTTCATGCAATGCGGCCAGCGCGGCGGTGTGCCCAAAAATGTTTACCGCAGGCACAATGCCGGAGCTGACATCCCGCCAGATCTTTCGCAGCCGGGAGTTTTTAATCAGCGCGAAGCCGCAATCCAGCCCGGCAATATTGTAGGTTTTGCTCGGCGACATGAGCGTCACGGCGCTGTTTTCCACTTCCGGACTCAGGGTTGCGATCGGGATATGGCGGAAAGGAGGAAAGACGAGATCGCAATGAATTTCATCCGAACAGATAATCAATCGATGTCTTAGACAGATATCGGCGATCCCCTCCAGTTCCGCGCGGGAAAACACGCGCCCAACGGGATTGTGCGGATTGCAGAGCGCAAAAATGCGGGT
This sequence comes from uncultured Acidobacteriota bacterium, assembly GCA_964642735.1. GTDB lineage: Bacteria > Acidobacteriota > UBA6911 > UBA6911 > UBA6911 > UBA6911. The sequence continues at coordinate 4,275 of CAZXSV010000080.1, forward strand.
CCGGTTCGTGATCGAACTCTCCAGCCGGTCGAAATCTATTTCATAGCTGCGGCCGTTATAAGCCAGCGGGACGTCTTGAAGCATCCTTCCATGTTGGGCGGGATCTCGAAGGAAATGAAAATAAACCGGCGGCTGAGCGACAATCCCTTCGCCCGTCGCTGCAAAAGCCTGAAAAGCAATATTGAGGCCGGACACGATCCCGGGTATAAAAACGATGTCCGGATCAGCTGTTTCCCAGCCGTAGAGCCTCATCAGTCGCCGCTCGATCGCCTGAAAGAGCATTTTCGACGGCCGGCTGTAGCCGAATACGGCATGGTCTGTTCTCCGACGCAGAGCTTCCAGTATGGGCGCCGCGGATCTGAAATCCATATCCGCGACCCATAGAGGGATGACGTCTTCAGGGTAAAGACCCCATTTGATGCTGTCGCCGCCCCGGCGCTCGACCTCTCCGTCAAAATCGTATTGCATCGCCCGCTCCCATGCCAAGCTTATCAAAAATGATCAGATTTTTTCGCTCAATTTAAGGGGACGCCATTGGTTGAAGAGAATAAGGGGCGCCGCGGATCGCGCGCTTCCTGCTGATGGCTATAAACACACTTCATCCGTGCAGTCGGTGAAATCCGCGGCGTCTCCCTTTCCGAAACAGGAGACCGAGGATGGGAACGATCAATAAAGTCATACTTATTGGAAGGCTGGGGAAAGATCCGGAAGAAAGGACGACGGCCGGCGGGACTCGCGTTTCCAGCCTCAGGCTGGCGACCGACAATTATCACAGCGGCAACGGGGAAAAAACAACGGACTGGCACAACGTCGTCGCATTCGGCAAAGTCGCTGAACAATGCAACCAATTCCTCAAAAAAGGCAGGCTGGTTTGCGTCGAGGGATCGCTGCAGACAAGAAGTTATGAGAAGCCGCCGGGAGATAAACGCTATTACACCGATGTCATCGCCGCACGGGTGACCTTTCTGGACTCGAAGGGAAGCGGCCCTTCGGACGACTTAGCCGAAGAAAGCCCCTTCTGAATTGACGATTTGACGATTGAAATCATGCAGGCCGCTTCAGAAAGGGATTCGAATTCATCGATATGGGTCGATGAATTTCAATGCTTATGACTTGTGAAATAATATTGAACGAAATTCACGGGGACGCGCTAAAACAGCCTTTCATCCCGTCAATCGAAAAAGCCGAATATCGGCTCGGATAGAGCGGCGTGCTTCCATCGTCCATTCGTCCTTCGTCATTCGTCCAATGTCCTTCGTCCGTGTGCTATAATTGTCTTCCTTATTATGGCCTCCGAAAAAAACAGACTGCCTCTCGGGCTTTGGATATTTTTTGGATTTTTGATTCTTGTTTTCTCTGCAGCGGGCGCTGTTTTCGGAACGCTGCTCGGCTATGAATACAATCTTCCGAAAATACAAAGTTTGGAAGATTACAGGCCGGATGTCATCACCGACGTCTATTCCGACGACAATAAAGTGATCGGCCAATTCGCGATAGAGAAAAGGATTATCGTCGCCTACGATGAAATCCCTCCCTTCCTGCAGCTCGCGATCCTGGCGGCTGAAGACGATCAGTTTTACAGCCATTCCGGCATCAATTTTTTTTCGATCCTCCGGGCCGTCGGCAAAGATCTTGTCCGGAGAAGCTTTCCGATCGGCAAAGGGGCCAGCACGATCACCCAGCAGCTGTCGCGCATGCTCATGAACAATTATGAGAAGACGCCGGACAGAAAAATCAAGGAATTGCTGATTGCATGGAAAATTGAAAAACAGTATACCAAGCAGCAGATCCTCACTCTCTACTGCAATCAGCACAACATGGGTCGCGGCATCTATGGAGTGGCCGCGGCGGCGGAAAGCTATTTCGGGAAGCAGCTGAAGGATCTGACGCTAGAAGAATGCGCCATGATCGCGGGACTGCCGCGCAATCCAAACGGATACTCCCCGCGGCTGCATCCCAAGGCGGCCGTCAGGCGACGCAATTTCATCCTCGACAGAATGGTCGCCGAGAACATGATCCCGGCCAATCTGGCCCGGGAAGCCAAAGAAAAGCCTCTGATTCTCAAGACAGCCGCCAAAGACGACTCGAACATCGCTCCCTATTTCATCGAGTGGGTCCGGGAGGACCTCGCCGCGCGATATTCGACCGATGAAATCTGGCGAAAGGGATTGCGGGTATACACGACTCTCAACATCCGGATGCAAAGCGCCGCCAGCAAAGCCTTGAGCAACGGACTCCGAAACCTTGATAAAAAGCGCGGCTGGCGCGGACCGGTCGGCAGCATTTCAGACTCCGCTTCTCAGGACATCGAGTTTTACTCCCATCCCCGCTGGCTCGATCCGATTCGTCCGGAGGACATTGTCCTGGGTCTGGTGGAATCCGCCGGCGAAACCGAAGCCCGTGTGAGAATCGGCAAATATTATGCAAAACTGAGCCCAAAAGAAATCCAATGGACAAACGCAAAATCGCCCGGAAAGATTTTTAAAACCGGCGATCTGGCCTATTTCAAAATCGTTTCCCTGAACGACGAGACGCGCTCCGCCTCCATCATGCTCGAACAACGCCCGGAGGTCGACGGCGCCGTCATCCTTCTTCAAAACAACACGGGCGAGATCAAGGCGATGGTCGGCGGATACGATTTTGAGTCCAGCGAATTCAACCGTGCAACCCAGGCGATGCGTCAGGTCGGATCGACATTCAAGCCGATCGTCTACTCCGCCGCTTTCGAAAACGGAATGACGCCGGACAGCTACGTCCTTGACTCTCCAATCAGTTTCACCGACTCGATGGGCCGGACCTGGAGTCCAAAAAATTACGACGGGAAATTCAAGGGGCAGATTGACATACGCCAGGCTTTGACCGAATCGCGCAACATCCCGACGATCAAGGTGGCTTCGCTGATAGGAATAAACAATGTCGTTGTCATGGCGCGCCGTTTCGGTCTGAAGAGCCCGATGGACCCTTATCTGCCGCTTGCGCTCGGCGCATGCGAAGCGACGCCGCTTGAAATGGCGTCGGCATTCACAGTCTTCCCGAACCTTGGGATTCAAGCCAAACCCTATTTCATCAGGCGGGTGGAGGATTACGACCGCGTCAAAAAGGAGGAATGCGTCCCTCAAATCCACCAGGTTTTAAAGCCCGAAATCGCGGAGCAGATCCTCGGCCTGCTCCAGGAAGTCGTCCAAAACGGCACGGCGACCGCGGCCAAATCGCTTGGGCGGCCGTTGGGGGGGAAGACCGGGACTACGGACAACTTCACGGACGCATGGTTCGTGGGATTCACTCCTTCCATCACCGCTGCCGTCTGGGTCGGCTTCGACGAAAAGAAAACTCTCGGCCCCAGGCAGTCCGGCGCCGCCGCCGCCTTGCCTGTCTGGATCGAATGCATGAAAGAAATATTGAAAGACTCGCCGGTCGAATCCTTCCCTTCTCCGGATATGCCGATACTGCTGCCGAGTTCCGACTCGACGCCATTCGACGAAAAACATCTGTCGATTCAGGACCTCAAACAGTAGTTGCGGATTGGGGCTTGCAGAGGGGCGTACAAGCCCCTGGGATCCGGGAGGCCTGTTTTCATTTGTCCATCGTCAACCCGCCATCGTCCATTATGAAAAAGGCGCGCAACGGATTCCCTGGCAGCGCTTTCAATGCGCCGGCCGCCACCCTGGCGTTCAGCTCCGCCCCGGCGCGGCTCGTATGCGTGTGTTCGTCGGCAAACAGGGCGTCGACCGCCTCCGGGCCCATCTGGTCATAGCGGGACGCGATGAGCTCGTTGAGGTCGACATACCCGGCTTTTTCCTCGGCCGCCACTGTCCGCGCCCAGCCGGCGTGGCTTTCGGCAGAACGGACGATCCGGCCTTCCTTCCAGATTTTTCTCGGCACGAGCGAGCAAACGATGGGGGTGGCGCCGCGGGCTCTGGCTTCCCGGATGTAATTGCGGAGATACCATCCAAAGCTGTGTACGGTTTCGCGCCGTTTCGTCGACTGGTTTTCGATCTCCTCGGTTTCATCTCCGATTCCCGGGATTGTTCCCCGCGCGCGGGAAGGGTCGTTGAGCAGTCCCGAGTCGTTATGTCCGAACTGAATCATGACAAAATCGCCCGGTTTGAGAAGCCCGAGGACCTTTTCCCAATGCCCCTGCGTCAGGAACGTCCGGCTGCTGAGCCCGCCGACGGCGCGGTTGACGACATGGATCTTCGCCGAATCGAAAAACGGCGGCAGAAAATCTCCCCAGCCCCACTGGCCGCCTGCGCCGTCGCCGCGGCCGGTGCGCACGGTCGAATCTCCGATCAAAAACAGGGAGGGGAGAGCCGGATTCGCCGGTTCCGGCAGATTGAGCCATCCCAGAACGTCGGATTCCACCGCCCGGCCCTTTTCCGATAAAAATGCGCCGAACTGCGGCCCGCGCCGGATTCCTTTCAGACCCGCAACGACCGCTGCGGCGTTGAGATCCGCCCCGGCCGAATTCGTGTGCACGTGGTCCCCTCCGAAAAAAGTCGCGGTTTGATCCGGGCCCATCGCCTGAAACCGGTCGGCGACGATGCGCGTCACATCGATAAACTCGATCCCGGCGTCCCGCGCGATTTTCCCGATCCACTCCCGGTAGCGGCCCGAGCCCCGCTCGATCTTGCCGTCGCGCCAGAGGTTGCGGGGCGTCAGCGACAGCAGGATCGGGGTGGCCCCTTTCGCCTTGGCGTCGGCGATCATCTGCCGGACGTACCAGCCGAAGGTGCGGACAATCTCGTGTTTTTTCGTAACAACATTGTCGATCTCCTGAAATTCTTCGCCGAGGCCCGGCAGCGACCCGCGCGCCCGCAGCGGAAGCTTCGAGCCGGGAGGCTCCTCATTGATCGCGCCGCCGTCGTTGTGGCCGAACTGGATCAGCACAAAATCGCCATGTTTCATCTCGGCAAGAAGCCGGTCCCAAAGCCCCTCGGAGATAAAGGTCCGGCTGCTCCGCCCGGCGACGGCGCGGTTGGCGACGTTGATTTTTGCAGGATCGAAATAATCGGCAAGCGGCTCCCCCCACCCCTGTATGGGATTTCCGCTGTTGCGCGCAGCGGTCGAATCGCCGGCGATAAAGAGAGCTGGCAGCGCAGGATTGAGCGAAACGCGCGCCGCGGGATCGCGCATAAGCTTTTCTTTGCGCCCGACGGCCGGAGTCAAAAACGAATGGCCTTCACGGAGCGCGCGCCATTTGTAGCCGTCCTCGCTCCAGCAAAGATGGAGTCCATCTTCGCCGTTGTGCGTGAAATACGTAAACAGCCACTCCGTGTCGTCGGCGGGCGATGAAGCCAAAACGACCCATAGAACCCAGCCTGCGGTCAACAGATGCTTCATAAGAGCCATCCTCTTTTTCGATAAATACGACTGCGGGAATTTTACGCCAACGAACCGGAATCCCGGCTCGGAATCGGGTGAAGCGCGATTGAATCTCCGGCGGGCGCCGGCGCCGTGATGCCGGGACCCGTTGCGAGCCTGCCTGCGGCGTGGCCCTTCTCCGACATGGCCAACGGTCTCGTGGCGCTGCCGGATCCGATATCTTGGCTCGCCCTCACGCCTGCAATCTTAGGCGAAATCCGCTTTTATCTCCGGGCGCGGGCGCCCGCTGGCATCCGCGATTTCCCCATTTCACGGTTGAATGACCCGACGGATGAGAGGCTCGGCAACGGACGACGGTTGTCGAACGATTTCGCGGATGCGCCCAATCCATCACTTCATGGGCATCAGGATATTGGCGCCTCCGTGGGTGACGGCTACGGATGTGGGAGAGACGCCATTCCATTTTTTGGCTATCTCGAGCTGAATCACCTCAGGAGACGTCTTCAGGGCTTCGCCTTTTATCCTTACCGCTTCCGCTTCGGCTTTCGCCTCCACAATCGTGATTTCCGCGGCTTTTTGAGCCTTTTGCAGTTCATAGGTTTTGGACAGGGCCTGTTGTTCCTGAACCTGTTTGTCTTCGATAGCTTTTTCAAGCTGATCCGTCAAATTGATATTCTTCAAAGGAACGTCCACTATCGTGACCATCCCGGTGAGCTCTCTTGTGACAATTTCTTTCGCCAGGATTTTAACGGCCTCTCTTTGCTTGACCATTTCCTCGGCCTTGTATCTTGCCGTCGCCTGCTTCAAGGCGTCCTGAATTCTCGGATCGACCAGCGAGGCGTAAGGATCGCCGTGGTACAGCTGATAAAGCTCGATGATTTTTCCGGGAGGGAGCTTGTAAAGGACAGAATAGGAAACCCTGATCGTCTGCAGATCGGAGCTGAAGCACTCGGTCTCTCCATCGACCGTGATCTGCTGAATAGGTATTTTGACGATCGATTCGATAAAAGGCTTTTTGAAATTGAGGCCTTCCCCCCTGATTGCCTGAGAAACCTTGCCAAGCGTCACCGAAACGCCCCGGTGTCCCGGCGGCACTACGGTGCAGGATCCCAACAGGATGATCGACAGGATCAGTATGAGAAACACCCACAGGATCGATTTGGATGCGATCCAGCCGAAGTTTCTGGGAATTCTGTTTCCGAAATTGACATTTTCCATATAGCATCGCCCCTTCCCTTATAATTTTTTCGGAATTCGACAAAGATGCATTGATAGCGTTTTGCTGTTTTGAAGCGGGAGCAGGATAACATGGGACGCAGAGGAAATCTCCCGGAATCCGCCCGCGGAAACGTCAGGAATGCGGATCGCTTCGCGGGCGGGACGAGGCTGGAGAGCCGAATGTCCATGGGCGCATGCCGGGAAGGAGTTCGTCCGGGGGGGGGGCATGATAAATTCACTTGGGAAGGGGATCAGCGGTCGCGTTGAATGATGTAGTTGGGAATGGACATCAGGGCGGCGCGGGCGGCGCAATCGTGAAATCCCTGAAGGCAGGCGATCGCCGTCTGCGCGAATTCCCTGGCTTTGTCCAATGCGCGGTCTCCCGTTCGATGCTCCCGGACGAGGCTCAGTATTTCATTCCGGAGCGAGTTCTCCGGGGCGCCGTTGTGAAGGGCGTCCCGAACGAGTTCGCGAAGCCGCGGCTCGCCGTCGCGCATCAAATAGATAAGCGGCAGCGTCAGCTTCCCTTCTTTGAGATCGTTTCCAACCGGCTTGCCGAGAGCGCTTTCGGTTGAAGTGAGATCCAGAACGTCGTCCACCAGCTGGAAGGCGAGCCCCACATTCAATCCGTAGAGCCGCAGCCGCTCTTCGTCCTCCGGATTTGCGGATCCGAGAATTCCGCCGAGTTGGGAGCATGCGGAAAAAAGAAACGCGGTCTTGCGCGTCGATATGTCGAGATGCTGCTCTTCCGTTATATTCATATCGCCGTTGAAGGCGAGTTGAATAAGTTCGCCTTCAACCATTTTGCGCGTCGCTTCGATAAGAATGTCCAGAATCTTGAAGTGCCGCTCCCCCAGAGCCAGCTGGAACGAAGTCATGTAGAGCCAATCGCCGATCAGGACGGTTATTTCGTTCCCCCATTGCGCATTGACCGAGGCGTGGCCTCGGCGCACGCTCGCATTGTCGATAATGTCGTCGTGAACCAGCGTTGCGGAATGGATGAGCTCTATTACGGCCCCCAGCCTGGGCCCGACCGGCCCCTCGTAGCCGCACATCTGGGCGCTGAGCAGCAGGATCGCGGGGCGAATCCGCTTGCCTCCGCTGCAGCAGATGTAGCGGCCGATCTTGTCGATGAGCTGAACGCCCGAGCAGGATTGACGCTCCAGCTCCTTCTCGACCTGAAGCATGCCGCCCTCAACCAGCCTGTAAATTTCTTGCGGATTCAATGAATTACTTTCAGCAGCTGACATATCGATTCGGGCGCCGCCAATCGGGAACCGGAAAAGCTCGTTGACTTCCAATGTTCAAACGGGAGGATCTTACCACAGCTGCGATGGGACAAACATCAATTCCATTTACTTCAGCAGCGCCCCGTTTGGCGCGTCTTCCGTAAAGGTGGCGAGGACCGGTTTTCCGTCGGCGGAGGCCGCCAGGATCATCCCGTCGGATTCGACGCCCATAAGCTTCGCCGGCTTCAGGTTGGCCACGATCACAACCTTTTTGTTCAACAGGCTCGCAGGCTCGTAGACTTCCGCGATTCCCGCCACAACCTGACGGACTTCGCCGCCGACATCCACCCGAAGCTTCAGAAGCTTGCGCGAACCCTCGATTTTTTCAGCCTCCAGAATCTGCCCTACTCGCATCTGGACCTTGGCGAATTCTTCAATGCTGATCTTTGAAAGCGTTTCTTCGGACATTATTATTCCTCAAAGAGTTGATCCGACAGGTTTATTTTTTTATTTGAAGGTAAGCGTGAACGGCGGCCGCCTGGACTTCTTTTAAAGCCACTCCGTTTTCAAGCGCAAGGCGGCGGCAGTCTTCATACTCGGGGACATAATTGACCGGTCGGCCGTCAAGCAGCGCGATTTTCATTGTAACCGGCCCATGTTCGGTCTGAATTTTTTGAAATTCCCGGCTCAGCGTTTTCCGGCCGGCGATTGTGTGCCTTATCCCGATGGTCGTCGTTTCCCGGAAAATCGTCTCGGCCAACCGATCCAGGTCCGCAAGAGCGCAGACACAGGTCACTTTCAACGCAGGGCGGTTCTTCTTCATCTGAATGGGCGTGGCGTAGACATCCAGCGCGCCCGATGCAAGAGCTTTTTCCTGAAAGTACCCATAGATTTGCGGGCTCATATCATCTATCGTTGCATCTATTACCGCTACTTTTTCCTCCGGGGAAGCGGCTTCTCCAATCGATTCACCCGAAGTGATTCGGAGCACATTCGCGTTGCCCGGCGTTTGGCGCGTCCCCGCTCCATAACCGGCGCCGGAGATTCTTATCGTGGGGCGCGGGCCGAAGCTGTCCACCAGGGTTGCAAGTAAAGCCGCGCCCGTAGGAGTGGTCAGCTCTCCGACGACCTCGTTGGTAAAAACCGGGAATCCCTTCAGCAGCTCCTGTGCGGCGGGGCCCGGGACCGGATACGTTCCGTGCTGGCATTGCAGAGTGCCCTGGCCGACGTTGACCGGAGAAGAATAGATCCGGACGGGCATGAACGATTCCACAGCGATCATCGATCCCACGATATCCACAATGGAATCCACCGCGCCGACTTCATGGAAGTGGACCTTGTCGAGGGGAAGCCCGTGAATTTTTCCTTCGGCTTCCGCCAATCGGCGAAAAGCCTCGATAGACTTCTCCTTCACCCAGGGAGAAAGCGAGCTGGACTCGATCATCTGTCGGATATCCGTAAATCCCCGATGATGATGCTGGTGGCCGGCCTCGACATCGAACTTCGTCGCAGCGATGCCGGAACGCATGCATTTTTGGGAGGACAGCCGGTATTCTTTCAGAGGAAGAAGCGAAAGCTTCTCTTTCAGCTCGTCGAAACTGAATCCGAGGTCAAGCAGCGCTCCGATCATCATGTCGCCGCTGATTCCCGAAAATGGCTCAAGCGCCAGAATCTTCCCATTATTCATCTGCAATCCGTCGATGCCTTTCTTCTGCTTTTTCGAATTGAGTCTATGGGCCGGATACCGCTCTGTCAATACCGTAACGCAGTTCCCGGCTCAGCGGCGCAGGTTCCCGGCAAAAAACGCCGGACGAAAATTCCTGAGACGGAAATATCCTGGATGGATTTTCGGAATGCTATTCTTGAATCGCGCACGCCAGAGCGACCAATCCCTCTGCCACGGAATCGTCGCTATAGCAGGCAAATTTCTATAGGCCGACCCGGTCGTGAGAAAAACCGGAAACCCTGATCCGGTTCAATCAAGGCCGGGAACCTTGATTGAACCGGATCAAATAGAGTATGTTTCTCCCGAGAATTTATAGAAGGCCTGGAACTTATGCTGCTTGCGATAGCCAAAAGACTGGAACACGCTCTTGTTGAAAAAATAGAAAACCGGTACGGCGTTCGTTACGACGCGCTGAACTTCACCACGCCGCCCAAAATCGAGCTCGGAGAGTTGGCGCTTCCGATCGCGTTCGATCTTGCCCGGAAAGTGAAACGCCCGCCGGCCGAGATCGCCCGCGAGCTTGCATCCGACGCCGGCGCCATTCCGGGAATCTGGAAAGTGGACGTGGCCGGGGGCTATCTGAATTTTCATCTCGATCGAGGCTCTTTCGCGCTCGACCTGGCCCGAAGCGTCCGACAGAAGCAATTCGGCAGGATATCCGAACCCGAACAGGCCGGCAAAATCGTCGTCGAGCACACGAACATAAATCCCAACAAGGCGGCTCATATCGGCCATCTGCGCAATGCCACTCTGGGCGACTCGTTCGTCCGCTGTCTTCGTTTTCTGGGACATCGCGTGGAAATCCAGAACTATCTCGACAACACGGGAGTCCAGGTGGCGGACGTGGTCGTCGGCCTGGAGCAGATGGAGAAAAAAACGGTCGAAGATCTGGCCGGAATTTCGGAAAAATTCGATTACTACTGCTGGGACGTTTATGCAAGAGTTTCTGATTTCTATCAGAAGTCCGAAGAAAACCAAAAACTGCGAAGCCGGACTCTCCAGGCTATCGAGGCCGGAGACAATCCCACCGCCGAACTGGCGGAGCATGTCGCGATGCGCATCGCCCAAGCCCATCTGGCGACGATGGCTCGTATCAACGTAAAGTACGACCTCCTTCCGCGCGAAAGCGAGATTCTGCACCTCCGATTCTGGGAAAAGGCGCGCCGGCTGCTCCAAGAGCGAAACGCAATCTATTTCGTCGAGGAAGGGAAAAATAGCGGCTGCTGGGTGATGAGCGCCGCCGAACAGGCGAAAGCCTCAACCTCGCGCGAAGAGGCGGAGGAAGACGAAAAAATCATCGTCCGATCGGACGGAACCGTCACCTATGTGGGAAAAGACATCGCCTATCAGCTCTGGAAATTCGGTCTGCTCGGCCTGGATTTCAAATACAGGCTCTTCGAAGCGCCGGACGGAAGCACGCTTTGGATCACGGCGAAGGAGGCGGATCCCGCAGCCGGACAAGCGCCGGCATTCGGGCGCGCCGACCGGGTTTACAACGTGATCGACAGCCGGCAGGCTTACCTTCAGAATATCGTCGTTGCGGGGCTCAAGGCGCTCGGATATGAAAAACAGGCCGGCAGCTCCATTCACTTTTCCTATGAAATGGTCGCCCTCACTCCCGCCTGCTGCGACGAACTCGGTTTCCCGCTTTCCGACCAGGACAGGAAACGCCCTTATGTGGAGGTGTCGGGGCGAAAAGGTTTGGGCGTTAAAGCCGACGACTTTCTTGACGCCCTGATTCAAAAGGCTCTGGAAGAAGTGCAAAACCGCCACCAATTGCCCGAAGAGGAAGCCGGAAAAATCGCCCGAACGATCGCGGTGGGCGCGCTCCGCTATTTCCTTTTGCGTTTCGCCCGCAACACCGTCATTGCATTTGATTTCAAGGAGGCTCTGAATTTCGACGGCGAAACCGGGCCTTACGTCCAATATGCCGCCGTCCGAGCAAACAATATTTTCCGAAAGCTCCTCGAGTCCGGGGAGACGCTCCCGGGCGTCCCCGATTCCTGTCCGGAACTCCGGGAATTTTTGTCCGCCAACGACGAGATATGGGAAATGGTCTTCCAGGCGGCAAGACTTCCCGAAACCGTCCGGCAAATCGCTCAATCGCTCGAACTCGGGCAATTGTGCAAATACGCCTTTTCGCTGGCGCAAAAATTCAACCTTTTCTATCACAAACACCATATTCTGTCGGAGAGCGACGAACAAAAAAAACAATGCCTTCTGCTTGTAGCGGATCTGGTTCGCAAACAGCTGGAAAAAGCGCTAAACTTATTGGGGTGTGAAGTCCCTCCCAGGATGTGACGTCCATGAAAATGCTTTGCACGGGTGTTCTGCTCGCATTCCTCCAGGCGGCAAGTTTTTCTCCTCCGGTAGACAGCGCGCTGAATTCAGAGGAAATACTAAAAATTCAAAAAGAGAAAAATATCGACGGACGCATCAAAATCTACATAAAGGCCTCGGAGAGAATTCAGAAAAGCATTGGGGCGGCCTCCGCAAAAAACAACTTCCAGACTGTTCCGGGCGACCTGAAATCGTGGACGTCGCTGCTTGCGGAATCGCTGCGGGACATTGAAGCCAATCTGAAATCAAAAAAGAAATCAAAGAGCCTGATTCGCTTCGAAACCCATGTGCGGAAAGCCATCTTCAACTCCCAGAGCTATAAAATGAAAGCGCCCGTCGAGCAGCAGGATATTTTTCAGTCCTGTCTCGACCAGGCGGAGAAAATACGGATACGATTTGTCGACATTCTCTTCAAGCGCGAATAAAAGCGCTTTCTCCTGGGAGCCGCCATGCATCGCATCCTCATCCTCATTCTGATCCTCACGACTCTTCCGGCCTTTTTGGCGGGAGCGCCGTCCATGGACATCCTGACGGAAGAGGAAACCATCCTTCTGCAGGAGAACCGGGGGATCAGCCGCCGGGTCCAGATTTTCATGGACGCGGCCATGCTCCGGCTGAAAGCGGCGGAGGACAGGCTGAACGGCAAGGAGCCGGAAGAGGGGGATCCCTTTGAGTTTCTTGCCCCGGGAGACCTGCTGCATAACTATTGTCGGATTTTAACCAGCCTGATGTTCAGCGTTGACGAGGCGTATGGAGATCCGGGTCGGGACCGGAACATCAAAAAGACTCTGGAGTCGCTGAAGGAAAGAACGGAAAAAACCGCAAGGCAGCTGGAAGTGTTGAAAAAAATCGCGGAAAACCGGAAGGATGAAAAGCTCTGGGATCTTGTAAGCAAAGCCGTCGAAGTCACCGGCAATGCTCACGAAGGCGCCGAATCGGGTCTCTCCGAACTCTCCTCGGACTAAGCTCTTTCCCAAAATTCCGCAGTAACCGCGATGATCCCCTGCTTCCAATTGAGGCATTTGCGGATCTTGAGATCCTGAAGAAGGCGCGACAGGGTTTCAGGAGTGGCCCCGATGGCGGCCGCCAGTTGTTTTTTGTTTATCTCGATCCTGATCTCGTCCTGTTTGCCGTACTGCTCCAGCAAAAAAGCCCGCAGCCGCTGCTCCACATCCTGGCTGGTGAGCTGTTGAATTTTGTCGGCCAGATAGCGCTGCTTGCGGAGGAGCATGGCGATAAAATCGTTGCGGAAATCCTCCTGGCGCAGGATATCCAGAAGATCGCGGCGCATGAGTTTGAAAAAAAAGATTTCCGTCAGCGCCACGGCAGTGACCGGATAGAATTTTTTCTCGAACAGGATCGCCTCGGCGAACACCTCTCCCGGCTTGATGACCTTGATCACCGCTTCCCGGCCGTCCGGCGACAGTTTGTGCAGCTGGACGCGGCCGCGCACGAGCAGAAACATCGCTTCGCCCGGCTCGCCTTCATGAAAAAGCACGGATCCTTTCGTGCGCTGCGACGGCAGGCAGCGTTTGGCGAGGATCTCCTTGCTCTCTCTGGAAATTCCATCAAAGAACTTCACATGGCTGATAATCGCAAAGACGTCCATCCGCAGGCCCCCGAGGATAAAAAAACTCCGCCTTCTTGACCTAAATCAATTTAATGTCTAAATATTCCATTAAGATATCAGCGAGTGGATCAATTGACAAACCTTTAAGGTAGAGGAGAGGATTATGAGCATGTTCTGCTATCAATGCGAACAGACTGCCGGCGGACGTGGATGCGAAAAACGGGGGGTTTGCGGGAAGGAATCCGATGTGGCGGCGTTGCAGGATCTTTTGATCTATGCCGCCAAAGGCATAAGCCAATACGCGAACAGGGCCCGCGGGCTTGGGACGAAAGAGTCGGCCATCGACACTTTCATTGTGGAAGCATTGTTCAGCACGGTAACCAATGTGAATTTCGACGCCGCCCGCCTTGAAGGCATGGTTCGCAAGGCGGCCAGCATGAAGGGACTGGCGAAGACTTTCTATGAGAAAGCCTGCCGCGAGGCCGGGAAGGCTCCGGAAACGCCGGAAGGGCCGGCGCAATGGATTCCGGCGCCTTCGCGCGAAGGCCTTCTGGAGCAGGCGGCCGAGGCGGGAGTTCTTCAGTCGAGGAAGCAATTCGGAGATGACATCGCCGGCCTTCAGCAGCTTTTGACTTACGGATTGAAAGGATTCGCCGCGTACGCCGACCACGCCCGGGTGCTTGGACGGCACGACGACCGTGTTTATGCCTTCCTGCATGAGGCTTTGGACGCCTTGACCGATCCCAAGCCGACGGTGGAACAGTTGGTTGCTTTAAACATGAAGTGCGGTGAAATTAATTTCATTACGATGGAGATGCTGGATTCGGCGCACACCAGCACATTCGGAAATCCCGTGCCGACTCCGGTGCGCATCACGCCCGTCCGAGGGAAAGCCATTCTTGTTTCGGGTCACGATCTCAACGACCTGCAGGACCTGCTGGAACAGACCAGCGGGCTGGGGATCAACGTCTACACTCACGGAGAGATGCTGCCGGCGCATGGCTATCCGAAACTGAAACAGTACAAGCATCTCGTGGGCAATTACGGAGGTGCGTGGCAGGATCAGGCCAAAGAATTCGATGCGTTCCCCGGCGCCATCCTGATGACCACCAACTGCATCCAGGCGCCCCGCGAGAGCTACAAAGCCCGCATTTTCACCACCGGCCTGGTGGCGTGGCCGGGAGTGGTTCACATTCCCAACGACGTTCCCAACAGCGTCAATTTCAAGCCGGTCATTGACGCCGCCCTTGCGGCGCCGGGCTTCGACGCGGATGGGCCGGATCAAACCATCCTGGTCGGATTCGGACACAACACGATCCTGGGCGTGGCCGACAAGGTCATCGCCGCCGTTAAAGCGGGCCAGTTGAAGCATTTCTTCCTGATCGGGGGCTGCGACGGCGCCAAATCGGGACGCAACTACTACACTCAATTCGCGGAAGCCGTGCCCAAAGATTGCGTCATCCTCACGCTCGCCTGCGGAAAATTCCGGTTCAACAAATTGCAGTTTGGCGACATCGGCGGCATTCCCCGCCTCCTGGATTGCGGACAGTGCAACGACGCCTATTCCGCCATCAAGGTTGCCGGCGCGCTCGCCGGGGCGTTCGGCTGCGGAGTCAACGATCTGCCGCTGTCCCTGATCCTGTCGTGGTACGAACAGAAAGCGGTCGCCATTCTTTTGACCCTGCTGCACCTTGGGATCAGAAACATTCGCCTCGGGCCCACCCTGCCGGCTTTTGTCACGCCCGCCGTGCTGAATGTGCTGGTGGAAAAATTCAACATCCAACCGACCACCACGGTGGAAGCGGATCTGAAAGCGGCGCTTTCGAAAGCTTGATCCGGAACCATTCAGCCAATCGGATTCAGAGCCGCGGGCGCGCGGCCCTGAATCCGATTGGCTGACGATGCTACCTGTTCGAGAATTAGGAGGCGTCGCCCGCATTTCCATGCGGCCGGTTTCGCCCGAACCGGGCTCTCGAATTCCGGCGCTGCGACAGAACATGCGGCTTCGGCGTCATTGGACGATGTCCACACCAGCATCGCCAGGGAAGCGACGCCTTCTGATTCTCGAGCAGCATCGGGATTCATTCGAGGAGAGTTTTGCCGATAAAATCATGGAATGTATCGGCCGGGCGGGGCGCCGGAGAATAAATTTATTGCCGGATTTCGAAGTCGATGGTCTGAACGACGGAGGATTTTTCCTTGGATCTCTTTTCTAAAACCTTCAGTTGCAGCTGGTAGGAGCCTTCTCCCATCCGAGAGTCGAAATCCAGCCTTTTCACGATTGAAATTCTGCCCAGATCGTCAATCGCACGGGAATCGATTGCCTCAGGATCCCCCTTGGAAAATTCCCTTCCTTGCTTGCACTATTTCAGGGTCGTCAGGTAGGCGATCAAATCGTTCAGGTCTTTTTCGGGCAGGTTCGGATAGGGTTTCATCACCGTATTGGATTTCATCTCCTTGGGCGTTTGAATCCACTTCTTCATCGTGTTCTGGTTCATTCTTGACCCTAAGCCGTCCAGGGCATGCATCTTTCCGCCGGCCCCGGAAATCGAATGGCAAAGCCCGCACTTCTGAACCGCGTAGACCTCTTTCCCGCGATCGATCGCCGAGTCCGGGGAAAAAGCCACGATTCCCAACGCAACAGACGCCGCTACGACGATCACGATCGATGCTTTTATCATTTCACAGCCTCCAGAATGACTTTTTATTCATCCTAATACCGAAAATGACGAGCCGGATTGAAAAAATGGACTTCGCGTCTTTTAAACAATCCGACCAGCGCAACTCCGGCTACAAATCCGCCCACATGAGCCCAGAAAGCCACTCCGCCTCCGGGCTGATTTCCGGAAATGGCGCCGCTCCAAAGCTGAATCAGGAACCAGATCGCAAGGATGAAGCCGGCGGGTATCCAAAGCATTCTGGCGAAAAAGAACAGGAAAATAAGAGTCAGGACTCTGGCCCTGGGGTAGATCAGCAAATAAGCGCCCAACACTCCTGCGATGGCGCCGCTTGCGCCGATAGAGGGAATTGCCGAGCCGATGTTGAACAGTATATGAGCGCCCGATGCGAGAAATCCGCAAATCACATAAAAAACGAGATAGCGCAACCCGCCCATCGCTTCTTCGATATTGTTGCCGAAGATCCATAAAAACCACATGTTCCCGATCAGGTGCATCCAGCCGCCATGGAGAAACATGCTGGTAAAAATGCTCATGAAGGGCGGAACGACCGCAATGCCGGCAGGCAGCTTTCTGCCGCCGGCGATGACCGCGGGAATGGCGCCGAATTGATAGACAAACGCCTCCGAATTCCTGGGCTCCAGCGACAACTGGTAAAAAAAGACCATCACGTTGATTACGATTAAAACCCAGGTCACGATGGGGACGATGGAAGTCGGGTTGTCGTCTTTTAAAGGAAACATGGCTAATGGACCATTGACGGTTGACGATTGACGATTTCAAAAATACTCATCGGGCCAGGTTTCGCCTCGATTAAAATATTTTCAAAACCACTGGCGAAAAAGCGGCGATTCCCGCTTAAGATTCGATGATCATGGCGCATTCTTCTGATCCTTCATAAGCATTGTGCATGACAGATTCCACTACGTAAAGATCCGGACGGTTCCAATTGTTTCAAGGAACACGGCGATGCCTGTTTCAATCGAGCGTCCGCGCCGCCAAAAAAAGGTTGCATCGGCCATCGGCTCGTACATTAAAAGAAGATTAACGGTTCCAGACCGAGCGTCCGCGCCGACATTGTATCCAATTCTT
>CAZXSV010000081.1:0-7608 GCA_964642735.1 uncultured Acidobacteriota bacterium
TCTAGCGTCCCGTATCTGAAGTTCTTTGTAAATATCGGCGGCGCCGGCAAGGCGGGCAGACGATGGAATATCGGGAATATTCCGAAAAGGTCCAACGCTGCCAGCGCCGATAATAATGTTGTTTCAATGGGCATTTGAAATCCTTCGGCGCCGATATCATAATAGGGGGGTGAAAATTCGGGTCTTCTGCAATCCTGACGGTGTTTTCCCAACGATGAAACACAGCTGACCGAATCACCGCCGATAGACAGTTGGCAGGCAAAATGATCGACAGCAAAATTCGTACGTTCAGCAGGAATCTGGCAGATCTGCCCGGCTGCTCCGGATTGAAAAAAATCTTCGCCGCCTGCGCTCGGCGGCCGTTTCCGAGATGGATGAAATGGACCGCGGGCCTTGCCGCTTTCGCGCTGATTTCGACCTACGAAATCCGGACTTCGGCGCTGCAATCCCGCGTCCTGTCGAGCTATGCGAAGAAGATGCTGTACAAAGTCGAGACGGGCCCCAGTTCCAGCATCGTTTTCCCGAAGCACGGCCCTTTCGACGTGCGCGCGGGATATTCCCTGATTCCCGAATTCAAACAACGGTTGGGCGCATCCGGCTACCGGATAACAAAACAAGCGAGGTTTTCACCGGAACTGGAACGCGCCGTGAGTTGGGGATTTACGCCTCCCTATTCGGAACCTACCGCCACAAGGCTGATCATCCAGGGAATGGACAAGCAGCCGCTCTTTCAGGCGCCGGTCGTCGGAGAATATTTCAACAGCTTCGAGGAAATACCCGGCCTTGCGGTCAAAAGCCTCCTCATGATAGAAAACCGCGAACTGGTGGATCCCAGCGACAACCGGACCAATCCGGTGGTCGACTGGAACCGTCTAGCCAAAGCCGCGATCCTCTACGCGGGCCATAAACTCGGGCTTCCTCTATCGGTCGAAGGAGGCAGCACGCTCGCCACTCAAATCGAAAAATACCGCCATTCCTACGACGGCAGGACGAATTCCATCCTGTCGAAACTCCGTCAGATGACCGATGCGAGTTTGAAGGTTTACCAGAAAGGCCCGGACACTCGCGAGGAGCGGAGGCAAATCGTTCTCGACTATCTCAATTCGATTCCTCTGGCTGCCGCGCCCGGATACGGGGAAATTCATGGCATCGGCAACGGGCTTCGGGCTTGGTTCGGCCTCGACCTCAAGGATGTGCGAAAGAGTCTTGCTCTCCCGGACGGCAATCCCGAAAAAGCCAAAGCCTTTAAATGCACGCTGGCCCTTTTGTGCTCCGTCAAGGCGCCGTCCTATTACCTCGTTCAAAATCATGCCGCCCTGCTCTCACGGGTCAATTTCTATACGCTGCTCTTCTCGAGGCTGCAGATCATATCGACGGACTTCGCCAAACAAGTTTTGCCGCTGCCGCTATCCTTCTCGGTCCGTCCCCCCGACAAACCGGTTCCGCGCTATGCGGAACGAAAGGCGATCAACGGAATCCGGTCCAAGCTCATCAGCCTCCTCGGCGTCCCCGGACTTTACGAACTCGACCGCCTTCACCTCAACGTTCAAAGCACCATAATCCCCGGCTTGCAGCGCAAGGTCGTCGCTCTTTTTGAAGACCTTCATCAACCGGATTTTTTGGACGCTGCGGGTCTGCGCGGCGAACGCATGCTCGGGGCGGGCGATCCGGCCAAAGTCATCTACGGAATGATGCTGTTCGAAAAGACCAGCCATGGCAACATGTTGCGGATCATCACCGACAACCTGAACGCTCCTTTTGACATTAATACCGGAATGAAAATGCAGCTTGGCAGCAGCGCCAAGCTGCGAACGCTGGCAAACTATCTGAACGTAACAGCGTCTCTCCACCAGCAGCTCTCGTCGCTGGACGATGAGTCCCTGAAGCGACAGGCGGAAAAAGCCCGCGACCCCATCACCGGGTGGGCTGCCGAAACCCTGGCCGGGAAAAAAGGGATCGGCCTGGACGCTTTCTTGCAGCTCGCTCTGGACCGGAAGTATTCGGCCAGCCCCGGAGAGGCTTTCTTCACGGGGGGAGGACGGCACTCTTTCGGAAATTTCGACAGCGCCGACAATGGGCGCATCCTGACCGTTCGCGAAGCCACCACTCGATCCGTCAACCTTGTCTACATCAGGCTAATGCGCGACATGGTCCGCTATTACCAGGCGCGCCTTCCTTACAATACGGATGAAATTATTGCCGATCCGGACAACCCCGCCAGGCGCGGCATGCTCCAGAGGATCGCCGACGAGGAATCCCGGCAATTTCTCAGGCAAGCGTACAACGCCTTCAGCGGCCAGACGCCGGACAAAATCGTCGAGGTCCTGCTGGGCAATAAAATCAACTCGGACCGCCACCTCGCTATTCTGTTTTATGCATGGCATCGCAACGGCGACCGGCAGGCTCTTGCAAATTGGTTGGAGAAACGCCTCGGGGCCGTAAAACCCGAACAAACCGAAAAGCTGATGAAAGCCTACGGAAACCCGCGACTCAGTCTCTCCGACTACGGATATCTTCTGGGCGTTCACCCTCTGAGAGTCTGGTGCGCCGGAGAAATGACCCGTCAGCCCCCGCCGGACTGGGATCGGCTCTGGGCGGCAAGCGGTGAAGCGCGGCGGCTGGCTTCCGCCTGGCTTTTCAAGACGCAGAATCGCGACGCCCAGGATCTGCGTCTGCGCATCCGGTTCGAACAGGACGCGTTTGTTCGAATAACGCCCCACTGGAGACGGCTGGGATTCCCGTTTGACAGCCTGGTCCCTTCGCTTGCAACGTCGATTGGGAGCTCCGGGGACCGCCCGGAAGCCCTGGCTCAGCTGATGGGAATTCTGCTGAACGACGGGGTGCTGCGGCAGACGATAAGGATGTCGGAGTTGCGCTTCGCAACCGGCACGCCTTACGAAACGGTGCTAAGCCCTGCGGAATCCAAGGGCGTCCGGGTGATGCCTGAAGCGGTGGCCCGAGCCATCCTTCCCGTGCTGGCGTCGGTCGTTCAGCGCGGCACCGCAACGAGGCTGGCCGGCGCGGTTGTAGCGGAAAACAAACCGGTTGTAATTGGAGGGAAAACGGGCTCCGGAGACAACCGCCGGGATTCCTACAGCAGCGGCGGCCGGCTGCTCGCCTCCGATCCCACCGACAGAACCGCCGTGTTCGTCTTCTATATTGGAGACCGCTTCTTCGGAGTCGTTACGGCGTTCGTGCCCGGAAAGGAAGCCGGAAATTTCACATTCACCAGCTCCCTTCCGGTCGCCATCCTGAAAATACTGGCGCCGGACATCAGCGCTCTTTTCTCCGGCTCGCCCAAGATCCAGCAGGCCAAAGCAATGGATCCGATTCCCCACCCTGAAAAGAGCGGGCCGGCGGCGGCCCGAAATCTTTTTTAAACCAAATTCTTCTCCGCAAAATCCCAGTTGAGGAGCTTTTCCAGGAAGGCTTTGATGTAGTCGGCGCGCCGGTTCTGGTAATCCAGGTAATAGGCGTGCTCCCAAACGTCGATGACGATCAATGGCCTCGCCGGAGTCGTGACCGGGGTTTCGGCGTTCCCGGTTTTGACGACGCCGAGCCGGCCATTTTCCTCGACAAGCCACGCCCAGCCGCTGCCGAACTGCGCCGCCGCGGCGCCGGAAAAAGCTTCCGCGAATTTTTGATAGCTCCCGAAGGATTCGTTTATTTTTTCGGCGATTCTTCCCTTGGGCTCGCTGCCGCCGCCCGGCTTCATGCTGTTCCAGTAGAAATTGTGATTGAAAACCTGGGCCGCATTGTTGAAAAGAGAGCTTTGATCCGGCCGGCCCGCCGTTTTCCTGATGATTTCCACGAGGCTGGCCGATTCGAAACCGGTTCCCGCAATCAGCTTGACGGCGTTGTTGACATATCCCTGGTGGTGCTTCCCGTAATGAAACGAAATGGTGTTTTCGGAAATGGCCGGGGCCAGCGCGCCCTGCGCATAAGGCAATGCCGGCAGGCGGACGTTGGAAGGCGCCTGGCCGGCCGCAAATCCCCTTTTCAAGCCGCCGGCGGAAATCGCCGCCGCCGCGCCCGCCATGCCGAGCGCGGTGAAAAATTCTCTTCGATTCGACAACCGAAACAATCGATCAGATCCCATAGGCGATTCCTCCTTGTCGCATTTTCAGCGATTCATGTCCTATAGCATAAGTTAGCAAATTCAATGCGGATTCCACGAATTTTTTTCGCCCGGCGCCGGCGCGGCGGTCTGCAGCCCCACGCCATGGCCGATGCCAGCCATTCAAATTGGTCAGTCAGGCCGATGATCTCAAAAGCGATTCGAGCGATACTGTTGCGCGCCGGAAAAGCGAAAGTGTGCGAGGTAGCATGAGATTCAAACTGCTCAGGATCTGCAACAAAAAACGGTACGAGGGAAAGGAGCGCCGGATGAAGCCCCGGATCTGCCATCCGGTCCCCATTCAAATCCGGACAAAGGGGAGCCGCGGCGAACGGATCAGGTTCGAAGCCTGCATAGACGATTTCAGCGCCGGCGGTTTCAGCGCCCACGCCGCAACAGAATGCCGGCCCGGCCAGGAACTGTTTTTTGTAATACGCATCCCTTCCTTCGCGGAAGATCCGCGGTCGGCAACCGTCGCCTCCCGCGGGATTGTCCTGCGCAGCGAAAAACTCGATGACGGCAGCTTCTCCTTCGCCTCGACCGTAGGACGCCACCGGTTCATTTAATCGGTGAATGAAGGATTTTCTTCAGGAAGATCGGTGGATAGACCCTAGCTCGGCAGCTGTGCGAGGCCGTTTCGGTAGGCGTAAATTATAAGCTCCAGGCGGTCGGCGACGTCGAGTTTCGAATAGATCGCCGTCAAGTGATGGTGTACGGTGATCTCGCTGATGAAAAGCCGTTCGCCGATCGCTTTGTTCTTCAAACCTTCCCCGACCAGCTTGATGACTTCCAGTTCCCTTGCCGTCAGCGTTTTTATCTTTTCCGCTTCCGGATCCGCTTTTTTGGCCCTGCCGGCAGGAGACAGCGAACTGAGGACGCTGGCGGTCATGGACCGATCCAGCCACGCTTCGCCGGAATGAATCCTTTCGATGGCTTTGATCATCACATCCGGAGATTTGTCGAGCGTGATCACTCCGAGCGCGCCCATGCACACCGCCGCGTGCTGGACTTCCGGGTCCTGGTTCCCCATCAGCACCAGCAGCCGCGATTCCTCCGAAGCAGCCAGCAGCTCCGGGACCATGTCCAGGCTGCTCTTGCCCCCGTTGGCCCCGATATTCATCAGAATGACGTCAGGCTGCTCCCGCTGGACCAGATCCAGCGCTTCGGCGCCGTTGGACGCTTCCGCTGCAACCTCAAACCCGTCCCTGCCTGCCAGGATGGCTTGAATGCCGGCACGGGAAAGGGCGTACTCGTCAATCAGGACAAGACGGATCGCGGATTCAAACACTTTTGCGGTTCTGTTCTTCATAATGGTCGGCACGGTTCGTTTATCGTCGGAAGATATCCGGGTCTTCAGCATATTGTTTCCACTGTGCGCAAAGCATAAAAGCGCCGCAGGAGCGATCATTTCCTTCGTAACAGCTTGATCCCGAGTCCGCAGAGCCCGGTGAACAGAAGCAGCAGAGCCGAAGGCTCGGGATTGGGTATCGGGGTTTCGTCCCCCCCGACGAGCGACCGCGCCGCGCCCGCATACAGGTTGTCCACCGTCGGCCAGGTGTACGGAATCAACGCGCTTCCCAATACTGAAATCTCCAGCCTTTCAAAAAATGTCCCGTCGGTTCCGATGACGCCGAGAAAAGAGCCGTAGGCGGCGTTCTCGATCTCGTAGACGCTCCCGTCGGAAAGAACAATTTTGGTGTAGCCGGTCAGGTTGTTGCCGTGGATGTCGGTGGGCCAGAAATATCCGCCCACCGCGGTTACGGGTTCGGGTGAATCGGAAAAATCGACGACCAGCAGGTCGTTGATGCATTTGGTCGACATGTTCCCGACGCCCGAATAAAGCTTGGTTTGGGCGGACATCACCGCCAGATAATCATTCTGCGCAAGGGTCAAGGTCGGTGCGATGAGGCTTCCGTATTGGTATTCTTCGAAATCTTCGAAAAGATAGGGGGTTTCGATGGACGATAAAAATTCCGCTTCGGAATCGACCCGGATGGCGGTTGCGAAGGCCGGCGACGATAGGGCTAGAAATAGGGCTAGAGTCCGAACGCTTCTCATAAAGCTCCTCCGCTAGGAGGTCGCATGGGCCGCAGGCGCGAGAAAAACCGGCTCGCCTGACTGAACCAGGCGGACTGAAATTGCAATTGTCCCGACGGTTCTATTTTCCATAGCAATAGAATCAATTTGCTTATCGACGGAAGGCATTGGCCACTTGAGCGTTATCTTGGCGCAAACGCGCCATCGCAGGATGGGAACAACTGCGGATCAGGGGATTGCGGTCGGGGAAGAGGTTGGCTGCGGACGCAATTCACCCTGATGAATCAAAACGACGAAGAAAATCCGTGCCTGATGCGTCCTGCCTCACGAACGATCGCGCCGGCGGCGCCTGCATTTTCCAAGCGCGATCGCGCCGAATCCGCAAAGCCCGGCTGATGAAAGCATCAGGGATGAAGGTTCAGGGCTTGGGACCGGAACGAATGTCATGCCCACAAGCTCAAGCGCCGTACCCGCATACAGGTTGTCCACCGTCGGCCAGGACCATGGAGTGTCGAGCTTTCCCAGAACCGAAATTTCCAGTCTTTCAAAAGCAGTCTGATCGAGGCTGACGAGGCCGAGAAAAGAGCCGTATTCCGACACCTCGATCTCATAAACGCTGGCGTCGGACAAAACGACTCTGGTGTATCCGGTCAAATTGTTTCCCCAATAGCCGGTCGGCCAGAAATATCCGCCTACCGCCGTAACCGGCGCGGGAGAATCCGTGAAATCCATAACCAGGATGTCGTTCACACACCTCGTCGACATGTTCCCGAGGCCGGAATATAGCTTCGTCTCGGCGGAAAGCAGCGCCTCGTAGTTGTATTGCGCGATGAACAAAGTCGGAGCGATATAGCTGCCGTAAGTGTATTCGCCAAAGTCTTCGAATAAATAGGGAGTTTGAATGGCCGCTAAAAATTCCGATTCGGAATCGATGCGGACTGCGGTCGCATAAGCCGGCGCCGCGGCTATTAGAACAAGTATAAGAATCCGGATGCTTCTCATAAAGCCCCTCCAATTCGGATGCTTCACATTAGAATCTTACAATTTTAGGGATTTTGAATCATCGGTCTCGCCGACCAATTTTTGCGGCTGTTTCCGACGGCCCGGACGGCCCAAACCGCCCATGGCAGGAAATTTCCCGATCGGCGGCCCGGCCGGCCGGCTATGCCTTTTTTCCCTTATTGTTAAAGAACTTAGCCCGGCGCGCCGATGAATAATTCGAGCAGTCCTGCCGCTGCTCGCTTTTTTTGACTTTCGGGCGATCGCCGGATAGCTCAATGCTTTGGAGCTGAAATGAACGAAATAAAAGACAACGCAAATATGATGCAACTGCAGGGCGATGGTCTCGAAGACCATGACCGCCGGGAAGCCCTGAAAAAACTCGGCAAATGCGCCGTCTACACCACGCCGGTCATGCTGGCGCTCCTTTTGCCAAAGAAATGCCTTGCTCAATG
>CAZXSV010000081.1:7708-20553 GCA_964642735.1 uncultured Acidobacteriota bacterium
CTTATCTGGGACCTGCTCTGCGATTTTAACGATCCCAACGCCGTTGCCTGTGAACTGGCTGCTCATTTCAACATTCCCCAAGAAACAGCCCGGCAGGACGTCGAATCGGTGTTCCGCCTGTGGAATTCGAGCGAATTTCCCGTCGCGGCGCCGCCGGTTCAGGATTTCTCCTATCCGATCGATCTGGAAAAAGATGAGCAGCCCTGTTCGCGCAGGGCTTATGCTCTAACAGATTCAACTGTCGAAGTCGATTTTCGCTCCGCCGAAATAGAATCGATCCTGCAGGCTGTTTTAGGACACCTGGAGATTCCGCAATGCGAAACCTGCAATCGGCATTTTGAAGTCCGGATCGATGGAGACCGCTACTCACTCACCAAAGACGGCGTCGAGGTCGCACGCGAACAATCGCCCCACCGGCTCCGCCACGCTCTGGTTTACGAAATCGCCCGTACAAGCTATCCCGACGCCGAATGGCTGGTTTTTCTTCATGCGGGATCGGTGAGCGACGGGAAACGCGCCATCGTGATGCCCGGGACGCCGTGCTGCGGAAAATCGACGCTGACGGCCGCGTTGACGCTGGAGGGGTTTCGATACTGCTGCGAAGACATCGCGCCCGTCTCCAGACGGTCCTGGCAAATATTCCCGGTCGCGACGCGCATCTGCCTGAGAGAAGGTGGATGGGACGCGCTCAGCCGGCAATACCCCGGGCTCCGGCCAACAGAAGGCGGCCGCAGATGGGGGAAACAGTTGCGTTACCTGTCGCCTCCGAGCGGACTGAAACCGGGCCCGGCGCCGATACGCTGCATCGTGTTCCCCGAATACGCGGCAGACCTGCAGTTCGAACTCAGCCCCATTTCCGGCGAAGAGAAACTGACTCGATTGATTCAAACCGGCGCCTGGTTCGGCGATTCGCTGAACCGGGAGTGGATTGAAGAGCTGCTGCAATGGGTTGAAGCCACGCCGGGCTATCGGCTTCGCTATCCAAACACCCGAAAGGCCATAGCGGCGATTGGCGAGCTGCTTTCCCATGAATAAGATCGACGCCCTTCTGCTTTTGTGCGACTGCCTCCGTCCCGGCGACGACGGCCCGGGCGGGACGGCGCGGACGCGCGAGCGGCTCCTTTCGGGCGGCCTTCGGTGGGAGCGGCTGGTCGAAGCTGCCGATCATCATCTCCTTTGCCCGGCTCTATACGGGGCGCTGCGACAAAAGCGGCTGCTCGGCTGCATCCCTCCCGAACTGTGCGAGCACCTGCAGGCTCTTCACGTGCTCAACGAGGAGCGCAACCGCGACCTCGCGGCCCACGCGGAAGAAACGGTCAGGCGCCTCAATGAGGCGGGAGTCGAACCGGTGCTGCTGAAAGGGACGGCGAATATTCTGGCAGACCTGTACTTCGACCGCGGCATGAGATTTATCGGCGATATCGACCTGCTGGCGCCGGCCGACAGGATGGAGGATTGCACGCGCAAGCTTTTGTCGGAGGATTATCATTATCTGTTCTCGCCCGAACATTATGTGCAGTCCAGGCATTTTCATTGCGCCCCCCTGCTCAAAAAAAACGCCGGCTTCCGGATCGAGCTCCACCATGAGCCCGTTCCGGAGGCGTATCGATCGCTGCTGGACGCCAAGAGCATCCTGAGAGATTGCGAACCTTTCCGGATTGGAGACGCCGTCGCCCGGATCCCTTCGCTCCGCCATCGGATCATTCACAACGTCGTACACGCTCAAATTACCGATCGCAATTACTCTTACGGCGTCGTTCAGCTGCGCCAGCTCTACGACCTGGTTCTGCTTTCGGGAAAAGCTCACGCCGGAAAGGATTGGGAAGCCATAGCTGCGCAATTCAGCCGATCCGGCTATTCAGATGCGCTGTCGGGGTATTTCGTTGCAGGGAAGAAGTTTTTCGGCCTCGATCTTCCCCGGGAGATTCGAAAAACTTTGGCGGCGCGCGCCTATGTTTCCGGATTATGCGCTCAAAACCGCCATCCATGGCTGATGTGGCTGGGGAATTTGATCCGGCTGACGCTTTTTTACGGAGGCCGGCTGCGGAATTTGTTGATTTCCCGCCAGACGCCCAAATTATTGGACCTGCAAATTTGGAGCAACCACCGAAGGCAGGCCGCTTCCATGCTGCACAAAACCTGGTAAAAACTTCATACCGCCCTCAGGACCGTAATCAGATAGCCTCCGTTCCGGTCGCGTTCGTCTGCGGTCTGCTCGTAGACGTCCTCCAGCACCCGGGAGCGGAAATAGGAGGAAGCCAGAACCCGGAACCACAAGCGCGGCGCGGCGCCGTCCACACGGGCATCCAAAGACCCTTCTTCAAACGACACCAGCGCAAGCTCCCGTTCCGACAGCTCATGCCGCCGGATCGTCGCGTATTCTATCCGGAAGCAGATCCCTCCGGGCTTCAGGATGCGGCGCAGGTTCAATGAAACGACTCTTCCCTGCTGAAGTCCGTCCTGAACGGCCCGCGCGTCCTTCGGATCTGTTCCGTCTTCCAGCGACAGGCGCCGTGCGATTTTTCGATCGCCTTCGCTCAAGAACAGGTCCACGCCGGATGCCAATGCCATGTTCGGGAAACAAAAAACCGCCAGGTCCGCCCGTCCCCTCAGCAGGTTCATGTCCGGCAGAGAAGTCTCGATCAACCGGATCCGCCGGGAGCAGGCATGTGGCAGCCGTCGCATGCGACGGCGCGCCAGATCGAGCAGAAAGCGGGATCCGTCCAATCCGGCGAGTTCCGATCGGGGGAAGCGGCGGCCGAGAAGGGACAGCAGGTTCCCCGCCCCGCAGGCGTAATCGACGATGAGGCCCGGTTCGCGCGTGAAGGATCCGCGGATGAACTTTGCAATTTTTCCGTAGGCGCGCGCATGAGCGCCGTCGAAAGCGCGCGCGCCCCACCAGCGGGCTACTTCGCCGTTGTATGGAAATTCTTTTTTCATCGCCTTGCCACCCTGCCTTTCCGGGAATATTTTAATGCAGCCGCCCGCTCTTTTCTGATAAAAGAAACCGAGCGCCCTGCAATTATTGATTCTCTATCGATTTTCCCGAGGAGGCTTATGCCAATCCGAAGACGCATCAACGCACCGATCGCCGGAACCGCCCTGCTGCTATCATTGTTTTTCTGCGCCTGCGCGCCCCAAACGCTTGAACTCGAAATGCGTCTGCAGCGGCTCGAAGACAGAGAAAGCATCCGGCGGCTGCAGGTGGATTACGGCCGATTTCTGGACCGCAGAGATTTCGCCTCTTTTTCCAATCTGTTTGCGGCCAAAGACGGAGAATGGATCGGCGGCATGGGAAAGGCAAAAGGTCGGGAAAACATTCGCAGCCTGATGGAAAAGACCATCGGGACCGATGCGGCTCTTAAAAACGCCAACCTGCACATTTTTGCCAACGAGACCATAGACCTCGACGGCGACCGCGCGAAAGCGACCGCCAAGTGGATGTTTGTCGTCGCGGGAGAAGGCGGCCGCCCTCAGCCTGTGTATTTGGGCCATTATGAGGATGATCTGATTCGTGAATCCGGGGATTGGAAGTTCGCGAGGCGAATCGTCCGTGCGGACATTCCTTCCGACGAGGCGATCTCCTCCAGATAAAGCCGGAAGCATTTGAAATGCGGCCGTGAAAATAAGATGCGCAAAAAGCAATGGGAGGCGATATATGAAAGCTGTCCGCATTCATGAAACGGGCGGAATCGACCGGCTGATCTACGAAGAGACGCCCGCGCCGCTGGCCGGCCCCGATCAGGCCCTGGTGAGAATCAAGGCGATCGGGCTCAACTTCATCGACGTCTATTTCCGCACGGGGCTTTACAAAGCGCCGCTGCCGTTCACGCTCGGGATGGAGGCGGCCGGCATTGTCGAAAGCGCGGGCGAAAACGTCCGCGAACTGAAGCCGGGGGATCGCGTCGCCTACGCCGGCGCCGCCGGCGCCTATGCCGAATATGCCGCCGTCGATGCCTGGCAACTGGTCCGGCTGCCCGATGATCTTGATTTCCGTCAGGGCGCCGCATTGATGCTCCAGGGACTCACCGCCCATTACCTGGCCTTCTCAGCTTTTCCGCTGAAAGGAGGTGAAACGATTCTTGTTCATGCGGCGGCCGGCGGCGTCGGATTATTGTTGACTCAGATTGCAAAAAAAGCCGGGGCAAAAGTGATTGGAACGGTTTCCACCGAGGAAAAAGCCCTTTTATCCAGAGACGCCGGAGCAGACCACGTGATCCTTTACACCCGGCAGGACATTGAACGGGAAGTGAAGGAATTCGCCGGAGGGTTCGGCGTGGATGCAGTCTACGACTCGGTCGGCAAGGCGACTTTTGAAACAGGTCTGAATTGCCTCAGGAGGCGCGGGACGATGGTTCTGTTCGGCCAGTCCAGCGGCCCCGTTCCGCCGGTGGACCTGAACCTTTTGAACCGGAAAGGATCGCTCTACGTCACCCGGCCCGGATTGGCCCATTACACGGCCGACAGAGACGAACTCTTGTGGCGCGCCGGGGACATTATGCAATGGGTTTCCGAGGGGAGCCTCCGCATTCGAATCGACCGCGTCTATTCGCTGAAAGATGCGCCGGAAGCTCATCGAGCCCTGCAAGCGAGAGAAACCGCGGGAAAAGTGCTGCTGTTCCCGGATTAACGAAACAGGGCGCTTGCGGCGCCGTCTGTTCCGTTGCTTTCATCCGCTCTTCTCCCGCGTTTTTCATTCCGCATTCCGTCGGCAAAAAAATGCAGGAGCTTGTCCACGCTACCTCAGATTGAAAACCACCCGGATCGAGGCCAGGATCGGCGCCGGCTCCCCGTTGAGAAACAACGGTCTGTATTTCCACTGCCGGACGGCTTCCACCGCCGCTTCCCGGAGCAGAACATGCCCGCTGATCACATGAAGGTCCGTCACGTTCCCTTCCTCATCTATGGTCGCCGCAAGTTCCACCGGGCCGGAAACCCGCACTTTCTGCGCGATCAGCGGATACACCGGCGAAACCTTGTGAATAAGCCTCGCTTCCAGAATCCGGCCGCCCATTTTGACTGCCTCGCCTTGCGGGCGCCGAATGGGCGGAAGAGGATCCGGCAGCTTCGGCAGCGCCGGATTGACGATCGCGGCGATCGCCGCGGCGACGCCCTCTCCCGGAGTTCCGGATGGAACGCCCTCGAAAACGCCTATCCCGCTTCCTCGCACCTCAGGCATCTCCGCGTCCGGCGCCGGAATGCCGACGGGCATGGCATCCGGAGGTTTGAACTCGGCGATCTGCACAGTCCCGCTTGCAGCGGCCCGAGAGGATGCGGCTATTGCGGGAGGAACGGGCGCCGGCGGCGGCGCAGGCGGCTCAGGGGCAAAAACATAAGCCTGCAGTTCGCCGGATTGAATCGTGTTCATGAAAATGAGCGGCAGGAGCAAAACGACGCTGATCGCCGTCGCGTGAAGGAAAAGAGACAGCAGCAGCGACGCAAAGTGCTTCATCCCATCCATCGGATTGTCTTGTTTCACAGAATCGAACATAGACGCCTCCCCGCGCATTTGCGCCGACCCGATTCCATTGTGAGGTTCAATTTCCGGTTCAATCGCCTGAAGATTCGGCGTTTTTCTGTTTCTGATAATTTAGACACCGGCGCCCGGACGAAGTTCCCGAAACTTCGAATATTCTATCCGGCGCCTGCATTGAGGAGGCCGCTATTGCATCAATTTCAGTAGAATGGCTTTTTGGCCGTGAAGGCGGTTCTCGGCCTGCTGGAAAACAACGGAGTGGATCGAATCGATGACCGAATCGGAAACCTCTTCGCCGCGATGCGCGGGGAGACAGTGCATGAAGGCATAATCGGGCCTGGCATGGCTTGCCAGCGAATCATTGACCTGATAGGAGCGAAAAGCCTCCTGCCGCACAGCGGCTTCCGATTCCGATCCCATGCTGGTCCAGACGTCGGTATAGAGGACGTCGGCGCCTTCGGCGGCCGCGCGAGGATCGTGAAGGATTTCAATCCTGCTCCCGGTCTCGGCGGCGTTTTTCCGCGCCCAGTCCACAACCTTCGGATCCGGCATATAGCCTTCCGGAGACGCGACCGAAATATGCGCGCCGAAACGGGCGGCGCCGTAGATCAGCGAATGGGCGACGTTGTTGCCGTCCCCGATATAAGCGATTTTAACGCCGCGAGTCTTGCCCTTCACCTCGAAAATGGTCATGTAATCGGCGATCGCCTGACACGGGTGGCTGAAATCGGTCAACCCGTTGATGACGGGGATGGCGGCTTCCCGGGCCATTTCCTCGACGTTCTGATGGCTGAACGTGCGGATCATGATTCCCTGCACCATCCGCTCAAGGTTTTTGGCCACGTCGCTCACAGCTTCCCGTTTGCCCAGGTTGATTTCATTTTGAGTCAGGAATATGGAAAAGCCGCCAAGCTGGTGAACGCCGACATCAAAGGAGACGCGCGTCCGGAGAGACGGCTTTTCAAAAATCATTGCGAGAGCTTTGCCCTCGAGCCGGCGGCTGTATTTTTGCGGATTCGCCTTTACCGACAAGGCCAGCTGCAATGTCTCTTCCAGTTCGTCCGCGGACCACCCGCCCACCGAAACAAAATCCTTCTTCTTCATAAAGTTCCACCCGTCGCGTGTTTTTAAAAACTCTACTGTATCGAAAAAAATCCCCGGGGGCTACTTTTTCTCGCACGACGCGGCAGATGGAAGCGGGCGGCCGTCACAGCATTTGAGCGCAGGGCTTTTCAGGCGTAATATTGCCGGGTTTGGGAGAATTTATGAATGACCGCACTTTCGACACGCTGGAGTTGACCGCTCTTATCGAATTGGCGGCGAAGCGGGCGCAGACGCCCGCCGGCCGTCAAAGAATGCTGCAATTGCGCCCTTCCAGTTCCCGCTCCGAAATCCTGAAGAGCTTCGACATCACCGGCGAATGCGTCTCCTGCCAGAAAGCCGGCGTAAGATTCGGCCTCGCGGGGATAGAGGACCTCGATCCCTATATCGATCGGCTTCACATTGAAAACTCGAGCCTGGACCCCAGGCAAATTCTTGCTCTGGAACGCCTGCTTTTTGCATCCCAGGATTTGCGGAACCTGGCCAAACCGGTCGAGTTCAAAACGTCCTATCCGCTGCTTTCAAACATCGTATCTGCAATCCCCGATCTGAAACATGTCTTGAAAGCGATTCACGGCAAAATCCTTCCGAGCGGCGAAATCGACGACAACGCCAGCCCTGAATTGCGAACGATCCGCAGGGACCTGACCGAGCGGCGGAACCGTATCCACCGGACCCTCGAATCGATTCTCCGCGGCAAATCGCAGGCCGTGCAGGAAGAAATCGTCACTTTCCGAAACGGACGTTTTGTAATCCCGGTCCGGACCGATTCGCGCAACCAGGTTCCCGGAGTGGTTCACGGTCTTTCTTCGAGCGGCCAGACGACTTTTATGGAGCCTTTGACGGTCATCAATCAAAACAACGACCTTGTTCGCCTTCGTGAACAGGAAGAAATCGAAATTCTTCGAATATTGCTCTCCATCACCCGGACTCTCCGGGAAAACCGCGATGCGATCCGGGCGTCGGCGGAGATTGTGACGCAATTGGATGTAGCGCAGGCGAAGGCCGCTTTCGCCATTGAATTTCAGTGCACGCCGCCGCAAATCTCCGGATGCGGAGAATTCGTCCTGCGCGACGCCAGGCATGTTTTGCTCGAGCATTCTCTTCGAGCTTCGGGCGGCGAAGCGGTCCCGATTTCTCTGACCCTCGATGCCAGCCATCGCGTCCTGGTCGTCAGCGGGCCCAATGCCGGCGGCAAGACCGTGGCGCTGAAAACTGCAGGGCTTGTCGCCCTGATGGCGCAGATGGGATTCCACGTTCCCGCCCGGGAAGCGCTTCTCCCGATATTCGACCAGATTTTCGCCGACATCGGCGACCAGCAGTCCATTTCGGCAAATCTCTCGACCTTTACGGCCCACATGCGCAACATCGCGGATATGGCGGTCCACGTGCGTCCTCCCGCCCTGGTTTTGCTCGACGAAGTAGGCACGGGCACCGATCCGGATGAAGGCGCGGCGCTCGCCGTCGCGATAGTGAATTATTTTCTTCTTTCGGGGGCGGTGGCCATCGCCTCCACGCACTATCCCCGATTGAAAATGTGGTCTTCTCAGACCGAAGGCGTCCGGAACGCTTCCGTCGAATTCGATGAACGGACGCTTCAGCCCACCTACCGCCTGATACCGGACATCGCCGGGGCTTCCTCCGGAATTGAAATCGCAAGGCGCATGCGCATACCCGAGCCGATTCTGACCTTGGCGCAATCGCTCGTGGAACCCAGCCATGCCCAAGCCCGCGAATATCTGCGCCGATTGAAAGAGTCGCTCGACGAGCAGGAATCTCTCCGGGCTTCACTGGAGGAAGAGCGGTCCGCCGTCGCTTCAAAATACTCGAAGCTGGAAAGCGAATTCACGGCCAGGGAGAAGGCTCGCGAGGCAAAATTCGATGCGGCGCTTGCCCAAGCCGTCGCTGAATTCAAACGGGAGAGCGAACAAGCCCTGCGGAAAATCAAGGACCGCGTCGAAGCTTCCCGAATGAAAAAGACCGTAGAAAATCAGACCGCCGAACTGCGCCGCAGATCGGTCCGGTTGAAGGAAGACGTCGCCGGCGGCAAACCGGATCGGCAGTCTCCCGATGCGGCGCCAAATTCGGAGGCCGCCGGCGAGATCCGCGAAGGGGACCGGGTGAAGATACGATCGCTGGATCGAGAAGGCACGGTGGAATCCATCCGCGACGGCGACTTCGTCGTGATCGTAGGCGCCTTGCGCTATCGAGCGAACGAAAAGGATCTTGTCCGGATAGGCGCCGCCGTCCCGCTGCAACCGCAACGCCCGCATCTTTCACCCGATTTGGACGACCGTCCAACGCCTTCGGAGCTTATGGTCATCGGATTGACTTCGGACGATGCCGTCGAACGGGTGGACAAGTTCCTCGATCAGGCGTTCCTGGCGGGTGTGGAGACCGTGCGGATCGTGCACGGACACGGCAAAGGGATTTTGCGCAAAGCCATCGCCGGATTTCTCACGAACCACCCGCAGGTGGACCGCTTTGCCCTGGCGCCTTCCGAACAGGGTGGCGCGGGCGCGACTCTTGTTTCTTTGAAAAAATAGCTTTTTGCGCGCTATCGAAGGATTCGAAGCAGAAGAAATATCGCAAGCGACAGCAGAGCGGCGGTCGCCACGGAAGCGACGATCCACTGGCGAAGCCTGTACTCGCGGCCTCGAAGCCCCAGATATTCCGCAAAACTCTGATCCCGGCTTTGCTTTAATTTCCGGCGGCCTTTGCTGAAGGCATGATAGCGCGCGCCGCAGTCATGGCAACGGTAGGGCGCCCTCCCGATGAGGCGGAGCCATAAACCTTCCTTCAAGCCCTTTCTTTGCGAACGATGAATCTTCTCCGAACCGCAGACACGGCATTTCATACTTGGGATCATACATCGGGATTGAATTCAGCGCTTAATATTTATCAACTAATGTTTTAATTGGATTTACTATCGCAGTGGGCAGTCGCCAGAAGACCGATCGGGCTTCATCGGATGAATCGAGCGAGTGGTCTGGTTCGTCAAAAAACATGTCTGAAAAAATGCATGGCTTCAAACTCGGGCCATTCCCCAAGAAATTGTCAACGCTGCCAGCGTCGTCGTGAGCCGGCGAGATATTGAATGAACTTTGGGACGAAACACTCACATTTCAACGCTGATCCTGAACCAATCGAAGTCGGCATAGCCGCCTGTTTCGCGGGTGGCGTAATTGAACAGTCCGAATCGGTATCCCATGAAGTGCTCCATTAATGTGTATTCCATTTTTAACTCTTTCCCGATTGCGGCCCAGCTTTTTCCATCGAGGCTGTAATAAAAATATCCGAGATCGGTTTTGTCCCTGAAATCGCAGGCAGCTTTAAGATATAGGACGTTCTGTTGCAGCGGGATTCTCTCTACTTCAACCGGGTTTCCGCTTTCGGCGCTCACCATTACGATTGATTTCACGCCGTTTTCAAATTTAACGCCTGCCTGCCCGAATTTTTTCTGCAGCAGAGCCAGGCCGGCAAAATCTCCATCTTTCATATTTGAAACATCCATAACTGCAGATCCGGAGCAAACGGGACCGAAAGTGCGCTGGGTAAGGGTATTTCTCGCCAACACGAACAAGGAATCGATCCTGCTCGTTTTGAGGCGCAAAAATCCTTTTCGTTCTGAAACCGACCAATGAGAATTGTCGGGATTGTGGTTCCACTGCCAGACCAACGGCAATAGCGGTTCGGCCTCTTTACGGTCAAATTCATCGGAATTGACAAGGCCCGGAATCAAACCTTTGCTTGCAGGCAGGTCGAGTGTTTCCGGCGCTTTTCCGTTCACTCCGATCACGGGCCAGCCGGCTTCCCATTTCATGGGAACGAAATACGGAATGCGGCCCACCGAACCATAATCGCGGAAAAGATACGCAAACCATTTCCCGTCTGGCGTGTCTATCATGCCGCCCTGGGCGACGCCAAGGTCTTGAAACGCCAGTTTCCCTTCCCACGGCCCGGTTATTTTATCGGCCCTATGAATAACCACGGAGCGCATGCCGCCCCGCGGCCAGGCAATGTTAAATAAATAATATTTTCCATGCGCCCTAAACAACTGCGAACCTTCGGCGCCCAGGCTGATGTTATCGCCGGCTGGGGCGCTGGCGTTTTCAATCAGCACTTTTTCAGTTCCTTCTTTCATACCGGTCAGGTCGTTTTTCATTTCGGCGATGTTCAGTTTGCCGTTTCCCCAGACGACATAAATCTTGCCGTCATCATCGAACCAAAGAGTATGATCGTGCAAAGCCGGTTTAAACGAGATGGTTTCCCAAGGGCCTTTTTCAATATCCTTTGTCCGATAAATGTATGTTTTGCCGGTAGTCTGGGCAAACGTTGAGATATAATAAATCCCGTTTTGATAACGGATGCAGCTTGCCCAAGAACCCCTTCCGTATGTGCTTTTACCGTTGACGAGGTTCATCGCATCCACATCGTCGAGAATGTTGTAGGCGTAATTCACAGTTTCCCAGTTCACAAGGTCTTTCGACTTCATGATGGGAACGCCCGGACTCATGTGCATAGTGGTGCTGCTCATATAATACGTGGCGCCAACGCGTATCATCGACATATCCGGAACGTCGGCAAAAATAACCGGATTCCGCGCCTTTTCCTGCTTGCCCTGAGCATGCAGGAATAATCCCAGGCAAAGTGCAGGAGCCATTAAAATCAATTTATGCTTCATAGCTTATAATTTTGTCCTTGTTTTGGAATCCTTGGGTTGCATCTCAAATTTAAAATATCTCATTATTCGGAAGTAACAATTAAAAACCCTCCATGCAAAGAATGGCCCGGTCAACTTCCCGGTTATTCTTGATATCCACGGTTGTCGCTTTCCCATTCAGTTGTTCATCGTCGATGTATAGTATCATTGTTTTCTCAATGCCGATTATCGGGAGTCTTGTCTTCAGTTATAGAGTCTCCTTTGGGGTGTTCACCGCGGCAGTAGACCAGGTATTTTTTAGGAATATTATGTGGCGCTTGCACTATGCGCCGTCAGTTATTATGGGGAGCGCCCGCAGCGGGAAACGGCGTCGGTTTGCCTGCTGCAGCTCAGGCAAGGGCGTGCAAGTCTTCTTTTAGCTCATTGAAATTGCCCATGGCCACCGCCAGTCCGTGCACCTTGTTCCTTTGGAGAATCCAGCGCAGCGCATGTTCAAAGCTTGGCTCCCCGCCTGCCTGCGGCGGGCAAGGCCCGCCGGAGCAGGTTTTCATGGCGATCAATCCGATCCCCAGGTCCATAGCCTTTTTCATCTCCGCTTCCAGCGCAGCCTGATCCCAGTCGCTGTAACGGCCGGAGTTGGAGTGAACGTAAGAGCCCTTATGATTGTAAGGGATCATGGCCACGTCGAAATATTTTTCCCGCACGGCCGCTCTCAACATCTCGACGTGATTGGTATGGGCGGAAAATCCATGGGCGCGGATCTTGCCGGCTTTTTTTGAAGCGGTAAAAAACTCCCGGACCGCCTCATGATGGGAGAGCTTGGGGGAAGTGGCGTTGTGGATGAGCAGGATGTCGATGTAATCGGTGCGCAAAGCTCGAAGGCTGGCTTCGAGCGATTTGGTCATCGCCCCGATCATTCGGAGAACCTCCCCGGGAGTGGGTTCGGCGTTGCTTGTCGCCCGAA
Source organism: uncultured Acidobacteriota bacterium (assembly GCA_964642735.1). Classification (GTDB taxonomy): domain Bacteria; phylum Acidobacteriota; class UBA6911; order UBA6911; family UBA6911; genus UBA6911. The sequence goes on from CAZXSV010000081.1 coordinate 19,913, forward strand.
GATCCATCTCCAGCTTGGACTGGATGACGACTTCTTTTCGGCGTCCTGAAATCACCTCGCCCACCATTTCTTCATTTCGGCCGCCGAAATATGAGCGACCGGTGTCGAAAAAGTTGATCCCCGCGTCAAGAACTGCCCGCATCAACAATGGTTCCATGGTGCGGGTAGCTCCAAACCCGATTGGCGCAATCCGAAGGCCGGTGCGTCCTAAAGGCTTTGGAGTGAACACAGACGCCTTGCTTTGCGCTCCATTCGACTCCGCCGGGTTTCGCGCAGCCAAACCCATTCCCATCATGGCGGCCGACGATTTTTTCAAAAATTCCTTTCGGGAAATGAGGAACCTATTATCTTCGGCCATGGCGCCATTCCTTTCTTCCTTATGTTCATTCGCGGATCCGAATGCTTTCTTAATATTTTCCCTGTCGCTGCTCGCATATTCAAGCCGCATTCGGAGAAATCTCCGCCATACCGGATCGCCCCTGCGATTAATGCAAACTAATTATTCGTGTTCATAATTATGGAGACATACGCGACGAGCGCGGCGGCCTCTGTCTTGATCCTCTTTTTGATGCCTTTCGTCATGGCTTGGCTAAGGGCCTGTCAATGAATAACGTTTGCACTTTGCTGCTGGCCCCCAGACT
>CAZXSV010000082.1:0-20326 GCA_964642735.1 uncultured Acidobacteriota bacterium
TCCGACAAAGATCAACTCGGTCAAATCGGCGCGGGGCGTCGTGCTGGGCTTCCAGAAAGCTTCATCCCAGCTTCGTCCGGAAATTCCATAGGCAGCCCCGGGGCCTCCTTTAAATCCGACTGTCAATCCATTTTTATAAAACGGCACGCCGAAATATTCCCATCGCAAACCGAGATTGAGCGTGAGAAGATTCGACACCTTCCAGTCGTCTTTGAAGAAAAGCGAGAACTCCTTCTGGTGGAAGTCCCGAATTTTCGTGGGTTCGGTGAGCGGATCGTTCCACGAATCCAGGTTATTGGGTGAATTGATGAAAAAGTTCTGATTCACGGAAGCCAACGATCCAGCCATGAAAGATAAAAGATTCTGCATCCGCAATTGGTTTCCATTATTTGTACCATTCAGTCCGGGCATGTTTGTACTGTTGATCCCGGTTACCGCGATTCCTTGCGGATCGCCGCCTCTAGCGGTTGGAAGCACGGAATTGAACACAGTGGTGCCATTGACGGAGCCTTTCGATCTGTTGAGCCGGAGTTCTCCGCCCATCTTAAAAGAGTGCACGCCTTTGGTCCATATAAGCGTGTCGGCAAATGTCCATCTTGGACTGGTATCGCGATTCGATACCGTAAGGAAACCATTCCACCGGCCTCCGATTAAATTGCTATTGCCAAGATTGAAGGCCGTTCCTCCGGTGCCGGGATTGACCACCAGCGAGAGTCCATTGACGGTATTCAGGTACTCACGGAGTTGCTTGCCGGTTTCCGGATTATCCAATGGTCCAAACATGTTCGTTCCGGTCCGCGCCATTCCGAAACGAACTTCGTTGAGCAGATTGGCTCTCAGAGTGGAGGCAAAGTTCACTGTCAAGACCTGAGGCCGCCTTTCCGCAAATCCTCCAAACCCGTTGGGCCAAACACGGAGGTTGTTGTCCGACCAACCCTTTTCGTAGCTCCAGGACCCATTGATCCTATGGCGGTCGCTAAAATTGTGATCTAATTTGATGTTGAGCTGCTTTCGCTGGTTGTACTCGCCGACGTTATAGAGATTGTCGTTTCCGCGAAAGCCTCGCGTCCAGACATGGGCGGCAGTGTTCAAGCCGTCTCCCAATGAGTTGTAGTTGTTTGCAGCCGGCATAAGATCAACGAAATTGCTGATAAAACCGGTCGAATCGCCTGTAAACCCTGCGGAATCAACCGGTTTTCGGTAGGTATCCCACCCGCCGCCCGATACGCCCGTCGCTGTGTCTACGACCGCATTCGAACAATCCGCCGCCATCGTAGAGGCATTTTGGACTATGCCAAACACGCTGGCATAACGAAGAATGCCGTTGTGAGGACCACTGCTTGGACCAATTTTAGGATCCAGATATGGCGGCGCTACCGGGTTGCCTGCTGAATCGACAGATGCATATTGCGGTGCAGTGCCGGAAGTCGCTGTTGCGCTGTCAAAGGGGCCATTGCTCCAGTTGTCAAAATACCGGAAGATGCCTTTTCGCGCACATGGCGTCAACACTATCGCGGAGGCGGCGTCTCGGCCGCGGGAGATTTGGCCGTTCCATAACGCAAAGAAAAACGTCTTGTTTTTGACAATCGGCCCGCCCAAGCTCAACGTGTACTGATTGATATTTCTCCAGTTGATCACTTTGGGGACGCTTTTATTAAGCGACCACTGCGTAGAATCCAACGCCGAATTCTGGATCTCCCAGACCGCGCTGCCATGATAGGCGTTGCTGCCGGATTTTGTCAGCACTTGAACCTGCGAATTGCCGCGACCCATCTCGGCATCGACCGGCGCCGTGACCATGCGGAATTCACCGACCAGTTCGGGATTGATCTGTGTAGGCGCATGGATGCCGGCGGGGTATCGCACGTCGCTGACATTGACGCCGTCGCGCTGAATGTTGAGATTTGTAATGGAGACGCCGGCGATGGTCGCCTGGTTGGCGTTGTTTATAAAATCCCCGGTGGGAACGTACGCCGACGTTACCCGAACCAGATCGAGCGCATTGCTGTTGACCAAAGGCAGCGCCTGCACGGATTCTTGAATGAGCACCTCGCCGGAGGAGGAGCCGGAGTCCAGCAAAATGCGGTCCGCCGCGACGCTGACTTCAACCGATTGGGTGATGCCGGCCACTTGCAGCTTGAAATTCAAACGGACCTGAGCCGCGCTGCCAAGTGCGACGTCGGTGAAGGTCTGTGTTTGGAAGCCGCTTTTCTCCGAAGTCACTTTGTACGTGCCAGGAAGCAGGCTGGGGAAACTGTAAACGCCTGCGTTATTGCTGAGAGCCGTGTTGATTATTCCGGTTCCGACGTTTGCCGCTTTAACCGTTACGCCGGGCACGACGGCGCCCGTTGAATCGTTGATGGTTCCGCTCAGGCTGGCAAAACTGGATTGACTGTAGGCCTGTGAAGTTAAAACAAGGATTGCCAGCAATGCAGTTAAAACTAGAAACCGTTTCATGGTGTTATCCTCGTTCTTAAGTCTCAATGACTTGTAATGGCATCCGGGCATGCCTACGTAGCAGGGCGAGCTTCCGCCATTGCGAATCGCACTCCCGCAGTCCGTTTGCGCCCTTCGATCCATCTTTACAGGAAAACAGATGTTTTCCCTTAGCCGTAGATTCAAACTATCGATTTATCTGGAAAGGTGTCTCGTCTTCAATCCTCAAAATATTCATCCCGAAGCGGCTTTATCGAGCACATCGAAATAGCCGTGCTTGCGGTACAAACATCGCACTTGTTGAAAACGCCGCCGCAGGAAAACCAGGTAAGAAATTCAGACGGAGCAGTATCGCTTGATAATTTTGTATTTGTCAAGACATTTGTCATAATAATATGACAGTAGTCCAGATCGCCATGAGCAGCCAATATTGGCTTCAATCGGGCAAGACTCGTTCAATCCGATTCAGTGATCGCGATATTCCCTCTGGCGACGGCAACGGACCCTTGAGTCCAACCGGCAAGCGCTTGACAATGCGACAGGTCGCCACAACGATTGGGAGACATGCCCGGATCCGTCGCCGCAACAAAAGCTTCATGAATAATGCGGGTCAAGGATGTTTGGGTGCAAATAAGTCCCGAAACCTTCCTCCGTCGGACATGTAGAATATTTGCATTTCTTCCCTTTCGAATCCTTCTTCTCTTTTTGTACAACACAGTTCGGACGGCGGCGCGGATCCGCAGGCGGACTCTCGCAGCTTTGGTTGCAAGGATTTTGCTTTTCACGTCGGTGTCCTCTGCTTATAATTCATTTGTCCCACGATTCATCAGTCATCGTTTGCAGCCGGCAAGCATGGAAGACGCCTCTATCCGGAGGAAATGCGATCATGATTGGAAAAACTTTCGGCCACTATAGGATCGTCAAGCAGATCGGCCAGGGTGGAATGGGCGTCGTCTATCTTGCTCATGACACATTATTAGACCGAAAAGTAGCGGTCAAGTTTCTTCCCGATTCTCTTAAGCAGGATGAAACAGCTCGCAAGCGTTTTGATCGGGAAGCCCGGTCGGCTGCAGCGCTGGATCACCCTTTTATCTGCGCTATTCATGAAGTAGGAGAAGCCGAGGGAAAAAGCTTCATCGTAATGGAGCATCTGGAAGGCCAGACGCTAAGGGACCGGCTGGCGCAAGGATCGATTCCATTGAAGCAGGCTATGCAGTGGGCAGTGGAGATCGCCGAAGCTCTGGCTGTGGCTCATGAAAAAGGCATTATTCACCGCGATCTCAAGCCTGCAAATATCATGCTGTTGCGAACAGGCCACACGAAGGTGATGGACTTCGGCTTGGCCAAGCAGGTTTTTGTATCGCCTCAATCGAACAGTCAAGAAGAGACATTAACTGGACTTACTAAAGAGGGCACGACCGTTGGGACTCTCCCCTACATGTCGCCTGAACAAGTACAAGGCAAGAGATTGGACCTTCGTTCGGATTTATTTTCATTCGGCATCGTTCTCTACGAAATGCTGACCGGCGTCAATCCGTTTAAAAAGGATTCCGGCTTTGACACCGCCGAGGCGATTCTCAAAGAAATCCCAGCCCCTGTATCAAAATACAGCAGTGATGCTCCTCCGTCGCTCGTGACACTCGTCAACAAATTGCTGGCCAAGGATCCCAAAGATCGATATCCGCAAGCTCGAGAGGCAGCGGACAATCTCCAGATAACCATCGATGAAGCTTTCGGACATAAGATCGTTGTCACGCGAAGCGTTTTCGCGATTTTGGGAAAGGCGCTCAAAAATCCGGCCTGCCTGATTCCGCTGATTCTTGTTTTGGCCGCTGCAGCATATTTTTCAATTCAAGGAGTGAAGTCCTATCAGAAAAAGGAGTGGGCGAGGGAAATAGCGCCGAAGGAAGTGGAGGGGCTGATAGATCAATCGCGCCCGATAGCGGCGGCGCGGATATTGAAGGAAGCAGAGCGTTACGCCCCGAATTCAGGAGAACTGGAGCGGCTTGAAATTGGGCTTTTTAAATCAAAGGTAACGATAAAGACAATGCCACCTGACGCTGACATCTATGTCCGGGACTATTCGGATGCAGAAGAGAATGGTTCCTCGCCTTGGGAGCTCTTGGGCCGTTCACCCCTAACAGTAGATTTGCCCATCGGTGATCACAGGTTCCGGCTGGCCAAGCAAGGATTTGAGCCGGTCGAGCGCGTACATGTAGGGGAAATCATTAGGCTGCATCCACAGGATAAGATGCCGGCAGGAATGGTCTGGGCGCCCGGCATTCCAAAAGGCGGGGCAAGTCCTGCTGTCGCTCCTTCAGACGCCGGGGAGTATTGGATAGACAAGCATGAAGTAACAAATCGCCAGTTCAAGGAATTCGTCGACGCAGGAGGCTATCAGAAGCGGGAATACTGGGAAAATTCGTTTGTTAGGGACGGAAAGCAAATTTCATGGGACCAGGCAATGGCTCTCTTTGTCGATCAGGCGGGAAAGCCGGGCCCGGCCACTTGGGCATTTGGCTCCTATCCGGAAGGGAAGGAGGACTATCCCGTTAGCGGCGTCAGCTGGTATGAGGCTGCAGCGTACGCGGAGTTCGCCGGCAAAAGTTTGCCTTCAATCTATCATTGGGCTCATGCATCGGGCATGGACAGCAGATTCGGAGAAATTGTACGGTTCAGCAATTTTTCGACAAAAGGTCTCGCGCGAGTTGGCGCTTATCGCGGGCTGGGCAATTTTGGGACTTATGACATGGCGGGCAACGTTAAGGAGTGGTGCTGGAACCAAACCGGCAATAGCCGATACATGCCCGGGGGGGCATGGAACGAGACTACTGATACGTTCAGTATGGCTGATGCCAGGCCGCCCTTCGATCGGTCTGACAACTTGGGATTCCGTTGCATAAAATATATGACTCCGCCGGCGAAAGCCTTTTTCGAGCCGGTGGAGTCCGTTGGCGCTGTGTGCACGGACCGCAGAAAGGATGCTCCCGTTGATGATCGGACCTATAGGATATTTCTCCAATTTCATTCCTATCAAAAGAATGATTTGAAAGCAACCACCATAGCGGTCGACGATGTTTCCTCGCCGTATTGGCGCAGAGAGAAGGTTGCGTTTCAAGCAGCGTATGGAAATGAACGGATGAGCGCGAATCTGTATTTGCCAAAGAACGCCCAGCCTCCTTACCAGATAGCGATATTTTTCCCGGGAAGTCCAGGGCTAACCATGAAAGAGCTGGATCCCTATGAATTCCGCCTCGTAGAACTCATGCTGCGGTCTGGACGTGCACTTATGCTTCCGGTGTATAAAGGCATGTTTGAGAGGGGACCCACTCCACAAGGATATCTGGACAAGGATCTCTGCTTATGTTGGTCGAAGGATTTGGGGAGGTCGATCGACTACCTTGAGACCAGATCAGACATCGACCTTGGGAAGCTTGCTTACGTTAGCTACAGCATGGGCGCCTGGGCAGGCCCTCGGTTGGTTGCCGTTGAGTCACGCGTTAAGGCTGCGGTGCTTGCGGCGACTTGTTCCGGCATTAGAGTGTCCGATGAAGTAGATCCCTGGAACTTTGCGTCCCGAGTCAGGATCCCTGTTTTGGTGTTGAGTGGACGCAGTGATTTCATCTGTCCGCTGGAAACCAGCGTAAAACCATTATTTGACCTTCTTGGGACGCCGAATAATGACAAAAATCTCAAGGAATATGATAGAGGACACGCATTATTCGATGGACTGGAAGTTTTCAGGGATATGTTCGATTGGCTGGACCGCCGCCTCGGTCCAGTCAGGATGACGCCGGCAAAGTGACAGAGCAAACGCGGCGTCTCTCCCCGTTATCATTGAATCCTATGGAGTCCTTGTTGGGAGGCGCTTTGGATGAAATGCCCGAACTGCAAAACAGAGAATTCAGAAAAAGCCAAGTTTTGTCAGGAGTGCGGCCAAGCGCTTGCTGTGGTGCAAACCACATCCACACAATCCATTCCTCGAGTTAATCCTACAAAGACTATTCCTCGAGAACCTGCATTTTTCGCTGGCGGCCGCTATCAGGTCAAGAAGTTCCTCGGCGAGGGCGGTAAAAATAGGGTTTACCTAGACCATGACACGGTGCTTGACCGGGACATTGCTTTTGCCCAGATAAAAACGGATAAGCTGGATGAAAATGAACGGACCCGCATCAAGCGTGAAGCCCAGGCCATGGGCCGTCTCGGCGACCACCCGAACATTGTCGTCGTTTACGATTTCGGAGAAGACGAGGGCCGGCCCTGCATGGTGCTGCCGCTGCTCCCCGGCGGCGGTGTCGAAGAGCTGATTGAGAAGGCTCAAGAACACCGCCTGCCTCTTGAAAAAGCGATCGGCATTGCTCAAGCCGTCTCGAACGGCCTGGCATTCGCTCATTCAAAAAGAATCATCCATTTTTACCAGGACTGGAACGAGACCAGGGTTCCGCCGCGAACAGCCACTACCTGCTATGAAGGCGTGGTCCAAACCATGGGAGGAGAAAACAAAACCAAGGACTTTTTCAGATTATTCGTGATTCCGGACTATGGCATGTGCGCGGCGATGTTTCCGGGGACTTTTGACGCCCTGGGAGCGGTGCAGAAGTGGGTGGAGGAAGGCATTGCGCCGGATCAAATCAAGACTGCCTATGGCGAACAGGGCCGCCAATTTCGAGAGCGGGCCGGCATGCAAGACACGCCCCAATCCAAGAGCCGTGTCCTCAAGACGAGGCCGGTATGCCCCTATCCGCAGGTGGCAATTTATAAAGGAAGCGGAGATGCCAACGACGCGGCAAATTTCAAGTGCGGCGCCCCGACCTGGAAGTAGAAAGGGAAGAAGGATTCGAATTCAGACAAGTTAAGAAAAGGATCATTGCTATGAAAAAGGAAAAAGAGCGTTCGGCAATAAAACGCAGGGATTTCTTGAAAGCAACCGCAGCAGCCGGCGCCGCAGTTACCCTTGAAGGAACAGGGGAAATCCTCCAGGGCGCGGGAGATAAAAGGGAAAAAGTATACATTCTTCCCAATATCGCTACGCCGAATAGGCCGGTAATCCGAAATCCCGAGGTCTGCAACGGCTGCAACACGTGTGTAAACGTCTGTCAGATCGACGTGTATATACCAAATCCCCAAAAGGGCAAACCCCCGATTACGCTGCATCCCGATGAATGCTGGTATTGCGGCTGTTGTGTAAATGAATGTCCTCGTCGAAGTCTCGGCGCCATTAAATTCAACTGGCCGCTTCAGCAGAGAGGATTCTATAAGCGCAAAGCAACCGGCGAGATTTTTCGCGTCTGATTCAATCGTCAAAAAAACGAATGAGATTTTAAAGGGAGGCTGAAAAGATGACTTCTTCATGGCATGAGTTGATGGAAAACGGCGGCCGTGTGCCTGAGTGGCCTTACCCGATACAGTATGAACAAGAGCAGGAAATAGAAACCGATGTTCTGGTGATCGGCGGCGGCATTGCCGGATGCTGGGCCGCTTTAAGCGCGGCCAGGACGAAAGGGGTTAGGGTTGCGCTTGTCGAAAAAGCTGCCACGCTTAGAAGCGGCGCCGGAGGACCGGGAGGCGATCACTGGGATTATCCAATGACCTGCCCTTTAACGAAGGTGGAGCCATTTGTCCAATGCCAGAGCATTATTGACGGACAGAGCGGATACAGCAACGGCATTGGACACGCAATCGAGTGCCAGGAAGGCTGGGACGCGTTTCAGGAAATAGAAAAGATGGGCGCCAAGATGAGAGACACCGAAGATGTATTCGTTGGCGCCCCGGGACGGGATGAGAAGACCAAGCTGGTAATCGCATCGAGGTATCAGCAGGAAAACAACTCTCTTCGGTTTTGGGGGACGACGGTCAAGCCTGCGCTAAAGAAAGAATGCGAGCGTTTAGGGGTCCAAGTATTTGACAGGATCATGGGAACCAGCCTGCTGAACGAAAAAGGCATCCACGGCGCCAGAGTGGCAGGCGCAACCGGAGTGAATACCAGAACAGGCAAATTCATGATTTTCAAAGCCAAGGCGATTATTCTGGCTACGGCGGGAATCGGATCCGTTTGGGTTTTTAACACGGAACTGGCGGGCATCTCCACTTTCAGATCGCGCAACGCGTCCGGAGATGGAACCGTAATGGCGTATCGGGCCGGCGCTGAGATAACCATGATGGAGAAGTCCGGGCTTCTGTACCTGGGAACCGGCTATAAGCATAAGATCGATTCAGGCGGGAATGACCCGGTCTTCGAAAACGTTCCCTCCGTTGACGACAATGGAAAGGCCTTGCAGGGTTTTGGCGCATCACGCGAGGCTGTGCTTAAAGGAGAGTTTGCTTTGCCTTTCTGGGGCGACTTCCCGGCCATGTCGGAAGGTTTGCGGAAGATCAATTGGGATTTGGGGTACAGGGAAGAGTCCACGGCGATAGCTATGCGAAGATGCTTTGAGGACGCCGGATACGATCCCAAGAAAGACCTGATGATGAATCATACTCTGCTGGAGGGAGGCACGCCCGCACATTTCCGCTCTCCCGACAGCATGAACGACCGCGGCGGCGTTGTCGTCGACTGGGATTTAAGAACCACTTTGGAAGGACTGTTTGCCGCCGGAGAACAAATGTTCGCTCCTGCAGCCCATGGCTATGCGGCAGCTACCGGCAGGTACGCCGGGAGAAAAGCCGCCGCCTATGCCTCCCAGGCGAGCCGACCGGCGATATCAAGGGATCAGATCGTGCGTGAGAAAGCCCGCGTTTACGCTCCAACCAAAAGGAAGGAAGGAATCGAGTGGAAGGAGCTGCATGCCGGGATGGCGCGGATGATGCAATACTTCTGCAGCGAATATAAATCTGAAAAGCTCCTTATCATGGGTCTGGATGCTCTCAGCGAGATCGAAAGGGACTTTGTGCCGAAGCTTTATGCCCTTGATCCGCACAAGTTGCTGCGCAGCCTTGAGGATCTGAGTATTCTCGCCTTCTCCCAGCTTATCATCCACGGTTCTCTGGCGCGCAAGGCAAGCAGCAGGCCTTTGAATTTCCAAAGGATAGACTATCCGCAGATGGACCCGCCCGAGTGGAAGAAGTTCATCACTCTTAAGCTGGTGAACGGCAAAGTGAAGACAGGAGAGCTGCCGCATGCCTATTGGGGCAATCTCAAGCAAAACTACCAGGCCCACAATCGGGACTACAAAGGAGTTTACAAAGGATAAACAAAAACGTCACGGATTGCACAGATTTCATATCTGTGGATCCGTGGCCTTTTTTTGCGGTGAGCGATTCAACTATGTCATACATTCGTGCTGCAATCCTGCTGGCTATGGTCTGGCTTTTGACCTCAGGCGGCCTGGAGGTCTTTACTGCAGAAAACAACTTCAGCTACTTCCGCCGGAATGGGGGTGTGTACGGCTCAGGAACTGACTCGCTGCCGGAGCGGCTGGATTCTCCCGATGCGCTTCGTTGGCGGACGGCTCTCGACTCCGGGCACTCCACGCCGGCAGCCTGCAATGGCCGGATTTTTTTAACGACATACAATACAGCAAACAAAGAGCTGGCCACTCTGGCGCTCGCCGCCGATACCGGCCGCGTTCTCTGGAAACGCATTGCTCCCGCTGCCCGCGTTGAGGAATTCAATCGCAACACCGGCAGTGCGGCCCAGGCCACGCCGGCGTGCGACGACCAGCGGGTGTATGTGTTTTTCGGCAGTCATGGCCTGATCTGCTACGATCGCCAGGGTGCGCTGCTCTGGGAAAAGCGGATGGGGCCTTTTCAGGATGAATACGGCTCGGCAAGTTCGCCTGTCCTGATAGACGATAAAGTCATCATTCAACAGGACCACGATGTGGACAGCTTCCTGATGGCGCTGGATCGCAAAAGCGGAAAAGTCCTATGGAAGAGCAAACGGCCTGATGCAACACGCAGCTATTCGACGCCCGCCGTGTGGATGCGCAATGGCCGGAAAGAACTGCTGGTCGCGGGATCGCTCGAACTGGCGGGCTATGATCCGTCGGACGGAAAAAGGCTGTGGTGGATCCACGGCTTGGCGCGTATCGTCATCCCAACGCCCGTACCGGCCGGCGACCTGGTCTATATGGGCTCGTGGACGCCGGGCGGCGACAGCTCGATGCGCATCCGGATGGAACCGTGGGCCGATGCCCTGCGCAAATGGGATAGAGACAACGACGGTCGACTGGTCAAAAACGAGCTGACAGATAAAACAATGAACGATCGTTTTTTCCCAATGGACCTCGATCAGAGCGGAGATCTGAAGCAGGAGGAATGGGAACGCTATGCCGCCATATTCAGCCGCGCACAGAACGGAATTCTGGCCATAAAGCCATCGGGGGCAAGCGGCGAGCAGGACGAAAAAGCAATAGTGTGGAAATGTCTTCAGGGCGCTCCCTATGTCGCGACACCCCTCCTCGACCGGGGCATTCTCTGGACAGTCAGAGATGGCGGCATTATCACCAGGATTTCAGCCAAGGAAGGAACAGTATTGCAGACAAAACGTCTGCCGGATATGGGGAATTATTATGCATCGCCGATCGGCGCTGCCGGCAGGATTTATATTGCCGGCCGGTCAGGCGTCGTAACCGTGCTCTCCAACGATTCGGATTGGCGTGTGATAGAAAGCCGCGACTTTAATGAGGGAATATACGCCACTCCGCTAATTGCCGAGGGGCGCCTTTTTATTCGCACTGAAAAGGCCCTTTATTGTTTCCGGAAACCGGGATTTGGGGATTAAAAATGGCAGAACCGCTTCGCCCATGGACATGGAAAATTCCGGAATCTCATGAGAGCGTGAAAAAAGATATTGTTCGCCAGGATGCCCATGACAGAGTGTCCGGGCACGCAGCTTTCACAAGAGATATATCTCTTCCCGGAATGCTTTACGCCAAGATCCTTACTTCGCCTTACGCTCAGGCAAAAATCGTGGCAATGGATACGAGCCGGGCGGAAGCGTTGGTCGGAATACGGGATATCCTGAAATACGACGATCCGGATATCGCCGAAGAAAACGGCAACGGAGCGGATACAGCCTATTACTATAATATACTTGCTCTTCCCCGAATCAGTGATTTCTACCAGCACCCAATGGGAGTCGCCGTTGTGGCCGACAGCGAGGAGATTTGCGACCGGGCGCTGAATTCGATCAAGATTGAATGGGAAGAACGCCCCTTCATCCTGGAAATGGAGGATTCGGCGAAACCGGACGCTCCGAAAATTATGCCGGAAGTGGTACGTCAATCCCGCAGCGCCCAAGAGCCCAATATCATCACGACCGACAAACAGGAAATCGGCGATGTTGAAGCGGGATTCGCCGAGGCGGATAAAATCATCGAGTACACGATTAGAAGGGCGATGAATTCGCCTGCCGGCGTCGAAGCCATGGCATGCGTGGCTCAATGGCATGAGGATTTTCTCGACCTCTGGGTGCACGATCAGGGAATTCCACAGGGCGCCCTAAGTTCCAATCCGGTGCTGGCGGGACAGTACGTGCCTTCCAGGGGAGGGCGCCCATCGCCGGCACTTTCTCATTGGTCTAAAATAAAAGTTCAATATCCCTATCAAGGTTCCTGGTTCGGCGGCATTTCCTGGCTGGCTTACTCGGCTTTATTTATTCGCATTGCCGCCATTCTGGCCAAAAGAGCGAACGGCAGGCCGGTGAAGCTGCTGTACGATGAAAGCAGCTTCTATTGCGGCGGCGACGAAGCCGGCGCTTATACCTGTAAAGTAGGCGCAAAAAAAGACGGCAAAATAACCGCGTATCATTGGCATATGGCAGGAGTGAGAAACCCTGCCACGGATAAAACCTACGAGTGCACTGCAATCCCGAATATTCGCGGGACTCAGGTGTGGTCGCTGATCAACCGGGGCCATCAGGCGTGTTTCCGGCACGGCGCCGCCTCCTGCGTCCCCCACAACGTGATGTTCGATCAGGTCGCCGCCGCATGCAACCTGGATCCAACCGAAGTCGCGCTGATAAACGACGGCTGTCGCGGCCACGATTGGGATTGGGTTGCGAAGTATCAAAAGGAAAATGGTTTTCCCCAGCGGCAAAGTCTTAAAGAAGTCATTGAAAAAGGCAAAAAGGCGATCGACTGGGATCGAAAATGGCATGATCCAGGCAAAAGAAGACTGGCGAACGGGAAGATGCACGGCATGGGTTTCATGTCGATCAACCAATGGCATTGGGGCGCCGGCGCGATGTCTATATTTCCCACCAATGCCTGTTTGTTTCTCAAGGACGGCAAGGTCACGATTGTGGGTTCACGCTGCAATATGGGCGGCGATGCCGAATCTGCTTTTCGTCAATGCGTTGCGTCCGAACTCGGCTTGAAATACGAAGATACGGTATTGCGGGAACAAAGCTCGGATAATGGCGCTTATTATCTCGCGCAGCCGTCCGGATCGAGCGGAACCGTCAACGCCGCTCATCAGTTGATAGTTGCGGCTCGGGAATTAAAACGACAAATCCTTGAAAGCGTCACTGCTTCGAAAAAGGAAGCGGGATTTATGTTCGGTTCGAGCTCCTCCTTCGCAAATAAGAAGCCGGAGGACCTCGATATTCGGGACAGTGTGATTTTCGAAAGAGCGAATCCCGATAGAAAAATGCCGTTACGGCAAATCAGCGACGGCTTCCTGGATGGGGAATCTTTCATCTCCCATCCCAATACGCGAAATCAAATAATGATGCCTATGTTCGGAAGCCGGGACAACCAGCCGCTTGTGATGGCCAGGCAAGCCCACTTTATCGAGGTGGAAGTGGACATTGAGACCAGCCTGGTCGAAGTAATCAACATTGTTTGTGTGAATGATATCGGCCACATTTTCAATCCTCAGGGCGCCATGGGGCAACAGTACGGCGGGGCTGTCATGGGGCTCGGCCGAAGCGCGACCGAAGAAAAAATCTACTGCCCGAAAACCGGAGTGGGGCTCAATTTCGATCACATCAACTACCACCTGGGAACAATGAACGATTACCCGGTTGTGGATTGCATTCTTCACGAAAGCCATCTGGGCTATGCTCCATACGGCGCTTACGGAATCGGCGAAAATATCGGCGCCAGCCTTTCCGGCATTACTTCTTCCGCTATCTACAACGCAATAGGCAAGCGGGTTCTGGATTTTCCCATTACTCCCGATAAAGTCCTGAGAGCTTTGGAGAAGGTATAGAAGGAAGCATCCAAATCCCGAAAAGCCATCAGGCTATGGTCGGCTATTTAAAATCAGAATCCGGGGAGTATCATAAGAAAAAAGGGGCCTCCTGGTTAGGCTTCAAATGTCCCCAGGTTTTTAATCCTTCCCCAATTAATATGTGGCCATGGTTTTTCCGGCTTTTTCCTGATTTCTCGCGGCTTATCTGCAAAACTGCCGGCTTTCGATCCGCAGAAAAGGTTTCATTTGACAGACAACTAAAATAATGATACTAATAGTGCGTAATATTAGTATTATTAACATCATTATGGATATAACAGGGATCGAAAATCTTGATAAGGCTCTGAAGCTCCTGGCTTCCCGGCTGGATCTTGCGGAGACGGAGCCCATTCGTCTTGTTGTCTGCGGCGGTTCAGCCCTGGTCGCCAGGGGGTTGGCTCAGCGTGCTACCGAAGATGTTGATGTTGTTGCATTGATGGATTCGAACGGCCGCCTGCTAAGCCCGGCGCCGCTGCCGGAATATCTCCTTAAGGCAGTGAAAGAGGTGGCGCGGGATTTTGGGCTGGCGGATAACTGGTTAAACAACGGCCCGAGCAGCGATGAAAGCGGGCTTTTCCAGATGGGCGTGCCTGAAGGCATTGAAGATCGCCTGGATGAGCGCATATTGGGACCGCGCCTGACAGTCTGTTTTATCGGGCGTTACGACCAGATCCATTTCAAGCTTTACGCCGCGGCAGACAGCGGCGCCGGCGTTCATCTTGATGATCTTCTTTCGCTTAAGCCGAATGAATCCGAAATTGAGGCGGCTGCTCGCTGGGCGATGACGCACGATATTTCGCCGGAGTTCAAAATGATTTTGAAAGATATGCTGAGGCAGATCGGGTATGAATCCGTCGCTGATGGAATTTAGGGAAAAGCTCAGGGAATTGCTGCTGAATTTTCTGTGGCGACAATGGACATCCCTGGGCGCGGCAGGCAATACGCGGAGCGAAAATCGCGGGATCATTGACCCAGAGGCGTTGCTCCTGTTCACATGCACTTTAGGCCGCCACGATCCACGTTTGTTTGACGAGGCGATCGATTGGCTGCAGCAGAACGGGTCGTTTATTAACATCCTCCGTCTTAAGCGCATTTCAGGCGCCGAAGACTTCGCCGGAGGCAGCGTTCTTGCGGCGCTGGCCGGATTAATGAGCAGGGGCTCGGAAGTGCTGAAATGGAAAAAACTTGCCCTATCTGCACAAACAAATCATTCTCCGGAAGAGCTTTTTTTTGCAAAAGACATGCGTGCGCTGCCGACGATTGGAGAGCCGGATCCGTGTTTTTTGCGTTACGGATTCAAACGCGGGAGGTTGCGGCCGCGCGGCTACTCTCGATCTTTTCGTCCAGCCGGGCAGATGAATTTATTCCTGCAATTGCGGGCGCTGTTCGGCATCAACATCCGATGCGAAATCATTCTTTATCTCCTGACTCACGAATCCGCGCACCCGTCGAAAATCGCGCGCGATGTCTATTGCTTCGGCCGCGCGGTTCAAAGCGCGCTTGTGGATATGAATCGGTCCGGGGTTGTGCAATTGCGCAGATCAGGACGCGAGAAGCATTACTGGATTAAAGCGGAGCACTGGATGCGCTTGTTGAATCGGGAGGAGCGGTTGCCGGAATGGATCTCCTGGCCTCCGCTTTTCAGCGCGCTTGAAACCATCTGGCTGAAAATCAACGAGCCGATACTTTTAACTCTTGATCCACTTCTGCAATCGTCGGAGGTTCGGCAACTGATGCTTCAGGTTCGTCCTCGCATCGAGAGATCGGGATTTGACAAAGCTCTCTCCGACGACCGCCAGTATCAGGGAGAGGCATATCTTCCGGTGTTCCTTTCCGATATTACAAAACTCGTCGGGGAGGGCGGAAACAGTTAATCCCCCATAGACTTGATCCAAAAACAGCATCGTATCCATTGTTTCGCCAGTGACTTAAAATACTTCACTATACTTCACATTCGGCAAATTTCCGTGAAAGATGATTGACGGCAACCTGCGATTCACTCAACTGGCGAAATAAAGACGCTACTCTTCCCATTGCGAAACTACTTCTCCCAGGCCCAGCCCGTCTTTCATGGGTCCTTCCATGATGGTCATCTTTGCATCTAACACTTTGACAGGGCCAAGGAAGGTCAGCGGATCGTGAGGCCTATCGAAGAACTGAACCCTGGCGGCGCCTTTTGTATTCTTGGCTCCGGCAGGCGGGGTAAAAGCAGGCCCGCTGCCTGGCGGGAGATCGCACCCGACACACGGAATATGGAAGGGGAACGCCGGCGACGTCCCCCTTTTCAACCTCCTACTTGACGCCGGCCAGAATCTCTCTGCCGAATGCCAGGCAATCCGTGCGTTTGAGAAGGTCGTAATCCTCCAGAGGTTTGCCCGCGAAGCTGGGATACATATCCACCATTCTTTTGCGGTTCTCGGGATCGATCAGGGCTTTCGTGATCCTGCC
This sequence comes from uncultured Acidobacteriota bacterium, assembly GCA_964642735.1. GTDB lineage: Bacteria > Acidobacteriota > UBA6911 > UBA6911 > UBA6911 > UBA6911. Next base: position 16,060 of record CAZXSV010000082.1, read on the forward strand.
GTTGAATACTCTTGATGGAAGATTGCCGACGCCCAATATCTTCGCCAGATGATTATCGATATAAGAAGTTTTCTGGGCCGGCCCCACCGGTTTCTCCCCGTTGCCGCACACGGCAAACAAAGCCCTGACCTTGCCTTTCAGAGCTTCTTTATTCTTTGCGATGTAGTCTTGCAGTTCTTTGCGTGTCGCGCCCGATCGAATGGAACCGCCTACGACGACGTGATTGAATCCCTTGAGATCGGGATTTTCGCGCACATCAAAGACGTCCGCCGTCCCGTCCATCCCTTCCGAGATCCACACTGCGGCGTCGCGGGAGCTCCCGCACCAGGTCCCGAAGAGCACGGCGCACTTCTTGTCGGACGGCATTGGATAATAATCCAGCGCCAACGCCTTGTTCGCCAAAACCACCGTGCCGATTCCGGTCGCCAGTCCTGCTTTAAAAAAGTCTCTTCTCTCCACTTTTTGCCTCCTCAATGCTGTTGCACCCAATAGGTAATTGCGTTCAAGCGGTGAAAAGCGCGCCGTTTCCAAAACTCCTTTTCAAACAAACCTATTGCTTCAGCCCCTTTGCCCGGTCAGTGATGACTGTGACGGGCGACGTCGACCTGAGATCCGGCAGTGGCGCAGCGTCTTGCCGATCATGGGGTTCCTCTCCTGCAGTCCACAGCCGTGCCCTGCCCCGCAGCTCAATTCAAGATGACGGGTATATTGTAACAGATTCCCCATACAAACGGATTTTGGATCTTAATAGGAGCCGATACCACGGACGCCTGGACCTTTCGGAGCTGTCCAGCCGCAAGACTAGGAATTATGCTTAGGATTTGAAAACGGAGTGTTTTAAAGCAATAAGGAATTGCATTCGCCCCGCTTTTACGACAGATTTCGGGTCGGGATGTTTCGATGTCAATAATCTTACAGTCTCAATTTTATAAAAGCCTCCCTGCCATGCTTCCCTTTCCGGAACAAAATAAAACAATGAGACGCAGACAACACATTGACAATTTGTCTGAAATAGATTCATCTTTATAAATCGTTTTCTTGCATTGAACCGGCTATCGATGTGGAGGAGGCAATCCTCATGATCGGCAAGATGCTGGGTCATTATCGTATCACTTCCCAATTGGGCAAAGGCGGGATGGGGGAGGTTTATCGCGCCCGGGATGAGAAACTCGGCCGCGATGTGGCGATCAAGGTTTTGCCGCAAGAATTCGCCAGGGACGCAAACCGTGTGGCCCGGTTCCAGCGCGAAGCCAAGCTGCTCGCTTCGCTGAATCATCCCAACATCGCCGCCATCCACGGCCTGGAAGAATCCGGCGGAACAAGCTTCCTTGTCCTTGAACTGGTCGAGGGGCAGACGCTGGCGCAAAAGCTGAACAAAAGACCGCTCCCAATGGAGGAGTCTCTGGCTATTTGCCGTCAGATAGCCGATGGGCTGGAAGCGGCGCATGACAGAGGCATCATCCACCGGGACCTGAAGCCCGCCAACGTGATGATCACGCCGGAATACAAGGTTAAGATCCTGGACTTCGGCCTGGGCAAGGCACTGTCGGACGAAACACAGAATGCTGATTCGTCAGAATCGCCCACCATTGCGGAAGCAACGACGCAGCCGGGCCTGATGCTCGGAACGGCCGCATATATGAGCCCGGAACAGGCAAAAGGCAAAGCCGTCGATAAGCGAGCGGATATCTGGGCTTTAGGCTGCATCCTGTACGAGTGCCTCACCGGAAAGAGAGCCTTCGAAGGGGGAGCAGTTTCGGAAATCCTGGCTGCGGTCTTAAAGGACGAGCCACACTGGCAGGCGCTGCCTTCAGTCGTCCCGCCGAACGTTCGATTCGTGCTTCATCGTTGTCTTGAAAAGGATGTCAGTCGAAGGTTTCGCGACGCCGCAGACGTGCGGATCCAAATCACCGAAGCCCCCGGTTTTGTTGAACCAGCGGCGAGCATTCCAAGGGCTTCGCACGGTTCGAAGATCTGGATCGCATCGCTTGCGATCTTATCAATAATCGCGGCAGCTTGCCTGTATTACATTTTCCGTAAAACTCCTGCCGTTCAACCGATGAGATTTACGGTTGGGATGCCTCCCGATATCAGTCTGGCGGTCGGCGAAAACAGCCGCGGCTGCGCCGCGATTTCGCCCGATGGGACCCATTTTGTATTTACCGGCGCCGACGCGACAACCGGGAAACAATCCCTATACGTTCGCTCGATCGACTCCGTGGAGGCAAGGCCTTTGGATGGGACCGAGGAAGCCAGTTCTCCATTCTGGTCTCCCGACAGCCGTTCCATTGCTTTTTTTTCCCATGGAAAACTGAAGCGTGTGGACTTGAAAGGCGGCGCCCCTCAGGCGATCTGCGATTCATCAACCAACCTTGGGGCAGGCGCGTGGAACAAAGACAATATCATTGTTGCCAGCCTGAATGATCGCGGTCCCCTGTCGAAGGTTCCCGCCAACGGCGGCGCCATAACGCCCGTGACTTCATTGAAAGAGCCGGAGGAAATCAACCACAGCTGGCCTCAGTTTCTTCCGGACGGCGACCATTTCTTGTATTTCTCATTGGGGGATATTGCCGGTCATAACGAAGTCAGGATTGGCTCGCTGGATTCGCCGTCTGCAAAGACGGTTTTGAAAGGAGCCGCAGATCCGGCCGTTTACGCGCACCCCGGCCAGCTGTTATTTCTCCAAAACAACAAGCTGTGGGCTCAGCCTTTCGACACGAAAAAACTTGAACTGTCCGGCAGTCCTGTGAGGCTGGCAGAGCGTGCGATTGCACCGGTGTCGGTATCAGAAAACAGAACGGTCATCTACCGCAACAATTCGAGCGTTCCCGATCGTTTTTTATGGGTCGATTGGGACGGCAGGGAAATCGGCCCTGCATTGCGTCCCGGGTATTATACCGATCCATCTCTCTCGCCGGACGGTGCCAGGCTTGCTTTTGCCAATAGAGAGTCCGCTGATTCGACGATGGATATCTGGATCCTGGAGTTTGCAGGCGGCGCTTTGAAAAGGTTCACGTCCGATCCCGCGGATGACCGCGCCCCCGTCTGGTCGCCTGACGGACGCTCGATCGTGTTCTGGTCCTTGCGCCAGAGCGGTCTCGGCCTGTATCGAAAAGACTCAAGCGGCTTGGGGGGAGAAGAGCTGATTGTCCCTAATAAAAACGAAGTCTGGCCCTATCAATGGTCTCCAGACGGACGGTATCTGCTGTACATGGAAATCGTCCGAGGAACAGGGGCTTCCGACGCGTGGATGTTTTCCTTCGCTGACCGCAAATCCATCCCGCTCCTCAACACCCCTGTCGGTGAGGTAGATGCCGTAGTATCACCGGACGGGCGATGGCTGATTTACCAAACCAATGAGTCAGGCCGCTACGAAATCTATCTCACGACTTTCCCGCCCTCCAGCACAAAGCTGTCTATCGTATCCGACAATGCGGCGGACGTACTCTGGAGCAGTGACGGGAAAAAATTGTTCTATGTCAATGCGACGACTTTAGAGCTGCTGAGCCTTGATGTCAAACCGGCAAACCCTCCGGAATTCAGCGGGCGACGGCGCATCCATGCCGGCCCCCTTTTCTGGTGGTCGTCTCACAGCTTCGACGTCGACACCAAAGGGCGGCGCGTTCTCGTTCGGGTTTCGAGCGTCCCGCAATCCGATATCACGGTCCTGCTTCACTGGACTGCCCTGCTAAAACAATAGCATTCATGTGGAATATACGACTTGAAGCCAGCCCGCGCTCAAAAGGCAAAGAGCGGCAACGAAAGAGATCGTTCAGCACTGCGGGGAAATCGGAGGAAGCTTGAACGGTTCATCCGGGCGGGATTCTGAGGACCGAATTCATGGAACCAATGAAGATAACGGCTTGCCGCTTGGCAAAGGATCTGGATTTTCCGGGCTAGTGCTTCGCTGCAAACGGGCAATCTCAGACGAGACGGCCTTGCGGCTTGGCAAATATTCCGGTCTTCCGGCGCAATTTTGGATGAATCTTCAAGCCGAACACGATCTCCGTTTGGCGGCAACTGCCAAATTGGAGAGCAAAGTCAGAGCAGCCGCCTGATCCATGGTTTCTGCCAACTCTCCATGTTTGCTCCCTTGATGATCGTCGCTATCGCCTCCAAAATGCTGTCTGCTTCAATATTATGAAGTAGTTGTGGTTGTTGATCGGGCGTCATTGTCCCGAAACCGCGTTCTAAGGGCCTGTCAATGAATAACGTTTGCACTTTGCTGCTGGCCCCCAGACTCGCTGGCCAGGCGCGAGCGACGAGC
>CAZXSV010000083.1:0-19375 GCA_964642735.1 uncultured Acidobacteriota bacterium
GGGAATGTATTCTCCGGCAGCTCAGCTTCGCGACTGCCCGCATCAAGGGGCTAGCCTCGCATACCATCACGCAATAATCGGTCCAGGAATCAATCCGGCGAACTTTCGCCTGCTATTGCATAAGTTATATAATATCAACATTTAAACGATGCGAGGTTTTCCGGTCAATGATCCGCTATTGTTGTTTTTTGATAATGTGTAAATCTTCAGAACAATCAATAGATGAAAACAGTTTTCATGTATTAATTAAGCTGCAGTATTCAAATACTATAAACATCAGATTTTAAGGTGCAGGGATTCCGACGATCCGGATGGGGATTTGGGCGAAGGGCGAAGATTTCAATAAAAAGCGGGGCGGCCGCGAATTGAGGCGCTGAAGGTGTCCCGCCGTCAGAACCCCGTTTCAGATAAAATGGCCACCCCATGTCTTTATCGGTAACAGAAGCGTTGGGATTACCATTTTTCAATCTAATAATTTCCAGCCGCCCGGCCGCATTCTCTATTTTTCAATCAGGCCATGCAGGGCTTTCATCGCTTTTTCGGTTTCCCGGGCGTCGAGAACGAGACTGATCGAGACTTCGGAAGATCCTTGCGCAATCGCCACGACATTGGCGCCTGCATTTCCCAGTGCGCTGAAAATGCGGCCGGCAACCCCCGGCGTGTTGCGCATTCCCTCCCCGACGACCGTAATGATGACCGCCTCTTGGGTGTTCCATACGCCGTCGATGTCTTTGCGGGCGATTTCAGCTGCGAATTCCTGTTTCAGAGCGGAGCAGACCCTTGAGGAACTTTCCTGCGGAACGGTAAAACAGATGGATTGCTCGGAAGAGGCTTGGGATATCAATTGAACGCTGGTGCCGGTCTCGGCGACGGCTTTGAATGTTCTGGCTGCAACGCCGACTACTCCCATCATGCCGCGGCCTTCGACTGTGATTAACTGAATCCCCCGAATATCGGTAATGGCCCTTATGATGCCGGCTTCGCGAGTTTTGCGTTCCCGGATCACATAGGTGCCCGGTTTTTCGGGGGCGAATGTGTTGCACACCCGCAGCCTGATTCCCTTGTCGATGACCGGACGTATGGTTTTTGGGTGAAGCACTTTGGCGCCAAAATACGCCAGCTCGCCCACTTCACGCAACGTCAGTTCCGGAATCGTATGCGCTTTGGGAAAGAAGCGGGGATCCGCCGTCATGACCCCGTCCACGTCTGTCCAGATCCAGACTTCGGTTGCGTTGAGGATAGTTCCCAAAATTGCCGCGGAATAGTCGCTGCCGCCGCGTCCGAGAGTTGTTGGGACTCCACCCGCTGTGGCGCCGATAAAGCCGGTCACGACGGGCGTTTGCCCTTTTTCCAGCAGAGGTTCCAGGCGCCGCCCTGTTTTCTCAGCGCTGGCGGCAAAGTCAGGCACGGCGGATTGGAATTGAGAGTCCGTGACGATCAGTTCGGATGCGTCCACCGCTTCGGCCGCAATTCCTCTTTCCTGCAGCGCGGCAGCAAACAATCTGGACGAAAGCCGTTCGCCGAGGCCGGCTATGGCGTCCAATGCGCGGGGAGTCGCCTCTCCGAGCACCTTGATCGCATGGCACAGCCGGCTGAATTCATCGATCAATCCGTCCAACTGAGTTTTAAGCCGGTCTCTGTGAGTTCCCGGAGGGATCATAGCCGCAGCCATATCCGAATGACGGGTTCTCAATTCGGAATCTGCTTTGACGTAAACTTTCTCTTTGCCTTGCGCCGCCTGAATTGCGCTTTCGAGCAAAAGATTCGTCGTCCCCGATAGCGCCGACACGACCACAACCATTCGCGGCCACTTCGGGCGGCTGGATTCCACTATTGCCATTGCCTGTGCAAGGGCTTCGGAGGATCCGACGGAAGTCCCTCCGAATTTCATCACCAAACTTTTTTTTGCATCCGATTTTGAAACCATACGCTCCTTGACGGGTGAATGGATTTCGCAAGCCGGCAATAATCCGCGCCACTTTCTCGCATGTTCAGCCAACCTGAGAACCGGCGGCAAAATGTGATTTATTTTCGCGCAATCGCTAAGGCCTTTTCAGCGACAAGTCTGCCGGATTTTCCGGCCAATTCGGATTGCATTTCGGCCGGATTCGGATTTCCGATTAGAATAATTGTCGCGACCGGCGCTTTGCACGGCGCCACGTTTCCTCCCGAAAATTTAAAATAAATCCCGATGCGGCGGAAAAGCTTCCGGGCGCCTTAATTGTGAGCTGCAGGACTCCGATAATCCACCGAATGATTTTTCCCCTGAGGCCGATAAGCCTTATGGAGATTCCATCCGGCCGGAAGCACTTTGCCGCGACCGGGGCGCAAAATATTTTTATGCAGTGTTCTCAATGCTCCATCAGCTCGATTTTCCGTCCAACGCGCATCCTCATCGCCGAGGATGAAGCCGTCCTCAGAGACCTGATCGTCCGCAAACTCACAGGGTTGGGCTATGCCTGTGAAGCCTGTAAAGACAGCGAGACCGCTCTTGAATTGCTGGCCGGCAAACCCTTCGACCTCATGCTGGCGGACATTTTCAATCCGGAAACTGGCGGCGCCTCTCTCTTGAAGGATGTGATGCGCATCCGCCCGGACATTGCGGTTATTCTGGTTGCATCCATCGTCGACATTGAGATTGCCGTCGACGCATTGAAGCTCGGCGCATTCGATTACATAACCAAGCCTTTCACGCTGGAAGAGATGTCGATCAGCGTTTCACGCGCCCTGGAAAAGCGCCGCCTGGTGATGGAGAACCGGAGCTACCAGAAAACTCTGGAAGAGCAGGTTGAAAACCGCACCGGTCAACTGAATGAAGCCCTGGCGACTCTTAAACAGACCTATCACTCGACTCTGGTGGCTTTGAGCAAAGCCCTGGACAGCCGGGACGCCGATCCCGACGGACACTCTTTGCGTGTGACCGCCTATGCCGCCTGTCTGGCCCGGCAGCTGGGCCTCGACGAATCGCAAACGAGGGTTGTGGAACAAGGGGTGCTGCTGCACGATATCGGAAAAATCGGGATACCCGACGCGTTGCTGAAGAAGACAGACGGGCTTGATGAAAACGAAAAGGCTTTGATGAGGAAACATCCCGAAATCGGATACAAAATCCTCTGTAAAATCAAGTTCCTGAAAGAAGCCGCCCAATTAGTGCTGCACCATCATGAACGGTTCGACGGAAAAGGCTACCCCCTTGGCTGCAAGGGCGAAGAGATAAATCTGGGAGCGCGCATTTATGCTGTGGCCGAGGCTTTCGAGGATTTCACGTCGGCCCGTCCGCCCAGGATCCCGCTGAGTTTCGAATCGGCGGCGCTTGAAATAAAAAAAATGTCCGGCGCCGAGCTCGATCCCCGGATTGTGGAACAATTCTTAGCCGTCCCGGCCTCTGAATGGAAAACCGTTCATAATGAAAATGCAACGGACTCCGGGTGCGGCGATTATTGTCCCGGTGCAGCCGTTCGTCAAAACGCCCGGTTTCGGAATGCCTCGAGGCAATCGCCGCCCCACAACTTCCACTCGTCCTGACATCCGGCGCGCCGCTACCTCTTCGTTATCTTTTTGGGCTTGATGTTGAGAAGAGATTGCAGGCAGGAATCCAGTGGATGATCCGCCCGGTAGAGAGCGAGACAGATTGCCAGAAATATCGCAAGAAGAGTAAGAATAACCCCTAGCATCCAATCCCCTAACTTGTGGCTTTCCTCTTTTAGGGGCATTATATGCCTGTTATTGCATTGTCGGCAATATCTTTAGCAAACACGCCGGCGCTGTTGTCAAAGGCCTTCTTGAATTCCCTGGGATTTTAAAACTATTTTGCGGCCTTTGCGTCTTCACAGGGATGAATCTTATTATATTGATAATAAGACGGAGAGAATGTCTTGAAATCCCGTAATGGATGTGAAGAAGTTGTCGATCCGGTTTGCGGCATGAAGTTCGCGCCTGAAAAAGCGGCGGGTAAATCAAACTGGGAGGGGAAAGCTTACTATTTCTGCAACCCCGCGTGCATGGAGAAATTCGGCCGGGATCCCGGCGCTTATCTGATTCCGAAAAAGACTTCGAAGGCCGACACTCCCGCCGGCGTTTATATCTGCCCGATGGACCCGGAGGTCCTTCAAAATAAACCGGGGCCCTGCCCGAAATGTGGAATGGCGCTGGAACGGCAGACTGAGGCATTGCAGGAAGAAGAAAATCCCGAACTGGGTTTAATGAAGCGCCGGTTCTGGATCAGCCTCCTGTTTACGGCTCCGATTCTGCTGGTCGCCATGGGTGAAATGGCCGCCCACTCCAATTCCGGGCGGGGGGTGTGGCTGCAGTTCATCCTTGCCACGCCCGTTGTTTTATGGGGAGGATGGCCTTTTTTTCAGCGTGCATGGATTTCCATTATCCATCGTAGCCCCAATATGTTCACTCTCGTTTCCATGGGAACCGGAACAGCTTATCTGTACAGTCTATTTGCCGTAATGTTTCCGCGCCGGCTCCCCGAATCGTTCCTTGGCCATGGCGGCGCTCCCGAAGTCTATTTTGAAGCTTCCGCCGTAATCATCACTCTTGTCTTGTTGGGGCAAGTCCTCGAATTGCGAGCCCGCAGCCGGACTGGCGACGCGATACGAGCGCTTCTCGGACTTGCCCCGAAAACCGCCCGCATAATCGAACGCGACGGGTCCGAGCGGGACGTCTCCATCGATCAGGTAAGCCAGGGCGATTATTTAAGACTCCGGCCCGGCGAAAGAGTGCCGGTCGACGGAGTCGTCGTGGAGGGAGAAAGTTTTGTGGATGAATCGATGGTGACCGGCGAGCCGATGCCTGTCGAAAAGAAGGCTCAGAGTCCGGTGACCGGCGGAACGCTGAACGGCAACGGGACTTTCGTGATGAAAGCCTTAAAAGTGGGCGGCGATACGCTTCTCGCCCAAATCGTCCGGATGGTCGCCGAGTGTCAGCGAAGCCGGGCGCCCATTCAGCTGCTGGTCGACAGGATCTCCTCCTATTTTGTCCCTGCGGTCGTTTTGGCCGCGGCTGCCACTTTCGCGATCTGGAGCTTGACCGGCCCTGCGCCGCGCCTGGTCCATGCGCTGGCCAACGCAGTCGCCGTCCTTATCATCGCATGCCCTTGCGCTTTGGGCCTGGCGACTCCCATGTCCGTCATGGTGGGCGCAGGGCGCGGTGCAAGAGCGGGAGTGCTGCTGAAAAACGCCGAAGCGTTGCAGTCGTTGGAAAGGGTCGACACGCTGGTCGTGGATAAAACGGGAACGTTGACGGAAGGCAAGCCTCGCGTAACCGCGATTCAAACCGCCGGCGGCTGGAGCGAGGCTGAAGTGTTGCGTTTCGCCGCAAGCGTGGAGCAGGGAAGCGAGCACCCTCTGGCTGCAGCCGTTTTGTCCGCTGCCTCCGAACGCGGCCTGAGGCCGGCCGGCGCCGATCAATTCCGATCGATAACGGGCAGAGGCGTGTCTGGAATCGTCGAGGGCAGGTCGGTGGCGATCGGCAGCCGCGAACTCCGAGAGGAGTTCGCGGCGGATCCCGGGCCGCTGGCCTCCGCGGCCGAAACTTTCCAGAAGCAGGGCCGGACGGTTGTGTTTGTATCGATCGACCGCGTCCCGGCCGGATTGCTGGCCATTTCGGATCCCATCAAACAATCGACGCCCGAAGCCATCCGGGATCTTCACCGGGAAGGAATCCGCATCGTCATGATCACCGGAGACAATAAAGCGACCGCGGATTTCGTCGCGCGCCAGCTTGGGATCGACGAGGTCATAGCCGAAGCGTCCCCCGGCTTGAAGAGCGAATGCGTCAAACGCCTGCAAGAGCAGGGTAGAATCGTGGCCATGGCCGGAGACGGCGTCAATGACGCTCCGGCTCTGGCTCAGGCGCAAGTCGGAATCGCGATGGGGACGGGAACGGATGTCGCCATTGCAAGCGCCTCCGTCACGCTCGTGAAAGGGGACTTGCGCGGCGTCGTGCGCGCGCTCAGGCTCAGCAGGGGAACGATGCGGAACATCCGCCAGAACCTGTTCTTTGCGTTTATCTACAATATCGTTGGCGTGCCTCTCGCGGCCGGCGCGCTCTACCCGGCGGCCGGCTTGCTCCTCAACCCGATGATCGCCAGCGCCGCCATGACGTTCAGCTCGGTTTCGGTCATCAGCAACGCACTCCGCCTGCGCAGACTCGAGCTTTGATGAGTCTTTGGCTGCTCCCCGGGCAGCAGTCCGGCGAAGCGCGAGCGTTTTTTATGCGAAATATTTTCGTGTGGTTCGCAGGGTTCGTGTTTAATATCTATCGAGGAGAAAAAACCGATGCTTCGCATTCTTTTGGCAGCGCTGCTTCTGGCCGGGCAGGCGGTGGAACGATGCGGCCAATGCGGCATGGACTTGTCGAAATACCGCCGGACTCAATATGAAATCCGCTGGGCCGACGGGAGCGTCACGAAAACATGCGGGGTTCAGTGCGGCCTGACGCAACACATCCTCCACCGGGACAAATTCAAATCTTCCAAGGCAAAAGACTACGATGCCGGAAGTCTTTTTGACGCTCAGACCGGCTTTTATGTTTTCGGCGGCAAAATTGTGCCGGACATGGCGCCGGGTTTCATCGCATTCCGGAAACGCGCGGACGCCGAAAAATTCCAGAGGAAATTCGGGGGCAGGGTATTGAACTACCAGGAGTCCTTGTCCGTTTGGGCGGAGCGAAAGGCGCGGCGTTGAAACGATCACTTGAATCCAGCGGAAAGATCCCAGCCGTCGCGGCCATTGCCGCATTATGCCTGGTTGTTCCGCTCCTGGCGTTTTGGGGCGGAAAGGAGAGCCGCTTTCCCGAAACGAGCACAATGAGATTGTTCCAGCGCACCGTCGGAGGTTTGGGGATGGGCTCGGCCGCGGCGCCCGCATGGAATCTGCTGCATTACGATCCGCGGCTTCAGGCGGTGGACGATTCGGGTTTGTGGCCTGTCCCCGGAAGCCTTCCCTACAGTCCCGCAGCGGCGTCTGCGACAGTTGCGATAACAGAACTGCCCCGGGAAGATCTTACGATCAGGATTGAGCGATGACCGACGGGCAGAATCCCCATCGACATGTCAACCTGATTTTGGCCGCCGGCGGCAATCTTATCCAAAGGAATCCGTTTCGATCCCTTGCCTTGATCCTGTCTCTGGCGGCCATACTTTTTCCGTTTCTTGCGGCGATTTCAATATCCGAAGGAATCAAGCTGCAGTCAAAAATATCCGTGGAAGAAGGCGCGGATTTTTATGTAACCGGAGATTCGGCGGGGAGCAGCTCCCCGATGCCTCTCGCCGACCTCGACCGCTTTCGCAAGCTTCCCGGAGTCGACAGGGTTGTGCCCCGCATCGTCGGGAGGGCTTACCTGAAGGAGCGGCCGGTGGCGATTGTCGGGATGCCGGATGGCGCACTGCCCGATTCTCTGCTGGCGACGGGGGGCCGTCCTATTCAAAGGCGGGGCGAAGCGGCGGTGGGCGCCGCCCTAAGCCGCCGGTACGGGATCGGCCCGGGATCAAAGTTTTATTTGCCCATCAACCGCTCCAAACAATTCACGGTGGCCGGCGTTTTTTCGCCAAAATCCACTATGTGGAGCGCAAGTCTCATTTACATGTCGCTGGAAGACGCAGGCGAACTTTTTCGGATGAAGGAAATGGCGACGGATTTTCTTGTCTATGCGAAACCCGGACAAAGCGCCGAGGCGGGCATTTATCTTCAGATGGAGAATTTGAAAAATCCGCCCATCAGAATCCAGAGCAAAGAATTGGTCCACAGCTATTTCCAGAAAGGATTTGAGTCCAGGTCGGGCGTTTTCACAGCCTTTTACATCGCGGCATTTGCCCTGGCGATCCCGCTAGTTTTCATCCTGAGCGGACTGGGCTGGACGGAGCGGCGGAAAGAGATCGGTTCGCTTAAGGCCGTCGGCTGGCAGACGCTTGACGTCGTGGAACTCATTTTGTGGGAGAACGCATTGATCAGCATTTTCTCCGCCTGCCTTGCGCTTGCCGCGGCATTCGTCTGGATCCGCATGTTGAATGGATTTTTTATCGCCCAGTTTTTTATTGGCGAGTCCGGCGCCATGCCTGCTTTCCCTTTGCCGGCCCGCTTTGTTCCGGTTCCCGCATTCCTGTCGTTTCTTCTTGCCTTTACCCTGACGATGGCCGGGAGTCTGCTGAACGCCTGGAGGATGGCGGCGACTTCTCCCGCGGAGACGATGCGATAGCCATGGCCAAGAACTTGTTTGTCGCGGAAGTCGAGGACGTTTCCAAAGCTTATCGCCTTCATGGGCGCGAAAGGATTGACGCGCTCAAAAACGTCACCCTGCGCATTTCAAGAGGGCAGACCGTTCTCATCTCGGGCCCCTCAGGGTCCGGGAAAAGCACTTTGCTCAATATTCTGGGCTGCCTGGACCGTCCGTCTGCGGGGCGCGCGTTTCACGGCGGCGAAGATGTGACGGACGCCAGCGAGGAAGAGCTTTGCCGCATAAGAAGGAAGAAGATCGGCTTCATCTTCCAGGAGTTTCACCTGCTTTCGCGCATGACAGCCTGGGAAAATGCCGCAATCGGTCTTGTGCCGCTTGGAGTGCGTGAAAAGGAGCGGTTCCGGCGCGCCTCCCCTCTTCTCGAGCGTCTCGGGCTCGGCAGCCGCATCTTTCACAGGCCGGAGGAGATGAGCGGCGGAGAGCAGCAGCGCGTTTCAGCCGCTCGCGCCCTCATCAACAAGCCCGAATTCCTTCTGGCCGACGAGCCGACTTCGAACATCGACGCGGATTCGGCTCAGCGGCTGCTTGAAATCTTCGCTGAATTGAAAAAAGACGGCTGCACGATCGCAATTTCAACGCACGACGTGGAGCTGTTCCGGCAGGGGCCGCTCCAAACCGACGCGGTGCATCGCCTCAGCAAAGGATCGATCTGCCGTCAGCCTCCGGAAGCGCCGGCGTCTGGGTCGGCCTTATCGTTTTTCGGAGCTTCCCCAAATACGATCTTTTCGTTCGCCATCCGTTGATGGCAAACCTTCTCCCATCGAAAATCCCCGGCTCCCGTCGGCTGGCAGCCCATTGTACTTTCACTGCGGGCTGCCAGCGATTGATTCGGATGGCAATGATATAAAACGAGTTTTTACCGCCTTTGTGATCGCAGCTGTCATTGAACGGGCATTCTTTCGATTTCGCTGATTAAAGATATCGGAAATCAGCGAAATCCGTGGCGTCTTGAAAATCAGGCGCCCAGCTTGCCTTTAGCCGCCATAACGTCGGCGACCTTCTTCATCCCCAATCCTTCCAGGGTTTTCCTGGTAGGCCAGCCGGTTTTGACATCCCAGCCTTCCAGCTTGTAGAAGTTGGTTTTGAACAGTTCTACGCCTTCTCTGTCCAGATACAGATCACTCTGATTCTCAAAACTCCACTTGCCGTCCTGGTATACGGGCTTCTGGCTCATGCCCATGTTGAAAGTGGCGCCGGGCATGAACATGAATGGAGCAAACTGCTCTTTGTCGCGATGCCTTCCGGCCATCACGCGTATCGCTCTTTCCATGTTCCAGATTTTTCTCCCGATTTCGATAGTATCGGCAAAGGAATTCTTGCTGCCGGCGACAGCCTGATAGTAGCGATATTCTATGTCTGGGCTGGAGCTGCCAAAATTCGGCAGCATCATTTCGCAGATGGACATGGATTCGTTGTAGAACCCGGCGAAACGTCTCGCCCAGGCTACCATTTTGGCTTTGTGTTCGGAGTAAATGCCGGTTTTTCTCGCTTCTTCCCCTTTCCAGCAATTGCTGAGCATCAGCGGATCGTCGGAAAACGGGACCATCTTGGCGGCTATCTTCTGGACCAACTGCTCGGCGGACGACGCGCTTCCCCCTCCTCCGAATCCGCCTCCGCCCGATACGGAGGTCATAAACCCATGCCACATGGGGTCTCCAGACATTAAGATATAGGCATAGGCCCAGTCCACGCCTGGAAGCGTATGGTGCCAGCTGGCGCCATACGCCGGGAGGCGCAAAGCTCCGGAGTTCAAGTCTTCTTCCAGTCTTCCCCACTTTTTTGCGGCTTCCAGTATTCCTTCCGCCAGATCTGCGCCTATTCCGATTTTTCTGGCGATGGCATCGCAAAAGACCTCGCGAAAAGTCAATTTGTCCCACTGATCCATCGGCAGAGGGTGCGATTCGATTTTTTTGCCCGGCCCCAGAACTCCGAGGTCGTAGAGATATTTGATATACCATCCCATGCCCGGCTCCATGGGCACGCTTCCCTTGAACGGCGCGGGGGCGTTGGGCATTTTGGCGTCCATGGCGCCTCCGAATTTGGTGCACCACGTGCAGATTCCCCATTTGATGGCAATATCCGCGCCTCGCATGCCGTCGCCCCGGAACCAGTACTCATCCGCGCACATGGATTCGCCGCCGTAATAGGAGTTTCTCCTCCGGTCGGGGTTGACGCAGGGCATGCAGCAAGCTGCACCCGCCGATATCATTCTGCCGCCGGCGTTTTTGATGTGTTCTATACGGAGATCCACAAGCCCCTTGGGGTCCGCAGCCTGAATGCTGCCTGTGCCGATTACGCTGATGGCTTTCAGGTTCTTGGATCCGAAAACGCCTCCGAAGCCGCCGGTGCGGGCGCTGACGCCGCTGCCGTGAATCAGGGCGGCGACTCTGGACATCGATTCCCCTACAGGGCCGATGCAGACGATCTGGGGCCTGGCCGTCGTGTACGCGTCTTCGATTTTGTGCCACTCATCGCCGAATCGGGTTCGCCCCGCGACTGCGGATAAAATTTGCCCTTGCGTCTCAAAGGTATTTAAGCCCCAGAGCGATTTGCCGTCCTCAATCGTCACTTTATCGTTGATGATATTGATCCAGACCGGCCTGTCCGCTTTGCCCTGGACAACGACTCCGTCCCATCCGGCCTGTTTCAGCATGGTGGCAAACCTGCCGCCCATGCTGGTCCGGTGGAATAATGGCGTCGGAAAGGGCTCCGGAGCTATGGCGCAGATGCTGGTTCTTCCGGCGCCGGGAACTCCGGTGGCCGCGAGCGGGCCGGACATCAGCGAAATGACATTCCTTGGATCGAAGGCGTCCTGCAGATCCCAATCGCCCGGCGTCACCGCCAGGTCCCAGAAAATTGCGGCGCCGATTCCGACTCCCCCGCCGAATTCTTCATATTTTGCCGTGTCGATGACGCTGGTCGATTTTGCCGTCAGATTGACCAGCAGTATTTTCCCTGCATATCCATTTGCCATATTATGCTCCTCCCGTCTTTGCCGCCGGTTTTGGGGCCATTTTGGGGAATCCAAATCCTCCCGGCTTTGCCGCCGGCGCCAGATTGATGTCGTAGCCGTGGATGTCCTGCTGCGGAGGAGCTTCAGCTACCAGTTTTAGCGCTTTAGCCAAACAGGTTTCCACGCAGGCCTGCTTTCCGTCCGGACCGCCCTTCTGGCTCCAGTAGGGGGCGTCGGCGCATAAATCGCACTTGATTGATTTCTTTTTCACCGGGTTCCAGACCGTCCGGTGCGGCCTCTGCGGACAGGATTGAATGCAACGCTGACAGCCGATGCATTTTGCCTGGTCGATCCTTCGGATGTTGCCGTTGGCCGCATCCACGTGGCAGGCGCCCGTGGGGCAATTCTGGACGCACAGCGGAGAGACGCACTGCCGGCATACCGACATGACGATGTCGTATGGATACTTGGTAAAGGAAGGAGCGTCCCGGATGATTTGAATTCGGGACAACGAAAGATTCGCTTCCCCTTCATGAGTCATAGAGCAGGCAAACATGCAACTCTGACATCCCAGGCAGAGTCTGCTGTCGTAAACAATGTATCCTTTGGAAGCTTCATAAGCAACTTTTTGCTGCGGCGACGCCAATGCAGCCGCCGCCGATCCGGAGGCGCTCGCCAGGGCGCCGGCTGTAACCGCAACGCCGCCGGCTAGAAAATCGCGCCTCAGGACTTTTTTGCTTTTGCTTTCGGCCTTTTCGGTTTCAGCCATAGAGCATTCTCCTTCTTTAATACCTGCAAACTGGTTTGATTAAGATATGCTAGCCAACAAGGATAGGGCAAAAATGCGTAAAATTGTAACAAAAAGTTATTTTTTTACGCAAAACTGCGGTCTGCGAAGACCAATCATTGGCTGCAGAGGCTGAATTTTTTCTCTGAGACCTCTGCGGCTTCTGTGGCATATAATCTTTTCCGATGCTTAATCCGGGTTAAGCTTTCTAATGGAGAATCCCGGTCCAATGATTAAAGAGATGCTCACCACAGAGGACCTTGCGGAATATTTGAATATCAATAAAAACCAGATTTATCGCCTGATCAAAGAAAAAAAACTGCCGGCGACCCGAGTTACAGGCAAATGGCTTTTCCCCCGGCAGCTCGTTAGGGAATGGCTCGTCGCCAGCGCGAAAAAAATGGTTGGCGGCGAACAGGATCCGGCGCTATCGGGCGGCAGGATTGTCATTGCGGGGAGCAACGATCTCGCATTGGAGGCTTTGACAAAAAGCATCCACTCCCGATGGCCCCGCCTGACGGTGTCGCTCTCAAACCTTGGAAGTCTGGCGGGATTGAATGCGCTCCGGGACGGAACCTGTCATATAGCGGCATCCCATTTGCTGGACGCTGAAACAGGCGAATACAACGTCCCTTTTATCAAAAGGAGCTTTCCCGATCTCAGGATCCGGATGGTAAACCTGGCGCATCGCGAGCAAGGCTTTCTCATCCCGCGCGGGAATCCATTCGGAATCAGGACATTGAAAGATATTGCGAACAAAAAGGCTGTGTTTATCAATCGGCAAGCCGGATCGGGAACCAGGGTCTTGCTGGATTTTAAGCTGAAGGAAGAAGATGTCGATCCGTCGGAGATTTCGGGCTACGGCACAATGGCGCACACGCATATGGAAGTGGCTCTGGCTGTTTTTAGGGGCGCCGCGAACGTCGGAATGGGCATTCGCGCGGCGGCCAATGCGCTGAATTTGGATTTTATTCCTGTCGCGAACGAACGATTCGATCTGATCATTCCCAAGGCTTTTTTCTCCTCTGAAGCTGTTTCCTCTCTCCGCAAATTGCTCAACCTCGACGAGTTCAAAGCCGCTGTCGCCCGTATGGGCGGCTACGGAACCCATGACACAGGGAAAATAGTGTATGAAAGGGAATAGCGTCCGAGTCTATTTTCTCATAAGGGAGGCTGCTATGAGTGCGTATGTCAAATGGATCATCCTTCTTGCCGCTGCATTCATTGCAGCTCCTTCTCTCTATTCTCAAGGTGAAAAGACCGGCATCGCGATTCGCGGCGATGTTTTAAAGCCGGGCCTGTGGTCGGTGGAAGATCTCAAACAGAAGTTCGCCAAGGAAATCCAGACAGTGCAATTCGCAGGCGAAAAGAAGGAGCAGAAAACCGCGACGGGCGTCCCGCTTTTCTCTTTGATCCAAGCGGCGGGACTCAAAACCGAAAAGACTCCCAAACACTACGATCTTTCGTTCTTTGTCATCCTGGAGGCTCACGACGGCTATCGGGTCTTCTTCTCGCTTGCGGAACTTATGCCGAAAAACGGGCCGTCGAAAATCTGGCTGATTTGGGACGTCGACGGCAAGCCTCTCGCCGGCAAGGAAGCCCCGCTGCGTTTGATCTCAACCGATCGCGGCGCCGATCGGGCGATCTATGGCATCGGCCGCATGACCCTGGTGGACGGGATCAGGCTTGCAAACCAGCTGGCCGCGGCAAAATAGCGCCCGAAAAGAAAAAGCCAGGAGCGCCTCAAAAATCTGCCGGTCGACTCGCATGGCGTTTGCAGTAACGACCTGCGGGTCGACCTTTTCTCAGGATTCGGCAGGCAAGTGCGCGCGCAGTCCCGCGGATCAGGAAGGCGCGCCGGAGTTCCGGATATTCCGTAACGCAACCCGCATGGACTGAATATCCAGATTCTTGCGAATGGCGACAAGTTCGGCGGCGATGCTGGCGGCGATTTCTTCGGCTGTTTCGGAGCCGATGTCGATTCCCGCAGGGATGCAAACGCGCTGGAATTCCGCCCGATCGATTCCTTCCTCTTCCAGAAGATCGTAATAAGACTGAACTTTTTTCATGCTCCCCAGCATGCCGATGTATTTGGCCGGAGACGACAAGGCGAATCGGAGGCAGCTCAAGTCCAGGGCGTGCCCCCGAGTTGCAATGAACAGGTAAGAATGGCGGTCGACCGGGAGTTTTCTGAACGCTTCTTCCCACCGGTCGACATAAAAATCGTCCGCCATGGGAAATTTTTCGGAATTGGCGTGCTCGCCCCGGTCGTCGACGATAGCGATCCTGAATCCGATGGGTTTGACGGCTTCGGCCACGGCTTTGCTGACGAAGCCGGCGCCGAAGATGAAGAGGGTCGGATCCGGAACGATTGGTTCCACGTAAACCTGCATAGATCCTCCACAGACAAGAGCGCTTTCGTCATGATCGACGCCGCTTAAATCAAAGCTCAACAGTTTTGGCTTGCCGGTCGCCAGGGCGGCCAAAGCCTCGCGGCAAGCTTCATTTTCGGTGAAGCCTCCGCCGATCGTGCCCGACCTGCGGCCGTCTTCATAAACCAGCATTTTCGAGGAATCCTTGCGCGGAGTGGCGCCCTTGGTTACGACGATCGTCGCAAGCGCCGCTCGCAGCCCTTTCGATCTGAGCTCAAAAATTTCTTTGTAGATGTCTGCAGCCATAGTCCCCATCACTCATGAAAAAAGACGCGCGACCCGGGATTTCGTTTTGGAGGCGTCGGCGGGCGCCGAATTTCCGCTTCAGTTCGGCCGGCCCGGGCCTTCCGTGGCGCACCTTATTTGACGGCGGCCTTGATTTCCTTGAGATCGGCGGCCGCGAGCGATGCAACCTCCAGAGAAAAGATAAAATTGTGAAATCCGCGCGATCCGTCGTTTTGCAAAAGAGAAAGATTGCTTTTTACATTTTCAAATTTCGTTTTCAAGGCAGGTTTTAAGAGATTGGGCTTTTTCCCGATCTTCGCCTCGATCGCTTTGACATCGGCCAGCAAAGGCGCCATGGACTCCTCGTAGGTCGACTGGTACTCGTGCAACTGGCGCACCCGGGCTTCCCGGTTGTTGTCCTGATGGCAGGCCGTACAGGTGTCGAGACGTTTTTCGGACAGCCCGGGATCGTCCGGCCTGAGAACCTTCATCCTATGATTCCCTTCCGTCATGTGGCAGGAGACGCACGGCACTCCGGAATGGAAATTCCTTATGTCCTCGATTCCCTTGGCGCCCATTCCCAGGAATATGGGCCTTTGGGCGTGGCATATATCGCACAGCTTTTCGGGATCCCTGACTGTCCTGCGGGGGAATTCGGTTTTTTGCCGGCTATGGCACGCCAAACAGGGCGTTTGATGGAAGCTTCCTTTGTCGGCGTTGTCCGCGATCGGTTCGAATTCAGCCCTGCGGGGGGAGTGGCAGCCGCTGCAATCGGCGGTCGACGCGCCGGTATGAACAATTTGGCCGATAGCCTTGCCGTGGCCGGAGGCTGCCCACATGTCGTGTTTTTCGGCATGACAAGCCTGACAGGATTGGAAATCGGAGTGGTCGGGGATCTCTTTCCTGTCCTCGGCCCCGATCCACGGGATCCAACCGGCTATAAGAATGCCGGCGAAAATCAGAGCGGCGCCGCGCCTTGTGTGTTTTCTCATGGATGAACGTCTCCTGGCCAGACCTTGGAATATACCACGGGGCGCCGAAAACCGCGTCCACAGATTATCAGGTTATCGCGGCTGCGGCCGGCAAAAGAAGGGATAAAATAGTCCCAAAACATTGCTATCGCAATCCAAATATCACACATTGTCGTTGCCGGACATGAAAATGTGCGCTAGGGTAGGAATCAGAAAAACAGCTGTAAATCCAAATGCGAAATCTGGAATTGATGCTTCTTAAGGAGGGCTTGTGAGCTCCAAACCGTCAAGAAGACAGTTTCTCCAATCGGGAATTGCTTTGCCTGCAGCCGGGCTCGCTTACTCAAACAGCGTGGGGCCCGCGTTTCAGGAGCCTTCGCAAACAAAGGAACCGCCCAAGGTTGTTTATCGGAAGCTGGGCAAAACGGATCTTAAACCCTCGGGCGTCGGATACGGCATAGGATATGTGCCTTTCAAGGATGTGGTCGCCCGTTCCCTCGATATGGGCGTCAATTATTTCGACACGGCCCGGGACTACAAGGACAGCGAGAAAATATTTTCCGAAGTCATCAAAGGCAGGCGGAGAGACAACATTATTATTGCCACCAAGTCTCCCTCGTTCAAGAAAGAGCAGATATTGCAGGACCTCGATACCAGTCTGAAGGAACTGGGCACGGATTATGTCGATATATGGCATCTGCACGCCAGGGATGCGCCGGCCACGATCAATGACGGGGCGTTGGAGGCTATGCGAATAGCCAAGAAGTCCGGCAAGGCGCGCTATCTCGGCTTCAGCTGCCACAAGCCGTATGCCATGGTCGATTTCATCATCAACGCTAAGGTGTTCGACGTCATGCAGATGACCTACAGCTATCCCATCGGCGGGCGGCTCCGAAACGAGGCTGTGGACAGGCTTCGTACGGCGGGCATCGGCGTCATCGCGATGAAGGTTGTCGTCGCGGTCTCCGGCCTGAATCTGGCGAACTTCGCCGGCAAACCCAAACTGGCCGGCGAGGGGCCGCTGGCAGGCATAAAATGGGTTTTAACCAATCCCGGAATAGGGACGACCGTTCCTCACATGAAGACCATTGAAGAACTCGAGATGAATTTCCGGGCGATGTCGGAACCCTATACCGCCAAGGACGAGCAGCTGCTCTATGTCCTGAACGAGCAGATCCGGCCGACTTACTGCCGCATGTGCTACGACTGCGAAGGGAAATGCCCTAAGGGCATGCCCGTGACCGATGTGCTGCGCTTTTTGGCTTATCATGACTTCTGCGGCAATTTCCATCAGGCGGCCATGAAATTCAGCGAACTGCCGGATGGCGTCCGTGACATTCGCTGCAAAGATTGTTCCGAATGCGTCATCCGTTGTCCCAATGGCGTCCATGTTCAGGAACGCCTGATCCGTGCTCAGAAGCTGTTGGCATAAGGCTTTCCATCCTCGGTTTTGGGATCCCGGGACCTTCAGGGTTGAATTCCGGGATCCCAAAACCGGTCTCGCTGGATTGCAAAATTATCTGGAGGCAGGACATGCATCGCTATCACCGGATCGTCCTTGTTTTCACGCTTCTTTTTGCCGGCGGAGCTTTCGCCCAGGAAGCCAAGAAAGACGGATGGTGGATCAAGGTCGACGCCCAAAAACAGAAGCCGCAGACGATGGCTTTCTATGTCGGGTCCAACAATCACTCGTACGGCTTCTGGAAGGTCTGGAATCCCGGAGACCCTGCGGAATTCGACGTTTCGGAAGAATATCGAAACAGCCCGACGCTTTTTATTCTGGCGCAAACCACCAGCGGCCTTCAATGCCGCATCTGTGTGATGTACAAATCCAAAGGCGTCCGTCCTATCGAATTCGATCTTGAAGACAGCCGTGAAATGAAACAGTCGGATGAAGATAAGGGGTGCGATTAGCGCCGCCGGAATTCATCCGTGAAAAAACGCTTTTATGGATTCCGCATCGGATCCGAACCTGATTCTGCCCGGAAGCCCATCTGAAGCCTCGCCAATTTAAGGCAAGCCCCTACTATAAATATTCATGTCATGTTAAAGTTACATAGAGAAAAGCATCCGGATATTCGAGGACTCCTTGCTGAAAGAGGCGGAAATGTCTGTAGAGAACACTCTTGCCCAATTCAGAACCAAGCGCGGCCTTACGGCTATCGAACTGTCAAAGAAAATCGGCGTAAGCCGCCAGACAATTTATGCCATGGAAACGGGCGCTTACGTCCCCAACACGCTGCTTGCGCTCAAACTGGCGCAGGTTCTTGATGTAAAAGTGGAGGACCTGTTCCGGCTCGAAGAGACGCAGTCGCCGGTTCATACCGAGAGTGCGGATCTGCTTCCGGCGGAACAGGAGGCGCAACCCGGACTGCCGGTTCAGCTCTGCGAGGTCGATGAAAGACTCGTTGCGGTTTTGCCGGCCCCGATCGCCTGGAGCCTGCCGCCGGCCGACGCGGTTGTCATCGAAGCCGGGAAGAGGCCCGGGAAGGCCAGAGTTCAGCTTTTTCAGCAGGAGGAAAAACAGTTCCGAAAACGGCTGCTCATTGCCGGCTGCGATCCGGGAATCTCGGTTCTTTTGAAGCATCTTCATAAGGAGGGAGTCGAAGCGGTGGTCGCTTACCGGAACAGCTCCCAGTCTCTCGAGCTGCTCAAACAATCCTTCATTCATGTGGCCGGGACTCATATCCGGGACGAAGCGACCGGCGAATCCAACCTGCCGGCCGTGCGGAAGCAGTTTCCAAAAGGCACGGTCGCCGTCATTTCCTACGCAATCTGGCAGGAGGGGATCGTGATCGCCCGCGGCAATCCGAAAAGCATCCAAGGCATATCGGATCTGGCGCGCAAAGAGGTGGCAATCGTCAATCGTGAAGAGGGTTCGGGCGCCCGGATGCAGCTGGATTCCCACCTGCAGCGAGCGGGAATCAACCCGCGAACGGTGAAAGGATACCAGAAAATCGCCGTCGGGCATTTGCCGGCGGCCTGGCAGGTCAAGACCGGGCAGGCGGACTGCTGCATGGCTACCAAAACAGCAGCCTGCGTGTTTGGGCTTGATTTTATTCCTCTCGAAAACGAACGCTACGACCTTGTCATCCACAAAGAAAATCTGAGTCATCCCGGCATACAGGTGCTTTTGGAGACTCTTGGGCGTGCGGCATTCCGCAGGGAGCTCGAGGGGCTGGGAGGCTACGACATGAAGATCGCCGGCGACCGTTTGGTTTAGTGCCTCTGTCAATGAATAACGTTTGCACTTTGCTGCCGGCCCCCAGACTCGCTGGCCAGGCGCGAGCGACGAGCATGCTGGCGTGCATGCAAGGAGCGAGCAACAAAGCCGGCGAGCCTGCGGGCCGCAGAGAGAAGGGGCGCGGCGGCGGGCGGGCATCTGCTTCGCTCCTCGACGAAGGCGCCGCATCGCCCCCGTCGCGGCGCCTTGCATCTGTCCGCCCGGCGCTCGCGCCAAAGTGCAAACGTTATTCATTGACAGGTCCTTATTCAGGCGCTGGATCCAAGCGTGAAAATAATGAGTTGAGCGGAGAGCCTGATAATTCAACGCTGAAATATGCCGACTTTTAAGCGAAATTTGTCAGCGTAAGTCCGCGTCCGTCGCCGGCTAAAAATACAAGCTCCCCCAGTTCATCATTTTCATGCGCCATGGGCGCACCGGCATCTCGCCGGCCGGACAATGCCGCCGAACCTTATCCTCTAAAAATTAAGGAATTAGTATTATATAAAATAAGAAATATATTCCTTGACTCCTTTTGTT
>CAZXSV010000084.1:0-18524 GCA_964642735.1 uncultured Acidobacteriota bacterium
CGGGCTGTAATTGGCCTTGTGGAAATGCATTGGAGGCGATAAGCTCAAGCGCCGGCACAAACAAGGGTCAGAAAGAGGTCTGGATTGATGAAAGATCACCGATTGGGGCTATTTTCCGGAATGGGGATGGTTATCGCCAATATGATCGGCGCCGGAGTGTTCCTGAGCACCGGGTTCATGGCTCAGGATCTTACGCCCAAGCAGATACTTCTGGCATGGATTATCGGCGCATTCCTGGCCATCGCCGGGGCCAGGGCTTATGCGGGAATCGCCCAGATGGTTCCCCATTCAGGGGGCGAATATAAATACCTCTCGACATTGGTGCACCCGGCTCTTGGATACCTCGCAGGGTGGGCTTCTCTCTTGTTGGGTTTTTCCGCTCCCATAGCCATTGACGCCATTACCGCCGGCGCCTTCGCCCACACTCTGTCGCCTTGGATCGATCCCAAGATGTTTGCCGCGCTTCTGATCGTGCTGATCACGGCCGTTCATGCGATAGGCTTGCGGTTTTCCGTGACGGCGCAGAATGCTCTGGTCGCCGTCAAAATTGTCCTGGTCGCCGGCTTCGTGGCCGTAGGGTTGATCGGAGGACGCAACTCCTGGCCCGAGTGGCAGCCGCCCAACCTCTCTGCCACGTTCCCGTGGGGATCGTTCATGCAGAATCTTTTTTTCATCGCATTCGCATTCAGCGGATGGAACGCCGCCGTTTATGCCGCATCGGAATTCAAGAACCCCAGGCGCGATGTCCCGCGGGCGATGGTTTTGGGGTGCGCTATTGTCGGCGTGATATATCTCTTTGTGAATTGGGTTTTCGTCGCCAACCTCACGCCGGAGCAATGCACCGTAGTGTTCAGCTATGAGACGGCGCGTATCACGCTTGGGCACCTGATAATGAAGAATCTCGTTGGAGAGATCGGCGCCGCCTGCATGTCGGTGCTGGCGATTGTGGCTTTTATCTCGGCCGTCAGCGCCATGACTTTTCTCGGTCCTCGCGTCTATGCGGCCATGGCGAAGGACGGCTTTCTTCCCCGCATCCTGCTTGCGAAAGAAGGCAGGCCGCCGGTGGGAGCGGTCGTCCTTCAAGGCGCCATCGCCATGTTTCTCATTTTCATGTACGAACTGGGGACGATTCTCAACAATGTGGGCGCGATTCTAACGCTATTCTCAGCGCTGACAGTCTTTTCGCTGTTTTGGGTGCGATTCAAAAAGAGCAAAGCGCCGGAAAAGCCCCAGTTCGCTGCGTTGGCGGCAGGTTTGTTTTATCTGTTCCTTTCGGGGGTGATGCTTTATTTCGGATTCAAGAGGGATGTCAGTCTCAACCTTTGGGTCGGCGCCTGCATTCTTTTGACGTTAGTCGGATACTTCGTCACCAGAATTACCAGGAATAGAGTTGCCGCCAGGAATGGGAGAGCTTCTCTTCAAAGCGAAGAAGCCGGCAATTGACCCGGATTTTTTGAATATAAAGAATCGAAATTTGAACTTTTTGGAGCCTTGACTTATCCTATGCCCCCGAGGGCCTTCTTTCGACAGGCCCTTTAGAGATCAGGAGGTTTTGAATGGGCACAATGAATGCTGGGCCGATGTCGCCGAAACCTGCTCCTCAGGATAGGGGACTTCTGCCGGAACCTGTTAAACTTGCATTGCTTGTTGTTTTGCTTTTGGCCGTGGTTTATTTGTTTTATGACGCCGCCAGAAATAAAAAAGCCACTCGCACGGAATTGGCTCGGCTTTCCGAACATTTGCAGGGTTTGGAGAGCAATAACAAGATGGGCGAAGCCAATCTCTCAAGCCAGATTTCCAGTCTCAAGGGCGAGATTGTGGGAACGCAGGAAGCTGTCGGGAGCGCCAAGGCTGAATTGAAAAAGACCGCCGCTCAAATACAGGCGGAAGGACAAAAAACCAAGAGCGAGTTTTCGCAAGCGCTTGCCAGCAAGGCCGACTCTTCCCAGGTCGAGGCCCAGGTGCAGGCCGTGAAGTCCGAAGCCGAAAACAAAATCGGCCAGGTCAGCACGGAAGTCGGTGGGGTGAAAACCCAGGTAACCGCAGTGAAAACCGACCTGGAGAACACGCGGCGGGACCTGGAAGGAACGCAGCGGCAGCTGGTCGATGTGCGCGATTCGCTCAGCGCGGCCGTCGCCAAAAACTCGACGGAGCTTTCACAATTAAGGCTCAAAGGAGAGCGCGACTATTTCGAATTTACTCTCCCTAAAAAAGGGCAGACCGTTAAGGTGGAAGACATCCGCCTTATCCTCACCAAAACAGACGTCAAAAAAGGGAAATTCAACCTGAAGGTTATTGCGGACGACAGTCAGCTTGAAAAAAAGGACCGGCTTATCAACGAACCCATGCAGTTTCTCGTAGGCCAGAACCGGATCCGGTATGAAATCGTCATCAACTGGGTTCAGAAGGACAAAGCAGGCGGCTATCTCAGCATTCCCAAAGACAAAACCCTTGCATCCGAACGCTCGATCAAATAGCTTCGCGCTTGCGGGCGGCAATGCCCTTTGGGGTTTGCCGCCCGCTTTCCAATCTCACCCTCGAATCGGCAGTCCCTCTTTTCTCTTTTATAGTTCTCGCGGCTCCGTGAGTTTTTTCACTTCCCGGTCATGCCTCAGATTGCCGTGCGCGCAAGTTCACGCAGGAACATGACGAACAGTTGAACGTCTTTCAGCAGATTCAGAGCGATTCTGTCGGGGCGGAACAAGATCATCTTTTCGCGGAAATTGCGCTTCCAGAAAAGCTTGAGATCGGTGCGCGAGTAAGTGATGCGTTTTGCCATTCGGAAGTTGAAATGTCGAAAAGCCAGGGCGAGCCGGGAGGGCACCCGCAGTTCCGGAAAATGAATGCGCGCCCTCATATGGGCGAGCTGCAGTTCCGCCGAACGCAGGTTGCGGTTCATCTCTTTTCGCAAATTTTTAATTTCGGAAAGCAGACGGATCTCCGCGTCGCTTCTCTTGCGTGTTTGCAGCCAGAGCTCTTCCATTTCCAGAATCAGCAGAATCCACGATTTGGCGAGGCTGCGCACTTCCCGGAAACGCCGCAGGAAATGTTTTCCCCGGGACTCAACCGCAAATCCGGGCCGCCTGTCGGTGCGGTTCTTGAGTCTGAAAAAGCCTGAAATCATGGGATGCTCGCCCTCGATAAGCGCGGCGTTTTTGTACCAGATAAAATTAATGAAGATGTTCCAGTAGTTTTTCGGCGTGGCGCGGGAAAGCGCCTCCCGCATGTAGTTGAAAGAGTAAAAGTCGCGAAAGGCTTTCCTGTAGGATGCGGCCAGTTCTCCGGGGGCAAAATTCGGATGCTCCGTGGTCTCATGAAAAGAATCGAAAGTGTTCAGGTCGGGGAGTTGATAATGCCCTTCCTCTACCATTTGCATATAGTCCCGCGATCCGGGCACCGGGGCCAGAATGAAGAATGAAGCCTGGTCGACGCCAAGGTCCACCTGGAGTTTGCGAACGTCTTCCTGGATCGATTCCGGCGTGTCAAAAGGAAAGCCGAAAATAAAAGCCGCATGAGTTGCAACGTTCGCCTTGCGCCATGCGGCGATCAGATCGGCGTAATCGCCGACTTTGTTCTGTGTTTTCCCAACGGCCTTCAAATTCTGGGGATTGATGCTTTCCATCCCGATGAAAACCTGCGTGCATCCGGCGCGCGCGGCCAAGTCTATGAAATCCGGTATTTTATGGGACTGCGTGTCGGCCTGGATCATGAATTGAATCGGAATGTTTTCCTGCTCCCGCAGCCGGATGAGCATTTCAAAAACTTCACGCCACTTGCTGTTTCGGGCGAAATTGTCGTCCGTGAAAAAATAATAGTACAGCTTGTGCCGATGATAGTTTTCACGCAGACTCGCGGTCAGCCGCTCGGGCGAACGGACGCGCATCTCCCGGCCCTGGACATTGATGATCGAGCAAAAACTGCAGTTGAAAGGACATCCCCTGCTGCAATCGATCGTGCCGAAATTCGAATTGATAAACCGTTTGAGATATTTGCGGTCCGCCATCGGGATCGGCTGGGAATAAAGGTCCGGCTTGTTCCCCAGAAAATCGTAAATAGGCTTCAGCCTGTCTTCATGCGCATCCCTGAGTATGTCTCCCCAACTCTCTTCGACTTCGCCCTTCACCACCGTAACGCCCAGGTCCAGCAATTCCTGAATCTCGGGAGAAATTGCAGTGGTCAGCGCAAGCATGCCGCTGACATGAAATCCTCCGATCAAGACCTGCAATCCCCCCGCTCGAAATTTCCGGGCGAAGTCCGCCGCTCGGGGAAATTGATTGGATTGGACTCCCGCCAGGGCGACGACGGTCCGCTCCTGCGGCAGCCGGTTGGATTGAATGATGCGCTTGACGGGGATTTTCTGGACCGTATCGTCAAAAAGCTCCACCTCGAGCGTTACATCGCCGCCAAGCGCCCCGCGTCTGGCGACATCATGAGTGAGGCTGGCGAGACAGTTCAGAGTGTTGCTGGGAAGCACGCCTCGAAAATGACGGATGACATACCCTTCGTCGTCGTATTTGGAAGATTTAATGATAACAATTCGAATCTTCTTTTTCGATGCGTTGCCGGCAAATATCTTTGTCACGATTATTTTCCCCGATCGGCGAGGACGCTGCAGGCGCACAATCGAACGCCCGCTGCGGGACTCCTGCCGCCTGGCTCCTCCAAAAATAAAACAATTCAATAACCAATAACAGGCACATGGATCTTAAAATCAGGAATGAAGAGATTCAACTGGGGGACGGGATCTTTTACAGAGCTTTTACAATCCTGTTTTGGCAGGGCCGAGGCTCTGACTATGAAGGACTTGATACAGGGCAGGTTTGCATTCACTGCAGTTTGCTGCGGCGGAATCCGCCTGCAGGTTCAGCCATTTGCCGGTGTGAAGCGATTGGTACGCTGCTTCAATCGCTCGCACCGCTTCAAGGCCGTCTTCGGCGCATGTTTCCGGGACGCCGTCTTTCGCCACAACTTCCACCAGGTTGACCATTTGTCTCGTCACGGCTTTAAGCGTGCTGTATCCTTCTCCAAACCGAATCCAGTCCGCCGCTCCATTGGGACGATACATTGAATTTTTCCACCCGATGCAAAGAGCGCCTTGCGATCCATAAATGCGAACATAGTCGTCCGATGCATTTTTTATCGTCCAACTCAGGTTTATAGTGCCGATGACTCCTGAAATCGTGCGGAGGTCCATCCGGACTGTGTCTTCGACGTCCGGCGATTGCACTCGAAACGCCTCTTCAGCGCGCACTTCCAGGATGGGATCGACAAGATAGCGCGCGATGTCGATCGCATGGCTCCCAGTGTCGATAAGAACTCCGCCGCCGCTTATCTCCGGCCGTATATTCCACCGGTTCCGCATGTCAACAGCATCCCGCAAGTCGATCTCGAAAACCAGCACCTGTCCGAGGATGCCCGCTTGAATCAAGCCTTTTGCGTGAATGAGATCGGAGATGTATCGGTATTTGGATCCCATCATCAAGTGAGCGCCGAAAGCCCGTGACACTTCGACCATTCTTAAAGCCGAACCGGAGTCCAGCGCAAAAGGCGTTTCACAAAGGACGTGGATCTTTTTCTGCATCAGACGGCACGCGATTTCAGTCTGTTCCGAGGGCGGGGTGCATAGGACAGCGCATTCAGCCCTGTCATTGCCCGACAGATAATCATCCAGCGACGTGTGGAAGTTGCAGCGAAAAGATGCTCCAAACGCACGCGCCGCTTCCGGATTCGTGTCCACCACGTCCGTAAGCGCCATGTCGGGCCTTTGGTCGATCACGGTGGCATAGGAATGAGCGATCCTCCCGCAACCGACCAAAACCATTTTCAGAGGTTTATGCCAGCTTTTATGCACCAGTTCTCTAGTTCTCCTGATGGCTTGATTGCAGGACTGCTCTTCCTTGAGGGGTCGTGCAAGGCGCCAAAGTCGGTATTGTCAGCCTTGTCTCTGTTCCTCTCTGATATCGGCTTGTTGGCAATCGTCATTAGCCCAATTTTACAAAACGGCTCGAATCCTCAAGGGAGACTTCCGATGCCAACTGAAATAAAATTTCTGTTTCTAAATAAAAGATCAAGCGGCGGCTTTAAGCGTTGAGGGGCAACTCGCCGCCGGGAAAGTAGGATTGGCGCACATGAATTGCCGCGGCGTGGGAATCCGGCGAAGGACCTGATTTTGATATCTGTAAATATATGTGAAAGCTAGCCTTCGGCTATGTAGGATACGCTGGCTTTCCTGACGAAGATCTTGGGGCCTTGGGCTGAAAGCCCGACGCTGAAGCAAAATCGGTCGTAATATCTGATAAATCCCTGCAATCGCTCGCCATTGGTCAGCACTACCGTGACTCTGGCGCGGGAATCAACCAGCGATTTAAGATAAGCGGATTCTGAACCGGTATGTTCCGGGTGAACCAGTTCACTGACATCCTGGTGCGGACGCGGTGGACGATCGGGCCGCCGCTTATTGAGGTGGTTGTGAGGATTGTTGAAGTGGCGCTGTTTGAAAAAAGCCATAATCTCCCGCCGAACAAGGCTATCGGTTTGACTGAATGGTTGAGTTAATCTCTTGTCCTGCTGCCTCGAACGATAGGTCGTGTCGGATCGGCAATCCACTCGCTCCAGGAACCCGCGTACAGCTTTCCCATTCCCAAACCCGCATGAGCCAGGGCAAGCAGATTGTGCGCGGCCGTTACTCCCGAGCCACAATAGCAGATAACGTTCTGTGGAGGTACATTTTTTATTAGTTTCTCATATCTCTTGCGCAGAACGTCCGGCGCCAGAAACATGCCTTCTGGAGTTAAATTTTCCAGAAAAGGCGAAGAGACGGCGCCGGGGATATGCCCGGCGACCGGATCGATAGGTTCAACTTCACCGCGGTATCGGGCTTCGGCGCGCGCATCAAGCACCCGATAGTCGGGATTTTTCATTGTTTGCAGGACTTGATCGGCGCTGAAAAGAAAACCGGAGATTTCGCGAGGCTCAAAGGTCTTTTCCGGCCGGATTTCCTTTCCGCTTCGAACCGGGCGCCCGGATGATTGCCAGCTGTTCCAGCCGCCGTCGAGCAATGCCGATTTTTCATGGCCCGCCCAGCGGAGCATCCACCAAAGCCGGGCTGCGGTAGAACCGCTCGAATCATCATAGACCACGACTTGAGTTTCTGAATCGATTCCCCAGGAAGAAACGGTTTCGGCGAAGGCTCTGATGCCGGGAAGCGGGTGCCGGCCTGTTTTACCGGGTTCTTTAATCCCGGAAAGATCGCGATCCAGGTGTGCATAAACCGCGCCCGCGATATGAGACGTCAAATAGTCCTGAAAACCCTGTTCCGGCTTTTCGAGCGAGAAACGGCAATCGATCGTCGCCCAGTTTTCATCCCCGATATGGAGGGCCAGCTCAGAAGCTTTTATCAGCGTATTGAAGGACATTGCGTTTCCAACCGACAGATAGTAAAGCGTCTGTCGCCGCCGGTCAACCGCAGTTTGCGGCAATAAGGGCGCCGAGATCCGGTATCATGCTACAATAAAAACGGAGTTGAATTGTCATTGGAGGCGCTTTTTCCCTCCCATTTCAAATATGCACGTACTCTTAATTAACTCAAATCGGATGCAGCCTCCGGTCGGTCCAATCGGGCTCGATTACGTAGCCGAGGCGCTCAATGCCGCAGGACATTCCGTGGAACTGCTCGACCTCTGCTGGGAAGAAGATCCCGGCGGGGCCGTCTCCGCTTTTTTAAAGAAAAAAGAATTCGGCCTGATCGGCGTGACCTTGCGCAACACCGATGATTGCGCTTTCAGCAGCCGACAGTCTTTTTTGCCCGGCTTTGTCGAACTCGTCAACGTGGTACGACAGAACGCCACCGCGCCTATTGCGCTTGGAGGAGTCGGTTTTTCGGTCATGCCGGAATTGGCGATGTCTTTGTCCGGGGCTGATTTCGGCGTTTGGGCGGAAGGAGAATTCGTTCTTCCCGAGCTTGCGCGTCGATTGGAAATAAACGAGGAGTGGCGGACCCTGCCCGGCTTGATTTGGCGAAAGGATCAAACGCTGCATCGAAATCCTCCCCAAGCCCGGTCCCTGGCCGACCTCCCCCCGATGAGCCGGGGATGGGTGGACAACAAGCGCTATTTCCGGTTGGGAGGGCAGGCGGGTTTTGAAACCAAGCGCGGTTGCGCGGGCCGATGCATTTACTGCGCCGATCCTGTGGCCAAAGGCTCTCGCGTGCGGCGGCGGCCCCCAGCCGCCGTGGTCGATGAACTCGAAAGGCTTCTGGAGCAGGGCATCGACGCCTTGCACACCTGCGACGGCGAATTCAACCTTCCACAAGCGCATGCCATGGACATCTGCCGCGAAATCCGGCGCCGGGGGCTTGGCGGCAGGCTGCGCTGGTATGCTTATTGTTCCCCTGCGCCGTATTCACCGGAACTGGCGAAAGCCATGCGCGCCGCGGGCTGCGCCGGAATCGATTTCGGCGTGGACAGCGGGGACGAAAACATGTTGAAGCGGCTTGGCCGTGACTTCGGAACCGCTGAAATCCGGAATGCGGCGCTTTGGGCAAAGGAGCAGGGCATCGCGGTCATGTTTGACCTGTTGCTGGGCGCTCCGGGAGAAACGCGGGGAAGCATCGAAAAGACTATTGAACTGGTCAAGCAAGCGCAGCCCCATTGCGCTGGAGTATCGCTGGGCGTCCGCGTATATCCCGGCGTCGAACTGGCCCGTCAAACAGATTCCGGAGAAGGGGCGAAAGGTCTGATCGGAGGCGCCAATCCATTCGATCCCCTGTTCTACCTTGAGCCGGGAATTGCGTCCTGCGCTTACGACTGGCTGAATGAACTCATCGGCGACGACGGGCGCTTTTTCTTTTTCGATCCATCAAGGCCGGAACAAAACTACAACTACAACGCCAACCAGCGGCTCGTGGACGCCATCCGGCAAGGGCATCGCGGCGCCTTCTGGGACATTCTCCGGCGGCTGTAAATCATAAAAAGATGTAGCGGACCACGAACAGCGCGGCGAACAGGTACACCAGCCAGTTCACTTCGCGCCCTCTGCCGGTCGCGAGTTTCAGCAACGAACAGGAAATAAATCCGAAGGCGATTCCTTCCGTAATGCTGAAGGCGAACGGCATAATCGTCATCGTCAGAAACGCTGGGATGGCCTCGGTCGAATCCTCCCATCGGATCCGGCTGATGTTGCGCAACATCATGCTTCCCACGACAATGAGGGCGGGCGCGACTACCGGGTAAATCTGCGAGCCGTTCGGCAGCCGGCATCCTTCTCCGACCATTCGAGAGAGCGGATACAGGAACAGGGAAAGCAGCATAAGAGCGCCGGTCGCCATGTTGGCCAAACCGGTGCGGCCGCCCTCCGCCACTCCTGCGGCGCTTTCAACGTATGCGGTCACGGTGGAAGTGCCGAGGACGGCGCCGGAAACCGATCCGAAAGCGTCGGCGGCAAGAGCTTGTTTCGCCCTGGGAAGCTTGCCGTTCACAAGAAAGCCGGCCTGGTCGCTGACCCCGATCAGCGTTCCTACCGAATCGAAAAGCGCAAGAAAGAAGAACACGAAGATAACGCTCGCCAGTCCCAGGTCGAACGCCCCGGCGATGTCCAGCTTCATAAAAGTCGGGAAGATGGAAGGCGCTCCCCCCAGGATCCCATGATACTTCACGACTCCGAAAGGCAGCCCCGCCGCGGCCATGGCCAGGATTCCCCAGAGGAGCGCGCCGCGCACCCTGGCCGTCGTCAAAACAGTCGTCAGCGCCAGCCCGAAAAGAGAGAGCAGGACAGGCGGGGAAGTCATGTCTCCGATAGCGACAAGCGTTCCGGGCGAGGAGACTACGATCCCCGACCACTGAAAACCTATCATCGCAACGAAGAGACCTATTCCGACCGCGATCGCCCGCTTCAAAGAATCCGGGATGCTGTCGATCAGCTTTTCCCGAAAGCCGAAAAATGAAAGCAGGAGAAAAAGCGCGCCTGAAATAAAAACCGCGCCCAAGGCCTTTTCCCAAGAAATTTTCATGTTCAGCACGACAGTATAGGCGAAAAAGAAGTTCTGTCCCATGCCCGGCGCCAGCGCGACCGGGTAGTTCGCGTACAGCCCCATCAGCAAGGTGGCAACGGCGCCGGAGATGCAGGTCGCCGCCAGCACCGCGCCAAAATCCATTCCGCATGCGGACAGCACGGTCGGCTGGACGAAAATAATGTAGGACAGGGTCATGTAGGTGGTGACGCCGGCGAGCAATTCCGTCCTGAGATTGGTATTGTTTTCACGAAGCTTGAATAGACGCTGCAACATGGCGATTCATCCGCTTGTCAGGGTTTGGAAGCTTCCCACATTCGAATGGCCGACAGCACGCCCTCGGCGATGCGCCTGGGGCGCTCCGGAATGCCGCTGATCTGCGCTTGGGCGCCGCGCGGATCGACTTCGACGACTTTTGTTTTTACAGCCACCGGCGCTCCATCATGCGTCAGTCCGCGCAGCATCCCGTCGATGGGCGCATGAAGAGAAACCTGCCCTATGCGCGCCACCTCCTGTCCGGCCGAAACCGCCTGGCCGACATCAAGCTTGGTGTGGAAGACTCCTGATGCGGGCGCATAGACGTAACGATCCCGGGCATGTCCGGCAATGGTCTGCGGCTCCCCTTCCAGCGGGCGTGTGGAACCATGCCACAGGACATTCCCAAGTCCTTCATTCCAACCGGTTTCGATGGCCGCATGGACGGTTTCTCCCGCGGTGAAATTCGGCCCAAGCCCGATCGTGAAAGGCGCCAGAGATATCTGCACTTCCGGCTCATGGTGCTTCCTCATCCGTGCGTCCACAAGCGCCTCCGGCCCCAGAGCCGCGAGAACGGCAGGCAAATCCAGCGCACATGCCGCAATCAGCTCATGCGAAGACAATCGGCCGGCTATCTCAGCGACGCTGTGGCAAAGTTGAGCTTTTATTCCCTGCAGCGCCGCGTTTCCGTCGAAAAATGCGTCGCAGAACGCCATTTTGCGCCGTGTCGCGCTTGGCTTTTCCGAGTCATGGATGAGGACGAGCAGCCCGGCCTCGAAAAGAGCGTGAGCGACAGCCGAGCCGATGTCGCCGCTTCCGCGTACCAGGATCGTTATTGGCATGTTTTCGTTTTTACCACAGAAATGCGGCCTCAGTCATTGCAATTTCCGGTTTTCAGAAAACTATGCGCCCAACGCCAGGGCTTTGAATGAAATAGTGCGCTTTTTCGAACCTGTTCAACAGCGAAGGCGCTTCCCGATCCCATGACCTGGCGGGATTGAAATGAGATCGATCGCAGGCCGCATTTGGCGATAGAACCACGCATTTTTTCCTGCCGCTCCGGAGTCATGGCTGCAGAACGATAGATCTTTTCCGCGCAGCTGCCAGCGATGCATTTTCATGTTCAAGGCCAAGGATTGTGCGGGATCCGGCAAGCGGCCGCCGCTGCCCTCCCGGCCGAAATGTCCTGCTGCATTGATTCTTCGCTTGAAATCGGTAAAGGCCCTGCGGTTTAATCCTAATCGGCGGTTAAATTGTGAGACTGACGGCATTTGCCTTTTCTGATAACGGTTGCGCTAAGGGGGCGGACGCATGCGATTGAAAATCTTCGGATTCCTTTTGGCTTTTGTTGTTGCGATTTTTTTGATAACGGCTCTTCCGGCGCAGGGGCCTGCTCCGCAAGAAAAGGCGGCGCCTAAAAGCTGGGCGCCTAACAAGGAGCAGCAGCAGAAAACCGCGGCCGATCATCAGAACATGATGAATCAGCTTGGGATAAAAAAGCTCCGTCCCGGCCCGAGCGGCAACGAAAAGGACCCCAATCACGCCAATTACGACGAAAGCCTCGCTAACCCCTATCCGAATCTGCCCGAAGTTTTGACGCTGAAGAACGGGAAAAAGGTCTCGACGGCCAAAGAATGGCAGGAAAAGCGGCGGCCGGAAATTGTCGAGGATTTCGAGCGGGAAGTCCTCGGGCGCATCCCCAAGAACGTGCCCAAGGTGACATGGGAAGTGACCAGCGCCAGCGAAGGAAAAGTCGGGAATTATCCCGTCAAAGGGAAACAGCTTGTCGGCCATGTGGACAATTCCTCGTTCCCGGAAATTACCGTGGACATCCAGATGATCCTGGTTACGCCGGCCGATGCCAAGGGACCGGTTCCGGTCATGATCATGTTCGGATTCGGGAATCTGCCCGGGGCGACGCCTCCCGCAGGACGGGGCGGGTTCGGCGGCTTCAATCCGCCCGCCGGCAGCGACCCGCCTGCCACGGAACAGTTGATTGCGGCGGGCTGGGGTTACGCTTACCTCAATCCGAACAGCGTCCAGGCGGACAACGGCGCCGGCCTCACCCAGGGAGTCATTGGTCTGGTCAACAAAGGGCAGTATCGAAAACCCGACGACTGGGGTTCGCTCCGCGCCTGGGGCTGGGGCG
Source organism: uncultured Acidobacteriota bacterium (assembly GCA_964642735.1). Classification (GTDB taxonomy): domain Bacteria; phylum Acidobacteriota; class UBA6911; order UBA6911; family UBA6911; genus UBA6911. Next base: position 12,411 of record CAZXSV010000084.1, read on the forward strand.
CCTCTCGCGCCCTGGATTACTTTGAGACCGACAAATCCGTCGACGCCAGGAAGGTCGGAATCGAGGGCGTTTCCCGCTATGGGAAGGCAGCCCTGGTGACAATGGCGTTTGACGCTCGATTTGCGATGGTCCTCGTCGGGTCTTCCGGAGAAGGCGGAGCGAAACTGCATCGGCGCAATTTCGGCGAGGCAGTGGAGAATTTGACCGGATCGGGCGAATACCATTGGATGGCCGGCAATTTCCTGAAGTACGGCGCCGCCGAAGCCGATTTCGGCAGCAAGAACGCAGGCGACATTCCCGTCGACGCCCATCAGTTGATCGCTTTGTGCGCGCCGCGATTGACATTTATCAGCTACGGAATTCCTGAAAAAGGCGACGCCAACTGGCTCGATCAAAAGGGCAGCTTCATGGCGGCCATTGCGGCCGGCCAGGTCTTCCGGCTTCTGGGAGCAAAAGACCTGGGAGTGGGCGACGATTATAAGAATCCGAAGATGCCGGCCGTGAATGAAGGCCTGCTCGAAGGCCAGCTGGCATGGCGGCAGCACGACGGAGGCCACACGGACGCCCCGAACTGGAAATATTTCATACCATGGGCGAACAAGTTCCTGGGACACAAGCCGCCGGTTCGATAGGCGTTTGCTCCGAAAACGCCGTATCGACGAAGGAGTTGCGGATTTCGCGGCCCGGCTGCTTCACGTTGAATGGACGGCGTGTCCGGACCTGACGGCCGCGCAGTTTGCCGCCGACCCTGGACTTTTAAGCTCAGCCCTTTGGGGGCAAAAAGCAAATTAGCGGCAGTGGGAGTTTCGCCGGCAGAACTGCCCAAAAAAGGAAGCCGATGAAAAAAATTTCTCGCGCAATTCTATTTCTTGCCTGTGCATTTTTAATTCCCCCGCGGGTGAATGCTCAGGGTTTCGCAGAGGTCCCGGCGGACCAGCCAGTCCCTCGAGCCGATCAAAATTCGAAGATCGCCCACCAGCAGCTTTTGGCAAAAGCCAGGGAAGGGCGAATTGACATCTACTTTGAAGGGGATTCCATAACGCGCCGCTGGGGCGCCACGGATTACCCGCAATTTCTGGCCAATTGGAACCAGAACTTCTTCGGTTGGAACGCCGCTAATTTCGGCTGGGGCGCCGATTCGATTCAGAATATTCTGTGGCGCCTGAAAAACGGCGAATTGGATGGCGTCCATCCAAAAATCATAGTGTTGCTGGCCGGCACGAACAATGTCGGGAATAGAGTCTCCCCGGGGGGGGAGGACGCTAAAGTCGCCGACATCACAAAGGGCGTCGACGCCATTCTGAAAACCATGCGGGAAAAAGCGCCTGAATCGACGATTGTCCTGATGGGCATTTTCCCCCGCAACGACAACATGGCCGTGATGCCTGCGATCGAAAAAATAAACCGGAATCTGTCCAGATTAGCCGACGGAAAGAGCATCCGCTATCTGAACATCAATGACAAGCTTGCCGACGCCAATGGCGCGCTTTTCGACGGGATGATGATGGACAGACTCCATCCCGCGATCAAGGGATACCAGGTGTGGGCGGATGCTTTGAAGCCTATTTTTCACGAACTGCTTGGTCCGCCTGCGAAAGTGGATCTCGCGCCTCCTCCCACCGGCGATCCCAGCGCGAAAAAATAGCGGAACCCGACACCTGAAAGGCGAATGCAATGGACGCGGAAAAGAACAAGAAAGTTGTCAGGGATTTTTATGAAGAAGTGTTCCGCAAGCACAACCTGGCGGCTGTCGGCCGGTTCATGCATGACGATTACATCCAGCACAATCCCGATGCGGCCCAGGGTAAAACCGGATTTGTCGACTTTCATAAAGGCTTTTTCGCCGCCATCCCGGATTTCTGCGCCACCATCAATCAGATGGTCGGAGAAGGCGATCTCGTCTATGTCTTCAATACAATCACCGGAACCCATTCCGGCGAAGGATTCCTGGGCTATCCGCCGACGGGCAACAAAGTGAACTATGACGCGGTCGACATGTTTCGGCTGCGGGACGGGAAGCTGTGCGAACATTGGGACGTCGCCGACACCAGGGCGCTTTTCACCCAGGTCGGGGCTCTCGTTCCGGCAATCCGCTGATTTCACTTCGGGCAGCGCCGGCGTGCAAGGCGATCCATTTCAACATGGACTTTCCCTCGTCGATTGCCGGCAGGCTCAGACTCTTCCGGCGCCACACAACTCCCGGAAAAGGCAGCCGCCCCATGTTGCCGTTGACCGAAGCGGTGAATAAAATCTTGATCGCATAATCGTCAGGCAAATCCGCTTTCCGCCGCAAGGCGTCGTCAAAATTCGGAGCGACAGAGGCCGCAACGTCAACGCTATAAATATCGATGAAATCCGTGGGATAATGAGGATAATGGAAGAGCGACAAAAGAAAGGATCCTAAGGAATGACTCAGGCGGAAAGCATTCGACGCGCGTTGAATCGTGATACCATACTGATGCCGGGCGTTTACGACGCGTTGAGCGCTCGCATTGCCAATCGTGCCGGTTTTCAGATTCTGTTCATCAGCGGCTACTCCGTCAGCGCCACGGCGCTCGGCGAACCGGACTTCGGCCTGCTGTCTCTCGGCGATATTGTCGAGGCGACGCGGCGCGTCTGCAAAAACTCGGCTGCGCCGGTGATTGTGGACGCCGACACCGGCTACGGCAACGCGATCAACGTCCGTCGAACCGTGCGCGAACTGCTCGACGCCGGCGCGGCGGGCGTGTTTCTGGAAGACCAGCTCTGGCCGAAGCGGTGCGGCCACATGCGAGGCAAGAGAGTCGTCGCCGCCGATGAGCACGCCAGCAAAATCCGAGCTGCGCGCGATGCGGCGAAGGAAAGCGGGCGCGATTTGTTCATCGTGGCTCGCACGGACGCGCGCCAGCCGCTCGGCCTCGAGGAAGCCATCTCGCGATGTAAATTGTATAAGCAGGCCGGCGCGGACGCTCTATTTGTGGAGGCGCCGTTGTCTCTGGCGGAATTGCGACAGATCGGGCGCGAGCTGCCGCCGCCTCTGGTGGCGAACATGATTGAACAAGGCGTCACGCCGCACTTGACGCGCAAGGAACTCAAGAAACTGGGTTTCCAGATGATCGTCTGCCCGCTCGCCGGCCTGTACGCCGCGGCGAAAGCCCTGAAGGAAATCTATCGTATCCTCAAAACCAAAGAGACGACGCGCAAGGATCTCGATCGCATGCTGGCATTCGACGAGTTCAACCGGATCATCGACACTGGGGCGAAATACGACCTCGAGAAGCGGTATGCGGTGGAGCAGAAAAACAGCTGACAAGGCCTGGCATAATAGCTGCATTTTGACCCGCTCTTTGGAATAAGTGTTGGGAAAATCCCTGAAAAACGCCACCACCCTGGCGCCAATCTGTTTCAGAAGGCTTTGGCGATCCCGACTCGAGTCGAATTTTACATTGGAAAGCTCATTAGAATAAGCTTGGCGCAATTCCTCGACAGGCATGCGGACTGCAGTTTTGTTTGTGGGACCGGCCTGGATTGGCGCAGTCTGTTTATCCTGCGCGATAGAGAGCAGCGACACAGAGCTAAAGAATCCAAGCCATCCGATGGCACGATCGCTTGATCGTTTGAACGAATGCTTCTCATTTTTCATCATCGCCTGTCTCCCGGAACGATTGCACAAAATCGCATTTGAAGATCCAAGCGATTTGGCTTGACGCTTCTTCGGAATCCTGCGAGCCCACCGCAGCACTGAGCGGCAGATCCTCCTCTGAAAAATGGCCTTGTTCCGCAGAGGCGCTTATCGCGGTTGTTTGATGAAATCCCCCGCGCGCAGGTCCGCAAAAGCCTGCTGCAGCTCCTGCTGGGTGTTCATTACAATCGGTCCGCCCCAGGCAACGGATTCTCGGAGTCGGGGCCCCTGAAAAAACATGAATCGAGACGGCTTGTCCGCGGCTGCAACCCGGATGGCATCCCCTTCCCCAAACAGGATCGCTGATTTTTCGTCATGCCGGTCTCCGGCTATCACCGCGTCCCCCTCCAGCAGGAAGACAAAGCTGTTCTCCTCCGGTTTCGCCGGAATGAGCAGCTCTTTCCCTTCCATCAGCAGGAATTCCATCACTGTCGCCTGGATATGATGCGGCTTTGCGCCACATTCTCCCTCCCAGTTTCCGGAGATTATCCTCAGCGTAAAGTCGTCCCGGCGGATCTCGAGAGCATCCTGTTTTCTTATGTCGAAGTATTTGGGATTCGTCATTTTTTCTTTTTGCGGCAGGTTGAGCCAGACCTGCAGTCCCAGCATGCATTCCGAGGCCTGCGGCATTTCCTGGTGCAGAATGCCTGAGCCCGCTGTCATCCACTGCGTTCCCCCATCTGTGATCACGCCCTTGTTTCCCAAACTGTCTTCGTGGATGATCTCCCCCTGGACCAGGTACGTCACCGTCTCGATCCCGCGATGCGGGTGCATAGGGAATCCTTTCACATAATCGGCAGGATTCCGGCTGTCGAAGGAGTCCAGCATCAAGAATGGGTCGAAGTCCTCCACGGTATCCCTTCCCAATACACGCACCAGGCTTACGCCCGCCCCGTCCACGGTTCTTTGTCCTTTTACCACTCGAATTGCCGATTTTTCAGCCATTGGTTTTCCTTTCTTGAAGCCCAGGCCGCAAGATTTTAAAGCATCCAGGGAGCAACGGATGAGACCATATAAAATTGATTCTAGCACTCCGAAGGTCAGGTTTCAGCAAAACGCGAAACGATCGCAGCCTCGCTTCCATGGATTTGGCAGCCAGCGGGCTCACGATAAAAGTCCAGGAGCATGAACCTCGAAACAGGCCTTTGAATTATTTTTTGACATTGGCGTGATTGTGCGTCTGTTTATCGTATAAAATGGCCGGCTATCACGGGAGCGTGCAATCCTTATGCGCCTTCGCCATACGGTTGTTCTATCCATTTACTGCGCCATAAGCGTCGGAATTGCTGCGGCGACGGCGACGCTTCAGGATAAAAGGCCGGCGGCGCCGAAGATCGGGTATGTCACGTCCAAAATGCCGACGGGGCTTGCGCCGGATCGAAACCTTTCAGCCAAGGAACGTCAGGAGAACTTCGATTTCCTTTGCGACGCAATTCAGGAAAACTACGCCTGCTTTAAAGTGAAATCCATTGATTGGAAAAGAGTGAGGCTTTTTTATCAAAAGCGCTTGGCCGCCGCCGACAACGATGATGATTTTTACCTGCTTCTGTTCCAACTGGTCAATGAATTGAAAGACACCCACTCGGGTCTGCAAAATTACAAATTCCCTCCATTGGCGGATGCGACGGAAGTATCGACCGACCTTTTTGAAGGGAAGCCGTTCATCACGCAAATCGCCCCGGGGTCGGAAATTGCAAACGCCGGCGTGAAGCCGGGCTGGGAAATTCTTTCGGTCGACGGCAGGACGTTCGCCGAGAATATGGAAGCGCAAAGGCCCTTTGTTCGAGCGTTTTCTTCGGAACGCGCCTATCGGCGCCATGCCGCCCGTTCGTTGCTCTCGGGGCCGGCAGGCAGCGATGCGATTTTGGAACTGCGCTCTCCGGAGGGCGATCGGAAACAGATCGCCCTCCGGCGCAAGTTGGGCCCGACCATGGGTCCGCTTGCGCGCAATAGCCCGGTCGAATTGACGAAAAGACGCTACATAGACTTCGGACGGCACCCGTCCGGGCTCGGATACATTCGGATAAGGTCTTTCAACGGCCGCGAGGATGTGGTCGACGAATTCGACCGGGCTTTGGATCAGCTTAAGGGTACGCCCGGACTGATTTTGGACATCCGCGACAATACGGGCGGATACGGCCAACCCAAGATCGTCGGTCGGCTTCTGAAAAAACGGGTTCTCGCAGCCGTTGCATACATCAAGAACGGCCCCGGCGAAGACGACCTGGAACAACGGAAATCCTATCTGCAGCCGTCCGGACCCTGGCAATACACGCGGCCTGTCGCGCTTCTGCTGAATGATGTCACCGGCAGCGCCGCCGATCTTTTCGCTTGTGAATTGAGAAGCGCCGGCCGCGTCCTGACGGTCGGGACGACCACCCATGGGAATTTATCGGGAGTTTCCGCTTTTGCGGTGCTCCCCTGCCGTCTGGTGGTGAGGATTTCCAACGGCT
>CAZXSV010000085.1:0-18506 GCA_964642735.1 uncultured Acidobacteriota bacterium
GTCTGGGGGCCAGCAGCAAAGTGCAAACGTTATTCATTGACAGGCCCTTAGTCCATTATCTTTATATGCAGTTCGCGAAGCTGCTTTTCGTCGATATCCGACGGGGCGTCGAACATCAGGTCGCTCCCGCTCGCCGTCTTGGGAAATGCGATGACTTCACGGATATTGGCTTCATCCGCCAGCAGCATGACGAAACGGTCGATCCCCGGCGCCATCCCCCCGTGGGGCGGGGCGCCGTATTCGAAGGCTTCCAGCATATGGCCGAACCGCCGCTGAATTTCCTCGTCTTTATATCCCAGACACCTGAAAATTCTCGCCTGGGTGTCGCGGCGATGAATACGGATGCTGCCGCTCGAAAGTTCGTAGCCGTTGCATACCAGATCATAGGCGTCGCTCATGACATTCCCCGGGTCGCTTTCCAGGATGTCCAGATGCTCCGGCCTTGGGCTTGTAAACGGGTGATGCATAAAGCTCCAGCGTTTCTCTTCTTCATCCCATTCAAACATGGGAAAATCGACCACCCATCCAAAGGCCAGCAGATCGGGCGGGGCAAGCTTCAGTCGGTCGCGAAATTCCAGCCGAAGGGCGCCCAAGGCTTTGCAGGCTGCCGGCGCTTTATCCGCGACGATGCAGGCCAGATCCCCTTCCTTAGCCTGGGCGATTCGGGCGATTTCGGCAACCTCCTCCGGCTTCAGTTGTTTGGCGACCGTGCCTTTGACTCCTTCCGGAGTCCAGGCAAGAGTGCCCAGACCTTTTCCTCCCGCCGCCCGGATAAAATCGGTCAGCACGTCCACGTCCTTCCGCGAGTACGCCGCGCAGCCTGGAGCGACGAGGCATTTGACGGCGCCGCCCGCCTGGACTATTTCAGCGAACATCCGGAACCCGGAATTTCCCACCGCCTTTGTCACGTCGGAAATTTCCATCCCGAACCTGAGGTCGGGCTTATCCGTTCCGTATCGGCTTATGGCCTCCATGTAGCTCATCTTGGGAAACGGGCTGAAAAGGCGCTTATCCGGCGCAACTGCGGGGATAAGCTCGGTCACGAGGCCTTCCACCAGTCCAAGGACGTCGTCGCGCTCCACGAAAGACATCTCCAGGTCGAGCTGCGTGAATTCCGGCTGCCGGTCTCCGCGCAAGTCCTCGTCGCGCATGCAGCGGGCGATCTGGAAATACTTCTCGTATCCTGCGACCATCAGGAGTTGCTTGAGCTGCTGCGGGCTTTGAGGCAAAGCATAAAACTTGCCATGCTGAACGCGGCTGGGAACGACGTAGTCTCGCGCTCCTTCGGGCGTCGACTTGATCAGCATCGGCGTTTCGATCTCGACAAATCCTTCCCGGTCGAGATAATCGCGCATGAATTTGATGATCTTGTGGCGAAGTATCAGATTCTTTTGAAGCCGGGCGCGACGGAGGTCCAGGTATCGGTATTTCAGTCTCGTGGTTTCATCGGTCCTGTATCCGTCGTCGTCCAGGGGCATCGGCGGCGTTTTCGCCGAATTGAGGATGACGATGGATTGCGCCAGAATTTCGATTTCCCCGCTTGCCAGGTTCGGATTTTCGCTGCCTTCCGGCCTGGGCCGAACCGTGCCCATGATCTGGAGAACATATTCATTTCTCGCTTTATCCGCGACGCCGAACGCTTCTCCAACCGTGGGATCCGCCGTCACCTGCACCAAGCCGGATCGATCGCGTACATCCATAAAAATCAGTCCGCCGTGATCCCTCCTGCGTTGCAGCCAGCCTGCAATCGATACGGCCTTGCCGTTATCCGACAATCGCAATTCCCCACAGTTATGCGTCTTCAACATTGTCCGTCCCTATCTCTGGCGAAAAGTCTAAACATACATGAAAATCCGGTTAAAATTCACAGGAATCGTTCTCGAACGTATTCATCAAGCATGGCGATAAAGTCGGAAGCGAGCCGGTCGCCCTGCAGGATTTTCGCCAGCCGGCCGTCAATATAAACCGGCGCTTTCGGATCTTCGCCGGCGCCGGGCAGCGAAATTCCGATATTCGCATGCCTGGATTCCCCGGGGCCGTTGACCACGCATCCCATGACGGCGACCTTTAAATCTTCGATCCCTCGATAGCGCTTTCTCCATTCCGGCATCTTCTGCCGGATATGGGTTTGAACCCCATCGGCCAATTCCTGGAAAAAGGACGAGGAAGTGCGGCCGCATCCGGGGCAGGCGGAAACCTGCGGCCGAAAACTGCGGATCCCGAGCGACTGCAGGATCTGCTGCGCCACCTGAACCTCCTCGCTGCGGTCGCCTCCCGGCCGGGGCGTGAGCGAAACGCGGATTGTATCCCCGATCCCCTCCTGCAGCAGCACCGCAATAGCCGCCGTGGATGCGACGATTCCTTTGGCGCCCATCCCCGCCTCGGTCAAGCCCAGATGCAGGGCGTAGTCGCACCTGGACGCCATCAAGCGATAGACGTCGATGAGATCCTGAACTCCGGAAAATTTCGCGCTCAGGACGATGTGATCCTTCGGCAGGCCGTAATTTTCCGCCATTTGAGCGGATTCGAGAGCGCTTCGGCTCATGCATTCGACCATGACTTCGCGCGCGTCTTTCGGATGCGCGCTTTGGGTGTTTTCATCCATAAGACGCGCAGCCAGAGCCTGATCGAGAGATCCCCAATTGACGCCGATTCGTACGGGCTTGTCATATCGGATCGCCGCCTCGATGATTTTCCGGAAATTGCCATCGTGCTGTTTGCCGACTCCGACATTGCCCGGATTGATTCGATACTTGGCCAGAAGACGCGCGCATTCCGGGAATTCAGTCAGAAGAGCGTGCCCGTTGTAATGGAAATCGCCGACAATCGGCGTTTGATTTCCCGTTCTTTGCACAATTTCGGGGACCGCCGCCGCCGCTTCGGGAGTGTTGACCGTAATCCTTACCAATTCGGATCCTGCAGCCGCAAGGGAAAGGATCTGGTTGGCTGTTATTTCCGCTTTTTCCGTGTTCGTATTCGTCATCGATTGCACCACAATGGGCGCATCGCCGCCGACATGGACGCCGCCGACATGGACGCCAATCGATTTTCTCCTGGGCCGAATCATCCTGCTTCCCTTTCTCCTGTCGGAATAGACGGGGAATTATAGCAATAATCGGGGATCGTCGCCAAACGTGCGAATTTGCCGTCGATCGGAAAAGCGAATTCGGGTATTTTGGGTGTAGAGGTTTTAAAGGAGAGGACAAGGCAATGGAGCAATCGCAAGAGTCCGTCGGCCCTGTTCTGTTGGACGCCGAGACCCTACGGCAGCGAGTGCGGGCGCTCGGCCATCAGATCACGGAGGATTATTTCGGCAAAATGCCGCACCTGATCGGCGTTCTGAAAGGCGCGAGCATTTTTCACTCGGATCTCGTGCGCGCCATCGCGATCGATTTGTCTTACGATTTCATCGCGGTCGGCAGCTACGGAGACCGCGCCGAGAGCAGCGGCGAAGTGCGGATCCTGAAAGATCTGGACGAAAGCCTGAAGGGCAGAGATGTGATTCTGGTGGAGGACATCGTCGACACCGGACTCACGCTTCATTGCCTGCGGCAGAATCTGTACGCAAGAGATCCGGCCTCCCTTCGGATTGCGACTCTGCTCAGCAAGCCTTCACGCCGCAAAATCGACGTCCCGCTGGACTACGTGGGTTTCGACATCCCCGACAAATTCGTCATCGGCTACGGCCTGGATTATGCGCAGCGCCACCGCAATCTCGCCGACATTCGCATCCTGCGACCGGGAACTGCCGGCAATCGATCGTTTCCGGAGTAAACGCAACAGGACTATTGGCCGCGGAAAACGTTGAAATGGATTTACCCGGCGTCCTCTGTGGCAATCGCCGTTTATGCCAAATCGCTGAGGAATGAGGCGCCGACCGGGATCTTCAGTTTGAAGTTATCGGCGACAGTCTGGCCTATATCGGCTAAAGTGCGCCTCACGCCCAGGTTCACAGCTCCCCGCAAATTGGGGCTATAAAAAAGGATCGGGACATATTCCCGCGTGTGGTCGCTGCCTCGGAACGTGGGATCGCAACCGTGGTCTGCCGTCAGAATAAGACAATCGCCGTCCCGCATGGCAGATTGAATCTCAGGGATCCGGAGGTCGAAGCGTTGCAGCCCTTTTGCATAGCTTTTACTGTCCCGACGATGCCCCCACAGCATGTCGAAATCCACCAGGTTGGCAAACACGAGCCCTTCCGGCGCACAGTCGAGCACGCGAAGGATTTGGCCGATTGATTCCTCATTGTCATGAGCTTCGACTTGTTCGGTAAAACCGATAAAATTGAAAATAGATGGGATCTTCCCTATCCCGATCGTTGCGAAACCCGCGTTTTTCAGGATGTCCAGTAAAGTCCGGTCCGGCGGCGACAGGGCGAAATCCTTTCGGTTGCCGGTGCGTTGAAAGCTGCCGGGAACTCCGATGAACGGGCGTGCGATGACGCGGCCCACCTGGTCGGCCCCGGCCAGGATGCGGCGCGCGATTTCGCAAATCCGATAAAGCTCTTCGAGAGGAATGACCTCATCGTGCGCAGCCACCTGAAACACGGAATCCGCGGAGGTATAGACGATAGGCTTCCCGGTCCGCATATGCTCCGGACCCAGCTCCTGGATGATTTCAGTGCCTGAAGCCGGTTTGTTTCCGAGCACATCGCGCCCTATCGCTTCGGTGAAGGCTTTGATAATTCGCTCGGGGAATCCATCGGGGTAAGTCGGGAAAGCCCGGGCAGTTATCAATCCGGCGATTTCCCAATGCCCTGTGGTCGTATCCTTGCCGTTGGAAAGAATCGCCGCCTTTCCGTAGGAAGCTTCGGGTTTTTCGGCGGGAGGCAATCCAGGAATCGGTCTTATGTTTCCAAGACCCAGTTTTTGAAGGTTTGGAAGACGCGGCTTTTCCGCAGCAATAACATGTCCCAGCGTATCGGCGCCATCATCTCCCCACGCCGCCGCATCGGGCATTTCACCAACGCCCGCGCTGTCCAGCACCGTCAACACGATCCGTTTGAAGCGATTCATAAACGCTATAATATCAGCAAATTCGATTTACGGCAGGCCCGCGATTATCGACTGCAGGAGCGCAGCGACCTTCTTTTGCGCCTTTTCGGCGGTGTCGAGCACTTCCTGGTGGGTCAGCGGCCGGGGAAGAATTCCAGCGGCCATATTGGCGATGCAGGATATTCCAAGCACCCGCATGCCCATGTGTTTTGCGGCAATCGCTTCCAAAACGGCAGACATGCCTACCGCGTCGGCGCCCAGAGCCCGGAGCATGCGTATTTCAGCAGGAGTCTCGTAACTGGGGCCGCTGAGCCCCGCGTAGACTCCTTCCCGAACAGGGATATTTTTGCGTCTGGCGGCTTCCAGGGCGATTTTTCTCATCCCTGGGTCATAAGCTTCGGTCATGTCCGGGAATCGGGGCCCTAATTCGTCAAGGTTCGTTCCGATCAGAGGATTGGCCCCGGTGAGATTGATATGATCGGCGATGAGCATTAAGTCGCCCGGCTTGTATTGCAGATTTACGCCTCCTGCCGCGTTTGTGATGATGAGGGAGCGTATTCCAAGGCATCCCAGAACCCGAACCGGGTAAACGACTTCGGCGGCGGAGCAGCCTTCGTAGAGGTGAATCCGTCCCTGAAGCGCCAGGCAGGGAATGCCTTCAGTCTTGCCGAAGACAAGGTTGCCGGAGTGTCCCGGGACATTCGTGCGGGGGAAATGAGGAATATCGCGAAAAGCGATTACGGCTCTATCGGTGAATATTTCGGCGCAAGCGCCCAGGCCGGATCCGAGAATCAGGCCAAGAACCGGCTGCTCTTTGCAATGAGCGCGAATCGAATCAACGGTCTTTTCGATTTGGGGATACACGCATACCCGCGATTAGCCCGGAAACCCGAGATAGCCTTTGATATGGGGATAAAAATCAATCGCTTTCATGGCGATGCGATCGACGCAACAGCAGGTTTATCCGCGCATGCTGCGCATTTTTTTGCGCAATCTTTTGCGAGCCAGAGCTTGTTTGATCCGCTTCTTTTCGCCCGGCTTCAGATAGAAGGAATGCTTTTTGACGTCCTTGATGATGTCTTCCTGCTGAACTTTGCGCTTGAAGCGCCTGAGCGCGCTTTCGAGCGACTCACCTTCGTTTAAAATTACTTCGGCCAATCCAAACACCTCCTTAAGAGAAGAGGAAATAAATTACTCTCCGGCGATAGGAGTGTCAAGGCTCATTTTTTCAGCCATTTAGCTCTCGCGATTATCGTTGGATTCTTCGCCTGCCGCCACCGTGACGCTGGCCACGTAATCGCCTTCATCGAGATCGATGCACTTGACTCCAATGGCAGCCCTGGCTTGCGTATTACGGATATTTTCCGTATTAAGCTGAATCAGCTTCCCCTGCGCGGTGATCAGCATGACGGAAGAGTCCTCCTGGACATGGCAGGTATTGACCACTGCGCCGTTTTTATTGCCGACCTTGACGTTTATAACTCCAGAACCGCCTCTTCCCTGGCAAGGATATTCGTCCACATCGGTTCGTTTGCCGAATCCCTTCTCCGTGACAGTCAGGAATTGTCCGGGCCCGGTGAAAGTTGACATAGCAACAACATGGTCTTCTTTAGCCAGCCGGATGCCGATAACGCCCCGCGCTGTCCGGCCCATATCCCGCACATCCTTTTCCGAAAATCGTATGGCTTTCCCCATGCGGGTGGCGAGAAGAACGTCGTAGCCGCCATCGGTCAGCTGGCAGCCGATAAGCTCGTCGTCTTCCGGTATATGGATGCCGATAATGCCGGAGCTGCGCGGATTGGAGTATTCGGTGAGCGCTGTTTTCTTCACGATGCCGTTGCGGGTCGCCATCACCACGTACTCGCCGGTATCGAACGATTTCACCGCAATGATGTCGGCTATTTTCTCATCCGAGCCCATGTTGACCAGATTCACGATCGCCTTCCCTTTGCCGGCGGCGCCGACATCGGGGATTTCATAGACTTTCAGCCAATACACCTGCCCTTTGTTTGTAAAAACGAGCAGATAGCTGTGAGTGGACGCCACGAAGACGTGATCGATAAAGTCTTCATCCCGGGTCGTCATTCCGATGCGGCCCTTTCCTCCTCGTCCTTGAGTCCTGTAGAGGGAGGCCGCCGTACGCTTGATATAGCCGGAGTGAGTGACGGTAATGACGACTTCTTCATCGACAATGAGGTCTTCGAGAGTTATTTCAACCTCTTCGTCGACGATCTGGGTGCGTCTGGCGTCGCCATAGCTTTTCTGCACTTCCCTGAGCTCTTCGATGACGACGCCTTCCAGGACTTTTTCGCTGGCAAGAATTTCTTTGAGGCGGGCGATGAGTTTCAGAACTTCTTCATATTCGGCGATGATTTTTTCGCGTTCGAGCCCTGTCAATCGCTGCAGGCGCATCTCAAGGATGGCCTGAGCCTGCAGCGCGCTGAACTGAAACTGGCTTATCAAGCCTTCTTTGGCGGCGGCCGGTTCTTTCGATGAACGGATCAGGGCGATGATTTCGTCCAGGACGTCCAGCGCCCGCTTGAGCCCTTCGAGGATGTGGGCCCTGGCCTCGGCTTTCTGAAGCTCAAAAAGCGTTCTTCTGCGTACGACATCTTTCCGGTGATCGATGAAACAGATCAGCGCCTCGCGCAGATTCAGTATTTTGGGCTGATTGTTCACAATCGCCAGCATGATGATGCCGAAACTGGCCTGCATGGGAGTGAGTTTATACAGGTTGTTTAAAACCACCTGCGCCGGTTCGTCCTTTTTCAGCTCGATGACGATGCGCATCCCTTCCCGGTCGGATTCGTCGCGAAGGTCCGAGATCCCCTCGATTTTTTTATCCCGCACGAGCTCGGCGATACGTTCGATCAATTTCGCCTTGTTCACCTGGTAGGGAATTTCGGTGACGATGATCGCCTCCCGCTCGCGTGCGAATTTCTCGATCGCAGCTTTGGCGCGCATGACGACGATTCCCCGTCCGCTCTCGTAAGCGGACCGGATGCCGCTGCGGCCGTAGATGAATCCCGCGGTGGGAAAATCGGGCCCGGGAACGCAGGCCATTATCCGGTCCAGGCCGGCGCCCGGATTTTCGATCAGCAGAACCGTTGCATCTATGATTTCGCGAATGTTATGAGGAGGAATATTGGTGGCCATCCCCACCGCTATTCCGGACGATCCATTGACGAGCAGATTGGGAAATTTGGCGGGCAGGACCAGCGGCTCCGTAAGAGAATCGTCGTAATTCGGTCCGAAATCCACGGTATTTTTGTCGATGTCGGCGAGCAGCTCGTCCGACAGGCGCGCCATCCGGATTTCGGTATATCGCATGGCCGCGGCGCTGTCTCCATCGACCGATCCGAAATTCCCCTGCCCGTCGATCAGCGGGTAGCGGACGGAAAAATCCTGCGCCAGCCGCACGATCGTGTCGTAAACGGCGCTGTCTCCATGGGGATGATATTTGCCGAGAACGTCGCCGACGATGCGCGCCGATTTTTTATAGGCCTTGTTATGCGTGACGCCCATATCGTACATGGCGTACAGCACGCGCCTGTGGACCGGCTTGAGCCCGTCGCGCGCATCCGGCAAAGCCCTGCCGATGATGACGCTCATGGCGTAGTCCAGATAGGACTTGCGCATTTCGTCGATAATGTTTACCGGAACCTGCTCCAACGCTTCATTCATGATAAAATTTTTTCAGCAGCCTATGGTTTTAGATGTCAAGGTTGCGAACGTTCAGCGCGTTGTCTTCGATAAAGCGGCGCCTGGGCTCCACCGCGTCTCCCATGAGAATCGTAAAAATGGCGTCGGTCTGGACCGCGTCGTCGATCGAAACCTTCAGCAGCGTGCGCGTTTCGGGATTCATCGTGGTTTCCCAAAGCTGCGCGGGATTCATCTCTCCCAGCCCTTTGTAGCGTTGCATGGTCAGATCTTTCTTGCCCATCGCCAGGAGATATTTTAAAAGCTCTTCCGGGGAATTCACCGCCACCGAGTTGCCGTTCTCCTTGACGATCAGCGGCGGTTTGGCCAGAGGCGACATTTCCTTATAGAGATCCAGCAGGCGCTGCCACTCCGCGGAAGACATAAATTCCCAGTTCACCGAATGTTTAGACCCGGTGTTTTTGTTTTGGGCGACCAGCGAAGAAAGGCCGTGCTCTTCATCTTCCAGCACGGTGCATTCGTATCCAATCTCTTCAATCGCCGGGACGATGGCCGCAAGCAGCTCCCTGTTCTGGAAAAGCTGTTTGAGCGTGAATCCCTGTTGCAGGACGCCGCCCTCGCCGGCAATCGACTCCAGCAATCGATTCAAAAGCCCTCCGTCCTGGAGGCGCCGGTTCAGCTTTTCATAGACGGTCGTATGTTCGTGCACTTCTTTCAAAAGCTTTTTCAATTGTGCGCCGCTGTATTGCTTTTGAGTTTTTTCCGCAGTCACGACCACGCCTTCCGTAGCCCGCTGCATGAGGAAATCCTCCATCTCCTTTTCATTCTTCAGGTATTTCAGCGATTTACCCTGTTTGACGCCGTAAAGCGGCGGCTGGGCGATGTAGATGTGCCCCTTTTCGACCAGCTCCGGCATCTGTCTGTAAAAGAAGGTCAGCAGGAGCGTACGGATATGCGAGCCGTCCACGTCGGCGTCCGTCATCAGTATGATGCGGTGGTATCGGAGCTTGTCGGTGGTGAAGTCTTCTTTTCCTATGCCGGTCCCGAAGGCGGAGATCATCGTAGTGATTTCCGCATTGCTGAGCATCTTGTCAAAACGCGCTTTCTCCACGTTCAGGATCTTTCCCCTGAGCGGGAGAATCGCCTGGAACTTGCGGTCGCGCCCCTGTTTGGCCGAGCCGCCGGCGCTGTCTCCCTCGACGATGAATATTTCGCAGAACTGCGGGTTTCTCTCCTGACAATCCGCGAGTTTTCCGGGAAGAAAACTGGAATCTAGGGCGCCTTTGCGCCGTGTCAGATCCCTGGCCTTGCGCGCCGCTTCACGCGCTCTCGCCGCTTCGACGGCTTTAGTCAGAATCCTGCGGGCTACCGCAGGATTCTGCTCAAGAAAGGCGCCCAGGCTTTCGTTAACGGCGGCTTCCACGGCGCCTTTGATTTCGCTGTTTCCCAGCTTGGTTTTGGTCTGGCCTTCAAACTGGGGGTTTTTCAGCTTCACGCTTATGACGGCCACCATGCCCTCGCGCACGTCCTCTCCCGTCGGATTTTCCTTCAAATCCTTCAACAAAGCTTCCGACTGCGCGTAGGCGTTGATGGTTCGCGTCAAGGCGGATTTGAACCCTGACAGGTGGCTGCCGCCTTCATGCGTGTTTATATTGTTGGCAAAGGAAAAGATGGTTTCGCTGTAGCCATCGTTGTATTGCATCGCGACTTCTACGAAGACATCTTCCTTTTTAGTCTCGAAATAGATGGTTTTGGGGTGAAGAACGTTTTTGTTTTTATTGAGATATTCGACGAAAGAGGCTATCCCCCCTTCGTATTTAAACGTCTCTTTTCGATCCGAGCGCAGATCCTCAAGGGTGATTTGCAGCCCTTTGTTGAGGAAAGAAAGCTCCCGCAGCCTTGCGGCGATCGTGTCGTAGCTGAACTCAAGGGTTTCAAAAATTCCGTCGTCGGGAAGGAAGGTGATCTTTGTCCCGCGCCTTTTGGTCGTGCCCGTCCGGCGGAATTCCGTCACCGGTTTTCCGAATTCGTAGCTCTGCTCGAATACATTGCCTCCGCGCCAAATTTCCAGGTCCAGCCGCTTGCTCAACGCATTCACGACCGACACGCCGACGCCGTGCAATCCGCCCGAAACTTTGTAGGAATCGTTGTCGAACTTGCCCCCGGCGTGCAAAACCGTCATGACGACTTCGGCGGCCGATTTCTGCGTTTGCTCATGGAAATCGGTGGGAATGCCGCGTCCGTCGTCAATGACCGTCACGCTGTTGTTGATGTGAATGGTCACTTCCACTTTGTTGCAATACCCGTTAAGGGCTTCGTCAACCGAGTTGTCGACGACTTCGTAAACGAGGTGATGCAATCCTTCGACGCCGGTGGACCCGATATACATAGCGGGTCGAATTCGGACGGCTTCCAGCCCTTCCAACACTTTAATTTTGTCCGCTCCATAATCTTCTTCCGCGAGCGGAGCCGTGTCGGACAAACTAATTTTGTTGTCCTCTGGGGAGAGAAAATTTTCACTCATACCGGACTTTTTTCACTTTATGGCAAAAAGACAGAATCCATTTGAAAAAAACGCCACAAACTTTTTATTTACAATACGTTATTTGTCCCAATCCAAAAAAAGAATTATAGCACATTTCGGTTTCAAAATGGAGCAAATAACGTGCATGTTTTGTCTGTTTAAATCTTTATATTTCAATAATTTAAAATTGCAGAATTCAGGATTTTTCCGACCCGGACAATCCCTGCGGCCCGGGAGATGCGCAAGAGGAGACAATCCTGCCGTTTTGCACTTCGAAAAGGCATGCGTCTTTGGCTGCTGCGGACAAAAGAAAATCTTTTGCCGAGGTAAGAAAGGTTTGAGTGCGATGAGAAAGGTAATCGAGAAATCGGTGGAGCCGGATCTCGTCCAATTCAGCTTCCGCGTCGTCGACGAGAAAGACCGGATAGAATCCGTGGTCTTTATGGTGAATTTCCATTTGAGAAAAATATAGAGTGAGCAGGCTGGATCTTTGCTGTCCGGCCGAGCCGAAATCGACAAGAGATTTTCCGTTCACAAACAGTTTAAGGTCGTCCCGGTGAGGCCCTACCGTGGTGTACCCGGCCCTGCGATCGCCGGAGCGGACCTGTTGCAGCCGGCGCCGGAAGCTTTCCTCCATTTGAGGCAGGTCGCAATCTTCCCCCGCAACGGTTGAAAAATAATGCATTTTAAGCTTTTCCGAACCGAACAGATCCTGCGGCAATTCCTGTTTCATTCGATCGACATAGCGCATCCGGTTCCAGGAAATGCGAGCTCCGGGTTTAACCATCGCCTCGTCCCAGCTTTCCAGCAGCCTCTCCTCGGCAGAGGTCTCCTGATCGCCGGAGGATAAAATTTTATTCCTCTGCTTCAAGGCTCTCCCGTAAGCGGCAAGACAGGCGACGTGACCCGGATAAAGTATCGCCATCGCTCGATCCAGAAACGCCCTTCTATCCGAAGGGCCTCCGCGGACAACGTTCAGGTGATTGTACGCGAACGCCATAAGGTGCAGGTTGCCGACGAATTCGTCCAGGGCTACGGATTTGCCAAACAAAAAAAGTTTCTTTTCCGTCCGGGTTATCGAGACTTGCAGGTTTCGGGTCAGGGATCCGTGTTGCACCGCGGCTTCGATCCTGCATTCAGACCGGCCGTGTTGAATGCAATCCTTCGGCGCGGCGGTTCGGAAGCTCCTGCCGAAGCCCAGCATGTATATGGATTCCAGGAGATTGGTTTTTCCCTGGCCGTTGCGGCCGGCGAACAGGCTGACGCCGCCGGAGGGGTGTATCTCCAGATCGTCGATATTGCGGTATTGAAAAAGACGCAGTCTGGTGATCTGCACGCCTAAAATTTCATCGGCATAACGACATAGCGATATTCCACGTCGGATTCTCCTCCCACAGGCTTCAGCAGGCCCTGAGTTTCGGAATCCTTTATCGAGATGGAAAGAGAATCCGAACCGCAGACTCCGATAAAATCCAGCAGATAGGTCGGATTGAAGCCGATTTCAAGGCTGTCTCCTTCGTATTCGACGGGGACTTTTTCGTGCGATTCGCCCGCTTCGGCGCAACTGGCGGTAAGTTCAACAACGCCGGGCGACAAGGAAAACCGGATCGCCCTGAGTTTTTCATCGGACATGATGGCCGCCCTGCGAATTCCCTCTCCAAAACTTCTTGTGGAAGCGATCACATGCTTGTCATTATCCCTGGGAATCACCAGCTCATAATTAGGGAATTGACCTGCCAGAATCCTTGAAACAAGCTGTTTTCCTTCGATGGAAAAAAACAAGTGATTCTCATCGCGGCCGAACTCAAGGATGGAGTCTTCGTCTCCGATCAGCTTTTGAATTTCGATCAGGGTTTTTCTCGGAATGAGAGCTCGAACTTCGGATTCTATTCCCGGAACCTGCAGGCTTTTTTCCGCCATGGCCAGTCTGTGGCCGTCCGTCGCGACCATTTTTATTTCTCCGGGAATCAGCACCAGAAGCGCTCCATTAAGCGAGTAGCGCGATTCCTCCTGGGTGATCGCAAACATGGTGCGTTGAATGAGGCTCCGGATCAATCCTCCGGGGATCTGCGCCGTCGCCGGCGCCGCTTCGGGAATCGAAGGAAAATTCTCTTTGGGCAGCGCTACAATTTTGTATTCGGATCTTCCCGAACGCAATTCCACCCAATCGTTCTCCAGCAAAGAGAAGCTTATCTCGGCGTCTTCAGGCAGCAGTCGGACGATGTCGAAAAGCCGCCGCGCAGATAACGTTGTGGCGCCTTCAACGGACACGGTTGCGGGGCAGCCGCACCGGATCGTCACGTCCAAGTCCGTCGCCACCATATTCAGGCGTCCGTCCGCTGCTTCCAGAAGTATGTTGGAAAGAATCGGAATGGTGCTTTTTTTCTCGATAACGCCTTGAACAAGGTTGAGTTCGTTCAGCAATTCATTCCTCGTCACATTAAATTTCATGAAAGACGCTCCTTGAGGAATTCAAAGTTTTCTTGAATGTATGATTATACCGCTTTTGCGGAACTTCTAATCTTTTTTTCTAATCCTGATTCATAAAACATTGTTTATGGATTAGTAGGAGCAGTAGGGCCTGTGAATCTGTGGAAAAACGAAGAATGGCCTGCAGATCCAAGAGGATGGACGGTGATAGCTTTCGCCGGCGGACTGTGAAATAAGGGCGTTTTCTGAGGAAAAAAATGGACCCTGAAAAATGAACAGGATTTTCAATCGAGGCTTTGTGAAGAATGGAGCCTATTTCTCCGGAATGAGGGGTTTAGACTGTGATGATGGCGGTGGAAAAAAAAGTCAAGGCGCCGGAAGCAGACTATCAGCGAAGGGCCGTGTGAAATCAAAACCGGCGGCCGACAGGGGATGGACGCCTGCGGAGGAGAGCTTTCACCGCCATTCCGGATCGTTGCTCCCGATTCTACTTTAAGGATTTCATTATCGCATTCACCGCCGTCGAGATTTCGGAGTCCTTTTTTTTCATCGCATCGATTTTACGGATCGAGTGAAGGACTGTCGTATGGTGCTTGCCGCCGAATTCCCTGCCGATCTGCGGAAGAGATTGTTTGGTGATTTCTTTGCAGATGTACATGGCGATCTGACGGGGAACCGCGATGGGGCGGGAATTGTTTTTTGATTTAAGCTGGGCGGGTTTCAAGGAGAAAAAAGTGGCGACGGCGCGCTGGACCATTTCGGTGGAAATGACCGGGTTGACTTCCGAAGTGAAGCCTTTGAGCACTTCCCTGGCGTAGGCAAGATCGATATCGGCCGGATCCAGGCCGTCGAGGGAAGCGCGTGCGCTGAGCCGGTTTAAAGCGCCTTCGAGCTCCCGGACGTTGGAGCGGATTCCGCCGGCGATATAAATCGCGACATCGTCCCGAAGGGCCGGGAGCTCCAACTCGGCTTTTTTCCGGATGATCGCCAATTTCGTTTCCAGATCCGGCGGTTGAATGTCCGCGATGAGCCCCCACTCAAAGCGGGAATGCAGCCTTTCCTCCAACGTGGGTATCTGTTTGGGAGCGCAATCGCTCGTGATGACGATTTGTTTTTGATTGTCGTAAAGAGCGTTGAAGGTGTGAAAAAATTCTTCCTGCGTTCTTTCTTTGCCGGCGATGAACTGGATGTCGTCCATCAACAGAACGTCGATGTCGCGATACCGCTGACGAAAATGAATGGTGCGGTCGAACCGGATCGCGTTGATCAGCTCGTTCATGAATTTTTCGGAGGAAATGTAGGCCAGGCGGGTGCTTTGGTTCCGCTTTTGGATAAGGTTGCCCACGGCGTGCATCAGGTGCGTCTTGCCAAGCCCCACTCCTCCATACAGATAAAGAGGGTTGTAAGCCTTGGAGGGGCGCTCGGCGACCGCCAGAGCGGCCGCGTGGGCCAGTTGGTTGCTGTGTCCCACCACGAAAGACTCAAAGGTGTATTTGGGGATAAGGGGAGTTTTGACTTCCGCTGAAGTTTGGGGCGGGCCTGCGCATGCCGCGGACTCTGGCGCCGCGGGCGCATCCACCGTTATTTGAAGCCGGACGGGCGCCGGGCTGAAGCCGCCGGCGGCCTGAACAAGCAATTCAGAATAGTTTTCAAGAAGGCATTTTTTGAAATTGTCCGTCGGGACGGCCAGGCGCAAAGTTCCATTTTCCCGACCGCGGTACGCGATGGGCCGGAACCATGTGTCGAAACACTGCCGGCTGACTCGCTTTTCAACGGTCAAGAGAACATTATGCCAAAAATCCATATCGATACCCGGCGGCGGATGGAAAAAACAACGGCCGAAGAACCTCGGGTTTTCCACAGGAATTTCCACACCTGTGGAAAACACATAAAGGTCCAAGAACAGACAAGACCCTGCCGATCCCGCTGTCCCCCTCAATCCAAAATGTCAGGATTTCGCGCGACCTCGCGTATTGTATTTTTTCAACAACGGGGTCGAAAGGTAGCACACGAAGTTCGGCACATCAACAAAAAAATGGCTAAATTAAAAATTTAGCCGAAGCGCGTGGAACCCAATAACGGCGAGGGTTTCAGGCCTCCAACCCGCCCGAGACGCCGTCAAATCAGGCGGTCAAAACAACAGAGTGAAAATAAAACTTCCTATTGAAGAACATATCGAAATTGGATAAAAAACATCGCTTGCGACTCCGAAAGGCGGGGAAACCCAAAGCGCACGCGCCCATGGCGCCGGCGGAAACGGAAAACAATAATACTAAAATGTTAGTAGATAATATCCGCGCCGCTGTTTTGGGATTTTTGTCCAGCAAACAAGCGGAAAAAAGGGCTCAAGCTAATCAAAGTAGGGAAGCAATCGCTTGTGAGTTGAAGCCAGTTCCTCTGGAATGACGCGGGTCTCGCCAATGATTGAAACAAAGTTCGAATCACCTACCCAGCGGGGAAGAACGTGCATGTGAAGGTGGTGTTCGACTCCCGCCCCGGCCGCGCGGCCGAGGTTGAAGCCGAGGTTGAACCCGTTCGGGCGATATTCCCGGCGAAGGGCGTCCTCGCAGCGGCGGCTCATCAGGATCAAATCCTGCAGCTCTTCCGGGGTCGCTTCGTTCAAAAAGGAGATGTGGCGGTTGGCCACAATCAGCAGGTGGCCGGAGGTGTAGGGGAACAGGTTCAGCAGAACAAAAACGCTTTTATTCCGGCAAAGCACGTAATTGGAGGCGTCCCGGCCCTCGCTTAGAATTCTGCAGAAGACGCAGCCGGTCGTCTGGTCGACGTTGCTGATGTATTCGAATCTCCAAGGCGTCCAGAGACGATCCATTTACTGGTTTACCAGATCCTTGATTTCCTTGCCGGGTTTAAAGTAAGGGACTTTTTTGGCCGGAACGCTGACTCCGGTCCCCGTTTTCGGGTTGCGGCCCTGGCGGGAAGAACGGTTGCGGATGCGGAACGATCCGAAACCGCGCAGTTCTATTTTTTCGCCTCGCTGAAGAGATTCGGTGATGCTGTCCAGAACTGTTTGGACGATTACTTCCGCGTCCTTCTTTGTCAACTCCGACTCATTGGCCACTTCTTCTACCAGTTCTGCTTTTGTCATTTTTCTATCTCCAGAGATATTCAAACCTGATGTGAGATTGGGAACGATCCGAATTCAGGGCCAGCGCGGACGCGC
Organism: uncultured Acidobacteriota bacterium; assembly: GCA_964642735.1. Classification (GTDB taxonomy): domain Bacteria; phylum Acidobacteriota; class UBA6911; order UBA6911; family UBA6911; genus UBA6911. The sequence continues at coordinate 16,790 of CAZXSV010000085.1, forward strand.
CCCCCCGCAGCAGAAGATCGACGAGGGAAAGGCTCTTTTTCGCGGGGCTGATAATCTTGGGGGAACCGGAGATGCCGCCCATTTTGGCCGCTGCGGCGATTGCGTCCTGATAGGTTCCCAGTTGATCCACGAGTTTGTTCGCCTTGGCTTGCTTGCCTGTGTAAACGCGGCCGTCGGCGAGTTTGCGGACATCCTCTGCTTTCATTTTGCGGCTGCTGGCGACGGCGGAAACGAATTGGCCGTACATGTCGCCGATCAGGGATTCAAAATACACTTTTTCCACTTCGGTCAACGGACGGGTCGGCGATCCCGCATCCTTGAGTTCGCCGGATTTAATCACTATATTTTGAACCCTCGCCCACCGGAGCAGGTCGCCGTAATTGTACCACTCGGCGACGACGCCGATGCTGCCCGTGATCGTCCCGGGATTTGCGAATATGCTGTCGGCCGCGCAGGCGGCGTAATACGCGCCCGAAGCGGCCACGGAGGCCATGCTCACGACGACCTTTTTCTTGGTCTCGGAGCGGAACTTTTTAATGGCCTGGTAAATTTCCTGGGAGGCGGCGACGCCGCCTCCGGGACTGTTGACGCGAATGACAACCGAGCGGACTCCGGACCGGTTGCCGTATTCTTTAAGCTGGTCGATGAATTCTTTCGAATCCTCGATCTGCCCCTCCAGGTCTAGGACTGCGACCTGATTGGAAGAGAAGGCGAAGGCGTCCGAACTGTTGTCGGAAAAAAGCGCCGCCAGAGCGAGCAGGCAGAGGATGAAAAAGACAAAAACTCCTCCGCCTCCGATGATCCAAAGCAAGAGAGTCGATCGCTTCTGCGTCATCTTCTAATTATCGGCGGCAGCCGGCTACTCATTCTCCGGTTTTTTGAAACGTTGAAGCTGTTCTCCCAGCCGCTCTCCCATCGAAGCGTTTCCCGAATCAGCTGAAGCAAGATAAGAAGTGAATTCGAGCCTGGGTTCGTCTTCCTTCATCGCTTTCAGACTAAGCCCGATCTTTTTTTCCTGGAGGTTCATTTTGATGACCCTCATGTCGATCTCCTGGCCGATGTTCAGAAACTCGGTAGGCTTCTCGACGTGCTTTTCGTCAAGCTCCGAAACGTGGCACAGGCCTTCGATTCCTTCTTCCAATTCGACGAAAGCGCCGAAATTGGTCATGCGTACGACTTTGCCTTTGACCGTGTCGCCGAGATTATGACGGCTGAACCAATCTTCCCAACGGTCCGGTTCAAGCTGTTTGATGCCCAGAGAAAGCTTTTGATTCGCCGCGTCGATGCTCAAGACGATCGCCTGCACTTCATCCCCTTTTTTGAGCACTTCCGACGGGTGTTTCATCCGTTTGGTCCATGAGATGTCGGAAACGTGGACGAGGCCGTCGATTCCTTCCTCCACTTCAATGAAGGCGCCAAAATCCGTAATGTTCCTGACTTTCCCGCTGATCACGGTGCCGGGGGCGTAACGGTTTTCGATGATGTCCCATGGATTCGGCTCGGTCTGCTTCAATCCAAGAGATATCCGCCGGGATTCGATATCGATGTCAAGAACGACGGCTTCGACGGGATCGCCGACGCTTAGAATTTTCGACGGGTGTTTCACTCTTTTGTTCCAGGTCATCTCGGAGATGTGGATCAAACCCTCAACGCCCGGTTCCAGCTCCACGAAAGCGCCATAGTCCGTCAGGCTGACCACTTTGCCCTGAACTCTCAT
>CAZXSV010000086.1:0-18398 GCA_964642735.1 uncultured Acidobacteriota bacterium
GAGCAACAAAGCCAGCGAGCCTGCGGGCCGCAGCCCGAAGGGGCGCGGCGGCGGGTGGGCATCTGCTTCGGCGCCGCTCCTCGACGATGGCGCCGCATCGCCCTCATTATCTGCGTGCTGATCGTCTGGCACGCCTGGAAGCCGCCAAAACAGGAAATTTGAATGATTTAAGGAGAACCGTGGAAAGCTTCTCCCGAGGCGGCGTCCGGGTGAAGCGTGCAGGATTGCGTCGGCTCGGAGCCGGCGATGAATACTTCTTCGCGCAAAACAGGGCATTGCGGATTGGCGAGCTGTCCGGTTTCGGGATCGATGGTCGCAATGACGATGCCTTCGGGACGCTCAAACGCCTGGGCGTTTGAAAAGGCCGGCAGAGCCACTGCCTTCTTCATGAATTCCGCCCAAATCGGACCGGCGGATCTGGCGCCGGACAGCCCCAATTCCCTGTTGTCGTCGAATCCGACCCAGACCACGCAAAGAAGATTGGTCGTATACCCTACGAACCAGCCATCGTGAGAGGTTCCGGTTTTCCCGGCGGCCGGCGCCCTGAATCCTCGCGTCCGCACTCCGGCGCCCGTGCCGCGGTTGACGACGTCTTCGAGGACGTTCGTGACCATATAGGCGATGCGCGGATCCAAAACCGGCTTTCTTTTGAGAGAGGTTTTTTGAAGAAGATCGCCGCTCCGGTTCGCCATGCGTTTAAGCGACGTAACGCTGGAGCTTATGCCGCTGTTGGCAAAAGCCGTGTATCCGGCCGCGATTTCCAGGGGCGACAATTCATAAGCCCCTAAAGCCATCGCCGGCGTAGGCCGGATTTCGGAAGTCAGGCCCAGCCTTTTAGCCAGGGCGAGGACTCGATCATAGCCCACAGCGTCGGCCACCTTGACGGTCGCCACGTTGAGCGAATGGACCAGGGATTCGCGCAGCGTCACGACGCCGTGGTACTCCTGGCCGTAATTGTTGGGCGAATATTCCCGTCCGTCGTAATAAAAGGTCGTCTGCTCGTCGACAACCGTGGAAATCGGGGTCCATGAGGGATCCTCCCCCTCCAGCGCAGTCTCGAAAGCCGCCGCATAGACGAACGGCTTGAACACGGAACCAGGCTGTCTTTTCGCCAGCGCATGATTCAACTGATTTTTCGCATAATCCCTGCTGCCCACCAGCGCCTTGAGTTCGCCGGTCTTCGGGTCGATCGCAACAAGGGCGGCCTGAGGCAAGGGCGCCTTCTCGCCGCGTTTACGCCATAGGGCGTATTTATTTTTAAGCTGCTCGTCCACATTTTTCAGCCCCCAATCCACCGCGGCGGTCGCAGCGCGCTGAAGATCCGAATCCAAAGTGGTGTAGATCCTGTAATTCTGGGAGTTCAGCTCCGATTCGGAAAACCGGCCGAGCAGGTCGTCCTTGAGCATGTCCACAAAGTGCCCTGCCAGACTTGCGCCGTAGGAGCTGTGGAGAATCTGCAGCGGCGTTTTCTTCGCTTCCAGCGCCTGAGCCGCATTGAGGACGCCGTTGTCCAACATCGATTGCAAAACCTTGTCCCTGGCTTCGGCCGCGCGCGCCGGGATTCGATCGGAGGAAGCATAGCGGTTGGGCGCCCGGATGATGCCGGCCAGAAAACACGCTTCGGCGAGGCTAAGATCGCGCATGTCTTTCCCGAAATAGGCTTGCGACGCTTCCCCGAACCCATGGATGGCGAAGCTGCCCCGGTTCCCGAGATAGACTTCATTGGCGTACAGCTCAAAGATCTTTTCTTTGCTGAACCGGTGTTCCAGGATGAGCGCCATGTAGGTTTCTTTGACTTTGCGCCGCCATTCCCGCCGGGTCGAAAAGAAAAAACTGCGCGCCACCTGCATCGTGATGGTGCTGGCGCCTTGCGCTTTCTCTCCGCTCCTTAAATCCGCCCAGGCGGCGCCTAAAATCCGGATCGGATCAAATCCGGGATGCTCGAAAAAACGCTTGTCTTCGGCCGAAAGAATCGCATTCATCAGAATCTTCGGAATATTTCGATAAGCCACCGGGCGACGTTTCTCGCGAGCCGCCCCGAACAGTTCGGTGATGAGTTCGGGCTCTATTTCTGCGGAGAAAAGATTGTCGCCCGATTCCAGAGACTTTATCTGCGCGATCCGCTGGCGCGAGAACCTGATCTGAAGGGCGTTTTTACCCGCAAAATAGGAGTAAGCCGAAGGCCTCGCTTCGATGGAGGAATCCGATTGTTTGATCCAGCCTGTCGCTTCGAAACCGCTCCCTTCGGAATAACCGGCAAATTGAAGGTATTTCATCATTTGCCCGGGAGTGAACGCTTCCCCGACGGAAATGCGTTTCGGACACGCATAGACTCGCGACTCGACTCGAAGAAGCTTTCCCGAAAGCCTTTCATCGATCATCCGGGAAAACTGCGCGTAATAAAAAATGAGAATCCCAATGGCTGCGGCCGCTAAGATTCCCAATGCGACGAGCGCTGCCGAAAAAACCGAAATCCGCTTTCCTGAATTCATTTTATCTCTCGCTTGGCCTTTTTCCATAACCGGCGGCGTTGATTAAATCACAGCCTTCGACGCGCTAAAAACTAAATCTTAAGACGCCCCCAAGGCCAATCCATGAAGGGCAAAGAGTCCGCCGCCGGATTTGCGCTCGAATTGCCCTTTTTGTTGTCCGCTCCGGTATGGCATAGTATCCGGCGTGAACTACGAACGAGAACTCGAAATAGCGCTGGAATCAGCGCAAAAAGCGGGCGACCTGGCGCTGCAGCATTTCGCGCGGGAAACGCCTGCGGATGAAAAGCCCGACGCATCCCCGGTAACGGCTGCGGATCGCGAGTGCGAGCGCCTCATCAGCCTGTTGCTCCAGGAGCGTTTACCGGGCGACGGGATTTGCGGAGAGGAAGGCGCCCGCATCGCTTCCCGGACAGGGAGGCGCTGGATCATCGATCCCATTGACGGCACCAAGGACTTTGTGCGCCGCGGGTCCTTCTGGTCCGTCCAGCTGGCTCTTGAGGTCGGGAGTCGGGTTGTCCTGGGCGTCATCCATTGTCCCTGCATGAAAGAGACGCTCTACGCCGTAGCCGGATCGGGTTGCTTTTGGAACGGAGAAAAGGTTTCCGGCCCCCCGACGACTCGACTCGATAAATCGATACTGATGGTCAGCGGATTTGCAAACGCCTGGAAAACATGGCCGCCTGAAGCGGTGCGGTTCCTCACGGAACGGTGCTGGACGGTCCGCTGCTATGGCGGCTGCTATGACGTCATCGCCTTCGCCCGCGGAAAAGCCGATCTGTGGCTTAGCGGCAGCGGCATGGAGTGGGACTACGCCCCTGCCCGGATCATAGCCGGGGAGTGCGGCGCCCGCTTCCTTACAAAAAACGGCGACGACCGCATCGATGCAGGGCATTGTGTCCTTTGCCCCCCGGGGATAGAACGCGAAATTCGCAAAATTCTCAAAATTTCCGATTGAGCGGCCGCCGTTTCTGACCGGAATATTGAAATCCCGGCCCGGAGACGTTATAGGTATAAAGTATAATCGAGGAGCAAAATGAGCGTTATTCAGCTTTACCGGGAGATTCCTGAATCCTATGAATCGGAGCTTCTCGGAGCCATTACGGAAGATCAATTGGATTTCCTGATCGACAATCTCGATGGCGACTTCGAAGAGGATGAAGAAAGCTTCTTCAGCCCCGACACTCTCAATCATTTGAAAGGCAAAGGCGCCGACAAAGAACTGATTTCCATTCTCGAAAAAGCCTTGGGCGGGAATCAGGACGGAGTCGACATTTTCTACATGTTTGAATAGCCTCCCCGCTACAGCAGGCTGAAAGGATGATCGGCGGCCTGCGGTCGAAAGGATTCCGGCCATCGGCCCGGAATTTCCAGATGACACGACTGGCAGCGCCCGCCTGAAGACAGATTGTATTGAAGGATCCGATAGCCATAACGCTCAACCAGCAAGCTTTTGCATCGGGGGCAGCGGGTGTTTTCCCATTTCCCTGCGCGGCCCGGCAGGTTTCCCGCATAAACATATCGAAGCCCTGATTTTTCTCCTATTTCAGCGGCCTCCAGCAGATCTTCGGGCGTCGTGTTGCGCGGGCGGGTCATTTTGTAATTCTGATGAAAGGCGGTGACATGCCAGGGAATGTCGACTGATATCCCGGCGATGAACTCGGTCAGGCCGGTCAATTCTTCCCTGGAATCATTGAATCCGGAAACCAGGAGCGTTACGATCTCGATCCAGACGCCCATATTGTAAAGTCCCCGAATAGTCTCAAGGACCGGCTGAAGCCGCCCTCCCAGCGCGCGATAGCGACGGTCGTCGTAAGTCTTCAAATCGACTTTGCACAAATCCAGCCAGGGCTGCAGGAACCTTAACGCTTCCGGCGCGCCGTACCCGTTGGATACGAAGCCGGTCGTCAAGCCGGCCGCTTTTGCTTTCTTGAAGACCGACACGGCCCATTCGCTTGTGATCAAGGGTTCGTTATAGGTGCTGACAACGATTTCCGCGTTTCGGGAGAGAGCCGTTTCGATCAACTGTTCCGGAGTCGTCCGATGGGGTTGGACAATGGAATGCGGGTCCCGCAACGCCTGCGAGGAAACCCAGTTCTGGCAATAGCCGCAATGAAAATTGCAGCCCAGCATGCCGAAACTCAAGGCCAACGATCCGGGACGCACGTGAAAAAACGGCTTTTTCTCAACCGGATCGCACCCGCATCCCGCAACGTAGCCGAACGGCGCGCGCAAAACGCCGCCCTGATTGAAACGCACTTTGCAGGCGCCGGCCGCGCCTTCGGCAATCTCGCAGCGATGCGCGCACGCGACGCAGCGCAGCCTTTCGCCGTCGAGAGTCTGGTACAGGGCGGCCGGGGCCGTGAGTTCGTCGAGGATTTCTCGGATCGCTGCCATAGTCCAAACAATAAATCCATATCGGCGTCTCCGTCAATCGCGGAGGCGCTTCCATCCCACCGACCAGAAGCCGCGGACGTCCGGACTGTCCAAATCCCTTCAGGCAGGAATCGCCGACTTAGCCCGGATTAATGGATCAACCGTTGCGTCGCTGAAATGAAGCGGAGCAATGGTATACTGTCTCCATAACGTTAAAGCGCCGGGACGCGGCGGGATCGAACCTTTTCGGCGGCCGGAGCTTTTGGATAAAAGCGAATTTTATCGGATTCGGACAGGAGCGCCATGCCGGAAGAAAATAAAAATCCCGAACCCCAGGAAAACAAGGAAGAACGAACAATCTCCCGAAGAGATTTTGCCATCGGATCCTTAGCTCTCATCGGCGGCATCTCTTGCCCCGCCGCGGCGGAGAATGCCGTCAAACTTGAAAAGTCAGACGCCGTTCAGGACCTTCTGGAAGAAAGGCACATTCTTGACGAGGACCTGGCGGCCGTCATCCAGCACGCCGAAAAAACCGGTGAGAAGCTCTATCAGACAGACGCCGACAGGTTTCTTGCAAAACTCCGGATTAACAATGTTTACTTTTATGTGGAATATTCCGTTATCGAAGGCGGCTATCGAATTCACACGGCCTATTCCCACCGCTTTTCGCTCAACGAAGGATAATCATGGAAGAATGGCATTGCTACAAACATAAGGTGAAAATGGAAGTAGCCAACATCGCCCTCCGGCACCGGGGGCTGACTCAGGACGTGCCGGGGCTGCGGTGCCCCGTCGGCGATGAAGAGTACATCCTGGAAAAAGAAGTCATGACCACGTTAAAAGCGGCCGAATCCCTGTTTGAAGGGAAATAGGTTTATTGAATGCCTGCCTTCTCCCGGACCCAGAGCCTCTGCCCGCATTGCCTTCGACGCATTCCGGCCTCCATAACGGTTGAAAACGACTTTGTATGGATGGAGAAGAGCTGCCCGGACTGCGGCGATCTGGGAAAAGTCCGGATATGGCAAGAGGCGCCCAGAACCTATCGCGAGTGGCGCCGGGACTGCAACGCCAGGACGCAGTCGTCCGATGAAGACGGCTGCCCTTATGAATGCGGCCTTTGCCCGAACCATCAACAGGAAACCTGCACCGCCATTATCGAAACGACCAGCCGCTGCAATCTCCGCTGCCCGGTCTGTTTCGCAGGCGCCGGAGACCCATCCGCGCCCGATCCCGATATCGATCAAATCGCCGGCATGATGGAGGCGGTCCTGGATCGCGGCGGCCCTTGTCCTGTTCAGCTCAGCGGAGGCGAACCGACGATCCGCGACGATTTGCCCCGGATTGTCTCGATGGCCCGCAGAATGGGATTCGATCCCATTCAGGTCAACACCAACGGCATCCGCCTGGGACAGGAAAAGGATTATGCCAAAACCCTGAAAGGATCCGGAGCTTCAACGATTTTTCTGCAGTTTGACGGAATTTCCGACGACGTCTACCGCCGCCTCCGCGGCGTCGATCTCTTGTCTGTAAAATTGAGAGCGATTGAGTGCTGCGCGGAAGCCGGAATCGGCGTCATTCTAGTTCCAACGCTGGCAAGGGACGTCAATTTGCATCAGATAGGCGCGATTATCCGGTTTGCCAAAAAATGGATTCCGACGGTCAAAGGCGTCCATTTTCAGCCTATGACTTACTTGGGCCGCTATCCGGAAGCGCCGCAAAACAAAGACCGTGTCCTCATCCCTGAAATTCTACAGGCAATTGAAGACCAGACGGACGAGCTCAAAGTCGAAAACTTCATCCCGCCCGGCTGAGAGGAATCCCACTGCTCCTTTTCGGCGCTCTCCGTGTTGAGAGAAGACGGCGTTCTGATTCCAGTCACACAATTTGAATGGTCGTGCAGTCCGGCGCCCCCCGGCCGGGAAAATCCGGCGGCGCGGGCAAGGGATTACGTTCGCAACCGCTGGAAATACGTTGAGCCCGAACCTCAAGCCGCGGGTTCGGCGGCCAGTTTTACGGATCGGGCAAAAAGCCATTCTCTATGCCTGTCGGGCATGGCTTTTCAGGATTCGTGGAATGTGGATCTGGAGCGGCTGCGGAAATGCTGCGTTCATGTGGTCAGCCGCGACCGGAGGCTCGTCCCATTCTGCGTTTATTACATGACCGGGAGCCGCGGGCAAAGAATCAGGTCCGCAGAGCCATGAACGGAAGAAAGCGGCGCCGATAAATATATATGCACCTGGAAAAATGGCTGCACGGGAAAATCCGAAATGAAGCGCAGCGCAACGCCGCATTGGCGCGATTGCTGCCGGCGGACGGCGACGAGCCTTTAAGCCGCAGAGCCGTGGAAGACTACCAGCTCATCATGCTGCGCCGGATCCTGCAATACGCCTCCGACGGGAGCGCTTATTACAGGGATTTGTTTCGCCAGGCTGCAGTCAATCCGTCCGGAGTCCGAAGGCTTGAAGACCTTTCGTCTTTCCCGTTCACCGAGCCGAGCCGATTGGCGAAATCTCCCTATCGTTTTCTTTGTCTTTCTCAATCGGAAGTCGCGCGGGCCTGCACCTTCATAACATCCGGCACAACAGGCCCCCAAAAACAGGTTTTCTGGACGCAGGGCGACCTGGACCGGATCGTTGATTTCATGTCCGCGGGCATAGGCGTGGCTGCAAATCCGGGAGATTCCGTCCTGATAATCCTGCCCGACGGACGGCCCAACAGCCAGGCGGATTTGTTGTATCGGGGAGTCCAAAAGCTGGGCGCAATGCCCATGGTTTCAGAATTTGATTCAAGCGCCGAGGAATTTTGGCAAATCATCATGGAGTTCCGCCCCGACGTCATCTTCGGATACGCCGGCCGCCTCTTTCGATTGACGAAAGAGCTCCAGCAAAAGCACGATCCGGGCGCCGCAGGGATTCGAATCCTATTCCTGGCCGCCGAATATCTCCCGTACGCCAGGAGAAGAGAGCTGCAAGATATCTGGGGATGTCGGGTCCATACGCATTACGGACTGACCGAAATGGGACTGGGGGTGGCGGTCGAATGCTCCTCCCAATGCGGCTATCACTTCAACGAAGCCGATCTCCTGTTGGAAATTGTGGACCCGGAAACGGGAAAAGCGGTCCAACCCGGGACGGAAGGAGAGCTCGTTTTCACGACCTTGACCCGCGAAGCGGCGCCCTTGATCCGGTTCAGAACGCACGATGTTTCCCGGCTTATTATGGAACCCTGCGCTTGCGGCGCTTTGAGCCTTCTCAAATTTGACGCAGTGAAAAAGCGCCTTGAATCGATAGTAAAAACTTCCAACGGGGAGCGCCTCTATCCGTCGCTCTTTGACGACATTCTTTTTGAAATTCCAAACCTCGTGGACTACCAGGCGGTCCTGGAAAAATGCGAAAATGAAGAGCGCCTTTCCGTCAGGGTCGAGATGGCAGGACAGGGAGAGGATTTTGCTGCTGAAATTGTCCGCAGGCTGCTGTCGGCGCCGGCGATTTCGAGAAGCGTCGCCTGCGGCGCAATGGGGCCTCCCCGTGTGCAGGTCGTAAGCCCGGGCGCATTGAAATCCGAAAGCCGGGCCAAGAAATTGATTGTCGACCGCAGATAAATTTCATTTTTTCGCCCAAGGAGCGGAAAGTGCAATTCATCGGCGGGGCGCAATCGTCCCGTACAAACAGGATTGAGGAAAAAATGGAAAAGATCACGGACTGGAACGCCCTGTGGAGAGAGCTGGTCGAAGCAAAGGCAAGAAGCCGCAGAGGAAGACGGGCGGGCGCAGAACCGAAAGAAGACTCCTGGTGCAAGAAAGCGCTCGCTTTCAAGGAAGGCGTCCGGCGCCGTTGGGCTACGCCCGATTCGAGCCGCGATTTTATTCTTGCGCAGATCGGCCCCGATTCCACCGTGCTCGATATCGGCGCGGGCGTGGGCGCATGGGCTGCGCTGCTGGCGCGTCGGGCCTCGAAAGTCACGGCGGTCGAACCCTCGGAATCGATGATCGAAGTCATGCGGGAAACCCTGACCGAAGAAGGAATCGCCAACGTCGACATCGTGCGGGGATCGTGGCCCGATGTCGAGGTTTCGCCGCATGATTATTCCCTCTGTTCTCACGCCATGTACGGATATCCGGATCTGCCCGCATTTATCCGCCGGATGGTCGAGAAAACAAAAGACACGTGCTTTTTGCTTTTGCGCGCTCCGACGCTGGATGGAGTGCGCTCCGAGGCTGCGCGCCATATCTGGGGCCAGCCTCTGGACAGCCCCAATTTTACGATCGCATACAACATCCTGCTGCAAATGGGCGTTTGCGCCAACGTTCTGATGGAAAACACGGGATTTTGGGCGCCTAGAGAAAGCGCCGGATTGGAAGAGGCTCTGAAGGATCTGAAGCGCTATTTGGCGCTCGACGAGGACGCCGAACACGAGCCCTATCTGCGTGAACTGCTGCAGCGCAGGTTGAAACGCCGGGGAGACCGCTGGGTCTGGCCGCCCGAAGTGCGGTCGGCTCTGGTCTATTGGAAAACCGGGCCATGACTTCCGTCAGGCGACCGTATTGCGTTTGCGCCCCTCGTAATAGGCGCCGAGGAGCGGGCGCTTCTTGACGGCGACCTGATTTTTCCCAAGTCTTTTCGCCTCATAGAGGGCTTCGTCGGCGCGGCGAATCAGATCGTCTCCGCTTTCCCCGAGGGCGTATTCCGCAACCCCGCAGCTGGCAGTGACGGAAAGAGAAAGAGTCCCCCGTTCATCGCTGCTGCACTCGCAGCGCATCTTTTCGATCTGCTTCAGGACTGCGGCAAATCGATTCCGGGAATCCGGGAGCGTCATGCCTTCCGAGAGAATCACGAACTCCTCGCCCCCATAGCGCGCTAAAAAGTCGCTGGAGCGGATATTCCGGCCAAGCTCGAGAGCGGCAAAGGCGAGGACCTGATCTCCTGCCTGGTGCCCGTAACGGTCGTTGACCGATTTGAAGTCATCGAGGTCAAAGAAAGCGGTGGTGAACGGCGCCTCGCTTTTCTCGTGAACCCGGATCCATCGTTGAATGGCCAAATCAAAGCTACGGCGGTTGGCAACGCCGGTCAGGGCGTCCAGCGAAGCTTCTGTTTTCGCCTCGTCCAGCTTCTGTTGAAGCGAAGAAACCTGTCCTGAAAGCTGCTCATACTCGATTTGTTCGCGTTTTTGTTTTTCCAGAATCAGCTTGCTCAACTCTTCGACTTCCGCCGCGACCTTTTTCTTGAATTCCCGGATGTCGTTCAACTCGCCAAGCGCCCGGATGCGGTCCGTCGTCCCCATCAAATTTTCGTGAAAGACGCGCGAATCGCCCGTCAGATTCGCAAGAGACCTCCGGAGGAATACGATGATTCCGGCCAGCTCTTCGTCGCGCTCGAGGCGCCGCGAATGGGTTCGTTCGAACTGGCCGCGACAAAGATCCAGGGTTTTTCGGGCGGTGGATTCCGGTATGTCTCCAACTGCGCCGCTGATTTCATGCCTCTGCGTTTGCAGCCGGGAACTGAAAGGCGGCTCGCCGACCGCGTCGCCCTCCGTCAGATTCCTGGACATTAATTCCAGGATCTGATCCAGCAAACCCAGGATGTTTGTGATCAAGGGATCGGAGCTTCTCTTATGGCATCGGTTCAGGCCAAGCTGTAGAATGCGATTCACCGGAGCGTCGACCTCCATAAATGATTTTAATCGGAATCTGTTGCGCCGGACTTTAATCCGGATTATTCATAGAGGTTCGCAACGATCCGGCCAGGTTTTTCGCCAAGGCGTTCCCTGCCGGAACCCAGGCGAATTCGAGAGGCAAAAAACGGCGAGCAGGGGCTGCAAAATGCGCAATCGTTATAAAATAGCCCTCTTGGGGACGCTTGAATCATCTATCATGGGAGAATCGTATGTCTAATGGACCGCTGTCCGGAATCAGAGTGATTGAGATTTCCACTTTCCAGCAGGGCCCGGTGGCCGGAATGAGACTGGGAGACCTTGGCGCCGACGTCATCAAAATCGAGCCCAAAGAAGGCGACCCTGCCCGTCGGCATATCGCCACCATCAAGGCTGAATTCGGCATCAAGGGTTACAACTATTATTTCGAACATGCCAATCGCAACAAGCGGGGCATTGTACTGGACTTGAAAAAGCAGCAAGGGATGGATGTCTTTTTAAAGCTCATCGATTCCGCCGACGTGTTTCTGAACAACATGAGCATCGGCGCTCCGATACGGCTTGGAATCGGGCCTGAAGCGCTTCTTGCCCGAAACCCCCGGCTTATTTTCGCCCAATCCTCCGGTTGGGGGCGAAACGGCCCTTTGGCCAACAGCCTTTCCTTCGATTATACCGGGATAGCCCGTTCGGGATTGATGATGGCGGCAGGCGAACGAAACACCCCGCCCTGCATGATCCTGCCGGGTTTAGGAGATGAACTGGGCGGACTTATGTGCGCCTGGGCCGTAAGCCTGGCGCTTTTCGCCAGAGAGCGAACCGGCAAAGGACAGGTGGTCGACACTTCGCTCATGGGCAGCGTCATCGCAATGCTCGGACACCTGGTCTCCGGCACTGCAATGTTGAAACAGGAATTTCCGCGATTCATCCGGTCCCAGGCGGGCAATCCCCTGTACAATCATTATCGCTGCAAGGATGAAAAATGGATTGCCATCGCGCACCTCGATCCTGACCGGTGGTGGGCGAAAGTCTGCGGCGCCCTCGGAGTCGAAAACCTGATCAACGACCCGAAATTCAGCACTTTCAAGGCAAGGTCGGAGAATCGCGAGGAATTGGTAGCCAGGTTCGACGAAGTCTTCGCTGCCAAAACCCGGCAGGAATGGATGAAGATTCTCGATGAACATGGATGCATTTTCACGCCCGTGCAAAACATAAACGAAGTCGTCGAAGACCCGCAGGCGCTGGCCAACCATTACCTTGTCCACGTCGAGCATCCCGCTTACGGTCCGGTTCAGACCATGGGATTCCCCTGGAGCTTCAGCGACACTCCAGCACGCTGGAGTAGAAAAGCCCCGGAACTGGGGGAGCATACCGAAGAAGTGTTGCTGGAGGCTGGCTATAGCAGAGAAGAGATCGGGAAGCTTCGAGAACTGGGGGCGGTCCAATAAAAACAGAAAAACGCCGCGGATCCCCCGGACTGAATCCCGGGGAATCCGCGGCGTAATTTTTAACGATGCGCCGCGACACTTAAAAATTTATTTCAAATATTGCATAAAAAGCGACGCCGGCCGGCAACGGCGCAGGCGTCAGTCTTCGTCCTCCTCGTCATCATCCTCGTCGTAGTCCTCGTCGTCCCAGTCCTCTTCGTCTTCGTCAGCGTCGTCGAAACGGAATTCGTCGTCTTCCTCGTCGTCAATGGGCGCAAGATCAAACTCGACGGGATCGATGGAAATCACTTCCAGCTCTACGCCGCATTCAGGACAGGTAATTATCTCGCCGACATCCTCAAACTCTTCATCGATCACTGCTTCGCATTCCGGGCAATAGCTCACAGCTCACCTCCAATCATGGACTTCCGGGTCGACTTGAACGCTCAATTATTAGCACCCGGAATTTTTAACGTCAAATCAAAATGTCCAGGGAGCGCCCCTTTGTGACGCTTCAACAATTGTGCTACCATTTCGGAGAGGCAGGCGTCAAGCAAGTTCTGCTGCGGCGGAGATTTGGAGCGGATATCATGAAAACAACCCGAAGAATAAAAACAGCGCTTGCGGTCGGCGCCGTCTTCCTTTTGACGGCAGGCAATGCGAATCATTGGATCGATTTTATCGCGCCGGCCTCCGCTTGTGCCCAGGATTCGTCAAAGAGCGCGAAGCCTCCCGTCCGGAGGCAGAAAACCGTTCCAGGCGATCGGGCAGACCAGGATCGGCCGGAAGGACGGACTTCCATCTCGGTCGATGTCGACCTTGTGTCGCTTCAGGTTTTGGTAACGGATAAAAAGGGCAATGTCGTCTCGGGGTTGAGGCCGGAGAATTTCACCATCTATGAAGACAACGTCAAACAGGAGATTGCAAATTTCGCTCCGACGGAAGCCAATATAACGGTTGTCGTCCTGGTGGAATACAGCAAAATCATCACGTATTTGCTGGACGAAATCTGGGAGACTATCAGCGCTTTCGCCAACACGCTCCGGAGGGACGACTGGGTGGCCATCGTCGGCTATGACATGCGGCCGACCATATTGTCCGATTTCAGCAAAGACAGGAGGCAGATTGCGGACGCGCTTAAAATGCTGAGCTTCCCTGCCCTGAATGAAAGCAACCTTTACGACGCAGTCATCGACACATTGGACCGCACTCAGGAAATTGATGGAAAAGTGGCGATTCTGCTGATCAGCACCGGCCTCGATACTTTCAGCAAGCATACCTATGACGACGCCATGAAAAAATGCCGGGAAGCGAACGCTTCTATTTATGCCATAAGCCTCGGCCAGTACCCCAGGCTGCGAAACGAAATCGACGGAGCCTACAGCGCCTCAACCAGGATGGATTTGCAGATAGCGGATTCCCAACTCCGCTACTTCGCCGAGCTTACCGGCGGGGAATCTTACTTCCCGCGTTTCCCGTCGGAATACAGCGGCATTTTCAACGACATTTCCAGAATGCTGAGAAGCCAATACAGCATTGGCTATGTTTCTTCAAACACCAAACGGGACGGCAAGTTCCGCAAGATAAAGGTCGAGGTGAAAACAGACCTGATGGAAAACGGCAAGCCGCTTAAATTGATCGTCACCACACGAAAAGGCTACACCGCGGCTAAAGACTGACCCGCGACTCCGGACGCCTCGTTGAAAAATGGAATAAGGCGAGCCCTCGAAAAACCAAAGGCAATGCGGCTGAAAGGCTCGCTTGAGTTCAAGCGCCCGGCCCGCGGCCAAAGAAGCCTTTTTTTGCAGGCCCTAACCTCTCCGCACCATCCGCAGCGCGTCCTCTTGCCCGCAATAATAACCGGGCAAACGGCCGGCGTATTGATAGCAAAGCCCTCTGTAAAGACGCTGCGCGGAAGTATTGCCGACGCCGACTTCCAGGACAATCGTATCGATTCCGATATTCGCCAGTTCACGATGGATTTCATTCATCAACATTGTGCCGATCCTTTGGCGGCGAGCCTCCGGGACGACATCCAGCGTAATGATATGCGCCTGTTTGCGCGTTGCGACTCCGGCCAGGACAAATCCAACTATCATTCCGGGCTTTTCGGCCACCCGTGTTATGCTTTTCGGGCGATGGAGGTGAAAAAGCAGCTCGTCGCGGGAAAATGCTATATGCGCCGGGAAACACAGGCTGTCGATCCTGTGCAGTTCATCAAGATCCTCCGGTTTGAAACAGCGTAAACAGGGCGGTTGATCGGGCATATCGGCATTATACTTCCGATGCCGTAAAACAGGCGGCGCAGATGCTTAAAAAATGAGGAAAACCCATGCATTTTGATTCTGCGCGTTCCAATCTCCAGAGTCCGGTGGATTCCAATTGGGCCAGGTTTTGCCCGCGATGCGGCGGCAAGCTCATGGAACGATACGTGGAAACCGAGAGGCATCTGCGAAAAGTCTGCTCGGCTTGCGGATTTATTTTTTACCTGAATCCAAAAGTCGTCGCCGCCGCGGTGCCCCGGCAGGACGACCGGATATGGCTGGTTCGCAGAAATATCGAACCGTCCTCTGGCCGCTGGACTTTTCCCGGCGGCTATGTCGATTTGGGAGAGCGTGTAGAGGACGCCGCCATTCGCGAAACGTATGAAGAAACCATGTTGCGAATCCGGATCGACAATCTGTTGAATGTCTATTCGAGCGCCGAGGCGGGAATTGCGCTGGTGGTCTTTCGAGCAACCGTCATCGGCGGCCGCGCAGCAATCACCCCTGAAAGCCGGGAGGTCCGGTCATTTCCCTTCCAAGCCGTGCCTTGGGACAATCTGGCGTTTCCTTCCACTCATCAGGCGCTAGCCGATTATTTGAAAAATGAAAAGATCGCGTGACGCGCCTCTGCGAATCGCCCGCCCATGAATATCGTTTGCCATCCCGGTTCGAATCGCTCACAGGGACGATGGCCGGGCTTTGTCAATCTCCGACAGCTACAGGTGGACTTGTTCGACAACCGTGAGCCCGTAGCCCTGGAGCCCGACAATTTTTTTGGGATGATTGGTTAAAAGCCTGATCTTGCGCACGCCCAGAGATCGGAGGATCTGAGCGCCTATTCCATAGATCCGCAGATCGATGCTGGGACTGGAGCCGGGGTTCGCTTTAACGAAGCTGCCGCTGGAATCCTTTACGGCGCATGCTTTGATCTCGTCCGTGAGGCTTCTGCCCTTATCCTCCTGCCGGAGGTAGATCAAAACTCCATTTCCCGCCTCATGGATCGCTTCGAGAGCGGTCTTCAGCTCATTGCGGCCTCCGTTGCGCAGCGAGTAAAAAACATCCGATATCGTGGATTGTGAATGGACACGGACTGTTGAGATCACGTCGGCGTCGATCGCTCCTTTGACCAGCGCAATATGGTGCTCGTGATCCAGCAGGTTTTCGAAAGCGATGATCCTGAAATCGCCGAATTGCGTGGGGAATTCAGATTCGGCGACCGCTTTGACAAAAGTCTCCGTCCTGAGCCTGTAGGCGATAATATCGGCGACTGTGACAATCTTGAGTCCGTGTTGGCGCGCCACTTTCATTAAATCGGGAACCCGCGCCATCGTTCCGTCGTCGTTCATGATTTCGCAAATGACGCCTGCCGGGTACAGTCCGGCCAGGCGCGCCAGATCGACGGACGCTTCCGTCTGCCCGGTGCGCATCAGAACTCCGCCCGGCTGGGCTCTTAGCGGGAAAATATGTCCCGGACGGGCAAGGTCCGCCGGACGGCTCTCGGGATCAATCGCGGTAAGAATCGTCTTGGCCCGATCGGCCGCGGAAATGCCGGTCGTCACTCCGTGCCGGGCTTCGATGGAGATCGTGAAGCCCGTTCCGAATTTGCTCGTGTTTTCTCCGACCATCATCGGGATATGCAGCTCATCGAGCCGCTCCACGGTCATGGCAAGACAAATAAGCCCGCGGCCGTATTTGGCCATGAAATTGATGGTCTCCGGCGTCACTTTGGCCGCGGCGACCGTAAGATCTCCCTCGTTCTCCCGATCCTCGTCGTCGACCACGATGACGATTTTCCCCTGCCGGACATCCTCAATAACTTCCTCAACGCTGTTGAATCCCAATGCGCACCTCTCGGTAAAACTATATTTTAGCCGTCCGTGCGGCCGGAAGGGATAAAAAAATGAAATTCCCCTTCGGAGCAGTGTAGAAAATTCTCCGGATTGAAGTAGAATCGTTGCCCATGATTTCACGGAACGACTTATGATGCGAGCGACTCTCACCTACCTTTTTATGGGTTTATACATCTTGCTTCTCGCTCCCCCTGCAATGCTCTGGGGGTCCGTTTCCGGAAGCGTAGCTCCGCTTTACAGACTCGCTCGTTTCTGCATCCGCGTTTCAGGATGGATATGCGGCGTCAGAGTTATGGTCCAGGGCCGGGAAAAAATCGCGGCCATCGCTCCCTGCGTATTTCTTTCCAACCATCAGGGCAATCTTGACGGCCCTGTGTTGGTCCACGCAATCCCAAGGGACGTCAAAGCTCTTGTCAAAGCGGAAATGATGCGGCTGCCGATCCTCTCTCTGGTATTGAAACAGGTGCAGTTTGTTCCAATCGAAAGAACGAATCCCAAGAAGGCGCACGAAGGAATAGACAGGGGGGCGAGGCTGCTGGCTGAAGGAAAATCCTTCTTTGCTTTTCCTGAAGGGACCAGGAGCCGGGACGGCATGCTGCGGGAATTTAAAAAAGGCGTCTTCATCATGGCGATAAAGGCCCAAGTCCCGGTCATGCCTGTCACAATTCTCGGCAGCGCAAAGGTTCAACCGCCGGGGAGCTATGCCATCCGGCCCGGAACCATCCAAGTAATCTTTCATGATGCGATACCAACCGCGGGCATGGGAATGGAGGACAGGAATACGCTGGTCCAGCTCGTCCGAGACGCCATCGACTCCGGTTTGCGATAGACGGATTGACCGATTGTTCATGAAGGTTCGCAGCAAAGCGGGGAGGGCATGAGTGCAAGGCGCATCCGGCAGCTTCCCGGCCAGTGCGACTTGAAGGCGACGATGCAGCGGAATCTTCATGAACAATGCGGGTTAATGAGGGAGGTTTTCGAGCTTTCTTCCTCTGATAAAGCGCAGGGTGTTTGACCTGTTGGTGGTGATGCTGACGAGACTGTGATCGTATTCCTTCAAAAGGTGCCTCACCAGCAAAGCATTTTCTTCCTGATCCAAGAACCACCGTTCCGATCCGCGGTCATCTTTCATTTTAATGACGGGCAGCTGAACCTTCGACTTGTTGACTTCTACGGTAAACCGTTCGGTCCCCTCCCAGGCGACCCACCCGGGAACCCCATCGAGATTTATTTTTATTCTCTTTCTGGCTTTGAAATCCAGGAAGATTTTCCGGCTCAGCCACACCGTTGTGGCGTTTTTGCTTCGAGTGTCGACCCCGGGCTCAAAAAGTTGAGAACTCACATAGCCCTTCGCCTCCTGAAGATCCCGGGAAGGCATGAATAGGGTTCCCTGAAAAGGCTGCTCCTCCCACTCCACATAGCGATCCGGCAAAAATTCGGCGATTCTCAGGACGAAGTCCGAACTGTATTTGGGAGTCTGGGTTTTCCAGACCAGAACGGTGTCTCGGCCGAAAGCCGGCAATTGGAAATCGTCCGCAGACAGCATCTTCCATGCCGTCGCCGGCATCGCGATGAACGCCAATAAAACGCAAAAAGAAGTTTTTCCGGTTTTCATTTCAAAAGCCTTGATCCCGCAAATATTCGGCAGTCAGTTTTGCAGGTTTTTCTTTCTGCATCAATCCCAGCTGGAAGAAGCGCTCAAAATATTTTCCCAAAATATCCGTCTCCAGGTTTACAGCGTCGCCGATTCGGAGTTGGCCGAGAGTGGTCGACTCCAGCGTATGAGGAATTACGGCGACTGAAAACGCGTTCTTCCCCAGCGATGCGATGGTCAGGCTGACGCCGTCGACCGCGATGGATCCCTTGTAGACCAGGTACCGTTCAAGATCGAGAGGAAATTCGAAAGACATTTCCCAGCCTGCCCCGCTTCGGGTCCTGGAAATCAACTTCCCGATCCCGTCCACATGGCCTTGAACGATATGCCCTCCCAGCCTGCCCCCAAGCGTCATTGAACGCTCCAGGTTGACTTTCGACCCCTGTCGCGCATGCAGGAAATTGCTGCGCCTGAGAGTTTCCGAGGAAATATCGCAGGAAAATACTTCCTGGCCGGTCACGGTTGCGGTAAGACAGACTCCGGACACGGCGACAGAATCGCCTATTTTCAATCCCGGCGGCACAATCCGGCCGGCTGTTGTGAGAACGGCCCCCTCGCTGACAAGGCGCAGTTCCCGGATCGTTCCCACCTCCTCGATTATTCCTGTAAACATCGCAGTCTCCAGATTGGATTTCCCGGCCTAAGGGCCTGTCAATGAATAACGTTTACACTTTGGCGCGAGCGCCGGGCGG
>CAZXSV010000087.1:0-4376 GCA_964642735.1 uncultured Acidobacteriota bacterium
GGCTTTGTTGCTCGCTCCTTACATGCACACCAGCATGCTCGTCGCTCGCGCCTAGCCAGCGAGTCTGGGGGCCAGCAGCAAAGTGCAAACGTTATTCATTGACAGGCCCTTAGACATTTCGGCGAGCTATAAATAAAGCGGGGCGCCGCAAAACGGCCTCCCCCTGCCTGATGGTCGCTTTTCTGCTGCAGGATCGTTGACTATTGTTTTCGTGGACGGGCGAAGAAACGCACAAAATCTGAGGCGTTGGGATGTATTTGATCTTTGATTGTGAGACCACCGGGCTTCCAAAGAGATGGGATGCCCCGGCAACCGATTTGGACAACTGGCCGCGGGCGATCCAGATCGCCTGGTCGCTTTGCGACAAAACAGGCTGCCAGACGGCTTCGGCCGTTCGTCTGATTAAGCCTGAGGGCTTCGTCATCCCCGCCGAAGTGCAGCGCATTCATGGCATCGCCACCGAGCAGGCGCTCTCCGAAGGGGAGAATCTCGTCGATGTTTTGCAGTCTCTCGGCGACGCGGTCCAAAGAGCTGAAATTCTCGTTGCTCATAACCTTAAATTTGACGAGAAAGTTCTTTCGGCGGAGTATTTCCGGATGAAGCTCAAGCCGCCGTTTTCAGACAAAAAGCGATTCTGCACGATGGAGAACTCCGCCGCGATATGCCGGATCCCCGGCCCTCGAGGCTACAAATGGCCTTCGCTGTCCCAGCTGCATCGGGTGTTGTTCAACCGCAACTTCGAAGACGCTCACAACGCGGGGGCGGACGTCGCCGCATGCGCGAAATGCTTTTTCGAGCTGAAGCATAGGAAATTGATTTCCATATAGACGCCCGGCCGGCTTGATCGAAATATCAGACAGGCCCAAGACTCCGCAAATATCTGACGCTGCGTATCCGGGCATGTCTTCGACGCTTGCGCTCCACCGGTCTGCTCGCAGCGGGCCTCCCATCCACGGCCGTCTGAGCCGCTTCACTGTGAACTTTCATGAATCCTGCGGAATGAAGGCGCGGGATGAAGTCGTTTTCAGATTTGCCGTAAGTGAAGCGCCATAAAGTATTGCATCCGCGGATTTGAATAACTGTAGTATTATGAGCGGACGGGCGCCGCCCCGGACGGGGGCGGGAAGCGGCGGGAACTGTATGTACATTGTGATGATCGCTTCAGAATGCGCGCCGGCGGCCAAGGTTGGCGGCCTCGCCGATGTCGTGTTCGGATTGAGCCGGGAGCTTGAGATCCGCGGCCATGCCGTTGAGATCATTCTGCCCAAATACGATTGCATGCAGTACCACCACATCTGGGGGCTCGACATCACTTACCGGGACCTGTGGGTCCCCTGGTTCAATTCCTACATCCACTGCACGGTCTATTTCGGCTTCATTCATGGCCGCAAGTGCTTTTTCATCGAACCGCACTCGAGCGAGAACTTTTTTTCCCGCGGCGCCTATTACGGCTTTCAGGATGAAGAGATGCGCTTCGCCTTCTTTTCGAAGGCCGCTCTCGAATACATGTACAAATCAGGCAAGCGGCCCGACGTGATCCACACGCACGACTGGCAGACCGGGCTTGTGCCTGTCCTTTTGTTCGAGATCTACAAGCACCATGGGATGGACCGGCAGCGGGTTTGCCACACGATTCACAATTTCCGCCATCAGGGCATTGCGGGCGAGAGGGTGTTGTGGGCCACGGGCCTTGGACGCCCAAATTACTATTACGCTCCGGACCGGCTTCAGGATGATTCCAATAAGAGGGCTTTGAATATCACGAAGGGCGCGATCGTGTTCTCGAACTTCGTGACCACAGTCTCGCCGCACCATGCGTGGGAAGCCCGCCACACGAACCAGGGGCACGGATTGGGTCACATCCTGCATATGCATCAAAACAAGTTCGGCGGCATCCTCAACGGGCTGGACTATGAAACCTGGAATCCTTCAACCGACGGTTCGATCGCCCGCCGCTACTCGGCCGAAGACCTCGGCGCAAAGTACAACAACAAAGTCGCTCTCAGGGACCGTTTCTGGCTGCGCGACGGCTATAAGCCGGTCGTTGCGTACGTCGGGCGTCTGGATTCCCAAAAGGGCGTTCACCTGATACGGCACGCCCTTTACTATTCGATCAACAACGGCGCCCAGTTCGTGCTTCTCGGCACGAGCCCCGAAGATGGAATCAACGCGCATTTCGCCTACATCAAGCATCAAAACAACGACAATCCAGACTGCCACATCGAGCTGTCCTTCGACGAGGACCTGGCGCGGATGATCTACGCCGGCGCCGACATGATCATCGTCCCGAGCATCTACGAGCCCTGCGGCCTGACCCAGCTCATCGCCCTGCGTTACGGCACGGTTCCGATCGTGAGAGCCGTCGGCGGATTGGCCGACACCGTATTCGACCGCGATTATGCACTGCAACCGCCCGACCAGCGCAACGGCTTCGTCTTCGATCACGACGACAACTGGGGGCTCGAATCCGCGCTTCGCAGGGCGTTTGGGCTATGGAACCTGTATCCCGACGAATTCAGGAAGCTGATGGAAAACGGGATACGCCAGGACTATTCGTGGTGCAAGCCGGGCGGACATTACCTCGACGTCTACGAATTTATACGCTACAAGTGAACTCGCCGCGGCGGCGCGGCGCGGATCGGAGCAAAATCATGACAAGCATCCCGGAATACATCCACGGCGTTCCTGCGATCTGCGGCTTTGAAGAAGAGATCGCCGAAGCCCGGCCGGGCGCAGCCCGCCGCTCCGACTTCGGCAGAATCCGCAGCGCCTGCGCCGTCGCGCTGCACATGCACCAGCCGATGATACCCGCCGGGGGCGGAGATCTGCGCACCGCCGAGCTGATCAGCAACCTGAAGCATATGATGGACAATCCCGCTGCGGGCGACAACCACAACGCCCCGGTATTTCATCAGTGCTACCGCCGAATGGGGGAGATTGTGCCACAGCTCATCGACGAGGGCTGCGAACCCCGTGCGATGCTTGAATATTCAGGGACGCTCCTGCACGGCCTCCGGAAAATGGGGCTCGAAGACGTGTTCGACAGTTTGAAGCGAATTGTCAACGAGCCGCGCTATCGGGACGCGGTCGAGTGGCTGGGAGCGCCCTGGGGGCACGCCGTTGCGCCTTCCACGCCGGTTCAGGACTATCGATACCACGTCAGCGCGTGGCGGCAGCATTTCGCCGCGCTGTTCGGCCTCGAAGCCCTCGGCCGGGTGCGGGGCTTTTCTCCGTCGGAAATGGCTTTGCCCAACCACCCGGACGTGGCCTTCGAGTTCGTGAAAACCCTTGTGGAATCAGGATACGAATGGGTTCTGGTCCAGGAGCACTCGGTGGAGCGGCCTGAGACCGGCGCCGGCCCCGAGAGCAAACATGTGCCGCATCGCCTCGTCTGCACCAATTCGTCGGGCGAAACGATCGGCATCCTTGCGATCATCAAGACCCAGGGCAGCGACACCAAACTGGTCGCGCAGATGCAGCCGTACTACGAGGCGCTCAGCCTCTCCCGCTGGGAACTGGCGGGAAAATGGATTCCGCCGCTCGTCACCCAGATCGCCGACGGAGAAAACGGCGGCGTCATGATGAACGAATTTCCGCCCAAGTATATGGAAGTCGTCCGCCAGGCGAGCCGGTCGGAAACGCCCCTGATGAACGTAAGCGAGTATCTCGATTCGCTGTTTGCCACGGGCGTCCGTCCTGAAGATCTGCCCGTCGTCCAGCCGATACACCAGAAACGGCTTTGGGAGCGAACGCGCCCGGGCGACGGCCCGGAACGCCTGGCCGAAGCCATCAAGCAGCTTCAGAAAGAAGATTCCCGGTTCCACATGGAAGGCGGCAGCTGGACCAACAGCATCTCATGGGTCCGAGGATACGAATCCCTGCTGAGCGACATGGAACAGGCCAGTTCGCTTTTTCACGAGAAAGCGACTCGCGCCGGAGTGTCCAGCCGCGAGCATCGCTACCGGAACGCCCTTTTTCACCTGCTCTGTTCGCAGACAAGCTGTTATCGCTACTGGGGCGAGGGGCTTTGGACCGAGTACGGACGGGAAATCTGCCGGAGAGTTGTGGAGATCCTTCGCAACGATTTTTAAAAACCCTGAAGTTGGGCGGATTCAACCCTTTCAGGGTAGACTGGCGACGTCTTGCACCCAGAGTTGGGCCGCAAAAAACGCGGCCCAACTCTGGGCTTTGAGATTCAGCCGCTTCGCGGCAGAGAAACGTTGTGGTTTTTGCGCTTCGCGTGCGACGTTTCCGCGAATCAGCCGCTTCGCGGCAGAGAAACGTTGTGGTTTTAGCGCTTCGCGTGCGACGTTTCTGAGATTCAGCCGCTTCGCGGCAGAGAAACGTTGTGGTTTTTGCGCTTCGCGCGCGACGTT
>CAZXSV010000087.1:4476-18269 GCA_964642735.1 uncultured Acidobacteriota bacterium
TCAGCCGCTTCGCGGCAGAGAAACGTTGTGGTTTTTGCGCTTCGCGCGCGACGTTTCCGCGAATCAGCCGCTTCGCGGCAGAGAAACATTGTGGTTTTTGCTCGCGAATCAGCCGCTTCGCGGCGGATGTTTTCAAGATTTGTCAGCTTCGCGTGGGAAGTTTCATCGCCTGTGAATAGGGTTTGCTGCGCGCCGGCATAACAAAGCGGCGATTCCATGCTTCGATATCAAATACGTCGAAGGCGTTATATCCCGAAGCCCCGGGGAAGGCCGGAATAGATGGATTCTCTGGTGAATTTGATGTCAAAAAAAGAAGAGGCGGGCGCGATGTCGACGGATCTGGCGCAGCGGCTGCTGGGAAAAGACGGAAGCGTCCGGCGGATCGTCACCGGACTCAGGGAAGGGAAATCCGTTGTTATAGAGGATGCGGAAGTCCCGGCCCGGGATCTTCTGGGCGCCAAAGTGACGGAGCTGTGGCAAACTTCCGGCGAGCCTGTCCTGCAGCTTGAAAGCGATAAATGCAAAATTCCTCTCACGTTCAAAATGCCGGCGCCGGGCGAGACTCGCGTGAGGCTGACCATCATCCCCCCGGAGGAGATAAGCGGATCGGGCGCCGGAATGCACAAAACCAAAACAGTGGATTATGACATCCTGCTCTCGGGAGAGCTTTGGATGGAAATGGACGACGGCGTGGCGGTTCAGCTGAACCCGGGAGACTGCGTCATACAAAACGGGACGCGCCATGCCTGGCGCAACCGCAGCAAACAAAACTGCATCATGCTGACCATGTGCGTCGGCGGGAAATAAATTGGCGAGCAAATGCGCGTTCCGTTCCGTCCGGCCCGGGCGTTTGGCGCCCGAAGCGGTCTAAAATCGCTATTTTGTTTGCTTTGTCTGCAAACCAATCCTATAAATTAAACAAGGAACGGGTGAAACCGAGGAGAGATATTTCGCACTAAAAAAGGGAGGTAGCGATGGACGAAACCAGGAAATTCTATAGAGCCGTGGCGTTGATGGCGTTTTTTTCACTGGCGGTCGCGGTTCCTCAAGGGATGCTCGCTCAAACGGAAAAGGGCATCGAACTGTACAATCACGGGGAATTTGACAAGGCGGAGAAAGCTTTTCAGGAAGCTTTGAAAACCAATCCATCGGACCTCGCCGCCAATTACTACCTCGGCCTTTCTGCATTGTTTCAGAAGAGGCAAAACGAGGCGCTCGCCTTATTCATGAAAGTCAAACAGAACCGGGATAAGATGGAGGCGAAAGCCCGCCCTGCCGCCCCCAGTGAATATCAAATCCAGCTGGCGCTGGCCCGGGCGAACCTGGAGCTGAGGCATTTTGACGAGGCTTGGAAACGCCTCGAGTCCGCGAGAAAAGAGAATGCCGGCGGCGCCGACGTTTACGTGTATCGGGGCGCTTACTATCTCGAACAGGAGAAGCAAAAGGAAGCCCTGAAGGAATTGGAAAAGGCGATCAGCATCGACGACCACAACGCGTACGCTTACTACTATCAGGGACTCGCCTATTTTCACTCGGGGCAGGGACTCAAGGCCGTGGACGCTTTCCGGAAGTTCCTGGAACTGGCGCCTTACGCCCCTGAAGCCGGCGAGGCAAAGCGCCTTGTCGACATACTGTGTTAGAAATGGATGCGATAGTGGATCCGGAGACTGCGGCCCGGTCCATCGATTCCCCAGCCGGGAGCGCGGTGGCTTTTATCCGCGATGTTGGAAAAGTCCATCGTGATCTCCTGCTTTTCACCGAACTGACGGCCGCCCCGCAGGCCGAAGATTGCGTAGCCGGGAATCGCCGAAAAAAGCGGCGCCGAAAGCTCGGCGCCGAGGACCCGGGCCTGAACTTCGGCCAGCGTCTCCCCGGTCGCCAGCAGCCGGTCGTCCGCGTTTCCCGGGACGCCATCCGGCCCTGGGCCGACCAGTCCGCGCACCGTCGCTCCGCGCCGGAAGAAATTCTGGATGTTGCTGCGCGAACGGGTCGCTCCCGTGCGGCGGTCTGAAAGGTCGAGCGAAGAGAGTCGATCCTGGCGGCCCGCGAGCGTGGAGTAGGCCTCCGCCCAAAACCGCTTTCCTGCGGGCTGATAATGCAGGCTCAGGAATCCCGTTTGCGGCGGCATGCCGCCTCCGCCCAGATTCGGCGGCTGTCCCGTTTTCTTATCCTCCGCCCGAACGCGGCTGTAATTTCCTCCCAGCCGCCAGGAAGAACTCAAATCCGCATGGATGGAAAACTCGATCCCCTTCAATCGGGTTGAACCGTAATTGGCTTGCACCAGAACCGGGGAAGAGGAAAGCGCGACAAACACCGCCCCGTTTTGATTCTGGCTCTCGATAAGGTTCGGCCCCAAATATTTGCCCGTGGCGCCGGGCGGCAGGATCAGGGTCTGCCTCACAATCGCGTCTCCGTAATCAATGATGAATCCGGCAATCGCGCTCCGGAACCGCCGGCGTTGAAGCCGGAGGCTCAGGTCGTAATTCTTGCTGATTTCCGATTTAAGCGACTGCACCGGAATCCCGGTCGATGCCGCGCCGGCGTCGGCGGTCGTTCCGATGGTTGCGCCCATCCCTTCAATGTCGGCGGCGGAGACCTGAAATCCGACGCCCACCAGTCCCAGAGACCCGAGGCTTGTGATGTTGGGCGCCCGAAATCCCCTGCTGAAGTTGAACGCGATGTTCAGGCCGTCCGTCAGCGTCGCCACCGCGCCGATGCGTCCGGAAGCGTCGGAGACGCGCAGCGAATCGTTTGGGAAGAGGGGCCGCCCGTTGACGATCGGACTGTTCGCCGAGCGCGAACGGTACGAGGCGACGTTGTAGCGCAGGGCGCCGCTCAATCGCAATCGTCCGTGAAGCGTCGTCAGCGCGTCCTGCAGATAAAAGCCGGCGAGAGTGTAGCGGGCGCCGTGAGGGACGCGCGGCCGCGCCGCGTCGACGGCGCCGGATGCGGGATCGAGCGAATACGAAGAAGCATAGACGCGGTCGCGGTAAAGGTCTCCGCCGATCAGCATGCTGTTGCCTCGCGGCCAGAGCTTGTCCAGATGAAAGTCGAATCCGAAGGAACTGGTGCGTTCCCGGTCGTGGGTGATGGAGGCGAGGGGGTTTCCCTGTCCGCCCTGGTTCACTCTTTCTTCGCGCTGGCTGTTGTAGGAGACGGCCGCCGAAAGATTGTCAAACGGCCCGAATTTCTGCCTGGAGTAGCGCAGGTAGCCGAAATCCAGCATCAGATTGCGCAAATCCGCAACCAGGTTGCCGTCGCCTCCAAGCAGTTGGTCGTAACGCTTGCCGCCATCCTGCTGGCCTCGCTGATAGCGCAGGTTGAAACGCTGGCCGGGCGTCGGAGAGTAGGTTGTGTGCACGCTGCCGCTGTATTGTCCGAAAGCGGTGTCGGGCAGTCGCTTGCCGAGAATGTCGGAAGGCAATCCCAGAAAGCGTGTAACTGCGGCATGCCCGTCAATCCCGTTGCCCGGCCGCAGCGTATTGATCCGGCGGCCGGCGGCGTTGATCAGCATCCCGAAGCGGGATGACGCAAAGCTGACGATCGCGGCGCCGCCGAGAGAATTGTCGGAGCTGTTGTAAAAACTGTTCCATTCGCCGCTCGTCTTCAACCCCGCCGATGAAAAGTCCGGCTGGCGCGAAATCAGGTGCACCAGCCCGCCAAGCGAATCGGATCCGTACTGCACCGTGTTCGGACCTCGCAGCACTTCGACCGCCTGAAGACCTGTCGGCTCGTTCAAATTGAAAAAAGTATTGATGCCGCCCCGCTGGGTGGAGTTCGTGTAGCGCACCCCGTCGACGTAAACCCCGACTTCCGTGAGGCCCCGCACCAGAACGGCGCCGATCGTCGGACTGGTGCGCTGCAAAGAAAGCCCGCTTTCCTCGGCGGCGATTTGCGCCAGAACGGCGGGGGCCCGCATCCTGATGGAATTGTCGGAAATGACGTTCACCTGCTGGGGAGTGACGGACGAAAGCTCCGCCCATCCCGTTTCCGCCGTGACGGTGAGTTGTTCTGCTATAGGGCTGATTTCGAGCACAAAATCTATTGCAGCGGTTTCATTCGCCGTTATTTTCGCCGGACGACGCTGAGAACTGAATCCCGGACGATCGACCCTCACGACATAGGACCCGGGCAGAACGGCCTCGAATCGAAATCTTCCGTTTTCGTCCGTTGCGGTCGTCGCCAGCGTGATCTGAGGAGAAGCGAGAAGCGAAACCCTGGCGGCGGGCATCAGGGAGTTCGTCGCGTCCCGCACGACGCCTTCAATCCGTCCCTGCGCCGGCCGGCTTCCCGCTAAGGCGCAGGAAAAGCCGCACAGGATTGAAAAAACAAACCAGGCGACGAGCCGAATGGCGTATTTTTTCATCATGGACCTCGAAGATCCTGTTTTTCGGCAATCCGACCGGCCGCTCCGCGCGCCGCCGGATCGCCCGGGCATTTTCGGATATTATAAATCAAAAGTCCAATAACCTTCGAGCAATTAATTTTTGCCCGCTGTCCGGAGGCTCGCCAAAACGCTCGCCCGCGGCTATTTTCCGATCGCCGTTCCGCGGCGAAAAAACATATTCCAAGCGCTCGGCCGGCCAGGCGCCCTGAAGGGGCGCGCAGAGAATAGCCCCGGGCGAGCGAAGCGAGCCCGGGGTTAGGAAATAGGATAAAAAGGAGCCCCGGCGAAGGATTCTATTCCGCCATGATTTCCTTCCAGGGGGTTATTTTTTGCCCGCTGTCCGGAGGCTCGCCAAAACGCTCGCCTGCGGCTATTTTCCGATCGCCGTTCCGCAGGGCAAAAAAATATTGCCCATCAGTGCTATTGACATCGTTGAGCGGCACGTGCTAACCAATTAGTATCTGATATTGTATCTTTATTTGCGGAAGCGCCGGCACAACAAACCGCCCTCTGGACGAGGACCTTCCGGATCGTCGGGCTTTCGCCTTGGTCTTGCGTTTTTTCATTATTAATCAGGTTTCCGGCAATTATTCCCTGTTCTCTTCCTATGGGTTTTCTCCAGCGCTGAGCGGCGTTTCAATTTTATTTCATTCTTTTGGCAATGATTGGATTCGCATGGAGGTGGGTTATGTACGCTCGCTGCTCGAGGATCGCATTGTATTGCTTGATCATATCCGTTTGCGCCGCCTTTCTGCCGTCTTCTTCCGTCGCGGAGGATGGGCCTAAAATTTACGCCGGCCGCAACATCAACATGGTCTCGGGCACGGCGCTGCCGAACGAAGCGGGCCAGAGAGTGGCCTTGGGCGGAGATCCTTATCTCCAGAGGCAGAATGAACCTTCGATAGCCGTATCTACGCGCAACCCGATGCACATCATGGCGGGCGCCAACGACTACCGGACGGTGGACATGCCTGGATTGCCGGGAGAATCCGATATTCCGGGAGAAAAGACTCAGCAGGCGCCCGGACAGGGAGATACGTGGCTGGGGTTGTATAAATCGTTTGACGGCGGCCAGACCTGGCAGAGCACGCTGCTGCCCGGATACCCTCAGGCGCAGAACGATCAGGAAGGCCTGAACTCGCCGATCCACGGCTTTGCCGCGGCCGCAGATCCCACGGTCCGGGCGGGCGCCAACGGCATGTTCTATTATTCGGGGGTCGCTTTCAATCGCGGATCAGGCGCCAAGAGCGTGCTGTTCGTTTCCCGATTCATTGATCTCAACAACCGGGAAGGCGCGGCGTTCAAGGTCTACAAGAACGAGGATCCGATCAAATACATCGGGGCTGCCGTCATTGACAGCGGAACGGCGGGGCAGTTCATGGACAAGCCCTGGATGGCCGTCGACATACCAAGAAACGGGGCCAAGACCGTCAGCATGTCCATTGCAGACGTGGATAAGGATCTCGCTGGAAACGATGTCCCGATCATGGTTTCGCAGCAATTCGCCTGCGGGAATGTATACGTCGCCTACGCCGCTTTCATAGGGCAGGATCCGCTGAATCCCCACACCAAAATCCAGGTTGCCAGGTCGACAGACTGCGGGAAAACCTGGGGCAAACCCGTCAAACTGTCCGAAGGCTATGTGCTGAATCAAGGCGCCACCGTTGCAATCGATCCCGCCAATGGGGACGTCTACGTGGCATGGCAAGTGTTCAAGACCGCGGATCAGCCGGCTTCCGTCGTGGTCGCCAAATCGACAGACGGCGGCAAAAAGTTCGGCCCCGCGGTCCAGATCGCGCTGACCCAGCCGTTCAACCAGGGTACGCGCCCCGATCCCGCGACGCCGGACGACTCTTTCAGGCTTTTCAGGACCAACGCGTTTCCCACTCTTGCGGTGGACGGCAAGGGGCGGGTTTACGCCGCCTGGTCGCAGCGAGGCTACTGGGGCAGCGACAACCTGGAGCCGAAAGACAATCTTCCTGACGGCAGCCGGATCGTAATCAGCAGCTCTACGGACGGAGGCAAAACCTGGGCGACTCCTTATGCGCTGGAGACTCCTGCCAACCCGTCTCCCGGATTCCACATTATGCCGTCTCTCAGCTATGGCGGCGGAAGGCTGACGTTGCTTTTCTACGATTTCCGCAACGATCGCTATCCCGAACTCTTCAACAAGATGTTGGAGGGCGTTACGATCGATAACGAAGACGGAACAACCACCACGCCGGCGCCCATCGATCCATCGTTGCCTCCCGCGGACGCTCCCGTATTCGAACCTCTTCCGGTGCGCCACACGATCGACGCGCGGGTGGCGGTGGCAGACGCTGCCGGCAGCGCGCCCGCCGTCTTCAGCCATCCGTCCCTGCCGGTTTCAAAGTACCTGAGCACATATGTATCCTATTCGCAAGACGGCGAAACAATCACAGATATAAAGGAGGTACAGCTCCAGTCGAACCAGGTTAATCTGCCGCTGTTTTCCGGAGGGACAAGTCCGTTTATCGGAGATTACATTGAAATCGCCGCTTCCCAGCTGTTCATTCCGGACCCCGCCAATCCTGGGAAATGGATTTACAACAGCGATTCGGCCGACGCTTCCGTTTTTCACGCGGTGTGGGCCGACAACCGCAACGTCATGCCCCCGCCCGCAAAAATCACTACCGGCTATGACGAGGATGGGAACGGAGTGATCGAGGGAGACGAATTGCTGATTCAGGTGGTGGAGAGACCGGACTGGACCAAATACACCCCGCCCAGCACGTCGGAAAATCCGGTGTGCAGCGCCGATTCGTGGCCCGGGATGCGGAACCAGGACATTTACTCCTCGCGCATCACCCAGGGGCTGGTTCTCGGGTCCTACGGCAACTCGAAACCGCTCAACGTGAAGAGGGCCTTTTCCATATTCGTGGAGAACACGATTCCGGAAACACTGCCGTCTCCCGGCGAAACCTATACGCCGTCAAGCAAATATTTTCTGCTGACGATCTCGGCGCCCGAAGGCGTGACAGCATCTTTCAAAAACCCCATCGAGGAGCCCCTTGACCAGGAAGAGGTCGTGGAAGTTTTCAACATGGCTCGAGTGGCCCTGACTGTTTTTGCCAAGTCGACCGACAGCGCCTACGACAGGGCTTCGATAATGGTCTTGGCACAGGAATGCGATGCTGACGGCGCTATCCTAACCGGCGGACTCCAGAGCTCTTTGATCCTGAACCCGGACCCTGCCAACCCGGTTCCGCTGAATGTGGACAGTAATTTGGATCCAATCTATGACCGGGAGACGCATTATCCCGAATTCCTTACGTTTGATTGCGGGGATTTTTCGCCTTTATCCGGCGCCGGCGTGATCAGCAACTGCGATTTAGGGGCGCTGCCCGTCGAGCGCCTGGTGATTCAATGGCCCAGTCTTGTCGATCCTGCGAACCCTGCGCTGCTGAATCCGGCATTGCTCAACACCACACAAAATCCGGCCCTGCTGAACCCGGCGTTGTTGAACCCGGCCCTGTTGAACCCTGCGCTACTGAATCCAGCGCTACTGAATCCAGCGCTACTGAATCCAGCGCTGCTGAATCCAGCGCTGCTGAATCCAGCGCTGCTGAATCCGGCGCTGCTGAATCCGGCGCTGCTGAATCCGGCATTGTTGAATCCGGCGCTGCTGAACCCTGCGCTGTTGAATCAGACAATGTTGAATCCAGCGCTGTTGAATCCAGCTTTGCTGAATCCAGCTTTGCTGAATCCAGCCTTGCTGAACCCAGCGCTACTGAATCCTGCGCTACTGAATCCGGCCTTGCTGAACCCGGCGCTGCTGAATCCGGCGCTGTTGAATAAGGCACCCGCCGATACCATTGAGGGTTTTCAAGCTCTCGAATGGATTGCAAAGAGTTCCATATTCATTGAAGGGACCGATCTTGCGACTGCGAACCCATCTTACATGAGCACGGCGACGTTGACCGACATAACCTGGAACGTGAAAAACATCGGCAACGACGCGTCGAGCTTTTTCTTCACCTGGTATTCGAACTTGCAGGTGGCGCCTATCCAGATTCTGTTTTATCGGACCTACAAAACCCCGTCGGCGGATCTGAACAACTGCATGCTTAATGAAGCGGGGCTCCACTATGAGTTTCTGGCGAACATTCTCGATCCGGGCAGCATGACTCACAGTCAGCTGCTTCGGGCGATGACCTTCAGCGTGGCGCCTGAAGACCATGTTTACATCACGATGCGCTTCAAGGACCCCGACGGCCAGATGGGTCCGGAGGGAATCAACCCGCAAAATGCGCAGCAGGTAGGAGCGGCAGTCGTTCCGGAAGCCGAGCCTGAGCCGGTCGAAGTTGGAATGCCTGTGTATGCATCCACGGCGACAGCGCTGTCCATTATGCCCAGTCCGGCTGTTTACAATCAGCCGGCGACTTTTACGGCGAATGTTTATGCCATCGGGGGCGCGCCGGCCGTCGGTTCCGTGACATTTTTCGACGGGAGCGCTCCCATAGCAAGCGGCTTGCCGCTCAACGGATCCGGCCAGGCCGTATTTACGACGTCGGCGCTTTCGGTCGGCGTGCATGTTATTAAGGCGGCATACAGCGGCTACGATGTCGATCCGGCGTTCTTCAGCGGCAGCGCTTCGGAGGCGATGGTTCTGTACGTGAACAAGGCGAACCAGACCATCAGCTTTGGTCCGCTGGGCAATAAAAACGTCGGCGATCCGCAGTTTACAGTCAGCGCCACGGCCAGTTCCGGACTTGCAGTGTCGTTTGCTGCGGGTCCCTCGGGAGTGTGCACTTCGAGCGGCGCATACGGCAGCGCGATAACCATCGTCGGCGCCGGCGCCTGCACTGTCACAGCCTCCCAGGCCGGCGATGCCAATTACAATCCCGCCCCGGATGTTTCTCAGTCTTTCCAGGTTATCCCTGTCGGCGGCAGCGTGACATTTTCGACGCAGCCCGGCGACGCGACGGCAGGCGCGGTCATGCCTGTTATACAGGTTGAAGTTCGCGATGCCAGCAATGCAGTGGTTCCAGGCGCCAAGGTCTTCCTAACCATAGCTGCGGGCGCCTGTCCGACCTGCGCTATTTCGGGCCAGGATGAAGAATTGACCGATGCATTGGGCGTGGCGACATTCAACAATGTGATAATGGACAGAGGCGGATGGGACTACACGCTCAGGGCCTCGCTGTCCGATCCACTCATCTATGCCGACTCCGAGTCCTTCGACGTCGTCGGCTTCCGCGAGACGGCCAGCATGGCGGGGGCCGGCTACCGCCAAAACCACACGGCAATCCTTCTGCCCAATGGGAAGGTTTTAATTGCTGGGGGTTTTGAGTACCCCTCCGGCACAAAGGAAAGTGCAGAACTATATGACCCGACTACCGGAACTTGGTCTGCCACGGGTTCAATGGCTGTTGCTCGCCAAGCTCATACGGCGACTCTTCTGCCCAACGGGAAGGTTCTAGTTGCTGGAGGTTGGAACTCCTCTTTAGATACTATACTTTCCAGTGCCGAGATTTATGATCCAGTTGATGGAACCTGGACTGCTGCCGGCTCGATGACTGATGCTCGCGACAACCACACGGCAATACTCCTGTCTAACGGGAAGGTTCTAGTTGCCGGAGGCGCTGGTTCCTCTGCCTATCTATCTAGTTCGGAGATTTATGACCCGATCGCTGGATCCTGGACCACCACCGGCTCGATGCCAGCTGCTCGTGTTTCTCACGCTGCAACCCTTCTGCCCAACGGGAAGGTTCTAGTTGCCGGCGGCTGGAACGGCAGCAGTATGACACTAACAGCAGAGATCTACGACCAAGCCCTAGGAACTTGGTCTAATACCGACGATATGGACAATGCTCGCCAATACCCCAGTGCAACCCTTTTGCCCAATGGGAAGGCTCTCGTCGCTGGCGGGCAAGGCGCCGACAATTGGGCTATGTCCAGCGTGGAGCTATATGACCCGACTACCGGAACTTGGTCTGCCAGTGGTTCAATGGCCAATCGTCGCTATAATCACACTCTAACTGTTCTGCCCAACGGGCAGACCCTAGTTGCCGGAGGGACTGGACTTTCTGGCTATGTGTCCGTCGCGGAGCTTTATAACCCAACTACAGGAGCTTGGTCTACCGCTAGTTCGACGGCCAGCGCTCGCGTTTACCACACGGCGACCCTTCTGCCCAACGGAGAGATTCTGGTTGCGGGAGGCGTTGGACTCCGTAGCGCAGAGCTTTTCTATCCGAATAGAGTGCATTTGGAATTCACCACGCAACCTCTTAACGGCACAGCTGGCTCAGCCCTGCCTGTCGTGCAAGTGCGCGCTGTGGACAAACTCGGGAATGGAATCGACGGCGTGTCAATTAGCATGGGAATTGTTCCAGGCACTTGTCCAACATGTGCGCTTTCTGGAACTACCTCGGCAGATACCGCCGGCGGCGGATACGCCACTTTCACAAATCTAGTCCTGGATAAAGGCGGCTACGACTACAGGCTGGCAGCGTCGTCTGCAGTTTATGGGGTCATGGCGGCCTCTGGTTTGTTTGACGTTGCAGGCTTTTGCGAAACGGACAGCATGGCGACTAACCGCGAAAATCATACTTCCACACTCCTGCCCAACGGCAAGGTCCTGGTTGCAGGCGGCGGAAATGAATCTGGGAAATTAGCCAGCGCAGAGATCTATGACCCAGCCGCTGGGGCATGGTCCTCCACTGGCGCAATGACCATCAGCCGCTCCTATCACAGCGCGACACTGTTGCCTGATGGCAAAGTCCTGGTGGCTGGAGGACAGGACTTTATTGACAGCGCAGAAATATTTGATCCGGCTTCCGGCGCCTGGTCCGCTACTGGTGATATGACAATTGCTCGCTATTCGCATACTGCTACGCTCTTGCACAATGGCAAGGTGTTGGTTGCTACAGGATGGGTTTCATCAGTAGACGAGGAGGAGAGGACGGAGCTTTACGATCCGGCTTCCGGAACCTGGTCCGCCACCGGATATATGATAGCTGGTCGAAATGAGGCCACTGCAACGCGTTTGCCAAACGGGAAGGTTTTGGTCGCCGGAGGATGGAATGACTTGGGTTTAGGTTATGTGTCGTACGCTGAGCTTTATGATCCGGCTTCCGGCGCCTGGTCCGCAACCGGCGATATGATAGCGCCTCGCATGTATCACACTGCAACACTATTGCCTGACGGCAAAGTCTTGGTAGCGGGAGGATCTAACGGCTCAGGCTCCCTGACCAGCGCTGAGCTTTATGATCCAGCTACTGAAACCTGGTCCGCCACCGGAGCGATGACTGTCAGTCGCACATTCCCTGACGCTGCACTCCTTCCCAGCGGCAAGGTCTTGATAACTGCGGCACAATCTTCCAGCGCTGAGCTTTATGACCCAGCCACCGGAACCTGGAGCGTTACAGATTCAATGGACGTCCCTCGTCTTTTTCACAGCTCCACAATCCTGCCCAACGGCAGAATCCTGGTAGCAGGGGGAAGAAGCCTAAGCGGCGATAGATTATCCAGCGCGGAGCTTTACTATCCCGTCAACCCGCCGTTCCCGAATCCGGGATTCAGCTATACGGCGAGCGTGAATACCGCAAGATCCGATCACACCGCCACGCTTCTTCCGAATGGCTCGGTCCTGATGGCCGGCGGCCATACAGGAACAGCAGAACTATATTATCCCAAAGGTGGGGCGGTATCCGACCGGTTCGAGGTCGGCTCGAGCGGTACCAGGTTCGACGCGATTACCTTTGTGGATGCTGATCTAGGATACGGGACCAATCTTTTTTACTACATATCCACTTACGGTGGCAGTTCGCACCTGGGCACAATTTCAACAACAAGTGGCTCCGCTACTGGTCATTTCTCTGTGGGCGACAATTCCAAAGCCCTAACCTATGTAACGGACAACTTGGGCTATGGCGCCAACCTGTTTTATTATATCCGCTATAACGCCTTCGATCACTTGGATTACTTCGGCACCATCTCAACAATCAGTGAAGTATTTCAAGATCGGATTCCCGTCGGCCAGAATTTGAAAGCCCTCACCTATACTGCCGATAACGTGGGGTACGGCGCCAACCTGTTCTACTACCTCCGCTATAACGCCGTCGAAGATTTGGATTATTTTGGCACCATCTCGACAAGCGGTGAAGTGCTGGATAAGTTCTCTGTCGGCAGGAATATGAAAGCCCTCACCTATGTGGCCGACGACTTGGGCTACGGCCCGAACCTGTTCTACTATCTCCGCCAGGATGGGACGGGTTTATCCACCCTCGGCACCATTTCAACAAGCGGCGCCGTCATCGATCGCTTCAGCCTCGGCAATGGCTTCGATTCTCTTGCTTTTACGGCCGACAACTTAGGATACGGCGCCAACCTGTTCTACTACCTCCGCTTTGACATCTTAGGAACTACAACATTCGGTACCGTCTCAAGTCCTTCAACAAACGGAGCCTTTGTTTATACCGACTCCATGTCTCAACGGTCAGGTCATACGGCTACGCTTCTTCCCAACGGGAAGGTGTTGATGGCCGGGGGAACAGACGCGACCATTGCTGAATTATACGACTCCAGGACTGGCGCCTTCACGGATGGGCCCAGCATGGCCGAATGGAGACTCGGCGCCACGGCCACCCTGCTGCCCAACGGCAAGGTTTTGGTCTCCGGAGGACAAAATAGCGGTGGCTATCTCTCCAGCGCGGAGCTTTACGATCCGAACTCCGGAGCATCGGGCGCATGGGACTCTGCAGGCTCCATGACCGATGCTCGCTACCGCCACACCTCAACGCTTTTGCCAAATGGATTGGTTTTGGTCGCAGGCGGGTCGAACAGCGGCGGCTACCTGTCCAGCGCCCAGCTCTATGATCCGCAAACCCCCGCCTGGCGGTTGCCTATCCTGTTAATGTCGTCTGCACGGATGGGACATATTGCGATTCTTTTGCCCAACGGATTAGTGCTCGTCGCAGGCGGATATACCAGCGCGGCCGAATTATACAATCCACAAACCAATTCTTTTTCTCCAACCGGATCCATGAACGTAGCGCGAGCCGATTTCAGCGCAACACTCCTGCCAAACGGCAAAGTGCTTATCGTGGGAGGCAACCCTTCGGACAACAGGGCGGAGATTTACGATCCCGCATCAGGTTCGTTCTCCCTTGTTGCCGATATAAACATTCAGCGGTACTTCAATACGACAACGCTCTTGCCTGATGGCAGTGTGCTGATTTCCGGAGGCAACGATTCAACCTACGATCTTTCATATTCGGAGCTCTACCGACCGGGGCATTGATGTTGATTTTTTCGGCGCCTTTTTCGGCTGTCTGAGTCTATGAAGTTTCGGCATTTGCCTGTTTCAAGGCAAGAGGAAGGATTCAGAAGCAATCCTGAAAGAATAGAATCTCAGCAGGTTCGCGCGCCGCCTTATTTTCGC
>CAZXSV010000088.1:0-17707 GCA_964642735.1 uncultured Acidobacteriota bacterium
AAGCGCCGTTGTCGGCCAAGCCCATGGCGGGCGTTGTATAGGACGATTCCGTCGCTCCGGGGATGTCGATTCCGTTGCGCCGCCACTGATAGGACAACGGTTTGCTTCCTGACGCCGTCACGGTGAAGGCTGCGGTTTGCCCCGCCGTCACGGACTGGCTCGCTGGCTGCTCGACGATCGCGGGAGTTATGCCTGCGACGTTTAATACGGCCGGGTTCGACAGAACGCCGCCGCCGCCATTGCTGACGACACAGGCGAAAACGGCGCCGTCGTCGGCCTGGCCCAGGGCCGGCGTTGTGTAGGACGATCCGGTTGCGCCCGGGATATTGGCGCCGTCGCGCTGCCATTGATAAGACAGCGTGGCGCCGCCGGTCGCTTCAACGTTGAAAGTGGCGGTTTGTCCCGCCGTCGCCGACTGATTCGCCGGTTGGGCGACAATGACGGGAGGCGCGGGCAGATTCGAGGCGGCGGCATTGGTGAAATAATCGACCACGGCTGTGAATGCGGGGCTGGGATTATGTGTGCCCGCGAAAAAGCCGATTTCGGCCACCGAAAGGTCTTGATTAAAGGCTATCCCTTCAATCCAGTCGGTTCCGTTCTGGGAATAGAGATAAGTCCACCGGTTTCCCGAACGCAGGACTTTCAGGTGCGACGGGACGAACGACAGCGACTTGTTCAGGAAAATTTTATTGTTCGGACCGTTCAGAAAAGCCGCGAACAGTTGAGGCGTGGACCCGTTGTGGTCGATGTCGAACCGGAGCAGGATGTCGTTGGTCTGTTGAACGACGATGCCTTGCATCTGGTATCTGGACGAAACCCCAGAGCTGAACTTCGCTTCGAGAGAGAAGTCCGCGTTGACGGCAGGCTGAAGAAGGCGAGGGGCCTTGTTGTTCGCCGGCCACAGGTCGTGCGTCAGGCCGGCGGGAATCGCGATCGACGCGCTGGCGCCGTCGTAGGAGAGCGCGGACTGGCCGGCGTCGTCGTCCTCGGTGACGTCGTAAGGATCGTAAAAGCGCCATGCGGGATTGGCTTCCGCAGTCGCCGGATTGAAATCATCGGAATAGAAGGACACGCCGGGCGGCAGAACGGTCAATAAAGCAGGACCGGAGGAGACGCTGCCGGCGCCGCCGGAGACTACGCAGCTGAAAACGGCGCCGCTGTCGAGAAACGTTGTCGATGCAGTGGTATAGGAATCGCCGTTGGCGCCGGGGATGTCGAACCCGTTGCGCCGCCACTGGAAAGTGAGGATTCCGCCGCCGGAGACCTTGACTCTGAATGTAGCGGTCTGGCCCGCGGCGACGATTTGATTCGCCGGTTGGGTCGTGAAGAACGGAGTGGCGCCTTCCGTGACGTTCAGGACCGCGGGACTGCTGACGACCCGGGTGTTTCCGCTGCTGACGACGCAGGTGATGACGGCGCCGTCGTCCTCCGCCGTCGCCGGCGGCGTGATGAAGGTGGCGCTTGTCGCGCCCGGGATGTTGTTGCCGTCCACTCGCCATTGATAGTTCAGCGGTCCGCTCCCCGACGCCTTGATGCTGAACGTCGCGGTTTGACCTTCCGCAACAGTCTGGTCCGCGGGTTGACTGGCGATGCTGGGAGGCGGGCCGGAATTCGATGTGATCGAAACATTGCCGAACGTTACGTCTCCATTGTACGCGACCAGCAGAACCGATCCCGAGTAAGTCTTGACGTCGGCGCTGACATCCCAGCTGGCGGGCTCAGCGGCGCCCTGAGGCCAGATTTTTGCGAACATCCGGCTCATTCCGCCGCCCAGCGTTTCCGAACGGGTCTTGAGCATGTATGTGCCGTTTAGCGCTACGGAGACGCGTTTCGTCGCTTTTGTAACTTCCCAGCTGGATAGTCCGCCATAGGTGACAATGTTCAGAGACGGATTGTTGACCGGCCCCCGGAGCCATGCCAGACCTTGCACCGGCCACTCGGTCCTCGGCCTCTGGTCTCCGCCGTGCCCCTGCCATCCTATCCCGATTCCGACGCCGTCGAAGCCTGAATTGAGTTTGATCGGCGCGACGACTTCGTAGTCGGTCTGCCAGGCCATGTCGCCGATGGCGATCGTGCGGTCGTACCCCGTCTGAGCCGTGCGGATGCCTTCCGGCGTCAGCGTCCACAAACCGTCCACTGCCTGCGCGACGCTGTCGATGTTCAGAATGTCATTCAAGGAACTCCAGTCCGCAGTGAAGGGAAGCGGCCAGATATTTCCGGAGGCTTGCCAGATTACGACCGGCTTGATCGACTGCACTCCGGCGTAGCTGACTGATTTGATCTGGACAATGTTGGCCCCCACAGCCAGACTGGCCCGATCGATTTCTATGTTGAAATCGCCCCGTCCCACAAGCCTTCCGGTC
Source organism: uncultured Acidobacteriota bacterium (assembly GCA_964642735.1). Taxonomy (GTDB): domain Bacteria; phylum Acidobacteriota; class UBA6911; order UBA6911; family UBA6911; genus UBA6911. The sequence continues at coordinate 2,364 of CAZXSV010000088.1, forward strand.
TTATGCGAAATGTCCGCGATTTCGGGCCCCATGCGCAGGGTCTGGTCCGGACCGCCGTTCAGCGAATATTTCAGGCTGGATATGCCGGCGGGAGACGAAACCCGGCCTTGAATGTTCACCCATCTCTGCGGATTTCCAATCAAACCGGAAGTCCGGATGCTTCCGTGCCAGACTTCTATGTCGGAGTTCGTCGGCGTTTCGGGTTCGTCGTCGTCGACCACCGGCGCCGCCCTGTTCATAAAATAGTCGACGCTGCACATAAAAGCCGGGCTGGGAGTGTGAGTGCTTGCAAAAAATCCGACTTCGGCGACGACAAAAGCTTGTTCAAACTTTGCCGCTTCCACCCATGTGCCGCCGTCATAGGAGAAGCTGTAGGTCCATTGATTCCCGGTTCGGGAGACGCGCCCGTAAGCGGGGGTTCCGGAAACGGATTTGTTCGCGAGAATCGCTGAATTGGAGCCGTTGATGTATGCGGCAAAAACCCGCGGGGAATTCCCGTCGTAGACCGTGTCAAAACGCAGAAAAACGTCGTTCGTTTGCTGAACGATGATGCCCTGCTGCTGATATTGTTTGGATACGACTGAATTGAATTTTACTTCGATTTCAAAATCCGCATTGTCCGCCGGTTGGAGCAGACGAGGGGCTTTGTTCACATTGGTCCACAGGTCGTGGGTCATGCCGGCGGGAATGGAGATCAGGATATTGGTATTGTCGAAGCTCAGCGCAGACTGCCCGGGATCGTTTGACGCGGTGACGTCGTAAGGATCGTAAAACCTCCAGGAAGGATTCGGTTCCGTGGTTGCAGGATTGAAGTCGTCCGACAATAGGGACGCTTCGGCGGCATGGCTCGAAAGTACGAAGAATAAAGCGGCGAACATCAAAACCATGCTCATCCATGACCTTCGTTTATAAATCATGGCATTCCTCCCTGGTTATTAGTATGAATGGACCCGGCGAAAGAGATTTATGAATCCGATTATAGGCGGGGCGATTTTTGCTGCAGCTTTTGCCTTCCATAAGGTTTCTTTCGCGGAATCAGCGCCGTAAAGATCTCGGCGGCTCAACCTTTTTTCAGCATTGGCGATGAACAGCCAAGGCATCGGGTATGAAAATTCATCAATGATTGAATGAACCGACACCTCGCTATTATCAAAAAAATAAAATAATCCCAATAAGCCAACCTTCCATTAGCAAGAGGCATGCCATCCGTTCGGCTTTATCGCAGCGATTCGGAAGAAAGACGCTAATGATTGAAGATATTGGAAATAAATGCCGCCTGCATCGGATTCGTCGAGGGAAAAAGCTTTCGAGCCCGAGTGGACGATCCTCATTAATTGAAAAGCGTTTTTACAGGATAAGGCCGAAACTGGATTCCGGAACCTTGATAAGACAGGGCAACTATAAACATTTAAAACACCTATGGTTTATCATCCAACCTGCAAAATCTGTTTACAAGTCGCAGACGGTTGCAGCGATGGGGGGCGCAATCCCCGGATGGCTGCTTTGAAATCCCCCCATTTGTGGCCAGGCGCTTTTCCCCCACCCCTATATCAACTTGGGCCGTTTGTGGACCGCATAAGAAATTGAGATAAAAAATATTTCCTTTTTCATCCAGCCGCAACTTCCCAAGAGGGTGGGGGGATTGAAGCGGCCATCCGGGCAAGATATTCATAAAATGGAAGATGCTATTTTGAATTGCGTGACAGGGGTCACGAAGACAATTGAGAGTGCATCCGTATAATGGACAGGCGGGTCTGGTGAAATCCTGACTGCAAGTGAGCGGGAATGCCGATAAGTCTATTTCAGAGTGTCGGCGCTCGATGCTTCGGACTATGAAGACCATTTTGACCGATGTTTTTATTCAATCATTGCAGAATTTCAGGCATGAAAAAGCGGCGTTATCGGGGGATTGAAATGTTGCACAAAAACGTATTGGGCGTAAGGCTTTATCGCATTTCCATCCTGTTGTTTCCATTCTTTTTGTTCTGCCTGATGAATTCAGATGCCCGGGCTCAAAGCTCCGCACCGTTGATTCAGAGCGGCGGTCTATCGCTAGCCGGAACTTTTGAGCTTCCAAAGTCTTTGGCTGGAAGCACTTATGGTTTCAACTATGCCGGGACCGGCGGCAATGGCGCCTACGCCGTAAGCTACAACCCTTCCAACAACTCCCTGTTCATAGGGGGGCATCCCTACGACCAGAAGATCGCCGAAATTATTATTCCACAATCGTTTGTGGGATCTCCTACCGCTGCGGCGGCACAGAGTTTCGCGGATCCGCTGGAAGGGAAGATGATGTCCATAAACCCGACCGACCCGAACAGCAAAGTTCTGGGCTCGTCGTTTGTCTTCAACGGGCGTCTGTATTTGGGCGCGTTTTCATACTACGACGGCGCCGGGACGCAGAAAAAATCGCATTTTGTCCGGCCTCTGAATCTGTCGACGAAAGGCCAGGTCGCGGGGCCCTTCACAATAGGGGATAAATATCCCGGTTGGGTGGATAAATTCGCAACCGTCATCCCTCAGGAATGGCGATCTCTTTTCCAGGGCAGCGTCATGGTGGGGGGCGCAGGCGGCTGCATCGACTCGCTGCAATCCTCAGGACCTTCTCTGTCGGTAATCAATCCGGAAAATATCGGCGCTCTGGACCCGGCGCCGGCGAAACTGGTGGTGGGCTATCCTTATGGCCATTCGCTTAATTCCGGATCCGCCGGAAATCCCTATTGGAGCGCATCGGACATCATTACCGGATCGGTGTTTATTTCAGGCACGCGAAGCGTGTTGTTTTTCGGCAAACACGGGTCGGGGAGCTACTGCTATGGCCCGGGAACCGCTGATTTAAGCCTGGCCGGCCAGCCCGCGGATGGCGGTGTCGACACCTATTGCTACGATCCTGTGAACGGTTCGAAGGGCGTGCACAATTATCCCTATCAATCGCAGGTGTGGGCGTATGACGCTAATGATCTTATGTCCGTCAAAAACGGGAAAAAAGATCCGTGGGCGATAAGACCCTACGCCGTGTGGCAGCTGAACACTTCCTTCAAGGACGTTCAAGGCGTCGGCTACGACCCGTCAACCCAACGAATCTATGTTTCCGCCGCCTGCAATATAGCGGATTGCATGCCTACAATATTTGTCTACAAGATCGATGCTTCTGCCAACCCCTCTACAACGGTCAATTCGCCTTATAATTTGAGATTCAAGTGATTGACGAACGTCTTTCCCGGACCGGTAGCCGATAATCATTTTCAGGCGCCGTAAATCCGCTCAGTCGCGACCGCACGCCTCGCCGGGCGCCGATTTGCACACCCTTATCCCTTTTCCCGTCGGGGCGGAATCCCTTGCTTCCATGACGTTTGCAGATCTGTTTTTCTCCAACGAAATCCTGTTGGGTTGCACTGCCGGCTGCCGATGAGACATTTGGGAGAGTATCGACGTCGAGGACGATTCACCGCGTCGACCGTTTGAGCAGAAGACAAAACATCAAGAAAGCGCGTGGCAATGAAGAGAGTCGACCAGGTATTGGTGTCAAAGTTGATTGGAGGCGCGGCTTCGATAGCCATCCGGCTGGCTGCGCTTGTCCAGGCGCGAGGAGGCGTCAGCAGGGCCTGGCTTCCGGGACGCGGCCCGGCAGCCGAGGAACTCGAAAAAAACAACGTTCCATGCCGGTTCTATGAATTGGAAAACATGATGCGAAATCCTTTCCTTCATGGCGTTGCTTGCCTCAAGATTGCAAAAAGCCTGGCTGCTCAACCCAGACTGATCCACATCCATACGCCGCTGGTATACCGGTTCTTCTGCCCGGCGCTGAAATTTTCAAAGGCCAAAGCGATTGTGCACGTTCACCTTGAGGAGTCTGAAGAAAGCCTGAGGTGGGAATTCAAAACGCCGCCGGACATGGCGATTACATGCGCGGAATATCTCGCGGAATCCATTCGACGAATCGGCGACAAAGCAGGATGGCGTTTCCCGGTGGTCGCCGTTCCCAACGCCGTCGACCTGGAGAGGTATCAGCCCGGAGATAAAGCCGCTGCGAAAATCGCCCTGGGCGCCCCGGCAAGCCAGCCCATGATTTTAATGATGGCCAACCTGGCGCCGCATAAAGGCCAGGAGACGGCGATACGCGCCACCGCGGTTTTGAATTCGAACAAACTCCCGGTTGTTTGCTGGCTCGCCGGCGAGGACCGGCAGGAAGGGAACGCATACCTGAAAAAGCTTCAAGCGCTGGCCCGGGAGCTTGGGATCGGGGATTCCGTGAAATTTCTCGGATTTCGAAAAGACGGGCCGGAATTGATGCGCGCTGCCGACGTGGTTTTGCTGCCGTCCACGCGTGAAGGGATGCCCATTTGCCTCCTGGAGTCGCAGGCTGTCCGAACCCCCGTCATCGGCGCTCCGCACCCAGGGATCCTGGAAATAATCGAGGACGGCGTCAACGGATTTATCCGGCCTCAGGACGATTACGCCGGATATGCGGATCGGATCCGGGACTTGCTGGAAAATAATGAGCTTTGCGGCCGGATTTGCACCCGTGCGCGCGAACGCGTGATTCAAAGGCATAGCTGGCAGGTTTTCGAGAACCGGATAATCGAAGCCTATAAGCTGGCCGGCTTCCAGGCTTCCTGATAGAGGAGGCTTTGATTCCAATCCGGCGAACCCGATAATAATTAAAAAAGCCTCAGGCTGTCGAGATCAGCCTGAGGCTTTTTAGCAGGAGCAGGAGTAGGAGCAGGAGTTAGGAGTTGCGTTTGCGCCGCATAATCGCAGCAGCGCCAATCAAGCCGGAACCGAGAAGGATCAGCGAAGACGGCTCAGGAGCAGGCGACGCATTCACGCCGGCGCCGAACCAATACTCGGCAGAACCCTGGTTCGAGAAAGTCAGCTCTTCCGACATGGCGAACGGATTAGGCAGCGCTCTCTGATCGGAGAAGTTGACAGCGGATGTATAAGGGCCGAATTCCTCGCCGTTGATCTTCACCAGGTCGGAAATCACGCCGGCTTCAGAAAAATATCCGAAGCTGATGTTGATCGGAACAAGTCCGCCCTGCGCATTATCTTCAGAGAAGGTAACGATCAAAGGCAGAAGCGCCTGGCCATTGTTGAAGGAAGTGGCATGGCCGCTGAGAGCCAGGCTGCCCGGATTCGCTATTCCATTCAACTGGACGCTGAAGCGCCCGATGGCGCCGTCATAGCTGAAAAAGCCGTCTGTCCCGACGACATTCTGGGTCAGTCCGTCATATTGAAGCGTTAAGACCGGCGTTGCGCTTGCCAGAATCGGGAACAGCAGGCAGCAAACCGTCATCATAAGAAAATAACCCAATCTCTTTTTCATAAAAACCTCCAAATGGTTAATAGTCATGACGCTCCATTATGCCAGTGCGGCTTGCTATTCTTTGATGAGCGTCGCCTATGCATTAGCAAAAACCATTCCAATCGCGCGGCCGCAAAGATGAATTCTATAAACCATAGAAGAAGAAAGAGTTGCAGTGTTGATTTTCGCAGGGCATGAAAATATGCGGCGACCGGGCCGAAGGTTTTGTAAGGATGGCTTACACGCGCCGCCGCCGGGCGCTTCGGGTCTGTGCTGGCAAACTTAAGAAAACAAAGTATTTATGCGGGTATGTAATGAGATTTGACAAAGGCGCCGGGCCGGAGAGGCGCTTGGCTTCGGCCTCCCAGGCCCGGAGTAGCTAGTTGGGAAAGTACTGATTTAAAAGGGGATATATATTTAAAGCGAAATCCGTTGCGTTCTTTTCGGCCGTTTCCTCGGAACCGTCCACGGGGCAGATGATGCGCACCAGGGCGGCGTCGGTGCGCCGGGTCATGATGGCGTCCAGAACGGTGTAAATCTTCGCCTGATACTCGCTTGCAATCGTGCGGCCATGGCTTTGATACCAGTAAAACACCACCTGCTTGTCCTCCCCCTTCTGGATCGTGATTCTATTGGTATGGAGGGTTCTGATCCTGGGTTTGTCCTGATGGATCGGATTTTCCAAAGAAACCGGCAGAGACAGCCGGCCATTCGTTACAGGATTCCATCCTGAACCCGGAAGGCAGTTCAGAGGGGAATGGATCGAGGCGCCCTGGCGTTGGCTGAGGTAATATCCTATGTACAGCCCCGCCTTTTCGCCCGCCGCATTGAGATAAATCCTGTTCACATAATCGTCCACGCCGAGCACTTTGATGATTTCGCTGTCAAAATCGGAGGAGCTCGCTTCTTTCCAGGCTCCGATTTCTTCCGGGAGCCCCGATAAAGGCTTCAGTGCGGGCTCTCTTTCGGATTCCGCCGCAAACGCAATATACAGCGTGGCCGCTATCAGCAATCCGCTTATTGTCAATGCTTTTCGAAGCATATTCCCTCTCAGAAATTTATGGCCGGGATCCCGTCGTTTGTCTCGCCTGGCGAGACGGCGACGCCCATACGATCAGGCGATGCAGGACAAAGATCATGAAAAAAGCTATCAGGAAGATAAGCCAGCCTGAAAATGTGTGAGTGAATCCTTCCGCCGCTTCCGCCCCGAAATAGTAGGAGGCCACCCCGGTGAAGGAGACGCGCAGTCCGTTGGCAAAAATGGCGATCGGCGGAGTCGCAAGAGCCAGCAGGAATCGAACCCAAATCCTGGGGTCCATGAAATAGCCGAAAACAATGCTGAGGGTCAGGAGCGAAACAAGCGATCGGATCCCGCTGCAGGCGTCCACAACCTCAAGGGTCGTGTTCGCCAGGCGTATGAGGTTGCCCTCGCGGAGGACCGGAACGCCGATCATCGTGAGCACGGTTTCGCCGAAACGGGATGCGATCAGTTGCAGCGGGAATGCAATCTGGTTGAAAAGGATGGCCGGGATGGGAATCATCAGCACGAGAAACAAAATCGGGAAGAGCAGGATGCGCAGATGCCGCCACCCGTAAAGGAAAAGCACGGCGCCTCCGATTATCCCAAGCATGGAAATCCTTGTCAGAAACAGTTCGGACCCCAGAATTCCTGCAAGCAGAATCCCGAGGCTCAACACGATCAACAGGAGTCCGAACGAACTCGGCTGACTGACGGCGCTCCTGAGCCGGCTTTTGCTTTTCACGGCAAAATAGATCGCTACGGGAATGATGAAAAAGCCGTGGGAATAATTGTCGTCGTTCAGCCAGTCGCGGACGAGATCGGTCAGCACTCCCCGATACAGGACTGCGAAGCTCGCAAGCAGTATCGCGGCCGAAATCGCCGTCATCCTGGCCTGAGGTTTCAAACCCGAAATGTTGTTGACCGCAGCATTCATTCTGATATCCAATTTCCAATCCTGCCGGGCTCAAGACCGCGGCGAAACTCCGGATCAGGAGAAGTTGTACCGTGACATCAACTCATACAAAGTCGGGCGGCTTATCCCCAAGGCTCTGGCTGTCTTGGAGATGTTCCCGTTATGATCCTGCAAAGCTCTCGAAATCACTTCCCGTTCCACTTCCTCTTTGGCTTCCTTTAATGTCGGCCTGGAGTTGGAGTCGGCGTTGACGTCCAGGCCCAGTTCCGCCGCGTCGATAGATTGTCCTTCCGAAAGCACCATCGCGCGTTTGATCCGGTTCTGCAGCTCCCTCACGTTTCCCGGCCAGTCGTGCGCTCGCATCGCTTCAAGCGCCTGTTTCGAGAATTTCTTGGCTTTGGTCTGCAATTCCTTGGCAAAAGCTTCGACGAGGCGGTTGGAAATCTCGATCACGTCTTCGCCTCGCTCCCGAAGCGGCGGCAGGTTGATGGTGACGACCGCCAGGCGGAAGTAGAGATCCTCCCGAAACCGCTTTTCCTTGACGAGCGTCTCCAGATCCTGGTGCGTCGCGGCTACAACGCGGCTGTCGACCGAGATGGACTCTCTGCCGCCGACGCGTTCGATGACCCTTTCCTGGAGAAACCGCAGAATTTTGACCTGGAGAGCGAGATCGAGGTCCCCTATTTCGTCCAGGAAAAGAGTGCCGCCCTTGGCGTATTCGAGTTTGCCCCGGCGCAGCGTCGTTGCGCCCGTAAAAGATCCTTTTTCGTACCCGAACAGCTCGCTTTCCAGCAGCGTGTCCGGAATAGCCCCGCAGTTGATGGCGGCAAAAGGCCCGTCTTTCCTCTTGCTGAGGTTGTGAATGGCCATCGCCACCAATTCTTTGCCGGTCCCGCTTTCTCCGAGGATCAGGACCGGCACATCGGTGCTCGCAACTTTGCGGATGGCGGAAAACACGTTTTTCATTTTGGCGCTGGACCCGATGATCCGTTCAAACGGGAGCTGCGCCGCCATATTGCGCTCTTCAAGGCTCTCCCTTTCAAGCCTCAGCCTCTTGTAAACCCTTTTGAGGACGACTCCCAGTTCGTCAAGGTCCACCGGCTTGGGGAAAATGTCGTGCGCTCCCAGCTCGATCGCGCGCAGCGCATTCTGCCTCTCGGAATTGCCGGAGACGATGATCACTTTGGCCATGGGATTTATGGCGAGGATTTCCTCAAGGGCGGCGAGGCCTTCCACGGCGTCCCGCGGGTGCGGCGGCAGCCCAAGGTCCAAAAGAATCACCTGAACATGTTCTGTCCGGGCGGCTTCCACAGCGCCGGCCCGATCGCCGGCGACAAAAACCTTGTAGTCGCCTGAAAAGGCCCATTGAATCTGCTTCAAAATCTGGTCGTCGTCGTCCACAACCAGAATCTTGGGAAGCGGCCCTTCATCATCTTCCAGATTTTGCATGCCTGCCGGATTAAGTTTTACGCTCATTGGGTTTCCAGTTTTCAATCCGCATTCACGGTCTGCGTTTTGACTTCAACAGGCAGTGTGATGCTGACGGTGGTTCCTTTGCCTTCTTCGCTTTGAATGCAAATGCGGCCTTTATGGGCCTCGATTATTTTCTTGCAGTGAAACAAGCCTATTCCCAGACCATCGCTTTTGGTTGTGTGAAACGGGAGGAAGAGCTCTTTTTCAAGAAACTCTTTTGTCATGCCTTTCCCGTCGTCCTCTACCGTGAGTTCGACATTGCCATCCTGAGCCGCCGTCCGGATGGCAATGAAACCGCTTTTATTCATCGCCTGATTGGCGTTCAGGACCAGGTTTTGCACAACCTTCGTCACCTCTTCCGCATCGAGCCTGACCAGAGGCAAATCGTTTAATTCCAGACGTATCTGGCTCATCAAGTCCTCGCCCAAACCGCCGATGGCCGACCGCACGACCTGATTCAAATCCGCATCTCTCCTGTTGGCCGCCAGGCTCGTGGAAAAAGCCCGCAAGTTGTTACACAGCCGTTTCATCTTTTCGGCAATTTCGAAGACAGACTTAAATGAGTCTCGCTGAAAATCGGGATTTTCATGGTGCCGGCTCGCATTTTTTGCGATAAGCGACAGGGTTGAAGCAAAATTCTTTAAATCATGCAGGAGAAAGGTGGAAAAAGATTTAAACGCTTCTGCTTCCTTGGCGGCCACCAGCACCGAAAGCAGCTCCTGCTTGTGAAACTCGCTCGCGGCGTGGTTTGCCAGAACTTTAAGAAAATCAATAGCTTCCAGGTTGTATGCGAACCCGCTGCGGTCGGATCCCACGGTCAGAACTCCAATGATCCGCCCGCTCGAGCGAAGCGGCGCCAGAACCGACGCGTTAACCTGTTCACAGAAAAGCTTAACCTCCGCGTTCTCGGGCATTTTCCTGATAGATTCCTCAGTTAACGGATCGGCATTTTCGGCAAATTTCTCCAGAATTCCTTTTGTTTCCAGGTTTGGCGGATTTTCCATGTCCCCAAGAGATGCGACGCGCCGCATCCTTTCAGAATCCTGTTCGCAAAGCCAGACGCTAATGTGGATGGCGCCGAGAGCGCGCTGTATCAGGCTTGCCAGGGCCATGGCGGATTTCTCCGCCCCGTCCACCGAGCGTATCTGTTCGCTGGCTTCGATCCAAAGCTCCCGGTAATCGTACCTTCCGGAAAAGAAATTTCTACGGATCCAGGCGCGGGCCCGATGGCGAAACCCGGTCCATAACAGGACTATGGCAAGACCGATGACGGAAAGCAGAAAGACAATCGACTCCGCCTCGATGCCCAGCATTCCTTGAAGGTTTGCCCAGCGGGCGATTACTGCCGAGACGATGAGGTAAAAGCCGACGCAAAGGAGCGTAATCGAGCCGTAGATCAATTTTTGCGAGATGGCGACCCTCAAAACCCCGGAACTCCTTTTCCACGAAGCAAGTATCAGGATGCAGGATATGGGATACAGAAGCGCGAATACGCTGAATGCGGTTTTAGGGAGGAGCGCGTACTGGAAGGAATAGAGCAGAGCTTTGGATGCCAGATAAACAATCGCGGCATAGCTGCCGGCGAGCCCGACGACCAGGAACTTGATTTCCCATCGAGTGCGTTCGTCCACTCCCCGAACCGTCTGTTCGAGAGTCGAGAGCGAAAAGATGGAGACGATGATGAGGTACAGCGAGGCCACATACCCTGCCGGTCCGGTGGCAATGAAGTCCTGCGAAGGATAGCTTTCGTTCGGCGCATGATTTGCCAGCCACAAAAGCAGTGTCAATACCGGAACAGGCGCCAGCAGCGGGTACATCAGGTATTTTTTCTGCAGCAGCGTGCGCTTTGAAAGAGGGGGATTGAATTCCCATGCGAATAAAAGCCCGAAAGGAGCGGCCAGGATCAAGGCGGAAACAGCCAGACGGAAGGGCCAGTCTGCCGGCTGTATCGAGACTTTGCCCGCAAAGGCGCAGACGCCCGGAACGATGGCGCCGAGGAGAACGAAACTGCCCAGAAACCACGACTTCTGTCCGAAGCGCCTGAACGCGAGGACGGCCACGGCGGAAAAAATGCCAAGAATCATGGAAAGAATTTGAATTATGTCGATAAGCTTCATGGGAGTTTTATGTCAATCAACCTTGTCTCTTTTAAGAAACGCTTCGGCAGGAAATGGGCATGTCATTAGAAGATAACGCCGTCCACGTCGGTCATGTCATTCTGGGGTTGCCTATGGGAGGCACCGAAGGGCTTGTGGACCAGATGCTGCGCCGCCCCCCGGCCGGATTCCGCGCATCGGCGATTTGCCTGGACGAAGTCGGCGTGCTCGGCGAATCCGCCATTCGGGACGGACATCAGGTTCAGCTTATTCCCAGGGGAGCAGGGCTGAACTGGTCTCTGCCCGCCGCGATTGCGCGGCACGCCAGAGAGCGCTCGATCGACATCCTCCATTGCCACCAGTACACGCCCTGGTTTTACGGCGCCCTGACGCGGTTGTTCTGCCGCCGCCTGAAAGTGATATTCACGGAGCACGGCCGCCTGTACCCCGATATTGTGCCGGCGAAAAGGAAATTATTTAATCGCTTGATCATTCCGCTGACCCAATGCACGACAGCCGTTTCGCCCGCGGTGGCCCAGGCTTTGAATAGAGCGGAAGGGTTTCCGCCGGACAAAATCCGGATCATTTTCAACGGCGTTGAAAGCTCCCGTTTCGCCTGCCTGCCCGGCCGTTCGGAGCTGCGGTCGAGGCTCGGATTGCACGAAGGCGGGATCTACTTCATTCTCTGCTCGCGCTTCGATCCCATCAAATGGATCGAAGGGCTGCTCCAGGCGTTTGAAAAAGTCGCCGCGAGAAACGATCAAGTCCGGCTTCTGCTCGTAGGCGACGGGCAGGAACGAGAGAATATTAAGCGGAAGATCGGCGATTTAGGGCTCCAGGACAAGGTCTTGACGCCCGGCTATTCGAAGGACGTGCCCCAATGGCTCGCGGCCTCCGACGTTTTTGTGCTCAGCAGCCTGAGCGAAGGCACCAGCGTCAGCCTGATCGAATCGATGGCGGCGGGTTTGCCTTCCGTGGTCACTCGCGTCGGCGGCAACGAATATGTGGTTGAAGACGGACAAACCGGCTTTATCGTCCCCCCAAGACGGGCGGACTCGCTGGCGGACGCGATGCTTCGACTCGCCGACGATCCCGACCTTCGGGCGCAAATGGGCGGTCGAGCGCGGTCGCGCTTCCGCGAGCATTTTGAACTGGAGCGGATGTTCGCCAGCTACGAAAAGATCTATCGGGAACTTCTTGCCGCATAGGGTGGTATGCGCCGTTTTTTAAAAAGAATTGTTTACGCGGTTTTCTTCGCGCCGGTTCTTCCGCTCTGGGCGTTGTATCGGTTGGAGTCCGCGCTGATCGGGCGGGAAAAATGTTTCGCCGGCTATTCCCAGCTATTCAGCCTTTTTCCCGGACTCTTCGGCAACTATTTGCGCTGGGCTTTTTATAAGCTGACGCTCGATGGTTTGGGCGAGGATACGTGCATCAGCTTTGGCGTCACGATGGCCAATCCCGGCGTGTGCATCGGGAGAGGCGTCTACATAGGGTCGGATTGCAACCTTGGCCTGTGCACTATTGAAGACGACGTTTTGTTCGGGACCGATGTGCACGTCATCAGCGGATTTTCACAGCACGGGCATCTGGACCTCGACGTCCCGATGCGCGAACAAAAAGGCCGGTTGGTCAACGTCCGGATCGGGCGCGACAGCTGGATCGGCAACAAGGCGGTCGTAGGCGGCAATGTTGGTGAAAAATGCATTATCGGCGCCGCTTCGCTGGTCGTGCGCGAAATACCTCCCTATTCAGTAGCGGTCGGGAATCCGGCCAAAGTCATCCGGGACAGGCGCAATCCCGAGCATAGAGAGTGAAGATCTGAGGGATTTCCGCCGCGAAGCGGACGCATCCCAAAGCCTTGGCCGCGCGTTCATCGGCCTTGCCCCGGGGGTCGGAGGCGAAAAATCCAACCTGAAAGGGTTGTTACGGTTCCATTTCGGTTTGAATTATGAATTTGAAAAAAATCCCTTTACGACTTGCCAATTGCCCGGCGGAATTCCTGAACTATCCGATCGAGACCGGAATCCCTTTTCCCCGCGGACTGCTGAGCAAGACTGAAGAACTATCGTTGTCCGACGCATCGGGCAAGCCGCTCCCCTGCGACATTTTTCCTGTTCTGCGATGGCCCGACGGCAGCGTGCAATGGGCGGACCTGCATTTTCTCGCCTCCGATCGGGAATGCTTTGTCCAGATCGGCCCCAACGAACGAAACGCCTCCCCGCCGGAACTTGGGATTTCGCAAGCCGGCGACGAGGCGCGGATAGACACGGGCGCGGCTCAATTCAGCGTGTCCTGCGATTATCTGGGAATTAGCGCCGCGCCTTCCGGGCTCAGGCTGGATCGGGATCTTTTGGCCGACTCCAGGGGCCGGCGCTATCGCTTTAAAATCCGTTCCAGCGAATTTGAACGCCGCGGCGCGCTGACGGCCTGCCTGCTGCTGAAGGGGGAATTCGTCGGCGGCTCGAACGGGGCTTTTTGCCATGGCGAATGCCGCCTCTCTTTCTGGGCCGGCACGGGGCTTTTGCGAGTCGAATTCACCCTGTGGAACCCAAAGGCCGCAAGTCACCGCGGCGGCTTGTGGGACCTCGGCGACCCGCGCTCCATCTATTTCCGGTCGCTCCATCTCCGCTTCAGATTTTCTGGCTCCGGCCCGGAGGAGGCTGTGCTGAGCGTCGAACCCGGAGGCGAAATCCGCCGGTCCGAAAAACTTTCCATACACCAAAGCTCCACCGGGGGGCCCAACTGGCGGAGTCTTGTCCACGTAGACAAAAACAACGTTCCGACGCCCAAGTTCTCCGGCTATCTGCTGAGGGACGGCGACGAATCCTCGACAGGTCTCAAAGCCAATCCGGCCGTTGTCCGGCGCACCGGCGCCTCAGCCGTCGCATTTGCCCTGGAGAATTTCTGGCAACGATTTCCCAGCCGGCTCCAAGCCGGCGACGGGATGGTTTCGGTGGAGCCTTTTCCGGCGGAGGACGGGCAGGATTTTGAATTGCAGGGAGGGGAACAGGCGACTTTTCGCGCCTGGATCGACTGCGACTGCCGTGAAGGCGCGGAGGGCGACGCTCTCCTGCCCGCCAGGATTCCGATCGTGCCGTCGCTGCCCGCGGAGTGGTATTGCGGATCCGGCTGCTTTGCGCACCTTCAACCCGGAGGGAGAGAGGATAATTCATTTTTCAGGAAGTTGATTTTATCGGCAGTCGGCGGCGAAAACAGTTTTTTTGCGCGCCGAAACCGTTTCGAAGAGTACGGCTGGAGGAATTTCGGCGACATCCACGCGGATCACGAGCGGCTGCACTACAAAGGATCGGCCGAGTTCGTCTCCCACTACAACAACCAGTACGATATGATTTTCGGCTTCCTGCAGCAGTTCGCCTCCACGGGGGACTTTCGCTGGTTCATCCTGGCCAAAGACCTGTCGCGTCACGTTCTCGATCACGACCTCTATCATACGGACCAGGACAAGGCCGCCTACAACGGAGGGTATTTCTGGCATACGGCGCATTATTTGCACGCCGGCACGGCCTCGCACCGGTCGTTTTCACGGAGGGCTGCCGGCGGGGACTCCATGCCCAAAACCTTTGGAGGCGGCCCGTCCAACGAGCACAACTACAGCGCCGGCCTGCTCTATTATTACCTCCTTGCCGGAGACTCTCGCGCGAAAGCCGCCGTGATGCAGCTCGCGCGCTGGGTGCGCGACATGCAGGACGGGCGCCGCACGCCGTACCGCTTCTTCAGCCTGAACGACACCGGCTACGCCACAAGCACGGGGGACATTTCTTATCAGGGGCCCGGGCGGGGCGCCGCCTATTCGATACAGACCTGCCTGGACGCGTTCGCTTTGAGCGAAAATCCGGATTGGCTCCAATACGCGGGCGAACTCATCCGCACCTGCGTCCATCCCGACGACGATCCCGCATCATTTGATTTGCTGAACCGCGAGGCCCGCTGGTCCTATGTCGTTTTTCTTCAGACGCTCGGCAAGTATCTCGATCTGATGCGCGATCGGAACAGGCTCGACGCCGATTTCCATTATGCGGCCGCCTGCCTCCTGAAACTGGCAAAATGGATGGCGGCAAAAGAATACGCTTATTTCGACAAACCGGAGCAGTTGGAGTATCCGACTTCGACCTGGTCGGCCCAGGAGATCAGAAAAACATCCGTTTTTCTTATTGCGGCCGCCTATGCGCGAAACGACGCCGACAGAGCTCTGTTCGAAGAGAGAGCGGAACACTTCGCCGCCAAGTGCGCCCAGCAGCTGGAGGCGGCCGAGGACGGAGATTGCGCCCGCAACATGGCGATTGTGCTCGCGAGCGTTCCGATCTATTTCGCTTTTAAAGGGAAGGGGACGGAGAAGGTTGAAACAGAGCTCAAGGAATTGGAATGGGGGGAGAGGCGAGTCCTGCTGCCTCAGAAGATCGACGCAAGGCGGAATTTAAAGAGGATAATCAAGACCGGGGGGATTGCGCTGGTTGCGCACCTGTTCCGCCTGTGGCGCTCCCAGCGCGGCTCGATTGTCGCATGGCGTTTTTGAGC
>CAZXSV010000089.1:0-17492 GCA_964642735.1 uncultured Acidobacteriota bacterium
CGTGTTTAACGCGGACGGTATCGCCGGGCCGCAGAAATGAGCCCGTCCGCCCATTCGATCGCCCCCAGGGCATGGAGGTGCAGATAGGATGCGACAGTCTGTTTATAGATAAGCCCATCGCGCCCGTTTCCCAGTCCCGTTCCTCTTTTCACCTGAAAAACGGTTTTGAATTCATCCGCGCGCTCCAGCCTGGAATAATGGAATTCATGTCCGCGCAACACCGCGCCTGTCGCGATGAACGGGTTGGGCCGGTCCGCCAGGACTTCCTCGTACCCATGGCCGGCTGGCCTTCGTTCCAGCGCAATGTCCGCCCGAAACACTCCCGCCATCGGGTAAACGCGGCCTTCCCAGCGAAGGGAGCGGCACAGGAAAATCAATCCGCCGCACTCCGCCCAGATCGGCAAGCCGTTTTCAGCGGCCTGCCGAACGGATGCCAGGAAAGATCCATTCGCCGAGAGCAGCGCCGCATGAGTCTCGGGGAAGCCTCCTCCGATGTAAAGCGCGTCCAGTTCCGGCAGCGCCCGGTCCTTCAAGGGATCGACCGGAATCCGCCGCGCGCCGCGCGCATCGATCGCTTCGAGGTTTTCCGGATAATAAAAAGTGAATGCGGGGCTCCGGAAATGCCCGATTTTCAGATCGCCGGCGCAGGGGGCGCCCTCGACGGCGGCTTTTCGAGGGATTTCCAGAGGCGGCGCGCTTTCCGCTATGCGCTTTATTGCGGCGAGATCGACCGACTCCGCTAAAATTCGGGCGGCGGCGGCGACAGCCTTTTGACTATGCGAATGCTCCTCCGGCGTCACAAGCCCGAGGTGGCGGCTCGAAAGCGTCTCCTGGTCGATTCTTGGGACCGCGCCCAGCACCGGCAGCCCGACGCAGTCCCGGACCGCCGCCCGGATCACTCCCTCCTGCCGGGCGTTTGCCGTTCGATTGAGGATTATCCCGGCGATTTCGACCTGCGGATCCATTGCCTTCAGCCCCAGAACGATAGCCGCGACCGTGCGCGTCGCCTTCACTGCGGGGACGACGAGGATGACGGGCGTCTGAAGCAGCTTCGACAGCTCCGCCGAAGAGTGCGCGCCGGCCGCTCCTTCGCCGTCGTACAGCCCTCGGTTGCCCTCGATCAGATTGATCCCTTCCCGGATCGCATGCCGCCCGAAAGAATAGAGGACGGCGTCTTCGCCGGTCATCCACGTGTCGAGGTTCCGCGCAACGGCGCCGGCCGCAAGGGCGAGCCATGCGGCGTCGATGTAATCGGGGCCCTTTTTAAACGCGACGGTCCGAATGCCCCGATCGCGCCATGCCGCGGCGAGCCCGATCGCCACAAACGTCTTCCCGCAGTCCCCTCCGGGGCCGGCCAGCATCAGCCTTGGCAGAATTGTTTTGTCCATGATTGTCCACAAACCACAAGATTTGCACGAAATTATAGATTAAAAAATGATTTTGTGCGTTTCTTGCATTTTGCGGCTCGAAGGAGTTCAGCGTCTGGCGACTCCCAGTTTGACCAGAATGTCCTCCATCAAACACCAGCGCGTGATCGAGGACTGCAAAAGGTTCGCTCCGACGAAAGCGGTGAACCAGAGCCAGTTGACGTTCACCCAGTGGGCGAGGGCCAGACTGATCAGAATAAGGCTTCCCGCAATCAACCGAATCCATCTTTCCAACGTCATAAGCTCCCCTCCCATAAACACGGAATACACGGAGAATAAACGGAATACACGGAATACACGGATCTCCGTGCTTTCCGTGCTCTCCGTACTCTCCGTGCCCTCCGTGTTTACCGTGCTTACTATGGATTCATCTCGCGGCGTTTCATCCTATAAAAAAGCACCGGGACGGTCATGCGGCTCAGCAGCAGCGACGCCACCTCGCCCGCCATCAGCGAAATCGCCAATCCCTGAAAAATCGGATCGAAGAGGATCACCCCGGCGCCGACCACGACCGCCGCCGCCGTCAACAGCATCGGCCGGAATCGCACCGCTCCGGCGTCCACGACGGCCTGGGCAAGAGACTCGCCCTGGTTCAGCCGCAATTCGATAAAGTCCACCAATATGATCGAATTCCGGACCACGATCCCGGCGCCGGCGATGAATCCGATCATAGATGTGGCGGTGAAAAACGCGCCCATCGCCCAATGCCCGGGCAGGATGCCGACAAGCGAAAACGGGATTGCCGCCATGATGACCAGGGGCGTTTTAAAGCTCTGGAACCAGGCTACGACGAGGATGTAAATCAGGATCAGGACCGCCGCAAACGCCAGCCCGAGGTCCCGGAAAACCTCGTAGGTGATGTGCCATTCGCCGTCCCATTTCATCCCGAGGCGCATGCTGTCGGAAGGCTGCCGGGCGGTGTGCACGTCGAGGCGATAGCCTTCGGGCAAGTCCATTGCGGCGATTTGCCTGTTCATGTTCAGGATCGGGTATACCGGGCTTTCCTCCTCCCCGGCCACGTCGCCCGTGACATAGACCACCGGCATCAGGTTTTTGTGATAGATGCTTCTTTCGCGAACCGATTCTTCCCAGCGGCCGATCTCTCCGAGCGGCGTCAACCGCCCCGAAGCCGACGGGATCCGCAAACGGTTCAGAACTTCGACGCCGGAACGGTCCGCCAACGGCAATCGCAGCTTCAGCGGCACGTCTTCCGCCTCGTCGTCGAAATGCATCAGTCCCGCCTGCGACCCGCCGATCGCCAGCGCGACCGCCCGCTGAGCTTCCGCGATGGAAACGCCGGCCATCGAAGCTTTGAGGCGGTCGAAGTGAAACAGCATCTCCGGCTGCGGATCCTCGACGTACCAGTCCACGTCGACCACTCCGGGCGTCTTCTCCAGCATGTCGCGCAGTTTGCCGGCCAGCTCGATCTGGCGTTCGTAGTCGGGCCCGTAAATTTCCGCCACCAGCGTCTGGAGCACGGGAGGGCCGGGAGGCACTTCCGACACTTTCATTTTCATGCCGTATTTTTCCGCGACCGGCTTCAGCAGCTCGCGGACCCGCAGCGCAATGGCGTGGCTCTGATCCGAGCGCTCTCCTTTGGGCGTAAGATTGACCTGGATGTCCGCGACGTTCTCTCCCCGCCTCATGTAATAATGGCGGACGAGCCCGTTGAAATTGAACGGCGACGCCGTTCCGACGTAGGTTTGAAAATCGGTGACTTCCGGGACGCGGTGCAGCTGCAGCGCGAGCTCGCGGGTCGCCGCCGCCGTCTTCTCCAGGCTGGCGCCCTCCGGCATGTCGACGATGACCTGGAACTCGCTCTTGTTGTCGAAAGGCAGCATCTTCACGACGACCAGCTTGAAATAGACCATGGCGAAGGCGCCGAGGAGCAGCGCGGTCACGAGCCCGAGAAACATCCACTGGTTCCGGTCCTTCGCCAGCATTCGGCCCATGAACCGCCGGTAGAGTTTCGTCGTCCGGTCTTCGCTTTCGCCGCCTTCGCGCTCCCCGTGCGACCCGCGCATAAAGCGCATCGCGGCCCATGGCGTGATCACAAAGGCGACCAGCAGCGAGAATATCATCGCCGCCGACGCGCCGATCGGGATCGGGCGCATGTAAGGCCCCATCAGGCCGCGGACCATGGCCATCGGCAGGATCGCGGCGATCACGGTGAACGTCGCGAGGATCGTCGGGTTCCCGACCTCGTTCACCGCTTCCACCGCCACATCCGCAAAGCTGCGGCCCTTGTTTTCGGGCAGGCGCTTGTGGCGGACGATATTTTCGATCACGACAATGGCGTCGTCGACGAGGATGCCGATGGAGAAGATGAGCGCAAAAAGCGTGATCCGGTTGAGCGTGTAGCCGTACAAAAGAAAGACCACCAGCGTAAGCGCCAGCGTTACCGGAATCGCCACCGCCACCACGCCCGCTTCCCTGAAGCCGAGGATCAGCCAGATCAGCAGCGTCACCGAAAGGACCGCGATCAGCATGTGAAGCAAAAGCTCGTTCGATTTCTCCGCCGCCGTTTCTCCGTAATTGCGGGTGACCGTCATTTCAAGTTCGGCGGGAAAATGATGCGCCCGAAAGCTCTCTGCCTTCTTCAGGACCTCTTCCGACAAAACGACGGCGTTTTCGCCCTTGCGCTTCGCAAACGTGATCGTGACGGCCTGCGCCATGTCGCCGGCAGAAGCGGCCGGGGAAGCGGCCGGTGAAGGAACGTTGATATTCTTGGCGTGCGCGGCCGGGCCGGGGGAGAAAAACACATAATCCGAAGGCTCTTCGGGGCCGTCCGTTATGACGGCGACATCCCGGAGATAGACGGGAGAGTCGCCGGCGGCGCCCACGACCAGGCTTTCCAAATCTTCCGCGCTCTTGAAGAACCCGTTGAGATGGACCGAAACCGCCCGGTTGCTCTCCTGAATGACGCCCGCGTGGGTTTCACGGTTTTCCGACTGCAGAACGTTCTCGAGGCGCGAAACGCTTATCCCGTAGGAAGCCATCCGCGCCGGATCGGGCGACACCAGCATCGTGCGCCTCTGGCCGCCGATCAGCGTCGTGGCGGAAATGTCGGGGATCTGCTGCAACTCGTTTCTCAGCTCCGCCGCCGCCCGCCGGATCTGGAACCCGTCCATCTCCCGGCTCCAGAGCGTCAGGGCCAGAAACGGCACGTCGTCGATCGCCCGGGGTTTGATCAGAGGCTGGGAACAGCCCGGCGGGATCAGATCGAAATTTGCGAACATTTTCTGATTAAGCCGGACAATGCTTTTTTCCTCGTCCTCCCCGACGTAGAAGCGGACAATGGCCATGGACGAACCCGGGCTCGACGTGGTGTAAACGTATTCCACCCCCGGGATCTCCCACAGCAGGCGCTCCATCGGCTTCGTGACGCGCGTCTCCACTTCTTTGGCGGAAGCGCCCGGAAACGAGACCATCACGTCGATCATCGGCACGATGATCTGCGGCTCCTCTTCTCTCGGCAGCATGATCACGGCCGCAATTCCAAGAGAAATGGACGCCAGCAGAATCAGCGGCGTAAGTTTCGAATGGATAAACGCGTGAGCCAGTTTTCCTGCAACCTGGGGCTTACTCATGGCGGATCTCCACTTTTACTCCGTCGGTGATTTGATCGTTGAGCGCGGAGACGATCTTCTCCCCCGCCTCGACGCCCGAAAGAATCTCAAACCTTTCCGAATCGTGCGGCGCCGCTTTCACAAGCCGGTAATGGGCCCGCGACTCCGAGTTGGCAACGAACAGGCCGGTGAGCTGGCCCGCGGTCCTGATCGCCCGAGCGGGGACCAGCAGGGCGTTTCTCGACCCGGCCGGGACCCGGACCTGGAGGAACTGTCCCGGAACCGCTTCGAAACCGGCGGGCAGGTCCACTTTGAACCGCACGCTGTGAGTCGCAGGGTCGGCGCCGGGAATAATTTCCGACACCCGGCCTTCGATTATTTCCTCCGACCCGGTTTTGCGAAGCTGCACGCTCATCCCGGCGCGCAGCCGGCTTGCGTGCTCCGTCGGGATGTTTGCCAGGACCTGCGGGCGGGCCGAGGATTCAAGGACCAGCAGGGGAGTCCCGGGGAAGATGGCCGCTCCCGCATCGACGGACCGTTCCGCGATCCTGCCCGCCGCCGGAGCTTTGATTTCCGTGTAGCTCATCAAAACGTCCGCGCGGCCGGCCTGGGCTTTCGCCTGGGCCATCCGGGCTTCCACCTGCCGGATCCGCTCCTGCGCGGCCGCAACCATCGATTCCCGGGAAGCCAGCTCCGCCGCGGCGGCGTCGCGGCGCATCCGGACTTCGTCCATCTCCTGCGGCGAAACGGAGCGGGATTCGAACAGCTTCTGGTAGCGGCCAAGCGTCTGGCTGCCCAGCTGCGCGGCCGCCCGGGCCGCCACGCTCATTTCCACGGCCGCCTGGCGGGCCCGGCGCGCCTCTTCGAGAGCCGCCCCGGCTTCCTCGATGGCTGCCTGCGCGGCCGCCTTCTGGTTCTCCGCGTCGCGGGCGTCCAGCGCCGCGAGGATTTGATTCTGCCGGACGGCGTCCCCGGCGCGCACCCGCATCTCCCGGACAAAGCCGTTGATCTGAGAGGCGATGGCGATGCGGTCGCGCGCCTGGACCGTTCCGGGCGCCGATGCAAAAACCGGAACCGTTTCATAGCGGGCTTCGACGACCGCCGCCGGAACCGGCTTGCCGGCCGACTCCGCGGCGTTTTCCTTTTTTCCGCCGCAAGCCGCCTGCATCGCCAGCGCCGGAGCGAGCATTATAAGAAATGAGATTTTTCGCATGGTCCCTTCTCCATTTTCGCGCATTAGATTATTGCAAACGGACCGCCGGCGACCCGGCGTTTAGAATGCCGGCGCTGTATTCGATCGCGGCGTAGCCGAGCCTCTGCCGGTAAACCGCCTCGGCCAGAGCCGTCCGCGCGCCGCTTCGGGCGGTTTCGGCCGACAGCAGATCGGTCATGGTCGCCAGCCCCGCGTCATAGCGGTTCCTGAGTATTCGCAAACCTTCTTCACTCTGGGCTTCGGCGGCCCGGGCGGCCTGCACCTGCTGCTCCGCCGAGCGATACTCGATGAGCGCCTTGCGGATTTCGAGCGCCATGGCCGATTCCAGAGCCGCAACCTGGCGCCGCTTCTGCTCGAGACGATGCCGGGCCGCATCCAGCTGGGCCGAGTCGGCCCCCCCGGCGAACAGGTTCCATCGCAACGTCACTCCCGCGGCCCAGTTGTCGCCGCCGTAATCGTTCAGAGCCGGATTGTCGGCTTCCCACGTCGTGTAGCCACCCAGCGTCGGCAGAAATTCCTTTTTCTTCAGTTCGACCGCGACTTCGGCCGCCCTCAGTTCGGTCAAAAAACTTTGATAGTCGGGCCGGCGCTTCTTTTGTTCGGAAAGCAGCACGTCTTCGGAAGGAATGGGGAAGCTTTTGAATTCCAGCGGCGCCGTCTCCCCGATCGGGTCGCCGAGAGCGCGCCCCATGAGCCGGTTGAGATGCGCTCGGGCGATCTCCAGCCGGCCCTGAGCCTGGATTTCCTGCTGCCTGGCCGCCGACAGATAAACCCGGCTGCGCAGAAGGTCGGCCTCCACCGAGACGCCCGCCTCCACCCGCGCCTTCGCCCGCTCTTCGATCGACTGCGCCGAACGCATCGCCAGCCGCGCCGTCTCGAGCGCGCAGCTCGCCAGCGACGCCGAATAATAGCCGTCGATGACGGCCAGCGCCACCCGGCGCACGTGGTCCTCGTGAGACTGGTCGACCGCCTGGATGCCCAAACGCGCCTGCTCCCGGCGTCCGCGCGTCCGTCCGAAGTCCCAGATATTCTGCTGCACGGTCGCCCGGGTCTGCAGGTTGTCCACCGCGGAAGGCGAATTGAGCGACGGAAGCGCAAAGTTTTCGGCGGTGAATTTCCGCTGCGTCAGGAGCGTGCCGAAAACAAACACCGGATTGTCGCCGGCGAGATAGGATTGTTCAAAATCCAGGCGCGGCAGATAGCCGGCCCGGGCCGCCTTGAATTCCGAACGGGCCGCCTCCAGGCCGGGTTCGTCCACCGCCAGGTCCGGATTGTTGACCAGCGCTCTCGAAACCGCATCGGCCAGGGTCAGCCGGTCCTGGGCGGCGAGCGGAAGGCTGAGGAGGATGAAGACAACTGCCATAGTCCAATTTTTCAAGCAATGTGACGTGAACATAGTGGGCGCCTATCAGAAATTAAGTCGTTCCTATCCATGAGCCCGGACCAGGTCGATCGCCGAGGCCAGTTTTTCTCCTTCTTTCAGTCGACGGTACAGGATGGAGCGCATGCTGGCGCATGCCCGGTGAATTTCCGGATCGGTCAGCCGGTAGAGAATCCGCCTTCCGTCGCGCCTGGATTCCACGATCCCGCCGCGAATCAGCAGCGCCATGTTTTTGGAGAGGTTGGCCTTGGAAATCCCAAGATCGGCGAGCAGGTCGGCGGCCGGAGTGTCGCCGGCGTCCAGCCGGTCGACGATCGCCAGCCGCGCCGGGTGGCTCAGGGCCTTGCAGATTTCGCACTGCATCCGAAAAATCTTCTGCATAACCGTTTTTTCACGATCCAATCGTTTCATAGTTACATAGTTTCCTAATATGGAAACATAGTAACGATTGATTGGAGAGGTGTCAATCAAGAAATACACGGAAAACACGGAGAAAAGACACGGAAGACACGGGAAAAAAGATGGAGGGGGGGGAGGGGTTCGATTCAGGCGGGGTCCGGTTCGGCGACAGTTTGGCCGGCGCAAATTATTCGATCCTTTCGCCGGAGGGATCCTATTTATGTTTGCAGACAGACGGGCAGGGCTGAACTATAATGGAAAGACCATGATTGAGAAGAATCCATTTACTTTTTGAACGGAGAACAGGCCGTGAAAGCATTACGAATCGCGATCGCATCGACATTTCTGGCGCTCTTGATGGCTTCCTTCGCCAGCGCGCAACGCTTCGACGGATATTTCGGCATGGGGACGACACGCGTCGGCGCCCTGGACGTTTCGTTCGTCGACGACAACACTCAACAAATCGTCAAAGCGCCGGCCATGACCGGCGTTTTCGGGACTCTCGGCGGCGCGCTCATGCTTAGCCCGCATTTCGGCGTCGGCGCCCGCGTCGCGTTCCGCTTCGACCAGGGCGACTACCTTGGGTTCGGGTACCGGCCTATCATTTACGATTTCAACGGCGTATGGACTCCTCAAATCCATAGCGTGGAAAAACGAGTTGTGCCGGAAATCCAGGGCGGCATCGGCGGGGTGAACCTTCGGTTCTACGACCCGGACAATTATTATTACGACTACAATACCGGCAGATACACCAACTTCGCCGGCAGCTCCAATCACTTTCAGATCCACGCCGGCGCCGGAGTCCGTTTCAAGGTCACGCCTCGCGTCTGGATTCGCCCGATGGTGGATTATCACTGGGTGAGGAATTTGGAGGAATTCGGGAGCAACAACGTTTTTTCCTACAGCCTTGCTATCGGGTTCAGCTCCAGCGAATACTGACGCCGGATAGTTTATCTTAGACTGAATATGCTCAGTGTTTTCCGTGTTAATTATTGGGGTGGATGGTTTAGGCGCCCGCCCTTTCATCGTTCGCCCTGAACTGAGGGAAAGGGGAGAGCGCCCGGTCCAGTTGCCCGAGCGAGTACGTGATGGCCACGCCGTAGTTGGTGATCGGCACGCCCGCTTCCCGGCAGCGAAGGATCCTGGAAATGACCTCGCGCCGGTTCAACATGCACGACCCGCAATGGACCACGAGGCTGTAGTCGCCGACGTTGCGCGGGAAATCGTGCCCCTGCATATGCACGAACTCCAGTTCGACGCCGGCGTACTGGCGAATCCAGCGGGGAATCTTGATGCGGCCGATGTCTTCCCCGATCGGGTGGTGCGTACACGCTTCCAGGACCAGAACCTTGTCCCCCGCCTTGAGCCTGTCGATGGACCGTGCGCCGCGCACGAATTCTCCCAAATCCCCTTTCAACCGCGCGAAAAGGATCGAGAAGGAGGTCAGCGGCACATTGTCGGGCGCGTCCCCGGCGACCCGGAGGAACGCCTGGGAATCGGTAACGATCAGCGCCGGCGGGCGCCGCAGCCGGTCCAGCGCGTCTTTCAATTCGCGCTCCTTGACGACCATGCAATAGGAATCGTGGTCCAGGACGTCGCGGATGGCCTGCACTTGCGGCAGGATGAGCCTGCCCCGCGGCGCCTCCAGGTCGATCGGCACGACCAGCACGGCCAGCTCTCCGGGAGGCATCAGGTCCCCCAGCACATGCACAGCGTCCATGAACTCTTCGGGCGCCGACCGGATCAGCGCCTCGCGCAGGTCTGAAACGCCCTCCGCGCGGCTCGCCACCGTTTCCACCACCGGCAGTTTGCGCGCCTTGAGGTCCTTCAAGACCTCCTCCGCCGGCTTTGCCAGGTCGGTTTTGTTCATCACCACGATGGCAGGCGTTTTCCTCCGGCTCAGCTCCGAAAGGATGCCTTCCTCGAATTCCCCCCACTGGCCGCTGACTGCGACCAGGATTCCCAGGTCGGTTCGCTCGAACACGCCCCTCGTCCGCTCCGCCCGCATCTCTCCCAGGGCGCCGATGTCGTCGATGCCGGCCGTGTCGATGAAAAGCGCCGGCCCGAGCGGCAGCAGCTCCATCGGCTTTTCCACCGGGTCGGTGGTCGTCCCCGGGACATCGGAGACGATCGAGACCTGCTGGCGCGTGAGGGCGTTGAGCAGCGAAGATTTTCCCACGTTGCGCCGGCCGAACAACCCTATGTGCAGCCGCATTCCTTTTGGCGTTTCCTTCATCCGTTTCCTTCCCTGGCCGGGGAGCCGAGCCGTGTGACTCCCGCCGGCGAGACCAGCCGGTCGAATTCCTCGGCCGACAAAAGCCCGTTTTCGACGACGACGTTGCGAATCCGCTTTCCTTGCTCGCGCGCTTGCTCGGCGATCGCCTGCGCCCGCTCGTACCCGAGCGATTCCACCAGGGCGGTCGCGGCGGCGGTCGCTCCTTCCACATGCGCGCGGCAACGCCGCTCATCGGCCTCCAGGCCTTCGACGCAGTGAACGCGCAGAATCCGGCACGCATTGCGCAGCAGGTCTATGTTTTGCAGAAGCGTGTCGGCGACGAGCGGGAGAAAAGCGTTCAGTTCGAGATTGCCCATGGCGCAGGCCTGGGTCAAGGCCTGGTCGTTCGACATCGCCAGCATGGCTGCCTGCGAGACCGCTTCCGGGATCACCGGATTCACTTTGCCGGGCATGATGGAGGAGCCGGCCTGGCGCGGAGGCAGGCGCAGCTCGCCTATCCCGGCGTCCGGTCCGGAGGAAAGGATCCGCAGGTCCGTCGACACTTTCAGCAGGTTTACGGCGCAGGCTTTCAGGATGCCGCCGACTTCGACGAAGACGTCGGCGTTCTGCGTACACTCCACCAGATTCTCGGCGCGGGCCAGACCCAGCTTCGTGATTTCCTTCAGGCGGTCGACCACACGGAATATATACTGCCTCGGCGCCGACAGGCCCGTGCCGATCGCCGTCCCTCCCAGGTTGACGACGCGCAGCCGCTCTTCGCATTTGTAAATGCGCCAGCGGTCCCGCGAGAACGCTTCCGCATAAGCTCCCATTTCGCGTCCGAGCGTGATGAGCACCGCGTCCTGCAACTCGGTCCGGCCGACCTTCACGATCCCGGCGAACTGCTGCTCCTTTCGCTGGAACGCTTCCAGCAGGCCGACCACTTCGGGCTGCAGCAGCTGCAGCAATCCGATCGCCGCCACTTTCAAAGCCGTCGGGTAGGTGTCGTTCGTCGATTGGTGGAGGTTGATGTCGTCGAGCGGGCTTACGGTCCGGTAGTCGCCGAGAGGCTTTCCCAGAATTTGCAGCGCGCGGTTGGCGAGGACTTCGTTGACGTTCATGTTGGTGGACGTGCCGGCGCCGCCCTGAAGCGCGTCCACGACGATTGCGGCGTCCAACCGCCCTTCCATCATTTCCAGGCAGGCGCTTTCAATAGCCGCGGCCTTGGATTCGTCCCACCAGCCCAGTTCGTGATTGGTCCGCGCGCAGGCCAGCTTCACGGCGCCGTAGGCCCGGATAAGCGCCGGATGGACCGGGCGGCGCGACAGGGGAAAGTTTTCGAGAGCCCTCTCGGTGTAAATGCCGTGCAGAGCGTCCTCCGGCACTTCGCGCGTCCCCAACAGATCGTGTTCTTTGCGCATAGCTTGTAATCCGTTTCCCGTTTCCCGTTTTGCGTTTCCGGTTAACAACGGGAAACGGGAAACCGGAAACGGGAAACCTAAAAATACATATCGCGCTTGTCGGTTTCCTCGATCTGCTTCATCCGGTTTTCGAGTTCCGTTTTGAGCGGGCTGTTTTCCAGTTTCGCCAGTTCCTTTTCGATCAGGCTTTTTCCGGCGGCGCGCGTCGCCGGCGACGCGTAATCGGTCAGATATTCGGTCAGCGTCGTCAAGGCGTTCGGCGTGCAGTATCGTTTAATGAAGCCCGGGATGGCGAATTCCATGAAATGCTCGCCGGTGCGCCCGAGGCGGTAGCAGGCGGTGCAGAAGCTTGGCAGGTAGCCGTCCTCGAGAAGTTCGCGAATGACATCGTCCAGGGAGCGGGTGTCGCCGAGCTCGAACTGCTCCCGGTCCATGACCTGGTTTTCGCTCATCGTATACCCGCCGATTTCTATCCGGCTGCCCGCGTCGATCTGGGAAACGCCGAGGCCCATGAGCTGGCGTCGGAAGGAGGCGTTTTCGCGCGCAGTTAGGATAAGGCCGGTGTAGGGAACCGCAAGCCGAAGGATCGCGATGATGCGTTTGAAGTCGGCGTCGGTCGCCGTCGAATGGCTCGGGAGCGGAACGCCGGAGGCGGGGCGCAGCCTCGGGAAGCTGATGGTGTGCGGTCCGACGCCGTAGCGGTTTTTCAGATGATTGGCGTGCGCCACCAGTCCCAGCACTTCGAAACGCCAGTCGTGCAGCCCGAACAGAACCCCGATCCCGACGTCGTCGCACCCCGCTTCCAGAGCCCGGCTCAAACCGTCGAGGCGGTACAGGTAGTCGCCTTTGCGGGTGCGGCGCGGGTGCAATCGGGCATAGGTTTCGTGGTTGTAGGTTTCCTGGAAAATCTGATAGGTGCCGATGCCGGCCGCCTTGACTGTCTTGTAGCCTTCGTGGTCCATCGGGGCGGCGTTGATGTTCAAGCGTCGTATTTCGCCGTGCCCGCTGCGGGTGGAGTAAACGGTCCGGACCTGCCTGGCGATGAAATCCGCATCGTAGTCGGGATGCTCGCCGAATACGAGGATCAGGCGCTTGTGGCCGGCGGCTTCCAGAGCGAGCACCTGCTCTTTGAGCTCCGCCTCGGTCAGGGTGCGGCGCACCGCCAGGACATTGCTGCGCTGGAATCCGCAGTAAGAGCAGTCGTTGACGCAATAGTTGCCGACGTAAAGCGGGGCGAAGAGAACAATCCGGTTGCCGTAGACGGTCTCCTTCAGAGTCCTGGCGGTCTGGAAGATGTTTTCGACAAGCTCCGGTTCAGTGGTCCGGACAAGCGCAGAGGCCTCTTCGACCGTGAGAGGCTGTTTGTCGAGGCTTTTGGCGATTATTTCCTTGACCCGCCCGGGTTCGGGCGGCGGGGCCTCGAGCAGACTGTTCAAGTATTCGTCGTGGATGAAATCCACGCCGCCGTCGCTGATCTTCATTGCCGGCAATCCCATTTCCTGCCTCCAAAAACATTCGATGCGCGCCGGGAGCGCGTAACGAAAAACGGCCTTCAGCACTGAAAGGGTTGGGGAAAATCAACCCTTTCAGGGTAGACATAAAATCCTTACGTTCCCAGGGTAGGCCGCAAAAAGCGCGGCCTACCCTGGGCTTTAAGATACAGCCGCTTCGCGGCAGCCTTTCCGTCGCGAAACTTCCGTGCTCTCCGTGTTTAGGAGGTCCGCGCCTTCGGTCCTCAGCATCCGTCGCGAAATCTCCGTGCTCTCCGTGTTTAGGAGGGAGATCGTGCCTTCGGCGCTCAACATCCTTCGCGAAATCTCCGTGCTCTCCGTGTTTAGGAGGTCCGCGCCTTCGGCTCCCAACATCCTTCGCGAAATCTCCGTGTATTCCGTGTTTAGGAGGTCCGTGCCTTCGGCTCTAAACATCCTTCGCGAAATCTCCGTGTATTCCGTGTTTAGGAGGTCCGCGCCTTCGGCTCCCAACATCCTTCGCGAAATCTCCGTGTATTCCGTGTTTAGGAGGTCCGTGCCTTCGGCTCTAAACATCCTTCGCGAAATCTCCGTGCTCTCCGTGTTTAGGAGGTCCGCACCTTCGGCACTCAACATCCTTCGCGAAATCTCCGTGCTCTCCGTGTTTAGGAGGTCGCCGGACAAGGCGGCTACACGTTTTTTCTCTTTAAAGTCGCGGTGAAGGCGCTGCCGACATCCGGCTGGCTCTTGACCGTGACATTCCCGCCGTAAATCATGGCCAGTTTTTTTACCGTCGAAAGACCCAGGCCGCTTCCGAGAATATGGCGCGTCTTCTCGTTCTTGATTCGAGTGAAATCGTTGAACAGCTTGTTGCTTTCCTCCGGCGTCATGCCGATCCCGGTGTCCTGGACCTGGATGCTGATCACGTCTCCCGCGACGGTGAGCCTGACGTCGACGCGGCCGTTGTCGCGGTTGTATTTCACCGCGTTGGAAACGAGGTTGTTCAGGATCATGTCGATCTCGGTCCGGTCGGCTTCCAGGAACAGATCGCGCGGACTTTCCACTTCAATGGCGATGCCGCGTTTTTGCGCCTCGAGTTTGACGTTTTCGACTGCTGTGCGGACCGCCTCGGCCAGGTCGATGGACGTAAGCGACCGGCGTCTTTGCCCGGATTCGATCGAAGTCAAATCGAGCAGGTCGCCGATCAGTTTGCGCATTCCCTCGATCCGGACCAGGCACCGGTCGATCATGTGGTCGTAGGATTCCAGGGCGTCGCCGGCGGTGCGTTCGCGGACCATCTGCAGATAGCCCTCGATCGCCGATATGGGCGACTTCATTTCGTGGGCGAGGACGGATATGAACTGAAAGCGGACCTGCCGTTTTTCTTCGGCCAGCCGCCTGGCCTGCCGCTGCAGCAGAAGGTGCCGGGCGGCCTTGCGCACGGCGCCCCGCAGTTCCTCCGGCGTAAACGGCTTGGCCAAAAAGTCGTAAGCCCCCCGGCGCGTCGCGGCGACCGCCGTTTCGAGAGAGGCGTATGCGGTGATCATGATGGTCAAAAGGTCGAGCGAGCGTTTCCCGAGGCTATCCAGGATGTCAAGCCCGGTGGTGTCCGGCAGTTTGTGGTCGAGAAGCAGGATGTCGGTATGGCCGGCGACCAGCTTTTCTTCCAGTTCCTTGCCGTCCGCCGCGGTTTTGATCGAAAACCGGACTTCGCCGTTGATGTCGGGCAGGTGCATAACGACGTCTTTCAACGCCCGCTCCGCGCCGCGCCTCATCCCATATTCGTCATCGACCACGAGGATGTTGAGAATTTCCACTTCAACCTGTCCAGCCAGGGGGAGCGCAGAAAAAATCCGCGCTCCCCGCGTCTTAGGATTTCGCCAAAAGGCCTTCCACCTCTTCCGCCAGAACGCGCGGGTTGATGGGCTTTTCCAGGAACTTGGCGACCGGCAGCCACGTGTCATCGGGCTCGAAACGGTACGCGAGGTCCATCTCTTTCCGGATTCCGGTCAGCATGATCATCGGCAGTTGAGGCTGCATCTCGTGCAGCCGCCGGGCAAGCTCGAAACCGGCGGTTTTGTCTTCCATCATGACGTCCAGCACGGCCAGTTCAGGCGGATTGTTCTCCGCCGATTTCAGAGCCTCTTCCGCCGAATAGGCTGCGGAGACCTTATGGCCACGTTTTTCCAGCGCAGTTTTGTTCATGTCGATCAAGTCCTGGTCGTCGTCCACCAAAAGTATGTGTGCCATGGCTTTCTCCTTATTCTTTTAAGTCCTACTCGTCCCGGGATTTCCGCGGGAGCTTGACTGTGAAAGCGGTCCCGGTGGGTCCGGCTTTCGGATCGTTATTGGAAACAGCGGCGATATCTCCGCGATGCATCTTAACGATACCATAGGTGACAGCCAACCCGAGTCCTGTTCCTTTCCCGATTTGCTTGGTTGTGTAAAAAGGTTCGAATATTTTCCCGATGTTTTCTTTCGATATTCCCAAGCCGGTGTCTCGGACCGTGAACCAGACCTGGTCTTCGTTTCCTTCGACGCCGACCGTGAGGACGCCGCCTTCGGGCATCGCGTCGCAGGCGTTGCTGAAGAGGTTGGTGAGGACCTGGTTGATCTGGTCGGGATCGAGGTCGACCTTGGGATTTTTGGTTCGAAGCTCCACCCGCGGGGTTACGATGGCGGGGAAGGGATAGGTTTTGACCGCGTGCTGGATCAGCTTATGGAGGTCGACGGTGCGGAGGACCGCTTTGTTCTGGCGGGCGAAATGCAAAAGCCGCATCACGATTTTTTTGCAGCGGTCCGCCTGCTCCACGATCATGTCGAGGTCTTCCCGCCAGTCCGGGAACTGCTCCGCCTGTTCGAGCAGCATGTGCGAATGCATCAGGACGATGCCCAGCGGATTGTTGACTTCGTGCGCGACGCCCGCGGCCAGCTGACCCATGCTGGCGAGACGTTCCGAGTGCATGAGCGCTTCCTGCGTGCTGACAAGCTGCTGGTGCGATACCGCCAGCTCTTTGACCGTTTTGCGCAGCTTTTCAATGTTGTAGGGCAGGCACATTTCGGTCTCGGCCAGCCCGCGGTGGACGGCGATGGCGTGTTCCACGCAAGTGTCGTAGCCGCACGCGCCGCAGTTCAGTTCGTCTTCGGGCTTGAATTTGCCCATCCGGACGAGAATTGTCATAACTTCCTGGCGGGAAGGCTGAACGGTCTGCAGATCGAGGGCCTGGAATGACCGGGAAAGGTCGACGTCGGAATACTCCGCAATGTCCCGCTCCCATTGTTCCTTGCGGTGCTCCGCCCAGTGCCGCCGCAGGTAGTTTCCGACAAGGCTGCGGCGGTGAAACAGCGTGGAATTTACGGTCATCCCGGCGCCCATGATGCACCCGTTGCAGCAAAGGATTTCCAGGAGGCGCACGTTCAGGTTGTTGGCGTCGGCGGCCTGAATGGCTTCGACAAAATTAGTTTTC
The DNA here is from genome assembly GCA_964642735.1 of uncultured Acidobacteriota bacterium. Taxonomy (GTDB): domain Bacteria; phylum Acidobacteriota; class UBA6911; order UBA6911; family UBA6911; genus UBA6911. Next base: position 16,562 of record CAZXSV010000089.1, read on the forward strand.
CCGTCGGTGGCCATGACCTGGCCGTCCATAAGGTTCTCTTTGATGTCGGCGGCCTGCAAAAGGCCCCGGCTGATGGGGAAAAGCCCTCCCGGCCCGCTCCACGGCGGATCGAAATCGCTGCGCACGGCCATCCCTTCGTGGATCCCGGCCGAGGACAGCATCTGGCGCAGTTCTGCGTAGGTGAGGACGGCGGCGATTTCGTCTTTCACCTGTTCGCTGGCCGCCTCCCCTTTTTTGGCGATGCACGGCCCGATGAAAACGGTTCGCACTTCCGGGCCGTACAGCCGCTTCAAAACCCGCGCGGCCGCGATCATCGGCGAAACGATCGGGGCGAGGCGAGGCACGAGCGAAGGATAGTATCGCTCCACGAAGCCGACCAGCGCCGGGCAGGTCGTCCCGATATATTTGGACCCGGATTTTGTTTCTAAAAGAGACCGGTATTTCAACGCGACCAGGTCGGCGGCGAATCCGACTTCATGGACGTAATGAAAGCCGAGGGCGCGGAGCATCCCCACGACTTTTTCGTAGTCGCATTCTTCGAACTCGGCGGGAAAGCTCGGGGCGAGCAATGCCGCGACTTGGCCGCCCGATGCGAGCAGGCTAGCCACCTGCTGGGTCCCGTCGAGGACCTGCTTCGCTCCCTGGCTGCAGACCCGGGCGCAGTTGCCGCACCCGATGCACCGCTCCGGGATGACGCGGGCCTGGCCGTCGGAAATTCCGATGGCTTTGGCGGGGCATTCGCGCACGCAGGTGTAACAGACTCGGCACCGCTCCTTAATTGTCTGGACAAAGCACGTAGTCTGCATAGTTTTTGCCGACAGAACCGGCGCCCAGCCGGCAGGACCGGCGAGACGCCCAATGCCATTTACTTTTTCGCTGAAAGGGTTGCATCCTGGCGCCGGGGACGTAATCCGATACAACCCCCTTCGGG
>CAZXSV010000090.1:0-17251 GCA_964642735.1 uncultured Acidobacteriota bacterium
CAGCTGCTCTACCAGCTGAGCTACGCCAGCATTGGCAAAGTTTTTAGTCTAGCATCCGCATTCTTTATGTGCAACAGAAAATTCACTTTATTTTATTCTCAGACGCGCCCCCGGCTTGCGCCGATAAAATATATTGTTCAAAAATCTAAAATGATCGGTCGCCCGGTTTTTCAGCGCAATTTCATAGGCTAATTTTTGAATATCGACCTGTGATGATACTTGCTCACAACATCAGGCAGTTTACTGTTCAGATACCCTGCGTGCGCCAGCCCGAGTTTCTGCAACAGGAGCCGGAGCATCACCCCAACCGTTTTCAGCCCATAAATCAAGCTGACCCTGAAATTTACGCTTGACGCTTCCGGAAAGTACCGAGCCTGCACCGGAATTTCGGCAATCCTGAATCCAAAGCGTGAGGCCTGAGCGATCATCTGCGAATCAAAGACAAAATCATCCGAATTCAACAAAAATGGCACCGTGGACAGAAGTTTCCGGCTATAGGCTCTAAAACCGCTGTGGCAGTCCGTGAGATCCGTCTTGAAAACCGCATTTTCGGCGATCGTAAGCGCCCGATTCGCGGCGTATTTCCAGACAGGCATGCCGCCCTCAAGCGCCCGCCCGTTGAGGATGCGCGACCCCATCACCATGTCCGCCTGCCCTGCAAGGATCGGCGCAGCTAATTCCGGGACCAGCCTGGAATCATACTGATGATCGGGATGGAGCATCACGACAACATCGGCGCCTTCTTTTAAAGCTTCCAGATAGCAGGTTTTCTGGTTCCCTCCATAGCCCCGGTTTTGAATGTGAATGACGACCGAAAGCCCCAGGGCGTGCGCGATTTCCACGGTCTGGTCCTGGCTGACATCGTCGACCAGAATGATCTTGGACACACGTTCCCTGGGCAGGTCGAGGTAGGTTTTTTCCAATGTTTTTGCCGCATTATAAGCGGGCAAAACAACAACAATCTTTGCGCTCTGGTTCATTTTTATACGTGGTAAATGCCGGTCTTGTAGAGATCCTTCCGCCCACGGAACCATCGGACGGTATTTTCCAATCCCTTTTCAAGCGACACCTGCGGCCGCCAGCCCATAAGCTCCTTGGCTTTTTGATTCGAAGCATAAAGGCGCTCGACCTCGCTCGCTTTCGGGCGCCGGCGCCCCGCATCCGGGATGACATCCAGCTCTTTCTTCAAGATCGCCCCGATCAGGCCCACCAGCTCCTGAATCGATACTTCCCGCTGCGCGCCGATCTGGATTGTTTCTCCTTCAATTTCGAGCGCGGAAGAAGCCGCAAGAAAGCCCCGAGCCGTGTCTTTTACATAAGTCAGATCTCTTCTCGGAGTCAAACTTCCCAGCCGGATGCGGCGCGACTGAAGAGCCTGGATAATGATCGCCGGGATAATGGCCCGCGGCGACTGCCTTGGCCCATAGGTGTTGAATGGACGCAAAATTACGACGGGAAGCCCATAGGTGCAGAAAAAGCTTTCCGCAAGCTTGTCGCTCCCCACCTTTGAAGCGGCGTAGGGAGACTGAGGCTTTAAAGGATGCTTCTCATCCATCGGAACATATTGCGCGGTCCCGTATACCTCGCTGGTGGAGGTTTGGACGACTCTTTCGACTCCGAACTCAAGACACGCCTGCAAAACGTGAAGCGTTCCCAGGACATTCGTCTGGACGACATCGGCCGGATTGCGGAAGGAATAGGGAATTCCTATCAAGGCGCCGAGATTAAAAACACGATGGCGCCCTTGAACCGCTTTCCGGACCGCCTGGAAATCGCGAAGATCGCCGGAAATCACTTCCATGTTCTTCAAACTCTTCTTGTCCACCGTCTCCAGCATTCCCCAATCGCTTCTCGAGTTGTAGTGGACAAATGCCCGAACCTCCGCGCCTTTGGACAGACAGAGTTCGCACAAATGACTGCCGATGAAACCTCCGGCGCCCGTAATCAACACTTTGGATCGTGAAAGCTCTTTCATAGAAGTTGCCGGTTCCCGGTTCCCAGCTGTTCGTTCCGGACAAAAATAAAAGAACGTCCGCTCTGCGCCGGGGACCTTGAAATGAAGTTCTATTCGTTGATCAGGTATTTTGCGGCGACCGAACCCAGAGCGCCCGCCCTCTTGCCGCGCAGGATCGCCAGATCCGATTTCCATGCGATGTCGCCGGGTGCAAGCAGGCACACCGAATCGGGGTCATGACTGCCGAGAAGCCTGTTTTCCTTGAAATAATAAAAGACGTCGCTCGGTTCCGTTTCATAGACTCTCATAAGCGGCGGCATGTCGTTGGGTCGGAACCACAGTTTGATTTCCTTTTCCGCGTCTTCCTTGTTTGCGGAAGCATGAATCAAATTGTCCATGCGTTCGCCGATTTTCTCTCCCGCTGAATTCGTAAGAGGAACGACTGTCCCGAGCGCGCGAATGCATCCCGGCCTGGAGTCCCGGGCGCCGTGAGGGTTCGTCGGGCCGGCGAGATCGCGTATTTTTTGAATGGCGTCAGGCCCCTGGTATACGATGGCAATGACACGCCTTTTCCACGGCTCATCCGGATAGTGGAGAGTCCCCATGATGTAGTCCAGCAACGACGGGAAAAAAACTTTCCCCTGATGCTCGGCATAATGCTCCTCGGCAAGCATTTTGCTTACCTGGACGATTTTGGCTGCGCAGAAATGCAGCCCTGTATGGAATTCCGACAGTTGAGAAAGAAGGTAGCCGGTCAATGAGTTCTTCAACGCATCCGGCTTGATGAGCACAAGAGTTTGTTCAAGTTTATTCTGATCCATGCAAGCTTATCCTTTTTCTGTTGAGCCAAAGACCGGGAACACGGCAAATCTTACACCCGTTTCGGTCGAAATAGGGTATAATAGTTGACGAAATTCTTGAAGGGGGGGTGAACTGGATTCGACGGGGGTCAAGAGGCGATAGAGGCATGTCGAGTTCTCCGCGACTCGCAAAAATCGTGGAAATAAACACAATTGCTGACAACCAGTTAGCACTGGCCGCTTAAGACGGCCACGTCTCGCCGCTCCTGCCTGCGGGGGCGGGCCGAGGCGTCACATAGCAGGATAGGCTGGGATTCGAGCCCTGGGCTTCCGGCCGAAATTTTAGGGGCTAGCAGACGCGGCGCCCCTGCCGCTCCGTACGCGGCGTTTGCGAAACCCGAACGGATCGGATAAACATGTAGGCTCTATCCGCTGAAGTCCTTCGGACGCGGGTTCGATTCCCGCCACCTCCACCATGAAATGCTTTTGTCTTCTCCAATGCGTCTCTCGCCCAAAGCAACTCAATGCGGATTGGCGCGTGACCTTTAAAAGCGATACGATCGCCGCGATCAGGGCGGATCTCTCGACGCCTCCCCGCATGCTTTCCGGCGAATTTCGACGGCCGTTCGCTTCGATGAAGGCCATCGAGCCCAGATAGGATAGTTTTCATTATGGCAAAAGCAGGCGATTCGCTGGAAGATTATTGTCGCGTCTGCAAGATGTCTCGCGGCCATACGATTTTTGTCGCCGACTCGCAGGGCTGCGCCCTGCGAGTCATCTGCGATTATTGCGGCAGCCAGCACCATTACCGCGGCCGAAACGTCCGGGAAGCCTCTTCGAAACAGCCGGCTTCTCCAACGCAGCCGCCGATTCCCCTGGTGACGGATCGAGAAAGGAGATTTCCGGTGGCGGATATTGCGGATCAGGGAGGCTCTCTGGATCTTGAAATGCTTTTAAGGCGGATCATTCGCGAAGAAACAGGGCTCACGCCCGTTCCCATCGCCGAAAAATGGCGGGGCGGCGATTTGATTCTCAAGCCCGGCAAAGGGGGCCTTCAGGAGAAAAACTGGCCTATCGAGACTTTCTTCCACAAGATCGTGATGCTCCGTAACCGGTTGCGCGTGCTGGAACAGCAAATCAACGGAGCGGACATGACGGAAGATTTGAAGATAAAATTGCAGAGCTATATCACAGGCTGCTACGGCTCCTTGACCAGCTTCAATATCCTCTTCGCGGAAGAAGACGATCGATTCATCGGCAGTTCTTCGGCCGCCGAAGAACGCTGATTTCACTCCCGAAAGCCGGCAGTCTCAGCTTTTCCTGAAAGCTATGTGAAAGTCATACTGCCGGCCTGCGATATAGCAGAGCGCCGCGGAGATCAGCAGCGGGATGGAAACCAAAGCCATCAGGCTTCCTCTCGGGAGGTTGGTCGCCAGCAAAACCCCTCCGATGTAGGGCCCCAACATCGCCCCAATCCGTGCAATCGCAATGGCCGTGCCGGCCCCCTGGTTTCTGCATCGGGACGGATAGACGATGGGCGCCAATATCGTCACATTCATGTGAGCGAAATTGATGAAAAACGCGGCCGCAAAAAGCAGCATCACAAAGCTGATGGCGCTCGTCCCCCCCATGAAAAAAAGGAAAACGCTCGCAATCACGTAAATATACACGCCTCTCCTGAATCCGAATTTATCGTAATAAAATCCGCTCAGCAGGCAGCCAATCGCCACCAGGATTCCGTTGATCCCTGTAATATAGGCTGCGCCGGAAGCAGTGAAACCTTTCTCGACCAGCAAATGCGGCGTCCATGAACTGATGAAGAAGATAGGAATGGCGCTGACGAGGTAAAACAACCAGATCACAGGCGTCAGCCATGCAAGCCTGCCGACAAACAGATTCCCGACAGAATGCTTGTCCTTGGCCGGGTCGGCCGCGACCAGCGCGCCGGCGTCGAAGGTTCTGTCCGGCTGCATTTGCTCAAGGATCCGGATAAGGGTTCGCCTTTGCTTATCGCTTTTACCCTTGGCGGAAAGCCACCGCGCGGACTCCGGCAGCGCAAATATCAACAGAAGTATCGTCGCGACCGGGGCGATGAATCCTATCAAAAAAAGGTTGCGCCAACTGGCCGCTTTCAACACATAGCCGGCGACAAAGCCCGCGAGAACGATTCCCAGCAGAAACCCTGAATACATGACGGAAACGTATTTGCCCCTTCCTTTCCGAGGAGAATATTCGCTGGTCAGCGTGATCGCACAAGGAACCGCGCCGCCGATGCCCATGCCTGCGAAAGCGCGCAGAATCGTGAGCTCTGTTACAGAATCGGCGAAGCACACGAGAAGGGTTCCAAGGGAGAAAATGGAAGCGCCCAGGATGAGCGTTTTCTTCCTTCCGATCCAATCCGAAAGTGCGCCGCAGATTATTGCGCCGAACAGATAGCCGAAGCCGACCGCTGAAAAAACGATGCCGAAGGCGTCGGTGGCGACATTCCATTCCTTCATGACGGTCGACGACGCCACCGCCATGAGCTGGAAATCATACCCGTCCATGATCATGATCAATCCGCACAAAAAAATGACCCGGATCGAAACTTTGTTCAGCTTTGCATCGTCAATGATCTGCCCGACATCAATCATAAACCTCTCCTGAAGCGCGCCGAAGCGATCCACCGATCCTCTTCAGCATCCGCGCATGCCGGCGTTCGTTTGCGGTTCCTTTCTATTTTCTCCTGAAGTCTTCAATGTTTTTGGGCTTTTTCCCATCCGGCAAAAGGACGGGCTCAATAATGGCTTCGCTGTGGAGAGCCCACGGAAGAATGACCGCAGAGTGCCCTCCCCGTCCGCCGGCTACGACAACCTCGATGTCTTGGGGCGATCGAGCCGCCGGAATCGGATGCATTTCGTCGAAGCCTCTGGGCCGAACCGGCACCAGGCCCCGATTCCGAACCATCGGCGAAGGGTTCCTGGCCCACTGGAAAACGTGTTCGCGGATGCGCTCTTTATTGTAGCCGTCGCGCTCGAGCATCCAGGCGTGGTCGGGAGTGAGGACAAAGACCATCGGGCCGGGGATATAGGCGTTGTTGCTGCCGAGAGTCGTGGCGCAATCCGTCAAGGTGTCCAGCAAATCCCCCCCGTTTTCGCTCAGGAAGTCGATGATGTCGTGAGGCGGCTCCGCTTTGAGAACATAGACCGTCGTCGTCTCGGCGTCGTAATGCTCGACATTGATCGTCTTCCATTTCGTGAGAGCGGGATCCTCGGCAAAGCAATACGTGAACTCAGCCTGAGAAGCGAGGCAGTCGAGGTCGCAGAACCCGGGCATAGCGCGGGTCACGTTCAGAATGACCAGATTTGCGGCTCTGCCGATGGTCGCGTTCGCGGTGTAGCAGGGTCCCAGGCAGCCCTGCCCTCCGGAAATGTTCAGCTCTTTGGCCAGCGGACCGCTGACCAGCATCAGGGAGCCGCCGGGATGCGAAGTGGTTACGGATTGCAAAAAATTGTATTTGACATTGCCCATGGCCTTGAACGCGGCGACGAGGACGGGCATGGCTGTGGCTTTGCACCCGGCCATCACGGCGGCCGGCGCAAGGTCTCTGACGCGGATGTCTTTGCCGGACGGGCCGATTTCACGGGCCAGGGGCATGTCCAGGTCGTAAGGACAGTATTGAAACATTTTCTCGACCCGGCTCACGGTCGGCGGAATGAGCGGCAACCCGTCGCCGATGTGGAAATGGTCGGCGATATCCATGAATTCCTGCGGATCGCCGCTGAAAGAGGCCGGCATTTCCAGAAAGCCATCGTCTCGAGGCGGCTCCTCGTCGAGGCGGAAATCAATTTTCGACCGTTTCTCCAGCGCTTCGCCCTTCAAAGTCAAAGACTCGAACGCTTCATGGAATTGGCGGTTCATCTCCGCCGCGACTTCCGACCTCGTGCTTCCTTGATAGATGTCGATCTCGCACATGCAAAGGCGGCCGGCGCGATAGAAAGCGACTCCCTTTGCAATGCCCGCTCCGGGAGGCGCAATGATGTAGACGGTTGGAACGCCCAGCCGCTCGAGCGCAATCGCAACGATCGTCGTCGCCGCCGAAGTGCCCATGTCGCCCAACGCCACTATCGCGGCAGTCGGCTTCGTTGCCGCCAATTTCCGGGCGTACTCCTGCAAATCGCCGGTCGACTTTCCGCGAACGGTCTCTTCAATGTCGATGAAATTGCCGATGCCGCGATCCCTGAGGCGCTGCTTGATCACGGTAAAAACTTCTCCGTATTCGCAGAAACGGAGCTTGGTGTTGCTATAAAAAAGGATGCGCCCCTTTTGGAGCTCTTCTTCACTCACGCGCGGCGCCAGCTTGATTACAGGCCGTTCCTGACGCCCTCTCGGATCGATGATTTTTTCCATCCCCGCTCCCTTTTTGCCGCGGACGCGAGCCGAAAAACGCCGACAATGAACTTCCCGCAGGAAATCCGTCGGAGCGCGTCGCTAAATTGCCAATGCGCGGCTGTCCGTATCGCTTCCTTATATCAGCGCAGGTCGGCGTTTGTCAGCGGTTAATTCATTTCTTTTTTCAGGCGGTCTTTAAATATCTTCTTGAATTTCTCGATTTTAGGAGTGATGACGATGGCGCAGTATTGTCGGGATGAATTATTGGCATAATAGTTCTGATGATAGTCTTCCGCCGGCCAGAATTTGTCGAAAGGAGCGATTTCCGTGACGATTGGGCGGTCCCAGATGCGCTCGGAGTCGAGCCTCGCTTTATAGAATTCTGCGGCTTTTTTCTGATCGCCGTCATGATAGAAGACAACCGAACGATACTGCGGCCCGATATCGTTCCCTTGCCTGTTTCTTGTCGTCGGATCATGGGTTCTCCAGAAGACATCCAGCAGTTCGTCATAAGTCGTCTTGGAGGGATCGTATAAAATCTGGATCGATTCGGCGTGTCCCGTTTTGCCGGCGCACACCTGCTCGTATGTGGGATGGTCGACGTGCCCGCCCGAATAGCCTGAAATCACCTTTTCTACGCCCCGGAGCCTTTGGAAAATCGCCTCCGTACACCAGAAACAGCCGCCGGCGAAAGTCGCCAGCTTGAATTGGGATTTGCCATCCATGGTCTTGACTGCATTCTCCCTTGCCATTGTGCGCGGCGGATCTGCCGGGGACGTTCCTGTGCACCCAAAGATCGACAACGCCATGACAACAAAAAAACCGGCCTGCGACCTTTTCATATACCTCATTTCTCGACATCTGTCCCGATAATTGTACCAGCGCATCCGGGCCGGTGAAAAGTTTCTTTTCACCCGTTAATTTGCGCTGCAAAACGCTCCCGGCATTCGGCGGTTGAAATAAACCGAGCGTTTCAGTCCTCCTGTCCCATGGTTTTCCAGCGCTGTCCCGGTACGGACGGCAACGATTCGCAGCCGATGAATGCCCCTCCCTCCATGTGCCAAACACTGTTTTCGCCGCTGAAAGCATTGCGCCAGAGGATGTCCAAGCCGCCGTCTCCGTTGTAATCCCCTGTTCCCGCGATTTCCCAATCGGGATCCTCCTGGCCGACGATTTGGCCGTCTCCGACGCGAACGGGGCCGTTCATGAACCGGACCGAAATCGCCCCTGTCGCACGGTTGCTCCAAAGCAGATCCGTCCATCCATCCTGATTGAAGTCCCCCGCGGCGGCGATCCGCCAGTTCAGGTCGGCCTCCGGCTCGAGCGCGACGAAGCCGATCCGGATCGCTCCATCCATAGGCCAGAGGAAGCTTTCGCCAGTCGACGAGTTGCGCCAAAGCAGATCCGGTTTTCCGTCGTTGCTGAAATCAGCCGCAGCCGCGATCTCCCATCGAAGATCGGGAATGCTCTCCAGCGCGGCGGCGGCGGCGCGGGTCAACCCGTTCATATACCAGACGGAGTTGCCTCCCGTGGCCATATTGCGCCACACGAGGTCCACGTTCCCGTCGCCGTTGAAATCCGCCGCAGCCGATATTTTCCAGTTTTGGTCCGCGACGCCGTCAAGAAAAGCTCCTCCGTTGTAATTCGGGCCGTTCATCAGCCAAACGTAATTTTCTCCGGTGACGCGGTCTCGCCACAGCAGGTCGGCGTTTCCGTCATTATTGAAGTCCGGCCCGACGGCGGTTCGCCCCTTTTCCGGGATCAGACGGCTTTCGCAATTGATATCGGCGGCATCGAGTTCGGAAATTTTTGTCGCGCCGTTCATGCGCCAGAAACGCGCCTTTTGCGCCATCACATTCCGCCAAAGGATTTCCGCCTTCCCGTCTCCGTCGTAATCACCCGCGCCGATGACTTTGTCCTGGCGATCCGGAACATTTTCCAGGTCAAAACCGGCGATCAGGTTTGTCCCGCTCAACAGCGCGATCCTGTTGCCGCCCGTCGCGTAGTTGCGCCAAAAGACATCGGAATTTCCGTCGCCGTTGAAATCGGCAATTCCCCCGACCTGCCAGCTGAGATCGTCCGGAGAAGCCAGATCGGCGCCCCCGGCATGCACGATTCCATTCATAAACCAGGCATGGCAGGCGCCCTCGATTTGGCGGCGCCAGAGGATGTCCGGCCGGCCGTCGCCGTTGAAATCGCCTACGCCGACAATCTTCCGGTCGAGATCCCTTTCCGCTTCCAGATAGATTCCGCTTTCGACGGCGGTTTTGTTCATAAACCAGACGTAGTTTTCGCCGAGTCTGTAATGCCGCCAAAGGATGTCGGGCTTGCCGTCGCCGTTGAAGTCGCCCACGCCGGCGATTTGCCAGGCCAGGTCGCGGACAACTCCGAGGGACAGGCTTTGAGTCCGTCCGGCGCCGTTCATGAGCTGCATCCACACTTCCCCCGTCCTCGAATCGCGCCAAAGCAGATCTGATTTCTTATCCCCATTGAAATCCGCCGGCGCGGCCGCAGCCGGCATATAGGTCACGGTCAGAGCGTCGCTCCCTGTCCTCCCCGCCGCGTCCTGCGCCGTCACGGTGATGAGGTTCGAACCGCTTTGCAGCGCAATGCCGGAGGCGGACCAACGGTCCGTCCCCGCAGCCGCGCCGTTTCCCCCACGGCTATTGGTCCAGCGCACCTGCACGACTCCGACATTGCCCGAAGCCGTTCCGGACAGGTCTATATATCCGGCGCCGGCCGTAAAACTTGTCCCGGACGTTGGAGAAACAATCGCTATCGACGGAGGGATCGGATCGACGGACGCCGCAACGGCGACGACGCCCCCGGCCCCGGATGCCGCGATCGACTTTCCGGCGGAGTCTGAAGCGACGATTCCGCAGACAGACACCGGGATGGCGCCCGATGCGCCGGGCGTCAGGTTCAATTGGATGCCGGCCAGTTCGCCGGCGCCGATGGCCGCCGTATTGATTCCGAAAACCACGATGCGCGCTCCTCCCGCGATGGCGGTTCCGGTCACGCTTTTGCCGGCCGCGGCCGCAGAGGCGCCGGCCGAACTGGAAGCAAAGTGCAGCGAGGAGGGAAACAAGAGGTCGAATTGAAGCGAACTCACGCCGGTCGCGCCATCCTTGAAGTGGACAGGAAGGCGGACCGCCGTTCCGGGCGAGCCGGAAACCGAACCCAGGGATAAAACCGGGGTTTGAGCCTGTGCACTGGAAAGGAAAAACGCCCCTTGAAAAACCGCCGGCCATGCCAGGCAGAGGACCGCACGCCATATTCTGCAGGCATGCGCGAAAACAGGAGTGCAACCGCTGCTGAACGTCATGGGCAGCTCCTCAGGCCTAAAACGACGTTGCCTAACAATTGAAGATCCAAAACATCCACGCGCCCGTCGCGGTTCAAGTCGTACCCGCCATAAGCAGCGCGCAATCCGAGGATGACGTTGACGCCGAGTTGCAGATCGAGGGCGTTGACCAACGCATCGCCGTTGTAGTCGCACGCGGGGCCGGATTCGATAGTGGTGGATATTTCGTTGGAGAATTCACTTTCAATTCCGAGGGCGTTCACCGCCGTCACGGCAAAATAGTAGACGCCTGCGCTCATGCCTGTCGCCGTGTAAGTGGTTTGATTGGGGATTGTTATCGGAGCGCCGTAAGACCTCGAGGCTTTCCCGATGTAGACTCTGTAGCCGGCGATATTCTCCGAGGAGCTCGCCTCCCAAATCAGGGAGATATCGGCGGCGAAGCCGCCTCCGCAGAGGCAAAAAAACAAAAATAATAAAGACGCACCTGTTCTGAACGCTCGGACGAAGAGCCGCATAGCTTGGACATCCTTTGAAGTTTTATCTGTGCAGCCAGGATGGATCGCTTCGCCGCCAAAGCGGCTTTCGCCGTCGATTCCGCATCCTGCTCTGTCGGAAATGAAAATTGCGGTTCTTCCGCAAACAGTCGCTTCCTGGCGGCCGCCGGTTCGAACCGGCGGCGATCTTGCCTGCCGTTATCATCGCAAAATACCGTAGGGATCTTTAGTGACGATAGTCACGCCTTGCATTTTTTGGAATTATTCCGGCGGAAAATCGCCTTTCCCGATCAGGATGCGCTGGACGTCTTCCACCGAAATATTGAGCAGGCAGGTGTGATCGCCGCAACCGTCGACGCATGCCTTGCAGCCGCCCGGCCGATGCAGGACAACGACGCGTTTTCCCAACGGCGCCCAGTGCCGAGGCAAAGTCGGACCGAAAAGAACGACGGAAGGAACTTGCAATCCGGCGGCCAGGTGCGAAATTCCGGAGTCGTTGCCGACATAGGCGCGGCAGCGGACGAGGACCGCGGCCAGCCAGTCCAATGGAATGGATTCCGCGGCGATGGTCCGCGTTTCCGGAAACGCTTCCGATATTCGGAGATTTGCCTCCGCCGGCCCGGAGATCAGCAGCAGCGTGTCGCCATGAAGCGCCAGGCGACGGGCGAGCTCCCTGAAGCGCTCCAGAGGCCATCGCTTTGATTCCGATCCGGCGCCGGGGTGGATCGCAATCAGCCGATCGCCTTGTCGCCATCCGCGCGACTGGAGCCATCGGACTCCAGTCCGGCTCGCTTCCGGATTGACGCGAATTTCGGGCCGGATGTCCCGCGGCGTTTCGGGCGTCAATCCCAGCGAATCGATGAACAACTGCGAAACATGCCTCTCGTCTCCCGGATCGGGGCGCCAGGGGGACAGGATGGCGCCGGGGTGGACGGTCCTCAGATTGCGCTCGAAATCGGAATGGCCGGAACCGGTCCAGGAGACAATCTGGTCGTAGGCGCCCCAGAAAATCCGGTCGGGCTCGAACGAAGAAACCGGCGCGTACAGCCCGTGCAACGGGACTTGAGACAATGAAATTGCGGCGTCTGCGACGCCTTCCCTCAAGGGGGGAAGATAGTCGAGATTGGCGGCGATCGTGATCCTGGCGGCCGGGCGGCTCTTGCGGAGCAGGCGAATTGCCGGAAGAGACAGAATAATGTCGCCCAGCCCTCCGGGATGCAAGACGAGAATTTCCACTATTCGATAATCATCTTAGGGACGTCGCTCAGGTTGGCCACGCTGACCCGGGCTGCGACTTTTTGCGCTATTTGAACGAACGCCCGGGCGGTCGGAGAATCGGGATCCCCCGCCACAATCGGCTTCCCGGAGTCTCCTCCTTCGCGGAGGGCCGAAGCCAGCGGCACTTCCCCTAAAAAGGGCACTCCAAATTTCCCGGCGGTAGCGGCGGCGCCGCCATGGCCGAAAATGTGGGTGCGTTCGCCGCATCCCGGGCATTGGAAATAGGACATGTTCTCGACGATTCCCAAAACTTCCACCCGAACCTGACGAAACATGAATATCGCTTTTCGCGCATCCTGCAACGCCACATCCTGGGGAGTGCTGACAACAACGGCGCCCGTCAGCGGAACAGTCTGAGTGATGCTGAGCTGCACGTCCCCCGTTCCCGGCGGAAGATCAATGAGCAGATAATCCAATTCTCCCCAATCGACCTGGCGGATAAATTGCTGAATGACGTTATGAAGCATGGGGCCGCGCCAAATCAGAGGGGTGTCGTCGTCCGTCAGAAATCCCATCGACATGACACGAACCCCGTAATTCGAAAGAGTCTGGATGCGATTGTCGATCGCATGCGGCTGGCCCGAAATACCCATCATCAAGGGAACATTCGGCCCGTAAATATCGGCGTCCATCAAGCCAACTTTGGCGCCGGACTGAGCCAGTGCAACCGCCAGGTTCACCGTTACGGTCGATTTGCCCACCCCGCCTTTTCCGCTGCCCACGGCCACTATGTTTTTGACGCCGTCAATCGATTGCTTCCCTTCGCCGGCGCCGGCGCCTTTAGGAACAGCCGAACTCATTTGAATCTGAACCTCTCGGATTCCATCCACTTTCAGGACGGCCTCTCGAGCCCACTGCTCCATTTCCTTTTTCACCGGGCAGGCGGGCGTCGTCAACTCGATTGTAAAAGACGCGGTCCCATTTTCCACCTTCAGGTTTTTGATAAAATTCAACGAGACGATGTCCCGGTTCAGATCCGGATCCTGAACAGTCTCGAGCGCTTTCAGCACAGCTTGCTCCAAATGCTTATTGGATTTATTTTCAGTCATATCCTATTTCCGAAAGAAGTAAATAATAAGAGAAGGACGCTCAGGATGACGAGGGTCGTCAACGGAAAGCAGAACGAGAAGCCCCGTTTGATCCTGATATTCCCCGGGAATCGACTCAAGCGCAGGAAAGATAAAAACCGAGCGTAATTCAATAAAAATCCCGACGCCGGCAGGAGGATTCCGGCTATCCTTAGGAAACGGCTCAATCTAACCATACAGACTGATTGTAGCGGATCCGAACAAAATTACGAATGACGAATTGAGAATGACGAATGAAAGCGTCCGTTCGCAAGCATCCTCCGGCAGAGCCGGGAACTCCCTGCGGATGGGGCGGACTCTCTTCTTCAATGATCCCGAGCCTGATCGCGAACGACATATTATTAAGCCTGAAAAAAGGCGGCTTGAAAATACGCCATTCGTCATTTAAATGACTTTGGCCAGAGTTTCGCCGATATCGGCCGGGCTGAGCGCGACGGAGACGCCGCACGCGCGCATCGCTTCAATCTTTTCGGCGGCGGTTCCTTTGCCCCCCGAAATGATCGCGCCCGCGTGACCCATCCTTCTTCCGGGAGGCGCCGTGCGCCCCGCGATAAAGCCGACAACGGGCTTTTTCATGTTATCGCGAATGTATTTTGCAGCTTCTTCCTCCGCAGTCCCGCCGATCTCGCCCACCATGACGACAGCCTTCGTCTCGGGGTCCTGGTTGAACAGAGTCAGCGCGTCGATAAAGCTGAAGCCGATGATCGGATCGCCGCCGATCCCTATGCAGGTGGACTGGCCAATTTTTCTTTGAGTGAGCTGATGCACCGCCTCGTAGGTCAAGGTTCCGCTGCGCGAAATCAAACCGACGCCGCCTTCAAGGAAAATGCGTCCGGGCATGATGCCGATCTTGCATTTCCCGGGAGAAATGATGCCCGGGCAATTGGGGCCGATCAGCCGGCTTTTATGGCGGGAAAGGAGCGCCATGACGCGAACCATATCCAGTGTCGGAATCCCCTCCGTGATGCACACTATAAGCGGAACGCCGGCCGATGCCGATTCCATGATTGCGTCCGCTGCGAAAGGCGGCGGAACAAAAATAACGGTCGCATTCGCGCCTTCTTTGTCCACTGCCTCTTCGACGGTGTTGAAAATCGGGATGCCGTCGTGAACAGTTCCTCCTTTTCCCGGAGTGACGCCGGCGACCACCAGGGTGCCGTAATCCCTGCACTGCTGAGTGTGGAAGGAGCCCTCTTTGCCCGTAATGCCCTGGACGACCAGACGAGTTTTTTGATCAACGAGAATAGCCAATGGAATCCTCCTTACTTTGCTTGTGCGACGACTTTTTCGGCGGCGTCCTTCATGCCCTCCGCAACCGTGAACTTCAGTCCCGAGTTTCGGAGGATTTCCTGTCCTTTCTCGACGTTGGTGCCTTCCAAACGCACGACGACAGGTATGTTGACTCCAATGGACTTGGCGGCTTCGACCACGCCGCTCGCGACGACATCGCATCGCATGATTCCGCCGAATATGTTGATGAGGACGGCCCTGACATTGCGGTCGCCCAGCAGGATTTTAAAGGCGTTCCGCACCTGATCGACCGTGGCGCCTCCGCCGACATCGAGAAAATTCGCAGGATTGCCGCCGGCGATCTTGATGATATCCATGGTAGCCATAGCCAGGCCGGCGCCGTTGACCATGCAGCCGATATTCCCATCCAGCCGGATATAGTTGATGTTGTAACGGGAAGCGTCGATCTCGAGAGGATCCTCTTCGTAATAATCGCGCAAGAGGAGCAGTTCTTTATGGCGGTAGAGCGCGTTGTCGTCGAAATTCACTTTGGCGTCCAACGCGTACAGCTTGCCGGTTTCGGTCAGCAGAAACGGATTGATCTCGACCAGCGATGCATCCACAGCCTCAAAGGCCCGGTACAGAGCCGAGATGATTTTCGATGTTGGAGCGAGCAATTCCCCGGTCAGCCCTAATCGGAAAGCGAGTTTTCTCAAGGCGAAAGGCTGAAGACCGACGCTGGGATCAATATATTCCTTAAAAATAAGGCGAGGCGTCTCGGCGGCGACCTTTTCGATGTCCATTCCGCCGGCAGGGGACGCCATGATCACGGGGCGCTGGCTCGAACGGTCCACGACGATCCCCAAATAAAACTCCTTTTGGATCGGCAACGCTTCTTCAATCAGCACGCGCCGGACTTTGCGGCCTTCCGGCCCGGTCTGATGGGTGACCAGCGTCATCCCTATCATTTTTCCGGCAATTTCTTCCGCTTCCGCAGCAGTGGCGGCGACCTTGACGCCTCCTCCCTTGCCGCGCCCTCCGGCATGGATCTGCGCTTTCACGACGACCGTTCCGCCCAAACGCGCCGCGATGTCGTAAACCTCATAGGGACTGGAAGCTGATTCCCCACGAGGAATGGGCACGCCAAACTGGGACAGGATTTGCTTAGCTTGATACTCGTGTATTTTCACGGCAATTCCTCGTTCCCGGCAAGCCCCCCTACGGGCGTCCCGGGATTGAAGGAGCGAGGAGCCGCCCGAAACCGTAGGGAGTTTCAGGCCGGCGCGGCCATTCTAGTTCACAGTGAACGTCAATAACAAGAACTTATCAGTTCTGCAATTGTATTAGTTTGTAAGAAATTTTGCGCCTCTTCCCCGCCATGGACCCGCTCGGACTCCGCCATGAATTCACCGATATTTCGGATCCGGATCTTCATCATAGTTTGCGGCAGACAAAGAGCCCGATCGGCGCGTGCTGCAAGCTTAAAACTCAATGGAGCCATAATCAATCTCCAAATAGGCTTAGCGGCTTGCTCCTTCGCCCGTTTTCCTGTTTGCCCGGAGAATGAACGACGAGCGGCTTTCGGCCGGAAACAGGACGGCTTTTTGCTTTCACGGAGCCGCGCGCCGCATCTTGATGTAAGATGGGATTGTCTTTTGATAATTGAAGGGGATCGGCGCTTCGGCGGGAAGGCGGGATTGGTAGCGCTACAGGGAATCGAACCCTGGTTTGATGGCTGAGAACCACCCGTCCTAGCCCCTAGACGATAGCGCCACTTCCGGCAAGCATAGTAGCAAACACCCGGAATGGCGTCAACGATCAGATAAAGAAGATGCGAGATCCGAGATGCGAGATCGAAGGCACGGCAACACCGGCGGGGGCTGGAGATGCCGGCATGCGAAGTTACGATTTCCCCGCCGGAACGCGTATAATTGTGCCGTGAGTCAGGCAATGGGGGCAAGAAGGTGGGGACTAAAAGAATAGTACTGGCGTCTCCGCGTGGATTCTGCGCGGGCGTCGTGCGGGCCATCGACACGGTGAACCTGGCGCTGGAAGTCTATGGCCAGCCGATCTACGTGAGACGCGAGATCGTGCACAACAAGTTCGTCGTGAACGAGCTCCGGCGGAAGGGCATCATCTTCGTCAACGAGATCGACGAGGTGCCGGTCGCGGGAAGGGTCGTCTTCAGCGCGCACGGGGTGGCTCCGGGCATCGTCGCGCACGCGGCCGGCCGACGCCTCCGCGTCATCGATGCCACGTGCCCGCTGGTGACCAAAGTCCACTGCGAAGCGGTCAAATATGCGGGCCTGGGATATACCATCATCCTGATCGGGCACCAGGACCACGACGAGGTGATCGGGACCCTGGGCGAGGCGCCGGGATCCATCCTCGTCCTCGATCCCGAGGAAGAAGCGCGAAACCTGAAGGTCCCGGATCCGGCGAAAGTGGTTTATCTCACGCAGACCACCCTGAGCCTGAACGACACGCGCCACATCGTCGAACGGCTGCGACGGCGGTTTCCCCTCATAACGGCCCCCGCCTCCGAGGATATCTGCTACGCGACGCAGAACCGCCAGAGCGCCGTCCTGGAGCTGGCCCGGAAAGCGGACCTGATCCTGGTCGTCGGGTCGGCAAACAGCTCCAACTCCTGCCGCCTGGTGGAGGTCGCCCAGGGAGCCGGGGCTCCGGCCCATCTCATCGACGACATCGAAAACATCCGGCCGGAGTGGCTG
>CAZXSV010000091.1:0-16679 GCA_964642735.1 uncultured Acidobacteriota bacterium
TGCGGAAAAATATCAAACGGTTCGGCGGCGATCCTTCCAATGTGACCATTTTCGGCCATTCGGCCGGCGGCATGGCGGTCAACATGCTCGCGGCATCCCCGGTCGCCAAAGGCCTTTTCCACCGCGTCCTCTGTATGAGCGGGGGATCGTTCGCCCCGCTGCAGACGTCTAATGAGGATGGATTAGGGCTGGGAATTCCGGCGCTCCGGCTGGCGGAGTCGACAGGTGAAGCCTTTCTGAAGAAATTGGGGGCCGCCGATATCAAGGCGGCGCGCGCCATGAGCGCGGAAGAGATCCAGAAAAATATCGGGGGCGGAATGGGCGGCGGCGGCATGCGATTCCGGCCCGTGGCGGACGGTTATGTCGTCCCGAGCGACCTGTATTCGATCTATCAGGCGCGCCGCTTCAATGACACCCCGATTCTGGTCGGCAACACTTCCGACGAACTGGGATCGTTCGGCGGCCGCGGCGGCGTCACGGCCGCTCAATTCGAGAAGCAGATCCGATCGCAATACGGCCCTCACGCGGACGCCCTGTTGAGCGTGTACCCTCATTCGACGGACGCCGAGGCGGCAAGGTCGTCCAAGGGATTGTCGCGCGAGAGCACGTTTTCCTGGAGCACGTGGACGTGGGCCAGGCTTCAGTCCGAAAAGGGCAAAGGGAAAGCCTTCCAATACTATTTCGATTCCCACGAGCCTTCTGCAGACGGCTCGGGCCACGGCAGCGACGTTCCGTATGCATTCCAGACTCTGAGCGGAGGACGGGGGGGGGCGCCCAAGCCGGAGGATTTAAAACTCTCCGACATGATCAGCTCCTATTGGGTCAACTTCGCCAAAACAGGCGATCCGAACGGCCCCGCTCTTCCCAAGTGGCCCGCCTTCACAGAAAACGACCAGAAAGCGATGGTGTTCGATGCGGCGCCAAGCGCCAGGATTATGCCGAACCTGGACAAGCTGAAGGCGTTTGATGCTTATATTTCCTGGCGAAGAGAAGAGGCGAAGAAAAGCAGCAGCCAATGAGCAGAGATTCGTCGAGCCTGTGGACCGGTTGCGGCGACAAGGGCGGCCTGATCGCAGGCAGCCGCTATCTCCGCCGGAATTCGGTTTCGGCCGGGATCGGCCTCGTCCGGCGCGTTCGACGCCGCAGGACGGGGGCTTCCGGTGCGGAATAAAATAGGGATTCAGGGGGCGGCCGTTTCCTGCGAACGCTTTCGGCTTTTATGTTTTTTCGGCCGGGAGAATCGGAGGCGAGTCAGGCTGGTCTTTGTACTGCAGCTGGAAAAGCTTCCAGTAGATCCCCTTCAGCTTTAAAAGCTCCTGGTGCGTCCCCGTTTCCCGGATGCGGCCGCGATGAAGAACAATGATTCGGTCCGCATTTTGAACTGTCGAGAGGCGGTGGGCGATGAGGATGGAAGTCCGGCCCGCCAGCAGCTTTCCAAGCGCATCCCGAATCAGCAGTTCCGTTTCGGTGTCGATGCTGGAAGTCGCTTCGTCGAGGATCAGGATTTTGGGATTGTAGGCCAACGCTCGTGCGAAAGCGAGGAGCTGCTTCTGGCCGACGGAAAGCGAGGACCCGCGTTCTCCCACTTCGGTCTCAAACTGCCGCTTCAGTTTTTCTATGAACTGGGAGGCGTGGACAGTCTCGGCCGCCGCCCGGACCTGTTCGTCGGCGATCCCTTTGTTTCCAAGCCTGATATTTTCGGCGACGCTCCCCGAAAACAGGAAAACGTCCTGAAGCACGATGCCGATGGATCTGCGCAGTTCCCGCAGGTCGTGGTTTTTGATGTTTTCGCCATCGACCAGGATTTCGCCTTCTTGAATGTCGTAGAACCGGCTAAGCAGCGAGATGATCGTGGTTTTTCCCGCTCCCGTGGCGCCGACGACGGCCACTTTTTCGCCCGGCGCCACTCTGAAAGAGACATCTCTGAGCACCGGTTCGCCGGGATTGTAGGAAAAACTGACGTTTCGGAACTCGATCGAACCATCCCGCAGCCCCACGGCTTTAGGAGCTTCCGGAGAGACGATGGACGGCGGAGTGTCCAGCAGTTTGAAAATACGCTCGGAGGAAGCCATGGCCGATTGAAGGATCGTGTATTTTTCGCTCAGGTCCGAAATCGGGCGAAAGAATCGGTCCGAATATTGGATGAACGCGACCAGGGCGCCGAGAGTCAGAAAGCCGGAAAGCGCCTGATGGCCGCCGTACCAGATGATCAGGGCTATGGCCATCGCCGATATCAGCTCCAGCAAAGGATAGAAAATAGCGTAATAGAAAATTGACTCGAGGTTGGCATTGAGGTGGTCTCGATTGATCAGGCTGAATTTATGATGCTGCTTCTCCTGCTGCCCGAACAGCTGAACGACGGCCGAGCCGGTGATGTTTTCCTGAAGGAAAGCATTGATCCGGGCGATCGCCGTCCGCACTTTTCGATAGGAATCCCGCACCTTGATCTTGAACGCCAGGGTGACCAGAACGAGCAGCGGAAGAATTAAAAAGATCGACAGGGCCAGCTTGAAATTCAACAGAAAGAGCAAAAGGATAATCCCGGAGAGCGTGCATATGTCTTCAAAAACAGAGATGACTCCGGATGTGAACAGTTCATTCAGCGCATCGACGTCGGTCGTGACGCGCGTCATCAGGCGGCCCACCGGATTTCTGTCGAAGAAGGAAACGTCCAGGCTCTGAAGATGCCGGAAAATCTGCATGCGCAGATCGCGCATGATTTTTTGGCCCATCAGGTTTATCAGCCATGTCTGACTGAAGCTGAGAATGAAAACAAGAACGATCGTCGCGGTGTAAATAGCGGCAATTTGGGACAAACCGGCGTAATTGCCGTTCCGGATGTAGCGGTCGATGGCAATTTTGGTCAGGTAGGGCTGAATGATGGAAAAAGCCGAGCCCGCGAAAAGACACGCGATCGCCAGATAGGCCGAGCGGCGGTACGGCCGGATGTAGCGGAGCAGGCGTCGCATCAGCCGCGCGTCGTAAGCTTTTCCCAGAACCTCTTCCTGCGCTTCAATGGTCATAACCGTCGCCTGCGCCCGGTCCTCGGCTCTGCACCGGGCGTTTTTTCAGCTCGCCGCGAGCTCTTCCTCCAATAGCTGCTTTCGATGGAGTTCTGCGTAAACGCCCTGTTGAGCCATCAGCGAACCGTGATTCCCTTGCTCCACCACTTCGCCTTCCTTGATAACGATGATTATATCCGCCGATTTCACCGTGGAGACGCGATGGGAAACCAGGATGGCGGTTCTGTTTTTCATAACGGAGGCAAGCTCCGAAAGGATCCGCTCTTCCGTATAGGTGTCGACATTGGACAGGGAATCGTCGAATATGAGGATTTTGGGAAGGGTCGCGACCGCCCGGCTGATAGCTACCCGCTGTTTCTGGCCGCCGGAAAGCGTAATGCCGCGTTCGCCTACATAGGTTTCCATTTTTTGGCTGAAACCGTCAATATCCTGGGCGATCTGCGAGACGCGGGCGGCCCAGTCCACCGCCGAGTCGGGCAATCCCGAATGGCTCCCGAACGCTATGTTTTCCCGGACAGTCTCGGAAAACAGAAAAGTTTCCTGCGGCACATAGCCGACAGTCCTGCGCAATTCCGATAGAGGCCAGAGCCGCACGTCCTGTCCATCGATCCATACGGTTCCCTGGGGGGGATCGAAAAGGCGGGGGATGAGGTTCACGAGAGTGGATTTTCCGCTTCCTGTGTGTCCCACAATCGCCAGGGTGGCGCCGCCGGGGACCGACAGATTGATATTGCGCAACACGGGATGCTGAGCGCCCGGATATTGAAAAGTCAGGTTCCGGAATTCCAGGGCGCCTTGAACAATCGCCGGGACGGACGCCCCCGGTTCGTCCCGGATTTCAGCCCTGGCGTCCATGATTTCCAATATCCGGCCCATGGACGCGGCGCCGCGCTGGAAGATGTTGATAACCCATCCGACGGCTATGGTCGGCCAGGTCAGCATCGCCAGCCAGCCCATAAAAGCGACAAATTCTCCAAGCGTCAGGTTTTTTCTAATGACTTCGCCTCCTCCGTACCAAAGCAAAACCACGGAAGATATCCCGATCAGAGCGGTCATCAGGGGATAAAAGACCCCCCAGAGGCGGATCAGCGAGACGTTGCGGCGAACATACTCCTGGTTGAGATTTCCGAACTCGTCGATTTCGGACTCTTCGCGGGCGAAAGCTTTGACGACCCTTATGCCAGATAAGTTTTCCTGCGTCTTTGCGCTCAGTTTGGAAAATTGCTCCTGGATTTCCTCAAATCGGTCATGAATCCGGCTGCCGAAGTTTTTTACCGTAGCCGAGACAAGCGCAAGCGGGACATAAGCGAGCAGCGTCAGTTTCCAATTCAGCCTAAGAAGAATGGAAGTGCCGATGACGACGAGAACCATTGTATTCAGGGAATACATGATCCCCGGGCCGAGCACAGCCCGGACGGCGTTCAGGTCGTTGGTCGCTCTCGACATAATGTCGCCCGTGCTTCGGGTTTGCAGAATCGAGAGGGGCATCTTCTGGATGTGAGCGAGAAAATCATTGCGGAGATCGTATTCGACGTATCGGCTTACCCCGATCAGAATCCTTCTCATCCAAAACCGGAAAAACCCCTCCGTGACGGAGACGCCTAAAATGATGGCTGCATAAACGGGCAGTTTTGCCGCCGCTACTCCTTTCGTGAGATCGTCCACGACATATTTCAACACCCAGGGCGAAAACATGGACGCGATCACGGTGCCGACGACCATTAAAAAGCCCAACGCGACCTTGCACCGGTATTTTTTCAGATACGGGATCAGGCGAACCAGGGGGTATTTCGTATCGTTCATGGGCAAACTTGAGAGATTGGGTCTGGAGAATCGGCGCCCGCAACTCGAAGTGCGAATCCGGTTCTGGTTGTTGGCCGGGCGGGCGTCGCCGGCCGGCTACTTGCCGTCCGCCGAACGCATGTCTTTATAGGGAACCAGATCGCCATCTCGCAACTTGAATTCCACTGCATAGCTTCCGAATTCCGATTGGTAATTGGGATAGAGCAAGTCGAATTGCGCAATTTCATCGGGAGCGATGGTTTCTTTGCTCATGCGGACCAGCGCCGTTTGCAGAACCGTTCCATCGCGTGAATAAAGGCGCACGGCTGCATCCATCTTCTCAATCGGGGCGCTGGAGATGTTTCTGACAACTCCGCGGATGTGAAGTCCATTGTCCTGGATTTCATCTCCCAAGTAAAGAAAGGCGATTTTTTCCTGAGGGGCGCCTCCTCGCCGGGCCCGCAGATCCTGCGTCATTTTATCGACCGTTGTCTGAGGCAGCAGAATCAGAACAAAACCTGCGGCGACAACGATGCTGAGGAGGATGAGCAGCGCGCGGAAGAAATCGGACCATAGCCGAGGCCGCGGATCAAGAGTCTCAAAAACCGGCGCCAGGCGCCGCCGGAGCGGCCCGGAACCGGAAACAGCCGGCTGTGACGCTTCCGGATCCGATTGTTTCCCGGGTTCATCGAGATGGATGAGAAGCATAAATCCTTTTCCCCGTCGATTATTTTTTATCTTAATGCGAATTTCCAGGCCATGATATCGATCGCCCGCGACTTAGAAAAGAGTTTTTAAAACAAATCCGCCGGGATTGAACGCTGAAACAAAATTTGTGAAGGCGCCGGGATTCTTATCTGGAAGGCGACGGGAGCCTTGGCTGGCGGGAATCGACGGGTTGAGGCTTTTGGCCCCAAAATCCTTTTCTTTCCTTCGCAGGCTCATCATTGCCGAGGATTTTCATGCTTATTTTCCCGAGTATTCGTCTTTCGTAAACTCCGAGCGATTCCAGGGCGATCCAGTGTTCTTTCCCGTCGATGTCTCGATTGAGCGCTTCCATTTTTGTCTGAATTGTAACCATCGTCTCGGCAGGGGCGACCACCTCCAGAAGGGCTTCGACTGAATACCGGGCTTTCAGCCAGTTGTTGGTGAATGTATCCCGTTTGACGGCCACTTTTTCCACTTCGCTGGCAGTCAGAGAGCCCGTGATAAATTCGACGGGGCGTGTCGTTATTCTCCCGGCTATGCGGTCGTCGAGCTCGATTTTCAAATCCATGTCGTCGCTCAGGACCGAATAAACGACATTGGCGACCAGATCATATTTTTTTAGAAATTTTACCGGATCCGGGAGGTCTGGTTTCTGCTTCTGCGCGTAGAGAGCGGCGCCGCCGAAGATACCCAAAAGAGCCGCCAAAAGAGAACAGCGGAAAATTTGCCTAAAATGTTTATTGACTTGCAATTCTGGACGCACGCAATCATCGTATCATCAGCTTTCACCGAAGTCAATGACCCCTGCACAAACGGGTGGAACAGACATATTTGCGATCGAAGGGTTGCCATTTTTTATGATCGGATTGCATTTACGCCCCGGCGACTATATCCTGTCATCGAACGGATGGAAGAGGAGTCGTCTTTATATGTCTAAATATGCAACAAATTGGGTGGATTGCAAATTGCCGACCGGCCAGGAGTTCGCCGTTGCGGTCTGTGGATACAATGGAAAAGTTCGCCACCTGTACATTGGCAGCGATCCGCTGAGACGGGCGCTGGTTCAGCATGTCTATGTGGAAGACGGCTTTTGCCGGACAGGCGACCATTGCCTTGCAATCGATTGTCCCCTCAACAGATCCGAACCTGAACATCTCCTTCATATGTTGGATATGAATGAAGACGAGCCGATGGATTCGGAAGCGGCCAAACAATGGGGAACGTCAAGCACGCTCCAATGTTTCCTTATGTTCGCCCAAAAAGCCGTTGAGTACATTCCCGAGGAGCTTCGGAAGCCGCAAGCGCCGGAGAATTCTTAATCGAGTCCGGCGCTTTGCCCCATTCTGCGGTTTTTTCCGCTTTGCCTTCGACCCAGCAAAGACTTCTGATATCGATTGACGGCGTGAAGATGAGACTGATAATCCTTTGAAAACTGGTGCGTCCCGTCATTTCGCGAAACATAATAGAGGAAATCGGTATGGGCGGGATTCAGCGCCGCGGTCAACGACGATTCCCCCGGATTTGCAATGGGACCGGGCGGCAAATTGCGATGCCGGTAAGAATTGTATGGCGATTCCAGCGACAGGTCCGCCTTTCGGAGATTTCCGTTGTATGTTCCGGATATTTTCAGGGCGTAAATAATGGTGGCGTCGCAAGCCAGCGGAATGCCTTTTTTTAAGCGATTGAGAAGAACCGAAGCTATTAATGGAGCTTCTTCAGGGATCTTGGCCTCCTTTTCGATCATGGAGGCCAGTGTGACTGCTTCCGGGATGTTCAGGCCGGAATCCTTTGAAGCCTGCTGTCGGATCCGCGCAAATCTCGACCGGAATTCCTGGAGAATCGTCCGGATGATTTTTTCGGAATCGTCTTTTCGCCCAAACCGGTAAGTTTCTGGAAAAAGATAGCCTTCCAGGTTTTTCGCCGTGGGATCCATGTCCCGGATCCAGTGGACGTTGTGGATCGCCGCTTCCAGTTCGTCCGCCGTTCCAAGCCCGTTTTTTGCCAGCAAATCGATTGTTTCGAAAGCGGTCAGCCCTTCGGGAATTGTGATTGAGCGGCTGTAGGCATCGCCGCGAATCAACCTCCGGGCTATTTGTATCGGAGTCGCCGGCTTGTCGAATCGATATTCTCCGGCCTGTATCCGGCGTTCAAGACTGCGCCAGCGCATATAGACGATGAACGGCAGCCGGCTATGCAGAATTCCTTCTTTTGCGAGGAGATCCGTTATTTGTTTCGTTCCGGCGCCTCGCGGTATGTCAACAAAAGTTTCCTGGCTCGGCGCGGAATAGTAAGGCGTTTCAAGCTCTTTCAAAAGCCATTTGGCGGCAAGGGCCGGGACAAGCAGGATGAACGCGGCAAGAGCGATCGGAAAAATTCGTCGCAATGCTAACCCTCTCCCAGGTATCTTTCCAGAATCAAAGCGGCGGCTAAAGAATCCACCGTCCGGTATCTCTTTTGTTGTTTCGGGCTCATATCCCGCCATAGCTCCGTGGCTTCTACGGTTGAAAGCCTTTCGTCGGCGCCGGCGACCGGGAGATCGAGGGCAGAGCTGATGGCGTTCATCAGACGTTCCATTTCAAGGGCCGGCTCTCCGCGGGTGCCGTCCATATTAAAGGGAATGCCCAAGACCAGTTCTTCGGCGCCCAACTCCGCCGCTTGACGCCTCAGGTTTGCAAGAAAATTCTTCCGCCCGAGATTAGGCATCGATAGCAGCGGCCGCACCGTCAAACCGAGCGGATCGCTGCAGGCAAGGCCGATGTTTTTTTTGCCGTAATCCACTGCCAAAATGCGCTTCCCGCCACCCATCCGTTCATTGGAACATATGCGTCGATCGCCGTCAATCGAATCGAGGACGCGACGTTGTTTATAATCGCGATTATCAGGATTGAAAGGAGAAGCTGATTGCTATAGCATTATCAGGTTATTTTCCCTGCCCGAACGGGAGGCTCAATGTTGCATAAGGGGAAGTTGCTGGTGTTTCTGGGTTCTCTTTTGATTGTCCTGTACGGGATGTCGGCGTTGTTCTATGGCAAGGTGGTCGCCAAGGATGACGCTTATAGAGAACTCTCAGTCTTTATTGATGTTCTGAACAGGGTCAATGACGATTATGTCGAGGCTCCCGACATGGGCAAGGTGCAGGAAGGCGCGATGCGGGGACTGATCGACGCGTTGGATCCTTACTGCAGCTTCCTTTCGAAAGAAGCTTATGAGGCGGTTCAAAGGAACGACGCGAATGGAAAAGCCGGCGTCGGGATCGGTCTTTCGAAGAGGTCCGATGTCATCTATGTCGTATCTTGTGAACGGGATGGTCCGGCTTTTGAGTCCGGGATACGTCCAGGCGATTACATCATTGCGATTGACGGGAAAAGCGTTGAAGACAAAAGCATTCTGGAAGCGAACAGCATGTTGCACGGCGCCGCCGGATCGAAGGTAAATCTTACGGTCTTCAGAAGTTCGAGAACCAAGACGCTGGATTTCGAGCTGACCCGCAATCTGCCGGCTGCGATTGCCGTGACATCCAAGATGCTTGACGGGAATGTGGGCCTTTTGGATATTTCCTCTCTGCAAGGGCCTTCAATCGAGCAGATCAGGGTCAAGCTCAAGACTCTTATTTCGGCCGGCGCTGAAAAGATTCTCCTGGACTTGCGCGATTGCGCGGATGGACAGCCTCAGAATGGCGCGGATCTGGCCAATCTCTTTTTGCGCGACGGGCTGATTTATTACAGCCAGAATCGGCGAGGAGAAAGAGTTCTGGTGGTTGAGGCAAATCCTGAGAAGCATGTCTCGGACCTTCCGCTTGTCGTTTTGATCGACAGTTCTACCGCAGGAGCTGCGGAGATTGCAGCCGGCGCATTAAAAGACCATAAAAGAGGGAGGATAGCAGGCGAAAAGTCTTTTGGCGTAGGCTCTTCTCAGAAGACAGTCCAGCTTAAAAGCGGGGCCGTCCTGATTGTGTCTACGGCGAAATTCTTCACCCCCGGCGGCAAAGTCATTCAGGACGATATTGTTCGCAACGCGGGGATTGCTCCGGATGTTCTCGTTCCCGATGAAGAGAAGCGCCAGGACCTGTTGGTTGAGTCGTATTATGGCGATCAGGATGGCGCGGCGAATCTTCAACAGAACGATGAAGACGATAGTTTAAGGTACCGGCAATTGCAGGAGAAGATCGACAAGATTCAGATGGACAAGGCTCTGGAGTTGTTGGAGGAGAAAGAGCCTTTAAAAAAGGCTGCTTGAGCGAATAGTATTGACAGTCTTTCGGCCTTTTTGGTAGTTTAAGTCCTTATTTTTTAGGCGCGTAGCTCAGGGGGAGAGCACTTCCTTGACGCGGAAGGGGTCAGCGGTTCAAATCCGCTCGCGCCTACCAGAACAGCGCTCCTCGTGGATGAATGAGTTGGATGAACGCTAGCCGGCCAATTTGCTTTTCCTGCCCAGTGTATTGATTCATGACCAGGAAGGATCCAATTTCCTGTCCTATCGATACGATGGGGCAAGAACGGTTTGATAGGATATGTCGCTGAAAGTTATAGACGCAGACGGAAAGATCGGGGAGTTGACGGATCCTGCCGCCGCTCTGGAAGTTTATCGCCACAGCGCCTCTCATCTGATGGCCGCGGCAGTGTGCCAGCTGTTTCCGGGGGTTCACCTGGGAATCGGCCCCGCCATCAGCGACGGCTTCTATTACGATTTCGATCGCCCCGAAGGATTTGCCGAAGCGGATCTGGCAGCCATTGAAGCCAGGATGAAAGAATTGATCGGCCGGAATCTCAGCTTCGAACCCTCTATTATTTCAAAAGATCAGGCGATCGAATTTTTCAGCCGGCGGGAGGAGAATCTCAAGGTCGAGCTGATCCGGGAAAAGGCCGGCGAAAAACTTTCCTGCTATCGTTTGGGCGATCTCGTCGATTTCTGCCTCGGTCCGCATGTCTGCTCCACAGGGCTCATCCACCCGGACAGTTTTCGTATCCTCAACATTGCGGGCTCCTATTGGAAGGGGGATGAACATAATCAGCAGCTGCAGCGGATTTACGGCGCCGCTTTTTTCACCCCCGAAGAGCTGACGAATTATCTGAATCAGCTGGAGGAGGCCAAGAAACGCGATCATAGAAAACTGGGACGGGAACTCGATCTGTTCAGCATTACAGACGAAGCGGGCCCCGGCCTGGTATTCTGGCATCCCAAGGGAACGCGGGTGAGGCTTCTCATTGAAGATTTCCTGCGCAAAGAGCTTTTCCTCCGCGGATATGAATTTGTGACAACCCCTCATATCGCCAGGGACGTTTTATGGAAAACATCCGGGCATTATGAGTACTATCTCCAGAACATGTACACGTTCAAGATTGACGATGAAGAATTCGTCCTCAAGCCGATGAACTGTCCCGCGCACATCCAAATCTTCAAAAGCCAGATGAGAAGCTATCGCGACCTGCCCGTGAGATATGCGGAATTCGGCACGGTTTACCGCTATGAAAAAAGCGGAGTGCTCCACGGCATGCTTCGCGTCCGCGGCTTTACGCAGGATGATGCGCACATTTTCTGCACTCGCGAACAGGTTTACGGGGAAATTTCAGCCCTGATGGACCTTGTTTTGTTTATCATGAACAGTTTTGGATTCGATCAATACAAAGTCGAGCTCTCGGTTCGGGATGAATCCAAAAAAGGAGATTACGCCGGCACAGAGGAAGACTGGCAAATGGCCGAGGAGGCTCTTACCCAGTCCTTGCGCGACAGGGGAATAGGCTGGAAAAGAATGGAAGGGGAAGCCGTCTTCTACGGGCCGAAAATCGACGTCAAATTGATCGACGCAATCGGACGCCCATGGCAGCTGTCGACCGTCCAGTTCGATTTCACTCTTCCGAAGCGGTTCGGCCTGGCTTACACCGGCTCGGACGGCCTTGCGCACATGCCTGTTATGTTGCACCGGGCGCTGTTGGGATCCGTGGAACGCTTTTTGGGAGTGCTCATCGAGCACTATGCGGGCGCTTTCCCGATTTGGCTGGCCCCTGTTCAGGTGGTTGTCGTTCCAATCGCGGAACGGCATCACGAATACGCTCGACAGGTGCAGCGCCGATTGACCGAGGCCGACATTCGGACGGAAGTCGACGACAGGAACGAGAAAATGGGCTACAAGATACGCGCGGCCCAGACAAAGAAAATTCCTTATATGCTGGTTGTCGGGGATAAAGAAGCCGGTTCCGGAGAAGTATCGGTCCGGAACCGTTTTTCAGGAGACGAAGGAGCTCAGTCCCTGCAAGGTTTTTTGGATAAGATCCAGGAAATTGTCAGGACGAGAGCCGTTAAGCCTTGATTCGGTTCCGGCATAATTGCCGGCTTTTTTAAAAGGAGGAAGCCAATCACAACAGGCAAACCAGTGCGGGTTCGGGTCAATGAGTTGATCCGGGCAAAAGAGATCCGGGTGGTGGATGAAGAAGCCGGGCAGCTTGGGATTATGACGCCGGAACAGGCTCTAGCCATTGCCAAATCCAAAGAGCTCGATCTTGTGGAGGTGGCGCCGGGCGCCAATCCTCCCGTTTGCAGGATCATGAATTATGGCAAGTTCCAATATCAGAAAAGCAAGCGCGCCCACGAAGCTAAGAAGCATCAGAAGCAGGTGGTTTTAAAGGAAGTCAAGTTCCGGCCGAAAACCGAAGAGCACGATTATCAGTTCAAGAAGAACAACATCGTGCGGTTTTTAAACGAAGGGAACAAAGCCAAGGCATGCGTCGTCTATCGCGGGCGGGAGATGACGCACCAGGAGATAGGACGCAAGCTCATGGAGAGACTGGTCCTGGATTTGAGCGAGATCGCCGAAGCGGAACGTCCGCCCAAAATGGAAGGGTATTCTCTGGTCGCAATATTCCTTCCGAAAAAACGTTGAACGCTGTTCGGAAGGTTTGGCAAAGGAAGCCGGCGATCGTTCGGATTCCGGATCGCGGGATACATTCATTTTTCAATTGAGTCGGGAGAATTTCTGTGAAGCAGAAGCGGAAAACAACCAAGAGTGCGGCGAAGCGTTTCAAGGTGACGGGGACGGGAAAAATACTGCGACGCCATAGCCATGCGCGCCATATACTGACGAAGAAGCCTCGCAAGCGGGTGCGAAAGCTGGTCGACAGCGCCCTGGTTAGCAAGTCTGATTCAAAACGCGTAAAAAAGATGCTGAACATCTGATTTTCTGAATGTACTTTGGAGTTGAGAAATGCCGAGAGTAAAAAGAGGAAACAAACGCCTTCAGCGCCGAAAGAAAATTCTGGGGCTGGCTAAAGGGTACCGTCTGACCAAGAGCAAATTGCATCGGTCTGCGAAAGAGTCCGTCGATCGCGCGCTTCGTTTTTCCTATCGCGACAGACGGGCCAAGAAAAGGGATTTCCGCAGCCTGTTCATCATTCGCGTGGGGGCGGCTGCGCGCAAGAACAGCATTTCATACAGCAAATTCATGAGCGGCCTCAAGAAGGCTTCCATCGCCCTTGACCGCCGGGTCCTTGCGGAGATCGCCATTAAAGATCCCGAGACTTTTGCCAAACTCACCGAGAGCGCAAAAGCGGCGCTGGCGGCAGCCTGATTTTTCCCGCTTTTCGAACTCGGATCCGATCGCCCGGGTGCATCGCCACGCCGGGCGTTTCTATTTTGAGTTCCCGGTTCCCAGTTCCCAGCTAAAAGGTGCAATAGACGGAAAAATTAGGAATTGAATGCATAATTCGGTTTAAGTTCAAATCTCCCAGGTCCGTTTTTAAAACCGGGAACTGTAAGAGGCTATGATGAACGAGTCGATTGAAAACCTGCGACGGCTTTTTAATGAAGATCTCGCAACGATCAACGGCATGGAAAGCTGGAAGGCCGCAAGAGACAAGTATCTTGCGAGAGACAGCGGCGCGATTACGGCCGAATTGAAGAAGCTTCGGGATCTGCCTAAAGATGAAAGGCCCGCATTCGGCCAGGCCATGAACCTGCTGCGCTCTTTTGTGGAGGAAAAGCTCGAAGAACGGCTCGCAACGGTCAAATCGGCCGAGGCTTCTTCAAAGCTGCGCCGAATCGATGTCACGCGTCCGGGATTCCCGTTCGCTTTGGGGAGCGTTCACCCGATCAAGCGCCTGCAGGCCGAGATCGAAGAGATTTTCGTCAGCATGGGGTTCCAAATATTCAACCTGCCTGAAATTGAACGCGACTACTACAATTTCGAAGGCTTGAACATGCCCCGAAACCACCCGGCCAGAGATGCGCAGGACACATTTTACTTTGACGACGCCGTTCTGCTCCGAACTCACTGTTCCTCGGTGCAGGTCCACTCCATGGAAGAAATCCGGCCGCCGATCCGGGCCATCAGCACCGGCAAGGTGTACCGCCGGGATCCTTTCGACGCCACCCATTCTCCAATGTTTTACCAGGTGGATGTCGTCGTGATCGAGCAAGGGATTACGATGGGCGATCTGAAAGGCATGCTCGATGCGTTCCTCAAGCGCATATTCCATTCGGAAATCCGGATGCGTCTGAGGCCGGGTTTCTTCCCGTTCGTGGAGCCTGGGGCGGAGGTGGACATCAGCTGCATTTTCTGCTCGGGGAAAGGGTGTCCTAAATGCAAACAGAGCGGATGGATTGAAATACTCGGGGCGGGAATGGTTCACCCCAAAGTGTTGAGAATGTCCGGTATTGACGATTCCCGCTTTTCCGGATTCGCCTGGGGGATGGGCATCGACCGCGTCGCGATCCTGAAATATGGCGTGGATGACATTCGTCTGTTCTTCGACAACGATCTCAGGTTCCTGAGACAATTTTAATCAGGAGTTCCCCCATGAAAATCAGCATCGAGTGGCTTCAGGACTATGTGGAAATAAAAGAAAGCCCTGAAAAGCTGAAAGAAGATCTGTCCATGATCGGCCTTCTCGTGGAGGGCATGGCGGAAGTCCAGGGCGCCGTCGTCCTGGAGATCGAAGTCACCTCGAACCGGCCGGACTGTTTGAGCCATATCGGGATCGCGCGGGAGATCGCCGCTCTTTATCGGAGGCCGATGCGGTTTCCTTCCCTGCAGGAAAAGCTCTCGATCCCTGCCGACCGAATACCCTGTCAAATAGAAATCCGGGACGAAGATTTGTGCCCCCGGTATGTCGGGCTGACCCTGGATGGAATAAAGGTCGGCGCTTCGCCCGGCTGGATGCAGCAGCGGCTGGAAGCGGCCGGAATGC
The DNA here is from genome assembly GCA_964642735.1 of uncultured Acidobacteriota bacterium. Taxonomy (GTDB): domain Bacteria; phylum Acidobacteriota; class UBA6911; order UBA6911; family UBA6911; genus UBA6911. The sequence continues at coordinate 14,693 of CAZXSV010000091.1, forward strand.
GGCCGCTGAACAACGTCGTGGATGTCACGAACTACGTTTTGCTGGAGATGGGGCATCCGCTTCACGCGTTTGACTATGATGTCCTGCGGCAGGGAAAGATTGTGGTCGCTAGGGCTCAGCAGGGAGCGCGATTCCGGACGCTGGACGGCGAGGAGCGAGAGCTGGACGGCGAGATGTTGATGATCAACGACGGAGAAGGGCCGGTGGCGATCGCCGGAGTAATGGGCGGGATGAACTCGGAAATATCCGCATCTACAACCCGCGTCCTGCTGGAATCCGCCTACTTTACCCCCTCCTCCATCCGGCGGACTTCCAAAAAACTCGGCCTTTCCACGGAAGCAAGCTACAGGTTCGAGCGAGGCGCCGACTGGGACAACGCCATTCCCTCCATCGCCCGCGCCTGCAGCCTGATTGAGCAGCTCGCCGGCGGAAAGATCGCCGGAAGCCTGAAAGACGTTTACCCCGTGAAAAAAGAGCCTGTCCGCATTGTCTTGCGGCAGGAAAATGTCGCAGCTCTGCTCGGAGTCGGCATGCCGGGAGAGTTCATCGAGTCGACTCTGCGCAAGCTGAATTTTGACGTGACGCCTCTCGAGGAAGGCGCCTGGCAGATCTTATGCCCGACCTATCGCGCAGATATGGAACTGGAAGCGGATTTGATAGAGGAACTGGCGCGCTTCTACGGATATGGAAATATTCCGACGACTCTTCCTCCCGGAAAAACGATCGGGATCCATTCCTCCATTTTCCATCATGAAAAGGCGATCCGGGAATTGATGTCGGGACAAGGCTACAATGAAGCCGTCAACCTGAGTTTTGCGGGTGCGTCGGATCATCTGGATTTCCCTCCGCTAGAGGGAGAGCGAGCGGCTGTCCGCAATCCCCTGACGGAAGATACGCAGTTCATGCGCACCTCGCTCGCGCCCGGGCTGGTGAAATCCGCAAAGAGAAATTTCAATTATGGTCAGCGGACAGTGCGGCTCTTTGAACTGGGGAAAGTCTATCGCCTTGGGTCTGACGGCGTTCCCGTGGAAAAAAATGTCTTGGGCGTGCTGGGCGCAGGCGGTTTTGCAAACCAGAATTGGAAAAATCCAGCGGCGAGCTACGACTTCTTTCATCTTAAAGGGGCCCTCGAAGCACTTTTGCAGGGCTTGAGAATTTCTTCTTTTGAGATTGAGCCGGCCGAAATTGCCTGGATGAATTCCTCGGAATCGGCGGTTCTGAAAATCGGGGGGGAAACAGCCGGGGCGCTGGGACTGCTTTCCGCGTCGCTCGATGAGAAATACAAGCTCAAACAGCCGGTATATCTTGCCGAGATCGATTTTGAATGCCTCGCGCGGCACGCGTTCTCGCCGCCTTCCTACGATCCGCTTCCCAAATATCCGTCCGCAGAGCGGGATATGTCGATCGTCGTCGCCAAGGACCTTGCGTTTGCCGCAATCCGCAAGGGCGTTTCCCGGCTGGGCATTTCCGAATTGGTCCAGATTCAGCTCGTCGACGCATTTGAAGGGGAGAAAATCCCGGAGGGCAAAGTGAGTCTGACGTTGCGCTTGACCTTCCTGGATCGCGAAAAAACCCTTACCGTTGACCGGGTGCAGAATTTCATCGATACTATCTTGTCCTTTTTAAATAATAATTATGGAGCGGGGCTCAGATCCATATGAATGAAAGCAAACCTCAGTTGGAACTTTCAGGCCTGGAACGGTTCGGCCATCTGGAAAATAAAATCTTCCGAGTAGTCGAAGAGTTTAAAAGCGTTCGCAACGACAATGAAGCTCTTCGAGCCGAGAACCAGCGGCTGAAGGAGGAAATCGGCAGTCTGCACAACAGGGAATCCGCGGCTCAGGACAATCTGAAGCTGTTTCAAAAGGAACGCGAGGAGTTGCGGGAGCGCGTGGAAAAGGCGCTGACCCTTCTGGCAACTCTTGAGGCGCGCTAAGGGCCTGTCAATGAATAACGTTTACACTTTGGCGCGAGCGCCGGGCGGACA
>CAZXSV010000092.1:0-16548 GCA_964642735.1 uncultured Acidobacteriota bacterium
CGGGAATGGTGTCTCGTCTTGATCACGATTGGAATCGGCCTCGACTGGCTGCCCTCGGTGCTGTCTTCGCCGGAGTCGTCGCAAATAGCCCAGATGAGCGGGACGAAACTGATCATCCTCCCGGGACTCGCTTTAGCGTTCGTTTCCAGGCCCGGATGGATCGGGAAGCCTCACGTGCTGGGCGTCGCATACCTGGCAGCCCTCCTGATCGGGGGGAGCGCCGGATGGCTGTCGGGAACGGTTGGGATTTGGCGATTGATCGCCATCGCGATCAATGGACTGCTTCTGCTCTTTTTCCTGAGAGTAAGATCGCTGATTTCGATCCGGCGCGTCCTGGCGATCTCTTTTACGCTCAGCATGCTCGTCCCGGCAGTGCAGTGGCTGACGCGGCTGGGCTTCATCAACGCCGTGGCCATCGAGGAGGGCGACGGATTTGAAAGGGTGTTTTCAATCTTCGACAGCACCACCGTAGGTTTCTTCCCCCTCATGATTGCAGCCTGCCTGGGCGGACTGGCCTTTATCCGGGACCGAAAGAAGCAAAATATCGGCATCGCGCTGGCCGCTGTTGCAGCTGTGAGTTTTGGATTGACCGGCTCACTGCTGGCTGCGCAGCGATCGGGCGTGGCGGCCTACGCGGCGTCGTTTTTGACGGCTCTTGCGCTCCATGTGCTGGCCGAACGCCGTCGGCCGATGTGGGTTATCAAGCTGAGTCTGGTTCTGGGCGCGGCGGCCCTGGCGGGAGTTTTGCTGTTCCAGGATTTGGCCGGCTCCGTAATAGTGCGCTTCACCAGCAGCACGGCAATGGACGAAGCGAAGGAGCTGCGCTATGGAGGAGTCGTCCAGTTCCTGTCCGATCTCAGCAATCCTTTTTATCTGGCGCCCAGAGGCGCCCAATCGCTATTGGACAAAACAGGAGTCGATCCGCACCTGCTTCTTTCCGAGGCTTATTATGAAGGCGGCCCTCTTTTCCTTGTCGCCTTGATGGCGATCCTGATCCGATTCGCCTTCGCCTGCATCGCCCTGGTGCGATCTGCGGATCCCACGGCCCGGACGATCGGCAGGTGCCTGTTCAGCTTCGGGTGCGGGGCTGCAATACAGCTTAGCGTGCAAACCGGCCTCGTGCTGCGCTTTTTGCCCGTGGCGCTGGGCGCGGGCATCGCGGCTCATAACATCCTCCAGAACAGGGCCGTTCAGCGAACGGATATCGAAAGCATTCCGCAGGACATGGGATTGTCCGGCATCCCTGGGAGCGCCCAATGACGCGGCCGTCCATCACGTGCATCGCCCCGATCTTTCCAACGCCCTGGATGCCGGAAAGCGGCGCTTTTCTAAAGAACCTTGCCGACGCAATGTTTGATGGAGGATTGGACGTCCAAGTCATTGCGCCAATCAGCATAGGCAAACAGATCCGCGAGCGGCGGCTCAACTCGACGGGCAAGGCGCCGTTGACAATGAACTACCGAGTGGTTCGGCCCCGGTTTTTCGAATTGCCGCTGGTTTTCTTCCGCTCGAACGGCTATGCGAGACGGATCAATGAGCAACTGTTCAGGAAAGCGGTGGAACGCGGTCTTGGCGCCTGCCAGCCGGCGCCGAAGTTCGTTTGCGGGCATTTTTGGATCGGAGCCTATGCCGCCCGCCGATGGTGCAAAGCCCGGCGAATTCCCTACATAGTCGAGCTGCAGGAATCGGGGATCCGAGGCTTTTTAAATCCCGCGGGCGATCCCAGAGAGCTCGGCGTTTTCTTCGACTCGGAAGGGATCCTGTGCGTTTCCAAAGACAATGAGCGTTTTCTGGCCGAAACAGGCGTCGCCTCCGCCAAAAGAGTGCAGTACCTGCCGAACGGCTTTAACGAAAAAAGATTCGCGCCGCTCGACCGGGCCGAATGCAGGCGCAAACTTGGACTGCCGGCAGAGGGATTGATCGCTGTTTTCGCAGGCCACTTCATCGAGCGCAAGGGGCCTCTTCGAACGCTCGAGGCGCTAGAGAAGCTGGGCGACGTGCGGGGATTGTTCCTGGGCCGAGGCCCTCAATGGCCCGGCGGGAAAAGCGTTTTGCACGCCGGCCCGGTATTCAATGAGGACCTCCCGATGTGGCTGTCGTCTGCGGACGTGTTTGTGCTTCCGAGCCTGGCCGAAGGTCTGGCGAACGTGACGGTCGAAGCGATGGCATGCGGACTCCCGCTGGTCGTTTCCGACCGGACCTTCAATCGGGATTTCCTCACGGAAAATGAAGCCGTTTTCGTGGATCCGGAATCCGTGCAATCCATTGCAGGCGGTTTGGCGTCCGTTCTTCGCTCCAAAAGCAAACGAGAGGCTCTCGGCTCGGCGGCCCTCGCTCGATCGGCCGCCTTCAGCCTCAAAAACAGGGTTCAAGGGATCAAGCGTTTCATTTTCGGCCCGACGGATGGCGGCGAGGAGAGGGGACGCTCCACGTCGGGCGCCATCCTTCCGGCCGGCGTCGAGGGCGCCGCAACAAAACCGACTCTATGTGGATGAATTTCATCAAACCCATATACCGAAAACTGCGCCGGATGTTTTTGATCAAACTCGGCCGCGACGTCCAGTTCCCCGTGCAGGCGCATATCCCGACAAAGCGCCATGGCAGCGAAGACTGCGGCTGGTGGATCAGCCCGGATTCCATAACCCCAGATTCGATTGTCTACTCTTTCGGAGCTGGAAAAGACATCAGTTTCGACCTGTCCTTGATCGGGAGCTATCAGGTTGCAGTCCATGTCTTTGATCCCACTCCGGCCTCGATCGAATGGATGAAGGCCCAGGCTTTGCCCGACCGTTTCAAGCTGCATGAAACGGGAATCGCCGATTACGACGGCAAAGCCCTGTTCTTCCCTCCCGACAATGCAAGCTACGTCTCTCATACGATTCTCGACCGCAAGTCGACCCACGACCGGGCCATTCCGGTGGAAGTCCGGAGGCTCTCGACAATCATGAGGGAACTCGGCCACTCGCGTCTCGACATCCTGAAGATGGATATCGAAGGCGCCGAGTACAAAGTGCTGGAAGACATCATCCGGTCGGGCGTCGTCATCGGGCAGATCCTGCTGGAATTCCATCATCGATTCCCGGACGTTGGAATCGACGCGACACGGCGCGCCGTTCAATCTCTGAACAAAGCCGGGTATCGCATTTTCGCCGCCTCAGAAAATGGGGAGGAGTACAGTTTCATCAAGGTCGCCTAGACCGCACTCCCAGAACGCAACGCCGGCAGGAACGCCCGGACCCCTTGCCGGAGCGCCGGTCAGCGCGGAATCGAGAATTGCATGAAAGTGAAGGATAAGCTAAAAACCAATTACGACGGATATTACCAGGGAGAATCGGAGTGGCGTCGGCTGGGGGCGATAGACAAGGCGAACAATATCGTCGCCCTGTGCGGCGGAAGCCCCCACAAAACCATTCTAGAAATCGGAGCGGGGGAAGGTTCGGTGCTTCAAAGGCTTTCCGACTTGAAATTCGGCGAGCATTTGTATGCGCTGGAAATCTCGAGCGCGGCCGTCGAAGTTCTTCGCGACAGAAAAATGGAGCGATTGGAAGAGTTCCGGCTCTTCGACGGATACCGCATCCCTTACGAAGACGGAAAGTTCGACCTGGCCGTATTAAGCCATGTTGTGGAGCACCTTGAATATCCGCGCCAATTGCTGTACGAAGCCGCCCGCGTCGCAAGGCTCGTCTTCATCGAGGTTCCGCTCGAGGACAACCTCCGGTTAAAAAAGGATTACAGGTTCGACGCCGTCGGACATATCAACGATTACTCGCCCAAAACCATCCGGAGGCTGGTTCAGACCTGCGATCTGCATGTTTTCAAGCAGATAACGGCGAATGCCTCCTATGAAACCTATCGGTATCAATATGGCCGTGAGGCGCGGTTCCGGCATCTGTCCAAAGAGTGGATGCTGCGACTGATGCCGGGAGTCGCGACCCGGCTTTGGACCTATCATTCCGCGCTCCTCTGCGGGAAGATTTCCTGACGCCGCGGGTTAACCAAGCTGGTCTTATGCGAATTGCAGTCGTCAGCTCCTTCTATTCGTCGGGAATGGGATACACCGAAAACTGCCTGCCGAAAGCCCTGGCGCACCTTGGCCATGACGTGCATTTGTATACGTCCAACCTGAACGTGTACGGCAATGAAGACAACTACCGAGAAACCTATGAATCCTTCCTGGGCCCGGCCGATCAGGGGATTCAGACGTTTTCCGACGACGGTTTTAAGGTCCACCGTCTCGCTTCAACGACGTTTTCGAACTACGTCCTGATTCGCGGCCTTGCGGCGCAGGTGCGCAAAATGCGCCCTGATTTTGTCTACAGTCTGGAGATCGCATCCCTGCAGACCTTTCAGCTCGCCGCGACAGCATCTTTATTTGGATTTCGTTTATTCGCCGAAACGCACCAGCACCTGTCGGTAGTCAAACCTGATATAAAAAATCCGGGCGGGAATCCGTTGAAAAAAGCCGCTTACCGCTTGACCCGGACGCTGCCGACATTCCTGGCAAGCCTTGCGGTGGAAAAATGCTACGCCATCTCGCCCGATTGCGTCTACGTGGCAAATAATTTTTACGGCGTCCCCGCAAAAAAGCTTTCGCTTCGCCCTTTGGGAACGGACACGGAGCTGTTTCACCCGCCCGTCTCGCCTGCGGACATCGCATCGAGAGTTCGGTTGCGGCGCGAATTCGGATATTCGGAAGAGGACATCCTATGCGTTTACACGGGCCGATTTTCAGACGACAAGAATCCGCTCGCTCTGGCGCAGGCTGTGGAACGCGCGGCGCAGCAAAATCCCCGGTTCCACAGTCTGTTCGTGGGAGAAGGAATGCAGAAATCCGCCATCCTTGCGCGCCGGAATTCAAAAACGCTGCCTTTCATGAAGCATTCGCAGCTCGCCGAGATCTATAGGATGGCGGATATAGCGGTGTGGCCCCGACAGGAATCCATGTCCATGCTCGACGCGGCCTCAAGCGGCCTTCCTCTGATAGTCTCGGAAACCATTGGAGACCGGACGCGCATTGAAGGAAACGGGCTTTTTTTCAAGGAAGACGACGCCGAAGACCTCGCCCGGGCCCTGACGAGCCTGCAATGCAGCGGCGACCGCAAGAGACTGGGAGAAACTGGCCGTAATAAAATGCTGAGGGACTGCAGCTGGATTTCCATTGCAAAGTCGATCGAATCCGACTGTCTGGCCTTCGCCCGCAAGAAGATTCGCCGCTGATCGGGCGATTCAGCGAACTGTCGAAACGCGCCGCCGCCCGAAGGGCCGTCAAAACATTCAACCTCGTGCGGCAACGAAAGACCGTCAACCGCAAAATTTCCCGCGCCCTATCGCTGAGGCGAAGACGGCGCGTCCACAACTGGTCCCCATGAGCGTCCTTTTCATCGGCCCCTTGCCGGAACCCGTGACAGGCCAATCGAAAGCCTGCGAGGTGTTCCTTGACGAGTTGAAGAAGAATCACCGGGTTGAAGTGGTGAACCTGAACAAGAACGAGTTCAAGCAGGGAGTGAGCTCGCTCTCCAGAATCTTCGCCGTCGCCGGAATTCTGCACAGCGCATGGCGGAAGAAAAAGTCAGCCCGCGCCATCTATTTCACGATTGCAGAATCCTATGCCGGGAATATGAAAGACCTGCTCTTATACCTTCTATGCCTGAAAAAACTGAACCGCATGATCGTGCATCTGCACGGCGGGAACGGCATGAGGTCTATCATGCTTGGGAAAAAGTCCCTGCAGCGCCGGTTGAATGAATTCTTCCTCCGCCGGATAGGCGGCGCAATAGTTTTGGGCCCCAGCTTTGTTGAAATTTTCAGAAACGCGCTGCCCGAATCCAGAATCCACGTCGTCCCGAATTTTGCCGAAGATTTTCTCTTTATGGAACCGGAGGGCGTCCGGCGGAAGTTCGGAAGCATGCGCCCCCTTAAAATTCTCTTCCTCAGCAACCTGCTTCCGGGCAAAGGGCATGAAGAGCTGATCGAGGCCTTCATGAGGCTGCCCGAGTCGACGCAAGCTTCCGTCGAGATCGATTTCGCCGGCGGTTTCGAATCGGAAAAGCAGAAAAGCGCCTTCCTCTCGAAACTGGGCGGGAAGCCGCAGATCCGCTATCACGGCGTCGTGGGCGGGCGTCAAAAAAAAGAGTTGCTTCACCGGGCCCATGTTTTTTGTCTTCCCACCTATTACGCGTACGAAGGCCAGCCCATCAGCATTCTGGAGGCTTATGCGGCGGGGTGCGCCGTCATCACGACCAATCACAGCGGCATACGCGACATCTTTGCCGCCGATGTCAACGGATACGAAGTGTCCAAGCAATCGCCGGCGGATTTAGCCCAAGCGATTGAAGACGCCGTTTCTCATGGGGAGCGCCTTCTGCCGATTGCACTTTCCAATCTGCGCGCCGCCCAGGCCGGCTACCGCACGGCTGCCTACAACGCGAAACTGCTGGCTATTGTCGATTCAAAGCTCCGGGAGACGTAGAATGAAAATCAGGCCCTATCGAATTTGCACCCATTGCGTCATGGACACATCCGATCCCAAAATTGTTTTCGACGGAAAAGGAGTCTGCGACCACTGCAGCACTTTTTACCGGCATGTCCTTCCAAACTGGCGCACCGACGACCGGGGACGCAAGGAGTTGCTCGCTCTTGTGCAAAAAATCAAGGAAGCCGGCAAAGGGAAGGAGTTTGACTGCATTCTGGGAATCAGCGGCGGCGTGGACAGCTCCTACCTGGCTTACATAGCAAAAGAGCAATTGAATCTTCGCCCTCTGGTTTTCCACGTGGACGCCGGCTGGAACTCGCAGATCGGCGTGCACAACATCGAAAGACTGATCGATAAACTGGGGCTCGATCTCTATACGGAAGTGATCGACTGGGAGGAGATGCGGGACCTGCAGCTGGCTTTTTTCAAATCCGGCGTGCCTCATATCGACACCCCTCAGGACCACGCTTTCTTTGCCATGATGTACAGGTTCGCCGAGCAAAACAATGTCCGGTACATCCTGACGGGCGCGAATTATTCGACCGAGTGCGTGGACATGCCGCTCGAATGGATGTACTACCAGTCCGATTTTGTCCAGCTGCGCGACATCCACCGGCAGTTCGGGACGCGGCCGCTGAAGACCTTTCCGACGACTTCCATATTACGGCACAAGTTCTACCTGCCCTATGTGAAAGGGGTCCGGCTTGTCCGGCCGCTGAATTACATCCCTTACAACAAAAAGGACGCGATTCAGCTGCTCGTCGATAAATTCGGCTGGAAATCCTACGCCGAAAAACATTATGAGTCGCGATTCACCAGGTTTTACGAGGGATATTGGCTGCCGAGAAAATTCGGATTCGACACCCGTCGAGTCACCTATTCCAGCATGATCCTGACGAATCAGATGACGCGGGAAGAAGCGCTGGAAAGGCTCAAGACTCCTCCGCTGGACGACGCGGCGGCGGCCCAGGAGTTCGAATATGTGGCCACCAAACTGGGCGTCGCTGTCGAGGAACTCAAGGGCTATTTTGACGCTCCGGTCAAAACCTACCGGGACTACAAATCCCAGGCATGGCTCTACGCGCTGGGGGCGAAGGCTCTGAAGCTGCTCGGAATAGATTTCGGCGGCAGAAGATGATCGCCATCGTCAACTACGGGCTGGGCAACATTCACGCCTTTGTCAACATTTACAAACGGCTCGGAGTTCCCTTCACTGTCGCAACTACAGCCGAAGAATTGGCCAAAGCAGGGAAAATAATACTTCCGGGGGTGGGCGCGTTCGATTGGGCAATGACGCTTTTGACCGAGTCGGGGATGCGCCGTTGCCTGGACGATCTGGTGCTGCGGAAGAAACGGCCGGCGCTCGGCGTGTGCGTGGGCATGCAGATGATGGCGCGGCGCAGCGAAGAAGGCAAGCTGGCCGGCCTGGGATGGATCGACGCGGAAGTCCTAAGGTTCGATGAAACTTCCTTCAACCAGAAAACCCGCCTGCCCCACATGGGCTGGAACGACGTCCGCCCAAGAGAGACGTCGTGCCTGTTCCGGGGGCTGGAGCATAACTCTCGATTTTATTTTCTGCACTCCTATTTTTTCCGGCCGCGCCGGCCGGACGATGCGCTGGCTTGGACGGACTATTGCGGCAGTTTCGCTTCAGCCGTTCGTTCCGGCAATATCTGGGGCGTTCAATTCCACCCCGAAAAGAGCCATCACTGGGGCATTCAGCTCCTGAAAAATTTCGCCGAGCAGCCATGCTGAAACCCCGCATCATCCCCTGTCTGCTGGTCCGAAACGGCGGGCTGGTCAAAACAGTTCAATTCAAAAGCCACAAATATGTCGGCGACCCGATCAATGCAGTGCGGATTTTCAATGAAAAGGAAGTCGATGAACTCGTCGTGCTGGACATTGATGCGACCGTGCAGGGCCGGGAGCCGGACTACACGCTGATTCAAAACCTCGCCGCCGAATGCCGCATGCCGTTGTGCTACGGAGGCGGCGTCAAGACGGCCGAGCAGATTCAGAGGATCGTCCGGCTGGGCGTGGAGAAAGTCGCGGTCAGCTCGGCCGCCTTCGAAACGCCCGAATTGATTTCCGAAGCCGCGGCAAGGGTGGGAAGCCAAAGCGTCGTCGTGGTCATGGATGTAAAAAAAACCGACGCCCCGCTTCAATATGAGCTCTGCACCTGCAACGGCCGGAAAAGATGCGGCGTCCATCCGGCCGACTGGGCAAAGAAGATCGAATCGCACGGCGCCGGAGAAATCGTCGTCAACGCGATCGACAAGGACGGCGTCATGGCCGGGTATGATCTGGCGCTCATCCGGGCAGTGCGGGAAGCCGTGTCGCTGCCCATCACAGCGCTCGGAGGCGCCGCCGGTCTGGACGACATAGCCGGACTGATCCGGCAGTTTGGCGTCATCGGCGCCGCGGCGGGAAGTCTGTTCGTTTTCAAAGGAAAATATCGAGCCGTTTTGATCAACTACCCTGATCGCGCCGAGAAAGACGCGCTGCTCCAAGCCTCTGAACCCTATAACTGCCATTGAGAAGAACGGGCGCCGCGGCCGGGAAACCTGTCGCGGCAAATCCTGTTTCTTGCTTTCACGGGATAAAAAATGAAAATGTTGATCACTGGAGGAGCGGGATTCATCGGCTCCAATCTGGCCCGGAGTCTTGTAAACGCCGGCCACGACGTAACCGTGCTGGACAATCTCATGTCCGGGTTCCGAACCAACCTGGACGGGCTCTCTTCATTGCTTTTCATCGAAGGGGACGTCCGCGATCCGAAGAGCGTTGAGCGGGCCGTTCAAGGAGCGGATGTGGCGTTCCATATGGCCGCCTCTGTGGGCAACAAGCGGTCGATCGACAATCCGATGCTGGACGCCGATATCAACGTAATGGGAACCCTCCGGGTGCTGCAATCTGCAAGGGCCGCCGGAGTGCGCAAAATCGTGGTGTCGTCGTCCGCAGGAATCTTCGGCGAACTCAAAACCCTGCCCATCCGCGAGGACCATCCGGTGGAGCCGGACTCGCCCTATGGCTGCACCAAGCTTTGCGAGGAAAAAGAAAGCCTCGCCTTTTCAAAGCTTTTCAAGCTGGAGGCGGCATGCCTGCGCTACTTCAACGTCTACGGCCCCAACCAACGATTCGACGCCTACGGAAACGTCATACCGATTTTCGCTTTCCAGATGCTGCGGGGAGAAACACTGACAATCTTCGGAGACGGGAAGCAGACCCGGGATTTCATCAGCGTCCATGACGTGGTCCAGGCCAACAGGAAAGCCGCGATGGCCGCGGGGGTCTGCGGCGCCTTCAATCTCGGCAGCGGAACCCGCATCACCGTCAATCAATTGGTCGAACTGCTGCAGGAAGCCGCCGGCGTCAAAGCGAAAATTGTCCACGGCCCCCCGCGGCCCGGGGACGTCAGGCACAGCCTGGCCGACATTTCCGCGGCGAAATCCGCCTTCGGGTTCGAGCCTGCGGTTTCGCTGTCGGAAGGGTTGAAGGAATATATGGACTGGGCCAAGACGGAGATGAAGAGATCATGAAAGCGCTGATCCTTGGCGGAGAAGGCATGCTCGGCCACAAGATGTTTCAAACCCTGCGAAACCGACGATGGGACGTCGGCTGCTCGATTCTCGGCTCTCTTGCCGAGCCATTTTACAGCCGCATCGACCTTTTCCATGAAGCCGCGGCGCTGGAGCGGGTCAATGCCATGGACCTGCCGGCGTTGGGATGTCGACTGGCGGACTTGCAGCCGGAGTTTATTGTCAATTGCATAGGAATTGTCAAGCAACGCGAAGAGTCCAAGTCGGCAATTCCCAGCATCGTTTTAAACTCCCTGCTGCCGCACAAGCTGGCCGAATTCGCCGGCGCCTGGGGCGGCCGAATCATTCACTTCAGCACCGATTGCGTTTTCAGCGGCAGGAAAGGCCAATACACCGAAGAGGATCCATCCGACGCCGAGGATTTGTACGGCAAGAGCAAACACCTGGGGGAAGTGGCGGCGAAAAACGCGTTGACTTTGCGCACGTCAATCATCGGGCGCGAACTCGCCCAGTTTAAATCCCTGCTGGAATGGTTCCTGGCGCAACGGGGCAAAACGATCAAGGGATTTGCCAAAGTGATCTACTCCGGCGTCACCACGAACTATCTCTCCGAACTGGTGGGCCGAATCATCGAGGAGCGTCCCGATCTTAACGGCGTTTATCAGGTCGCCGGCCCGCCGATTTCCAAACATGAATTGCTTTGCCGGCTGAAGGACGCCTATGGCCTGGATGTGGAAATCCAGCCGTACGACGGCGAAAGCTCCGATCGCAGCATGATCGGAGACAAGTTCATTCGGGCCACGGGATTCGATCGCCCCTCGTGGCCGGATTTGATCTCTCAACTCGTCAACGATCCCACGCCTTACGCGAAATGGAGGAGTTGCCTTGGCGCCACAAAATAAAAATAAAACGAAGGTTTCCGAAAAATCGATTTTTAAAGACAAGACCCTCTTCATCACCGGCGGCACCGGGACTTTCGGGAACGCAGTCATGCGCCGATTTCTCCACACCGACATCAAGGAGATCCGGATTTTCAGCCGGGACGAGAAGAAACAGGAAGACCTGCGGCTTTCCTACGGCAATCCAAAACTGAAGTTTTTCATCGGCGACGTCCGGACTTACGACAGCGTCGTCTATGCAATGGCCGGATCCGATTACGTCTTTCATGCGGCGGCGCTCAAGCAGGTCCCCTCCTGCGAGTTCTATCCGCTCGAAGCGCTCAGGACCAACGCCCTGGGAGCTGAAAACGTCCTCAACGCAGCGATGGAATCCGGCGTCAGGCGGGTGATCACGCTGAGCACGGACAAGGCGGTCTATCCGATCAACGCCATGGGAATCTCCAAGGCCATGATGGAAAAGCTTATGGTGGCCAAGTCGCGCGTCGCCCTATCCAAAGGGACCATCATGTGCGGGACTCGCTACGGCAACGTGATGGCTTCCCGCGGTTCGGTCATCCCCCTGTTCGTCGATCAACTCAAGCGAGGCAAGCCGCTCACCGTGACGGATCCGAACATGACCCGTTTCATGATGTCGATAGAAGACGCGGTGGATCTGGTCCTATACGCCTATCAGCACGGGCGCGCCGGCGACATCTTCATTCAAAAAGCTCCGGCGGCCACCATCGAGACTCTGGCTTTGGCGATACAACAGGTATTCAAATCTTCAAGTCCGATCCGGGTCATCGGAACGCGCCACGGGGAAAAGCTTTTCGAAACGCTGCTGACCCGGGAGGAAATGGCGAAGGCGGAAGATCTCGGCGACTACTTTCGAGTCGTCGCCGACAACCGCGACCTCAACTACGCGGCCTATTTCACCGAAGGACGAAAGCAGATCTCTCACCTGGAGGATTACAACTCCCACAACACGCGCCGGCTCAGCGTCGATGCGATGGCCGATCTTCTGCTCAGACTGGACTATATTCGCGATGAGCTTCAAAGCGCAATAATGGCGAGGAAGGAGTCCCGATGACCGGCGGCAAAATGAAAATAATGACTGTGCTGGGAACCCGGCCGGAAATCATCCGTCTCAGCAGAGTCATCCCTGTTTTGGACAAGCAATCCGACCACATCCTGGTTCACACCGGGCAGAATTACGACAATCGCCTGAACGACATCTTTTTCGAGGAACTGGGGGTGCGCCCTCCGGATATAAACATCGGAATCCGTTCGAACGCTTTTGGCGGCCAGGTCGGGCAGATTTTCGAACAATGCGAGAAGATTTTCCTCCAACGCCGGCCAAACCGGCTGTTGATTCTGGGCGACACCAACAGCGGCCTCTGCGCCTTTGTGGCCAGGCGCCTGGGCATTCCCGTATATCACATGGAAGCGGGAAACAGGTGTTACGACGACCGCGTTCCCGAAGAAGTCAACCGCAGAGTCATCGATCATTCCAGCACCGTGCTCCTGCCCTATACCCTGCGAAGCAAGGAAAACCTCCTGAGGGAAGGGATTCCCGGGGAGCGGATTTTCGTCACGGGAAATCCCATCAAAGAAGTCATCGACCATTACGGACCGCAGATCGACCAATCCAGAGCGTTGGAAACCCTGGGAGTCGAACCGGGCAAGTTTTTCCTGGTCACGATGCACCGGGCGGAAAACGTCGACATAGAAAAGCGTCTGCGCGACCTTGTTGAAGCGTTCGAATTGCTTCACCGGGAGTACGGCTGGCCTGTAATTTGCTCGTTTCACCCTCGATCCCGGGCCAAGGCGAAGGCTTTCGGGATCGATATCCATCGCCCGGGGCTGCGCTTCATCGAGCCGCTGGGATTTTTTGATTTCATCCGGCTGGAAAAGGCCGCTTTCTGCCTGCTTTCCGACAGCGGAACGGTCCAGGAGGAAGCCTGCCTGTTCAAGGTTCCCAACGTCACCATCCGCGACGTGACAGAACGCCCGGAAACCGTCGAATGCGGAAGCAATATCCTTTCCGGCGTCAGCCCCGAAGCCATTCTCAAAGCCGTCGGACTCGTCGTCGGAGAGTCTTCGGGCTGGAATCCTCCCGCGGAATACTTGAAATCCAACGTCTCCAGCACGGTGTGCCGGATCGTCCTCGGCTACAGGCTCGCGGATTCCGCCGAAGAGTCCTGGTCGAACAATCCGCGCTGACCGGTCTTCGACCCTTTCTGTCCGCGAACGCGAAGCGCAATGCCGGCAGCCTCAACGATCGAATTATGGCAAAAATTCTAATTCACTCCCTGATATTTTCACCCGACGGCGTATCCACGGCCTATCTCTATACAGACCTCGCAATCGAGTTGAAGCGGCTTGGCCATGAACTGGAAGTCCTGACAACGACGCCGCATTTCAACGTCGATCCCGAGCAGCAAAGACGGCAGCCTCTGACCCCCAGGAAATCCCGATGGCTTTTTTACAGCGAAGTGGACGGGATCCCCGTGTGGCATATCTCGATGCCCAGAAAGTCGTCCGATTCCGGCGCCCGGATGAAGCACATGCTCTTCTTCCACATAGGCGCGCTGCGGTTCGCCCTGCAGCATGCGGGCAGATACGATGTCGTCCTTTCTCCATCGCCTCCGCTGACCCTGGGCGCCGTCTCCTGGCTGCTGGCCAAATGGTACAAAGGCAAATCCATATACAATGTCCAGGAGCTCTATCCCGACTTTGCAATCAATCAGGGAGCCATCAAAAATCCCCTGCTGATCTGGGCTCTCAAAAGACTGGAGTCTTTCGTCTACGCCAAAAGCGAGCGGATCGTCGCCATCGGAGACAAGTTCCGGGATGCGGTTGTGTCGCGGAAAGTCGATAAAAACAAGGTGCTCACCATCCCCAACTTCGTGGACATTGACCTGTACCGTCCGATGCCGCGGGACAATCCCTTCGCCCGGCAGCACACGCTTACGGACAGGTTTGTTGTCATGTACGCGGGCAACATCGGGCTGGCGCAGCACTGGGATCCGATGCTTCGCGCGGCCGAGCGCGCCGGGGACCGGATCTATTTCGTTGTGATCGGCGGCGGCGCCAGGAAAGAGTGGCTGGCGAACGAAATCAAGCGTCTGGGATTGCACAACATCCTCCTGCTCGGATACCAGCCCAGGGAGAGGATGGCCGAGATCAATTCGAGCAGCGACCTCGCGACAATCCTGATGGACCCCAGGGTTGAAGACGACGGATTCCCCTCAAAAATTTACACGACCATGGCTTGCGCCCGTCCTTCCGTCGTGTGCTGTTCAGAAGGCTCTGAGCTTGTGAAAATCGTCAGAGAATCCAAATGCGGCGCCTGGACTCCAACGGGGCGGATAGACGATTACATCGCCGCCCTGACGGCCTATCGAAACGATCCCGGGCGCATCGAGGCGGAAGGCGCCGCCGGACGCGCTTTTGTTGAAAAACGCTATTCGCGCAAAGTCGTGGCCGGCCTCTATGACGCAATGATCAGGGATGTGGCCGGACAACGCCGCATTTGAATTTCAACAGTCGTGGCTTTGACATGAAAGTTTTGATCACCGGCATCGACGGATTCCTCGGGCGCGAAATCAGCCGGCGATTGCGCGCCTCGGGGTGGGACGTGGCCGGATTCTCCAATGGGCCGGAGGCCGGAAGTCTTCCCTGTCTGCACAGGGGGTCGACCGTGAATTTCAGCGAGCTGAAAGCCGTTTTTCAGCAGGAAAAGCCGGACGCGTGCGTTCACCTTGCCGGTCTGGCGCACGCCGCCGTAAGTCGCGACCAGATGGAACCGGTGCGCCAGGTCAACGTAACCGGCACGTTGAACGCAGCAAGGGCGGCGGCGGAATCCGGAACAGCCAAGTTCCTGTTCTTCAGCAGCGCCAAAGTCTATGGAGAGCAAACGCCGGCGACAGGACTCGACGAAGACGACGCTCCGATGCCGGCGGGAATTTATGCGGAGTTAAAGTACGAGGCGGAACAAAAGCTGGCGGAAATGGCTGAAAAATGCGGTTTGAGCTTCGTCATTATCCGGCCGGTCGCCGTCTTTGGGCGCGGCGACGGCAAAGGGAACTACGCCCGCCTTATCCGCGCCGTCCGGCGCGGCGTTTTCCCGATTGTCGACGGAGGCAGAACGCGCCGAAGCATCGCGCACCTGGATCGGGTGGCCGAGCGCGTGGACCGAATTCTCGGGTCCGGATTCGCTTCCGGCAAAATTTATACGTTCAGCGACGGCGCATTTGAATTGAAAGAGATCCTCGATTCGGTGCGCAAGGCGACTGGAAGGGCTTTCTTCCCTTCCGTGCCCGGCTGGTTCGCCGACGCGGGCGGGGCTGTGGCGGACCGCTTCTGGCAGACGGCCACCGGGAAAGAAGGTTTCGTAAAGCAATCGCTGTCGAGGCTGACCGGTCATTTTGTCATCCGGACTCATCGCTATGACGCCGATTTCGAGCCTCTTGAACCGTTCGATCTGGACCGTGCCATGGCGGAAGCATGCGCGGACCCGGGACGGTTTTAAAACCAACTTTGGGTTTTCCGGTTTGTATCCGGATTTATCTTTGCCGCGGATATCCCCGTTGACAGACAAGCCTCCGACCCTTCTCGTTTTCCCAATCCCGGTTCGAACCTATCCGCTCTACTGTCCGGTGCGTCCATGAATCTTTTTTTATATTTTTCAAGCCTCCTGCTGGGAAGCCTGGGGGCGTTTACGCTGAAGATCTACGCTCAAAAATGGGGGTTTGTCGACCGCCCCAATGAGCGAAGCTCTCATTTTGTTCCGACTCCAAAGGGCGGCGGGATCGGGATCCTGGCCGCCTTCGTTTTTTCTTCCCTGTTTTTAAAAATTTCCTATGAGTTTTGGGTCCCGGCGGCTTTTCTTTCTCTGTTGAGCTTCTGGAGCGACAGACTCGACCTGTCGCCTAAAATCCGCCTCCCGATTCAATTTATCGCCGCCTTGAGCCTCGCACATTTTTCCGGCGCCAGTTTCCAGACTTCCGCCTGGCTGTTTTCCGTCCTGATAGTTTTCATTGTCGGGACCGCGAATTTTTACAATTTCATGGATGGGATCAACGGCATCGCGGCCCTGACGGGAACGATAGCTTTTTGCTTCCTGGCTTTCTTCGGATTTCGGAACAGGACAGAAGACGCTATTGCGGTTTTGTCGGTTTGCATCGCTTTCGCGTGCCTTGGATTTCTGCCTTTCAACATCCCGAAAGCCAGATTATTCATGGGGGACGTCGGAAGCATTCTGCTCGGGCTGGCGTTCGCGACAACGGCAGTCCGCCTTTCAAGGAATTTTTTGGATTTCGTCTGTCTTGCGGGATTCCTTTTCCCGTTCTATGCGGATGAATTGGTCACGATGGCCATCCGGATAAAAAGCCGGGAAAACCTGCTGAAGCCCCATCGAAGGCATTTTTACCAGATTTTGGCCAACGAAATGAGAATCCCGCATTGGAAAATATCCGCGGGCTATGGACTGATGCAAATTATAATCGCCGCTTTATTGCTGACGGCCAGGCCGTCCGGATACACGCCGGTTCTAATCATACTGGCCGTCTTTATCGCAGTTTTCATTCTGGCAAACACAGCGATCCGAAGAAAATATAAGTGTTGAAGCGCAAAACAATTCAGCCTGCGCCGGAGA